>NZ_JBQUZF010000005.1:0-379933 GCF_056313985.1 Pinisolibacter sp. DMC19 | reverse complement strand
GGCTACGCCTCATGCTCTGGTCCTCGAGTTGGGCCAGAGCGAACTTCAAACTGGATTAGGCCTGAGGGGCAACGTCAAAACCCGCAGCCTCGTCGTCAGGCATTCTCGCGACGATTACCGGAAGATCCTCGTCGCGCCCAAGAGCAACCGCGAGCGGCAGGTTCCGTTGGACGTCGATGTGTACGACCTCCTCGACCGAAGAAAGAAGAGCACGGGGTATGTGTTCCTCGACACGGACGGGGAGCCCTTCAACTTCTGCCGCATGGAGCGCCGGCTGTCGGCGGCGTGCAAGAAGGCCGGGCTCCGGAAGATCGGGTGGCACGCGCTTCGCCATACCTTCGCGTCGCACCTCGCGATGCGCGGCGTGCCGCTCACCGCGGTCCAGGCGCTCCTCGGACACACGTCGATCACGACCACCATGCGCTACTCACACGTGGCACCATCGACGCTGCGATCGGCCATCGATCTGTTGAATCCGAAACAATTGGCCGCCGGAAACGCTGGGCAAACTGAAGGCAACATCTGGATTCAAGAGGAGCAGAAAAAGATGACGCGAGAAATCGCTTCGTCTAAAATCTATTGAGCTGAAGCGCTGAAATGTGCTTCGCGCTCTCCAAGAACTCCTGCGAATTGGAACGGAGACACGGATATTCGAATCCCTCCCTCTCCGCAAAATCGACCAGTTCGACAATCCAATATCGAACGCGCAAAACAACGATATTCGGCTCTATGGCTGGATTATTCGATCAAGGCCGAATCTTTCAGTAGTACCCAGTGATTGTCAGGAATGATCAGTGTTCACCCCTTCTTGGGCAACCGGTGGGCAATGCCGCGCCGCCCATATTACCCGCAAAGAGTGGTTCAGAAGGGAAGTGGTGAGCACGTGATCAGGACCAAGCGGCGAAGCGGCAGCTTTCGCCGTGCCGCAGCGGCTCGATTGCGCGCCGCGCTACGGTGGCGCAATGCGATAGGCTGTTGTCCATGGATCGTGAGACGAAGGACAACCGGTGCGTCATCCCCACCGCCTCCGCCCTGCTCGACGATGGCACGATCGTTGAACTCATATTCCGGCGGCAGGAGCGCCGGACGCTCTTCGCGGTGTACGATGCTGGGCGATGGACGCTGAAGACGCATGTCGATCTCGACCGTGCGGCACGCCTGGTCCCGTTCTCAGCCGACAACAACCTCATCAAGAACGCCGCGGTCCTGCTCCCGTCGGAGCCGCGCATATATGGAAGCGAGGAGCAGCTCGCCGCCGCCATCACGGCCTTCATCCACCGCTACGTCGACCTGTCGCCGGCCTTCGAACGTGTGGCGACGTACTACGTCCTCCTCTCCTGGGTATACGACGCCTTCAACGAGTTGCCGTACCTGCGCCTTCGTGGCGACTACGGCAGCGGCAAGACCCGCGCTCTCCTGACCATCGGCTCCCTCTGCTACAAGCCGTTCTTCGCGAGCGGTGCCTCGACCGTCTCGCCGATCTTCCACACGCTCAACGCCTTCCGTGGAACGCTCGTCTTCGACGAGGCCGACTTCCGCTTCAGCGACGAGCGCTCGGAACTGGTGAAGATCCTCAACAACGGCAATGTCCGCGGCATGCCGGTCCTGCGCACCGTCATCAACCGCCAGCGGGAGTTCAACCCGGAAGCGTTCCAGGTCTTCGGTCCGAAGATCGCCGCGACCCGCGGCAGCTACGAGGACAAGGCCTTGGAGAGCCGCTTCCTCACCGAGGAGACCGGCTCCCGGAGGCTGCGCGCCGACATTCCCATCAACCTGCCGGACACGTTCCACGACGAGGCGCTGGAGCTGCGCAACAAGCTGCTCCTGTACCGCTTCCACCGGCGGCACGAGGTGCGGCTCGATGAACGCCTCATCGACCCCCTGCTCGAACCCCGGCTCAACCAGGTCCTCCTGCCGCTCCTCTCCATCGTTCCAGACGAGAGCCGCAGGGGAGAGCTGCGCACGATGGCGCGGGAGGTACAGCGCGGCCTCGTCGCCGAACGAGGTCTTCAGATCGAGGCACAGGTTCTGGAAGTCCTCGGCGAACGCTTTGCTGCCGACCCATCTGCCACGCTCCCGCTCAAGCAGGTGGTCGCGTCACTCTTGGCGCGGTATCGCGAGGAGTATGAGCGCCCGATCACCAACCGGTGGATCGGCGGTGTGCTGAAGCGCCTCAACATCCGCACCGTGAAGAGTCATGGCAATTATGTCGTCCCGACAGGCGAGCGGGAGAAGATCGCGCTGCTGTGCGCACGGTATGGCGTCGCGCTGGGAGAAGCGACGCAGCGGCTCGGGTAGACGTGGGGACGTTGGGGGACGTCGTAGCGGGGTAGCAGGGCGAGTGTTCGAAGGGGAGGTCTCCGAGAGCGATCCTCGGCCTGGATGTCCACCCGAGCCTTCCAACGTCCCCACGTCCACCCGTGGTTTAATGACGGGACCGGTTGGGTCGCCTCCCCCTGTTTGTGTCGTAGGGTCACCATTGTGCGCCTGTCGTCCGAACGGCTCCTCGCCGAGAATGATCGGTATGAGTTCACCCGAGAGACGCACCTCGTACTTGCGCGCATATCGCCAACGCTGGGGGCTCTCACAGAAGGATCTCGCCGAGCTCCTCGGCCTTGCCGATCACGGCGTCATCTCCCGGATCGAGAAGGGGGCGCGATATCCGAGCATCCGGGTGGTTCTCGGTTGCTTCATTCTGTTCGGCACGCAGGCTAGGGAACTTTTTCCGAGCTTCTTCAACACGGTCGAAGCGGGAATCCTTGATCGTGTCTGGGACCTGTATGAACGAATGCAAGGACATCCTACGGCGCGCACGCGCGCGAAGATCGAACTGCTCGAAGATGTGATCGAACGCGCCAAGCAGCGCAACAGCCAAGTATGATCCCGCGCCGCCGCTACGATCATGTGCTTGCTCTGTGCCTGCAATCGCGAGGCTTCGCCTTCGGTCTCTTCGAGAGCTTCCTCTCGCCGATCGACTGGGGCATCCGGCACGCACGGACGAAGGCGAAGAATGCGCAGTGCCTCGCGCATCTCGACCGACTCATTGCCCAATATGCGCCGGACGTCCTCCTGCTCGAAGACGTGCCCGCCCGCGGTGATCGCCGGGCCTCGCGCATTCACGAACTCCATTTTGCCGTCGTCGACCTTGCGCAGGAACGCGGCGTCGCCGTCCGCGTCTTCGCCCGTGAGGCCGTGCTTGCGCACGTCGCGCCGCTCGGCGCCGTCACCAAACAGGCGCTCGCCGAGACGATCGCACAGCGCTTGCCGGCGCTGCGCCGATACGTGCCGCCGCCGCGCAAGCCCTGGCTCGGGCAGCACCCGAACCTCGGGATCTTCGAGGCGGCAGCGCTGGCGTGGATTCACTTTGATGCGGAGAAGAAGCGTGCGGAGTCGTCCGCATGAGGACCCAGGTTTACGCTGCTGACGGCAATCGACGAAGCGGACGTTGATGTCGCCGGCACCCAGAGTCGCGAAGGTCAGGCCCCGGGTGTTGCGATACTGCGCCGACAGATTGCCGTCCCTGGGGTGGCTCGAATTAGAGCCGTGCAAGATCTCGCTGGAGACGGGGACATAGGTGTCCTTGTTGGAATAGTTGTCGAAGACGAGGCCGTCGGTGTCGAGCTTGAGCTTGCCCGTCTTCGACCACATGCCGGCGCCGGCGAGCGAGAAGCCGGTGAGGCCGACTGCACCGGTCTCCGAGACGCCGAGGGTGACGGAAACGTCGAAGGACCGGCTGTTGGAGGTCGACTGGTTCTGCTGGCTGATCAGCAGAAGGTCGCGGCCGGCGTCGAGGGTGACGTTGGCGCCCGAGACGTTGGCGCCGATCAGTGACAGGTCCTGCCCGGCAACCATAGTCACGTCGCGGCCGGCGACGAGGCCGGCGTTGGAGAAGACCGTGGCGTTGGAGGCGGAGGCGTTGGCACCAATCCCAACGCCGTTCAGCTGGAAACCGAGGGTCAGGCCCTAGCCTCAGTTCAGCTTCGCTTCGAATTCTTCCTTCAGTTTCAGGAATTTCTGACGCAGGCGTTTGTTGCGCGCCGGATTGTGCCCAGGTGAGCGGCTGCAGTTCACAACATATCTCTCTGCCGGCCCCTTGAAGAATTCGAGGCCGAGCGGAGTGATCTGGTCGGACCACAGCTCGAAGTCGTCCGAAATCATGTCCTCATGCGCGGGAAGCTCGACGGTCGCGAGACCGAAGTCGCGCAAGATCTCGATGATGGGCCAGTATCGCTCCCTCAGGCGACGCTCCGGAGGGTCGCCAGGGATTTCGGGAAGGGAGCCTGCTCGGAGGTGACGATTTATCGCGGTGATAACCGGAAATCGCATCAGGGCAGCTTCCTCTCGGCCGTTGGGATGCTTTGGATGCCGCCCAATTTTCTGGTCGATCGATCTCAGATGTTGTGAATCGGCACCAAGGTTTGACCCCGCCGCCTCACGCGATTTCCGCAGCTTGCGGCGCCGATCGGCCTGCGGATCCCGTGCCGATTCTCACTCCGAAGACGCCCCAGACCCAACAGGCCGCCTCGTCAACCGATGACATCGGTAGTCAGTTCGAGCGGTTGGCGACGCTACGCGAACGCGGGCTCGTCGACAACGAGGAATATGCGAGGCCGAGGCGGACCCTTCTCGATCGTGCCGTCGCGTGAAGCGTACGGTCCCCGACTTCCTTGGCTAAAGAGCCGTCGTGGTTGATTTCAAGCGTGGCCGCCGTTGGCGAACGCACCGGCGAGCGAGAGGTCGGCGAGGCCGACTACATCGGTCTCCGAGACGCCGAGGGTGAGGCCCCAGGACGAAGAGCGCGAGCGATTGGTGTCGGCGACGGCCGCCAGACCGATGTTGCGACCGGCGACGAGGGTGGCGTCACGGGCGACGGAGGCGACGGTACCGCCGACCAGCCGATGTCGCGACCGGCCGAGACGGTCAGGTCCTGACCGACGAGGAGGCGGGAGACGGTGGTCTCGGTCCATTCCTGCTCCGACTTCCAGGTGGAGAATCGCAGTGCGATGCCGGAGAGGAACGAGCAGGATAGTTAAAACGGCCTAGGAGATGAAACCGAACACTCTTCAGCTATGGCACAGCGGAATTTTTCCGATCAAATTTCCCATGACGTTATTGTATTATCAAGTAGTTCCTCGTATTCGCCGAATTTTGGCCAAATCAAATCGCGTCTTGGTGGTGCAAATTGGACGACGCGCGCTTCCCTATTGCCTCCTTTGTAGGACTTCACGACCGACGTTTCGCCGTTCGGCCTGTAGACATGGGCTATGTAGAATAATGGTTCGTCACTATCGTCGGCATAGTGACGCAGCGTTGCATCATTGAATTCGAGCATACCCGTTGCTGACAATATGTAAGAAAAATCAATTTCTGGCCGCAACATGGTGTCCAAAAACGTCACGCCTACATATCGCGTCTTAGGATTCAGCGTGATCGCATGAGTCGGATGGTTCTGAGGCCCATGCAGAGCACAGTACTCTTGACCATTCGCATGAGCAGTTCGTGCTTTGTCTTCGCTCATCAGGCAGAAGGGCCCCTTGCGGCCAAAAGACCACTTTTTACAATAAATTAACTCGTCCGTCATTTGTATATCCTCCCCGCAATGTCCCGGATTATCACATCGCGAGCGTTGGCATATTCGATAATGCTGTGCGCAACGCCGGAACTCTGCACTGGGATCTCCAGTATATATTGTCCCCTTAAAGCTCACCCGGCAAGATCGCGCGACGACGAAGCAACATCAGCAATCGTGGCGCCGGCCGGATACTTTGTTAATATTTCATTTATATACGCCTTCGCAGTGGATTCTTGAACTTCCGAGAGTTGTGTAAATTTCCGAGAAACGATCTCAGGCGTACTCACTGAGTACGAGTCTAGAATATAGTATTCACCGTTCGGGTTTTTGATATAAAGCTCGTTGTATTCATACTTTGACCATTGTGATTTGTTGAAGGCGCGACCAAGATTGAGACGTGCGTACCACGGTTCACTCGTTGCGGCCGCAACTGCCTCCCTCAAGCGCTCTGCCTCGGCAGTCACTGCAGCTGCTTCAGCTTGCGACAGGCCGGCGACGGCCGTCAACCGTTCCGTCGCAAAGGCAGCCCCCTTCGCGAGAACGACGGTCTCGACCAGCGCATAAATCGCGTCGGCATCACCATTCTTGAGCGCGGCGAGTTGCTTTGTTACGCCGTCGAGAACGCCCTCGGCAACTTCTCCAGGATGGTCTTTGACATACTCGGCGAACTTCATCGCAAGCGTAGTCGCTGCTTTCGCTCTTGCGATCGCGACGGGGTCCCCGTTAAAGGTTGCAATGGTCCAGTCGGTGGCAGTCGATGTCAGATAACGGATCTGAACGATCGAATAGAGATGTGCGACCGTCAGTTGATCGAATGTTGAAAAATTCGCGAGATAGAAAGTCCTGATCGTCTCCTTGGTCGCACCGGGCGCATTTGCAGCAATAATCAGCCCATTGATGGCCTCGATATTGGCATATGTATTCCCGAAGCTTTTTGCCATTCGAGGAAGGGCGTCGGGGTACAGCTCTACGAATTTCCGGAATACGTCCGGCTCCTCGTAGGCGCAGCGCAACATCGTCCCAAAGTACTGGAGAACCGTATCGGCGTAGACCCAATCGCCATTCGTGCCGGTCATGATCCTGGACAGCGGCGTCCAAGCTTCCGACAACTGCTTCAGGACTGCATCCTGACGCTGCTTGTCGGGGAACATCTTCATGAATTCGGACAGGACGTATCCACACACGCCCTGTTGCGGGCAGGTGAATTCGATGCGCACCTCGCCGGCGTCCGACATCTTGTAGACGACGCCTTCGAGTTGCATCACCAGCGCCAGTTCCGCGACGCTCGGTTCGTGCCCGATCCGCCGTGCGGCTTCGATCGTGGCGCGGGCGCGCATGTCTTCGTCGAAGGCACCGGAGGCGACGAAGTCGTACATGACCGAACGCGACGCCCCGTTCAGGAGCATCGTGTTCCACTGACTGACAGCCCGCTCGCCCCTTTCTTGAACGCTCTTCGGCACCTGTGTGGTCAGTGCGTTGACGTAGTTGGCCGCGAGTTTCAGGTCGTCGGCGAGCTTGGCAAGGTTGAGGGCGGGGATGGTGAACGACCACGACGTCGAGCTCGTCACCCGCGTCATGTTGGCGACGTCGCGGTTGAGGCCGGAGAGGTCGAGCCTGGGGCGGGCGCGGACGTTGATGTCGCCGGCGCCCAGCGTCGCGAAGGTCAGGCCCCGGGTGTTGCGGTACTGCACCGAGAGATTGCCGTCCCAAGGATGGTTGGCATTCGTGTCGATCGACAGGCCTGCCGAAACCGCCACGTAGGTGTCCTTGTTGGAATAGTTGTCGAAGACGAGGTCGTTGGTGTCGAGTTTGAGTTTGCCCGTCTTCGACCACATACCGGCTCCGGCAAGCACAGTGGTGCGGCCAACGTAGACGTCGAGCCGGTCACCGGCGATGACGGCAGTCGGGGTGTCGGTGTAGGTGCGGGCGCCATTGGAGAACGAGCCCGCGAGCGATCCACCGGTCGGAACGCCGCCGGGTCCGATTGTCACCGAGACATCGAAGGACCAGCTGTTGGAGGTCGATTGGTTCTGCTGACTGATCAGCAGGAGGTCTCGGCCGGCATCGAGGGTGATGGTGGCGGCCGAGACGTTGGCGCCGATCAGCGACAGGTCCTGCCCCGCGACCATGGTCACGTCGCGGCCGGCGACGAGGCTGGCGTTGGAGAAGACGGTGGCATTGGCGTTGGAGGCGGAAGCATCGGCACCGATGCGCACGCCGTTCGGCTGGAAGCCGAGGGTGAGGCCCCAGGAGGAGGAACGCGAACGGTTGGTGTCGG
Organism: Pinisolibacter sp. DMC19; assembly: GCF_056313985.1. Lineage (NCBI taxonomy): Bacteria > Pseudomonadati > Pseudomonadota > Alphaproteobacteria > Hyphomicrobiales > Ancalomicrobiaceae > Pinisolibacter > Pinisolibacter sp. DMC19. The sequence goes on along the minus strand of NZ_JBQUZF010000005.1, from coordinate 372,083 downwards.
CGACGGCCGCGAGACCGATGTTGCGGCCGGCGACGAGGGTGGCGTCACGCGCGACCGAGGCGACAGTACCGCCGACGAGGGCGATGTCGCGACCGGCCGAGACGGTCAGGTCCTGCCCGACGAGGAGACGGGAGACGGTGGTCTCGGTCCATTCCTGCTCCGACTTCCAGGTGGAGAAGCGCAGTGCGATGCCGGAGAGGAAGGAACAGGAGAGCGGGCTCGTGACGCAGTTCTTGGCGGCGTTGGTGAGGCCGCTCGCACCGTCCTTCCACAGGGCGAAGGGATCGAGCGCGTTGCCGAGGAGCGGCGAGAACTGGGCGGCGAGCGAGCCGGTGAGGCCGAGGCTGTCGGGGCTGCGGGCGGCGTAGTTGGCAGAGGCGAGCAGCGACGCACCGCCGGTGACGAGCTTCAGCGAGTTGCCGAGGGAGCCGCCGTTGCCGGTCGCCAGATTGTGGACGGCGGCGAGCAGCGGGTTCTGCGAGACATAGCTCTGGAGAGCCGCCTTGCCGTCGCCGCGCAGCGCCGCCGCGACGATCGAGAAGGCCGGGGCGACGAAGCCGATCGACCAGCCGCTCGCGCGGACGTAATAGGCATTCTGTAGGGCGTCGAAGGTGGCGTCGCGGCCGGCGGAGAGGACGGTGTCGCCACCTGAGACGAGCTTGACGCCGATGCCGCGCAGATCGTTGCCGGCGGCGATGGAGACCGACGCGCCTTCGATGTCGGAGAAGGCGTTGACGAAGCCGTTCCAGTACTGCTTGTTCGAGGAATAGCCGAACGCATAGAAGCCGGAGCTCTTGTAGACGTTCTGCATCTCCTCCGTCTTGGTATCGAAGCGAGCGTCGTTCTTGGCCGCGAGATCGATCGCGCCGCCGGCACTCCACACGGAGCCGATGTTGATCAGATCGCGCCCGGCCTGCGCGGAGACGGACCCGAACTCGGAGACGACGTTCGATTCCTGAACGACGCCCTGGTACTTGTTGATGATGGTGGACCCGACGTAGATGTCCCACCACAGAATGTGGATGTAGTTCCGCTTCTCGAGGTAGTCGATCAGGAACTGCGAGGAGAGCGCCTCGTTGCGGACGTCGCGCGCGGCGGTGAGCAGAACGGAACCGGCGCCGGCCATCTGGGAGCCGGTGTTGACGATGTCGCGGCCGGCCGAGACCACAAGGCCGGAGCCCGCGAGGAACTCACCGCTCTTGTAACGGTGCCCGAGCATGCCGCAGGCCCAGTTCGCGCAGCCGTCGGCGGCGGTGAGCGTATAGAAGCTGCGGACCGCGTCGTTGAGAACGTCCTGGCCGGCGGCGACGATCATCGAGCCGGACGAAACGGCGGATCCGCCGTAGTTCAGAACATTCCGCTTGGCGGCAATGGTCATGTCGCCACCGGCGACGAGAGCGGTGGGAGTCGTTCCGGAGATCGCCACCGACGTCGTCGGTCCGGTGGACAGGAAGCCGGCGTGGAAGTCGGCCTGCCGGGCGACCAGATCGCTGCCGTCGGCGAGCCCGGTATCGCGCAGCGCCAGCATGACGAAATCGCGGCCGGCGTCGACACGGACGTTGCGCTTCGCATTGGCGACGGTGCCGCCGGTGATGATGGTGTCGTTGCCGGAGACGAGCGTCAGGTCGCGGCCGGCCTGAAGAATGCCGCGCGTCGTCTGGTCGAGCGACATCGAAGCGCTCTTGGCCGACCAGTCATAGGCGACGGCCGCCGCGACGGCATCGTCGACAGTGCCGCGTTGCGGTCGCTCGGTAGCGATGGCCTGCGAGAGGGTGTCGTAGCCGGTGGTCGGCGTCAGCTTGGCGTGCTCGGTCGTCGTCGTGATCGGCACCCACTGCGACATCCAATAGGTCCAACTCCATCCCCACCAGTTGTAGGTGACGGGGACGAGGATTTCGGACCAAGTCGTATCGGTAGTCTTGAACGTCGAGAGATCGATGGAGGTGCCGACTTTGTGGGCTGCGGCCGAGATCTGCCGGCCACCGGACGCCGAATGCAGGGTCGACAGGGATTCGACCAGCGGATCTGCGACGAGATAAGCCCGCCAAGAGGCGTAGTCGGCACCCTTGGCGGAATGGATGGACGCCGCGAACATCAGGGGCGAGAGGCCTTCTTGATCGGCGCTCTCGCCGAGCGCGGACGCCATCCCGCTGTCATCATGGAAATGGTGTCACCGGAGGGCGAGAAGATCATCGCGGACTGGCGCCGTGATCATCCGGAGGACCCCGGCTCCCTCGGTCTCGCACTCGACTGGGCCAGGACCGGTTGGCCGTCGTTCGACTTCTACCGACCCGTCTTCGAGGCAGCCTTCCTCGCCAAACTGCCGATCATCGCGGCCGACACGATCGGTAGCGAGGCGATCGAAGTGCCGTCGCCGCCAACCGTCGTAGCCTCGTGGCGGGAAACGATGCGTGCCGCCCATTGCGACCTGATCGAGGCGAAGGAACTCGAGACCACCGTCTCTCGACAGATTGGACGCGATCGTTCGATGGCGGAAAACGCGATGCGCGGTGTTCGACCGGACGGCGCATTCGTGATCGTTGGCGCTGCGCATGCGCGGCGCGACAGGGGCATCCCACTCTACCTGGCTGGTGTGACCACGACGTCCGTGGCGATCATCGATGGCAAGCCGGAAGAGAAGCCAGACAGGTTGCTCCCCACATCGATCGACGGCCGTCCGCCCTTCGATTACGTCTGGGTCGCACCCGCGTCGGAGAGCGAAACCGCATGCGAGCGATTACGACGCAAGGGTTTGATTCCGCTTCGTCCATAGAAAATGGTTTGATGAAAGCAATTTCAAGAAGATTATATGTTTGGCCGAAACACAGATACTCTTGAATTCACCAAATTAATCAGGTGAAAGTCGCGTATTTGTTCGCAGAAGTTATCAAAACATGGTGCAATAATGTACAACATTACTGTTTATCATGTATTTCAAAGGGGGAATTGCGCTGTGCCAGCGAAGGACGCAGTTTAACCTAGGCAAGACGATATCACACGATTGACACCGTGCCATATAAGCTGCAAATCTGATAATGGCAATCAGATGGAGATTTCAATGTTGGTGCGTTCTTTGTTCTTGATACCTGTGCTTGGACTTGCCGGCTGACGCGACCGTCACGCGTGGAATGAGCGAGCAGGTGACATTCACTTCGGAGCCGTCAGGGGCCTCCGTTCGGACCTCGACTTGGACTGGCCTGTTCCGCAACGCCGTGCACATTCGATGTTTCGCGCAAGGAGGAATTCATAGCGGTCTTCTCGAAAGAGGGATTCGAAGATCAATCGATCGAAGTGAAGACAGAACTCGCAGGCAACGGCGCCGCAGGGTTCGCCGGTAACGTCATCGTCGGTGGTGAGGTCGGCATGGGTGCAGACGTTGCAACAGGCGCGACGCAGGACCACAAGCCGAATCCGGTTCATGCAATCCTGCGACCGGTCTCGAAGATCGACGCGCCCACTCTGAAGAAGCAACGGGGTAAACCGGTGTCTTGAGGCTGCAGAGGGCGAACGTCGCGATCTCGGCTTCTGCTTCGAAAGCGCCGCTTTGCCTCAAGGCCAAGGCGGTCCAGCCTGCCCCCCTTACGACGGCCGCGTTCGGCTTCCGGAAGCGGCCGTCTCCCTGCGACCCGAAGCGGACACACGCGCCTCCTAATCGAAGAGACATGCCAATATCTGGTCAGTGTGAACCGCGCCGCTCGGCGGATCGTTTCATTTCTCGATCTCGGTCCGGTTCGAGACTCGGTGAACGAGGGTGAGGCGGGTGCATCTCGCATCACGAGGCGGCGTCGGGCCCCGGTCGATCGGCTGTATGCGCGCGATCCGCGTCGACGGAAATGTCGGCCCTCCAGTCGGTTGGCAGGCCAACCCGATTGCCTTCGATCGCACTCAGAAGAGGTGGACGGCCTGCGGCGCCAGGAGGCCGATCGCGGTGAAGGCGATGCCGACCAGACCGAGGCCGCCGGCGACGACGGCGAGGAAGACCATGCCGGTGATGACCGCCGCCGAGCAGAGGACGATGCCGATCTGGAAGGCCGCGGACGCGAGTTCGTAGTGGTGATAGCGCTCCATGGCGAGATCGCGCTTGTGCTCGGCGTCCTTCGCCCGGGCGGCGAGCTGCTTGCGGCCTTCGCCGCCGGCCGCGTCGTCGTCGTATCGCGTCGCGGTCTTGCGCCAGGCGTCGATCTGCGCGGTCGTCGCGGCCTTGGTCTCGGCGTCCGCGATCGTCTTCAGATCGACGGCGCGCCCCTCGGCGGCGGTCTGCAGCGTCGTCATGCGAATGGTCTTCGCCTGGAAGAACGCCCAAAGATTGGAGGCTTCGACGTTGTTGCTGAGGGCGGCCGTCTGGGCGCTCTTGCCGAGCGTTTCCGAGAAGGCGAGAAACAGCGCCAGCACCGCGATCGCCAGGGCGATCTGCTTGTTGTGCCCGGCGGCATGCGCGGCGTGCTCCGAATGTTCCATGCTCGAATGAGCGTCGCTCATGACGTCGTCCTTTCCGTCCGAATTCCGGCGATCGGGCATGTCCGCCCGACGATCAGCGCAGCGGCGGCAACAGCAGGGCCGTGATCGCCGCCGCGCCGAATATGACGGCGGCGATCACGATCGTCGATCGGTTCCGGGGCTTTTTCGGCATCGGCGGCGGCTCGCGTCTCGTGGTCGATGGTCTGCCGTCGGCGCGGTCTTCGCGCCGCGTCGTGCGCGAACCGCTCACAGGACGAGCACGCCCTTGCGCAGCGCGTTCTCGGCCGGCTCGACATGGATGGTGACGATCGCATGCTCGATCTCGGCCGCGAGCGCGCCCTCGATGCGATCACAGATCGCGTGGGCCTCGTCGACCGTCAGCGTTCCCGGAACGACGAGGTGAAAGTCGACGAAGGTGGCCTTTCCGGCGTGACGGGTCCGAAGGTCGTGTGCCTCGATCGCACCGCCGGCGTTTTCCGCGATGAGCGCGTGGATGCGTGCGAGCATCTCCGCCGGAACGGCCTCGTCCATCAGACCGCTGAGCGAATCCCGCATCACCTTCCAGCCCGACCACAGGATGTTCAGCGCGACGAGCGCCGCCAGGGCGGGGTCGAGGACCGTCCAGCCGGTCACCACGACCAGAAGGACGCCGATCGCCACGCCGGCCGACGAGATCACGTCGGACAGCAGGTGATGACCGTCGGCGACGAGTGCCGGCGAGCGCAGCTTGCGGCCCTGGGAAACCAGGACCCAGCACCAGCCGGCGTTGATCGCGCTGGCCAAGCCGTTGACGAGCAGGCCCTCGAGCGGCGCGTCGAGCGGGTGGGGGGCGAGGAAACCGGCATAAGCCTCGCGCATGATGAGGATCGCCGCGACGATGATCATCACGCCTTCGAGCGTCGCGCTGAAGAGTTCCGCCTTGTGGTGGCCGTAGGGGTGCTTGTCGTCGGCCGGCTGCGCCGCGACGCGAATGGCGATCAGCGCGGCGATGGCGGTCGCCACGTTGACCGTGCTCTCGAGCCCGTCGGACAGCAGAGCGACCGATCCCGTCAACCACCACGCGATCAGCTTGAGCACCAGGACGACGAGGCCGACGAAGATGCTGCCGACGGCAATGCGTGTGGTCCTGTTCATGTGGCCCTCGATCGCGATCTTCTGGTTTGCGTCAGCCGCAGGTGACCGGTCGATCCCGACACCGCCTCGCCCCCTTACGCGAGAATCCTGACAGTGACCTGAAGCCGATCGGAAGCGCTCGCCGAATGTTCCACACCTAGACGGATCGGTCGTCGAAACGCAGATGCGCGTCGAGAACGAGAGAGGGCCTCGCCGGCTCTGGCCGGAGAAGCCCTCTCTGGAGTTTTCAGGCGGATATGCTCACGCCGTCTTGTCGACGATCGTCCCCATTCCGGCGGGCGCGGGGGCCTTGGACGGGACGGCAGCCTTCATGTCGTCGGCATCGTTGTCGGGAGCCCGGTCACGACCCGGACCTTCGGCGGCTTCGGTGGTGCGCGACGGCATGGCCGGCGCGGCGGACGAGATCGACATCGACATGGGCGTTCCTCCAAGGGCGTATCCGCAATTTGCCGTATATTCATTGAGATCGAGTTAAAATGACACACCGCGACCGACATGCCCGGGACGTCGTGCGCATCGGGAATGGTTTCGATTTGGCTCTGCTTTCCGTCCTGCGGAAGGCCGACCGTCGTTTGTGAAAACATTCGAAATCAGGGCGGCGCACCAATTCGGAAATGCTCCTCGTTCGCAATATCGATCGAGGATTTCAATTGGTGAGAAAGTGTTTCGGTCCGGGTTGACTTCGTCGCGATACGGGCGCATTGGCCTCGCCGTCGAACGGTGTCTCGATGCCGTCATCCGACAACGACAGAAAGTGACATGGGCAGTATTCTCACCGGCGTGCGACCTTTCGCGACGCCGACGACAGACATGACGACCATGGGTCGCCCAGGGCATTCGAGAGACGCGGCTCTCCGGTGAGCCGTTGCCGCGTCTCGAGTGCCATGGCCGTCCATGGACATCGAGAGTGACGGCGATGGCGACTGCAACCCGCATCGGCACGAACGAGAGATCCACGACGCGTTCGGTTCGGACGTCGGCACCGGCTCGTCCGGTGGCGGGCGTTCACGTCCATCAGGCGCGACGTCATCGCATCTGTTTCATTCGCCCACGCCCGCGCCCGTGCGGCGCATCCGAGGATCCTTTCAGTATCGCCGCCTGACGGCGCTCGGACACGAGCGCCGCGAAAGGGAGCTGGTTCGTCGAGCCAGCTGTTCGATCTCATCGGAACAAGCGGTGTCACGATGGATTTCTTCGCTCGGATCTATTACCGGCTGCGCCGCATCTGGAAGGCCGTGGCCCTGTATTTCATGATCTCCGGCCCCGGGCTGGTCGTCATGATCGCGGACAACGACGCCGGCGGCATCACCACCTATGCGGCCACGGGTGCGAAATACGGCTACAATCTGATCTGGTTCCTGCTGATCCTGGTTCCGGTCGCCTACTACGTCCAGGAAATGACGGTCCGGCTGGGCGCCGTCACCAAACGCGGGCATGCCGAAGCGATCTTCGACGGCTTCGGCTCGTTCTGGGGCTGGTTCTCGCTGCTCGACCTAATCCTGGTCGACTGGTTGACGCTGGTGACCGAGTTCATCGGCATGACGGCGGCGCTCAGGATCTTTGGCGTCCCCGATTGGCTGACCGTCGTCGCCGTCTGCATCCTGATGTTCACGATGGTCCTGAACGGTCGGTACTGGACGTGGGAGAAGATCGCGCTCGCTTTCTGCGCGCTCAACCTGATCTACATTCCCGCCGCCATCATGGTCCACCCGCCGGTTTCCGAAGTGATCGGTGCGGGGCTGGTTCCGAATTTTCCGGGTGGCTTCAACGGTGATCTGTTCTTCTTCCTGATGGCCAACATCGGCACGACGATCGCCCCGTGGATGCTGTTCTTCCAGCAGTCGTCGGTGGTCGACAAGGGGATGAAGGAGAAGGACATCCCCTGGGGGCGGGCCGACACCTGGGTCGGTGCGATCCTGACCGTCGTCGTGGCACTGTTCATCGTCGTCCTGACCGGCACGGTCCTCAAGGGCGTCGAAATCAGCGACGCGGCGGAAGCTGCGCAGAAGTTGATGGAGACCGACAGATACGTCGGGGCTTTCATGGCGATCGGCCTTTTCGACGCCGGCCTTCTCGGGGCGATCTGCATCTCGCTCGCCAGCTCGTGGGCGTTCGGCGAGATCTTCGGTTGGGCGCATTCGCTCAACACCAAGATCAAGGAAGCTCCCTGGTTCTACGTCAACTACTTCCTGACCCTTGCGACGGCAGGCGCCGTCGTCCTGATCCCTGGCGCTCCGCTCGTTCTGATCACGCTCTTCGTGCAGGTCGTCGCCGTGACGCTCCTGCCGGCTGCGCTGGTGTTCCTGATCCTTCTGCTCAACGACCGTCACACGATGGGCGAGTACTGCAACACTCCGCTTCAGAACTGGATCGGCGGCGTGATCGTCACGGTCATCATCGTGCTATCGACCTGCTACGGCGTCAGCGCCCTGTTCCCGAACGTCTTCAACTGAGCGACGGGAGGAGACCCCAATGTCCTATCCCCATCTCCTTCGGGCCCTCTTTTCGGATGCCTTCGCGCGCATTCGCTACATCAACGCGAAATATGCCAAGCCGCGCATCGCGATGTCGCCGGCGGTGGGCTTCGCGCTGTTGAGCCTGCGGATCTATCTGCTGCTGCTCGTCGGCCTGCTCGCCTACAAGTTCTACGCCGTCCTGGCCGCGTCCTAAGACAGAGAGGAGCCGAGACATGAACATCCAGCTCGAGCAAACCTTCCTTCTCAGTGCGCTGATCGGCAAGCCGGCATTCATCGCAGGCAAGAAAGTCGGAAAGATCTCCGATCTGATCGCCGTCGAAACCGGAAAACTGCCGGAAGTCTGCGGCTTCGTCGTCTCGCGCCCGTTCGGGCACAAGGCTCTGTTGGTGCCGTGGGACAAGGTGTCGGATTTCGACGGCCGGCGTCTGACGATCGAGGTGTCCTCGCCCGCGGAAGTCGAGGGTGAGCCCGAACCGACCCAGATCTGCCTCAAGGATCATCTCCTCGACAAGAAAGTCCTCGACTGCGACGACGACGAGGTCGAAGTCGTCTACGACATCAAGCTGGCCCTTCGTGCCGGCAGGCTCTACGCGACCGAAGTCGACTGCAGCCGTTCCGCGTTCCTGCGGCGCATCGGTCTCGGGCGCATCGCCGATCTCATCGGCGGTCTGGCCGACCGCATTCGCACCGACAACACGATCCCTTGGACCTATGTTCAGCGGCTTCCCGATACGCTGACCAGCTTCAAGGGCGATCTGAAGCTGACGGTCCTGAAGGAGAAACTGCCGGAGATCCATCCGGTCGATCTCGCCGACATCCTCGAGGAGCTCGAGCCGGCGGAGCGTCTGGCGATCTTCAACGAACTGCCGATGGAGCAGGCCTCCGACACGCTGGAGGAGGTAGAACCGCGCGTGCAGCGCGAATTGATCTCCGCCCTCGACAAGAAGCGGGCAGCGGCACTCGTCAACGACATGACGCCGGCCCAGGCCGCCGACATCCTCGCCGTCCTGCCCAGTTCGGAGGTCGACGAGATCCTCGCCGACATCGACGCCGAGGACGCCGAGAAGATCCGTCACATCATCGAACACCACGACGAGGAGATCATCCACTTCTCCTCGTCGCACGCGATCGAGCTTCCGCCCACGGCGACCGTCGGCCGGGTGATCGGCGACTTCCGCAATCTTGCCCGGGATGCCGACGTCGTCATGTACATCTACGTGCTCGACGAGAGCCGGAAGCTCCTGGGTGTCGTCGACATCAAGGAGGTTCTGCAGGCCGATCTCGACCAGAAGCTCGAGGAGATCATGTCTTCGAACGTGGTGTGGCTGAATGCGAGGGATCCGGTGAAAGAGGCCTCGCGGCTCTTCAAGCGATATAGTTTCCGCGCGATCCCGATCGTCGATGACGACGAGCGCCTCGTGGGGGTGATCCCCTATCGAGACATCGTGAACCTCAGCCATTGATCCGGATAGATGCGAGATGTCGGCCGATCACAAACGATACGCCGCGAGCATGGGCCTGCTTCGAGGTGTGGCATGGTTCGGAGCTCTCGCTGCCATCGCCGCATTGGCCGCTCACCTGACGAGGTGACGAAGGCCCGTCCGCCTCTGGTCTGCGAGCCCGAGACGGACGGCGCCGTCCCGAATTGAAACTTCACGAAATTTCCAACACTCGACACGATGCCGCGAGACGCGAGGCGCCGAACATGACGATGGCACTCTCCTATACGGTCGTACCCATCCTCGCGGCCGTCCTCGGCGGTGTCCTCACGCTTCTCTACCGCCCGACCCATACGGTGGTGAGTGCCATCCAACACTTTGCCGCAGGTATCGTGTTCTCCGCCGCCGCGGTCGAGATCCTGCCTCATCTGAAGCACGAGGGTGCTCTCTGGCCGATCGTGATCGGTGGCGGACTGGGTGTGGCCGCCATGCTGGGGCTGAAGTCGATCGGCGAGCGGACCGAAGGCAAGGTCGGTCTCATATCGCTGATCGCCGCCGATCTGCTCATCGACGGCGTCGTTCTCGGGATGGCCTTCCAAGCCGGTGCCAAGGCCGGTCTTCTCCTGACCATCGCCCTGACGATCGAGGTCCTGTTCCTGGCGCTGTCGGTGGCGGCCGAATTGGGAGACGCGCCCGAGCGACGGATCCGGAATGTCGCGACGACGTCGATGTTGGCCCTGATGATGCCGGTCGGCGTCGTCCTCGCATCTCCGCTCGCCTCGGCGCCCGAGGCGATGGTCACCGGTGCCTTTGCCTTCGGCCTCGTCGCGCTGCTCTATCTCGTCACCGAGGAACTTCTGGTCGAAGCCCACGAAGCCGGCGACACGCCCTGGGCGACCGCCCTCTTCTTCGTCGGCTTCCTGGCCCTGTTGATCCTCGAAGACACGATGTGAACTGGACGCCGAGCCGACCACCCTGCGCCTATTTCTCGCTCGCTCCCTTCATCGGCGCGCTTCTGGCGGTCGGCGTTGTCGGCGAGGAGGTGACGGTTCGGCTTGGCCTAGCCGCGGCCCTCATGGCGATCGGTCTATGGCTGCACCTGATCGAACGCCACGAACACGACCATTCCCACGACGAGATCGAGCACGAGCATCCACATTCTCACGACGACCACCACGACCACGTCCAAAATGGACCGGTGAGCGAGCCGCACACACATCTCCACAGACATGCGCCGCTGGTCCACGCCCACGTCCACTACCCCGATCTCCACCACCGACACGGCCATTGAGGTCGACGCGGACTACGGCTGCGTTTGGTGCGATGCAGCCTGTAAGGCCAGTGGCCGCAATCGGCGCGATGCGGTCGGTCATTGGCCCAACGTTAAAGGGGCCTGGCTTGGACCCCAGGCCCCTTGCCCTTCCTAGGAAGGAGACGTGCGAGCGCGGTTGGCGATCTTGTCGTCGATCCAGGCTTCCACTTCTTCCGCGACCCACGCGACGCGACAGGCGCCGAGCATGATCCGCTTGGGGAAGGTGCCGGCGGCTTCGAGCCGTGCGATGTGCACGAACGAGTAGGGGACGCCGTAGACCGACTTCAGTTCCTTCTTGGATACCAGCTTCCGTGACATGACAGTTCCCTCGTGAAAGGGACGCTGCAACGTCCGGTTAGCCCAGAGCAGGAAGAGTGTAGTCCCGAGGCGGTCCACACGACAAGCGTGTGCAGTCGGACACCCGCCCGTCAACGCGCAGCCGCTACCGACCCCGACCACCACGTCGCTCGACCGGCTTCTCTCGCTTCAACTCGTCGAGCAGGTCGGCCCAGTCCTGCATCAGCGCCACGCGCTGCGGCCAGTATTTCGAGCGGTTGTAGGCGCGGCGCACCGTGTTTCGATCCTGGTGCGCCAAGACGGCTTCGATGACGTCGGAGTCGTAGCCGCGGCTGTTCAATATCGTGCTCGCCGTGGCGCGGAAGCCGTGGGCCGTCACCTCATCCTTGGTGTAGCCGAGGCGGCGCAGCGCGGCGTTCATGGAGTTTTCCGAGAGCGGGCGACGATTCGATCGGATCGAGGGGAACACCAGCGACGCATGTTCGGAGTATGGCCACACCTCGTCCAGCACCGCGAGCGCCTGCTTCGACAACGGCACCTCATGCGGATGACGCATCTTCATGCGCTCCGCGGGGATACGCCAGACCGCCTTGTCGAGGTCGAACTCTTCACGCACAGCGCCGCGCACCTCTCCCGGCCGAACGCAGGTGAGCGCGAGAAATTGCAGCGCCGCCTTCAGCGAGGGATAGCCGTCGTATTCGTCGATCGACAGCATCAGGCGACCGAACGCCTGCTCGTCGGTGATCGCCGCTCGGTTCTGCGTCTTCGGCGGCAAGAGTGCGCCGCGCAGGAAGACAGTCGGATCGGTCTCCGCCCGCAACGTGACGACGGCGTGCCGGAACACGGCACCGATGACGCCACGCAGGCGCTTCGCCGTTTCGCGCCGGCCGGTCTTCTCCACCTTCTGCAAGAGCAGCAGAATTTCCGCTGCGTTGATCTCGCGGATCGGGCGATCGGCAAGCGGTGCAGCGACCGTATGCAGCAACCACCGGACCTTCGACAGTGTCGTATCGGCCATTTCCCTGTCGACGAGGCGGTCTATATATTCGTTGGCGAGTAGTTTGAAGGTGTTGGCAGCGGATTTCAGGTGCGCCTGCTTTTTCATCTGCCGCTGCTGCGACGGGCTGATGCCGTCCTTCAGAAGTGTTCGTGCCTCGTCGCGCTTTTGTCGCGCCTCGCGCAAAGTGACTATCGGGTATTGTCCGAACGATAGAATGTTATCTTTACAGTCATACCTGTATTTCATTTGCCAAAGCTTCGAGCCGTTAGGTCGAACTTGAATATACAGACCATCACCGTCGGCGAGGCGATACGCTTTTTCTCTCGGCTCGGCGCTTTTGATTGTGAAATCCGACAGCGACATGGGTAACGCCCTCGCTCCACGGGTAACAGACAACCTCTGGTACCAATTTTCGCGGATTCTAGCGCGTTTCGCAGTGTCGAGCTATGTGCAGCACACATGAGCCAAGTCGCTGGTTTCCCGAGCGAAAATGGCGCGCAATGTGTAGCTATGCAACCTGTGGGTGGTGCCGCGGAAGGGATTCGAACCCCCGACCCCATCATTACGAATGACGTGCTCTACCAGCTGAGCTACCGCGGCGACCTCTGTCGGTCGCGTGATCGTGAAGGCGACGCGGAAGCCGCGTCGACGGCGATCACGCCGGACGGGCGGGTCGATAGCAACATTCGCCGCCCATTGCAAGCACTCGGGCGCGCGCGAGCCGTGCCGCCGCGCGTTTCGGCCCTTTCCCTTCGGCCCGACCTGTTCTAAATGAGCCCCCACGTTTTCCCGTCTCGAGAAGGATACGGCCGATGGCTCCGCGCACGCTCTACGACAAGATCTGGGACGATCACGTCGTCGCCACCCAGCCGGACGGTACCTCGCTCATCTACATCGATCGTCACCTCGTCCACGAAGTGACGAGCCCGCAGGCCTTCGAGGGGCTGCGCGTCGCCGGCCGCAAGGTCCGCGCGCCGGAGAAGACGCTGCTGGTCGTCGACCACAACGTGCCGACCACCGACCGTTCCAAGGGCATCGACGATCCGGAATCGGCGCTGCAGGTGGCGACCATCGCCCGCAACGCCGCCGACTTCGGCCTCGAGTACTACGACGCCTTCGACATCCGTCAGGGCGTGTGCCACGTCGTCGGCCCGGAGCAGGGCTTCACCCTGCCCGGCACCACGATCGTCTGCGGCGACAGCCACACCTCGACCCACGGTGCCTTCGGCGCGCTCGCCCACGGCATCGGCACGTCGGAGGTCGAGCACGTGCTCGCCACCCAGACGCTGGTCCAGGCCAAGGCCAAGAACATGCGCGTGCTGGTCTCCGGCAAGGCGCCGGAGGGCATCACCGCCAAGGACATCGTGCTCGCCATCATCGGCAGGCTCGGCACCGCCGGCGGCACCGGCTACGTCATCGAATATGCCGGCGACGCGATCATGGACCTCTCGATCGAGGGCCGCATGACCGTCTGCAACATGTCGATCGAAGCGGGCGCCCGCGCCGGCCTGATCGCGCCGGACGCCGCGACCATCGCCTATTTCGAGGGCAAGCCGAAGTCGCCCAAGGGCGAGAAGTGGGACGCGGCCGTCGCCTACTGGAAGACGCTGTTCTCGGACGAGGGCGCGAAGTTCGACGCCGAGATCCACATCGACGCGTCGACGCTCAAGCCCAACGTCACCTGGGGCACCTCGCCGGAAGACGTCATCGCCATCGACCAGCCGATCCCGGATCCGGCGGCGATCGCCGACGAGACCAAGCGCGTCTCCAAGCAGCGCGCGCTCGAGTACATGGATCTGAAGCCGGGCATGAAGATGACCGACGTCAAGATCGACACGGTCTTCATCGGCTCCTGCACCAACGGCCGCATCGAGGACTTCCGTGCCGCCGCCGCGGTCGCCAAGGGCCGCAAGGTGGCCGAGGGCGTCCGCGCTCTGGCGGTGCCGGGCTCGGGCCTCGTCAAGGAGCAGGCCGAGGCCGAGGGTCTCGACAAGATCTTCATCGAGGCCGGCTTCGAATGGCGCGAGCCGGGCTGCTCGATGTGTCTGGCGATGAACGCCGACCGGCTGTCGCCCGGCGAGCGTTCGGCCTCGACCTCGAACCGCAACTTCGAGGGCCGTCAGGGCTTCAAGGGCCGTACCCATCTGGTGAGCCCCGCCATGGCGGCGGCTGCCGCGATCAAGGGCCGCTTCGTCGACATCCGCGATCTCGACTGATCTGCGGGCGACCACATCGGACATGCGAGAGGCCGGGGGAGACCCCGGCCTTTTTCGTTGTTCGGGCCAGGATCGGCGCCGGCGCGGCGACCTCGCGGACTCGTGATGGTTGTGGCTCGCAGGTCCTGCCGAGCGCCGTCCCGGGACGGGACGAAGCGGTTGCCGTTCGTTCATCATTCTCGCCCAAGTCTCTGACGACGATTCGGAAATTGGTGCGGCGGCGGGGCGGCGGCACCAGATCTCGTGGGGAACGGAACTGGAATCGGGCCGAGTCAGCGATTCGGGCCGGGTTCGTTCCAGACTCGTTCCGGTTGCCGCCGAGGGGTGAACGGAGGTGTCGGGCGACGCGTCGTCGTCGGCGGGAAACGATTAAGGGGGCGCAATCGCCGCAGCCCCGTGCTAAGGGTCGCTCTCCGATCCGCCCGTCGCGACCCGTTCCGGTTCGACCACGTGAACACGACCACCTCGGCGCCTCGTCCCTCCGACCTCGCCTCGCTGCCTCAATTGCCGCGCTCGGCTCGTGCGCGCACGGTCACGGCCGTGCTCGGCCCGACCAACACCGGCAAGACGCACATGGCGATCGAGCGGATGCTGGCCAACCGCACCGGCCTGATCGGCCTGCCGCTGCGGCTGCTCGCCCGCGAGGTCTACGGCAAGCTGGTCGAACGCGCCGGTAAGCATGCCGTGGCGCTGGTGACGGGCGAGGAGAAGATCGTCCCGAAACACGCCCGTTACTGGGTCTCGACCGTTGAGGCGATGCCGCGCTCGGCCGACGTCGACTTCGTGGCGATCGACGAGGTGCAGCTCGCCGGCGATCTCGAGCGCGGCCACGTCTTCACCGACCGCATCCTCAATCTGCGCGGCAAGAACGAGACGCTGCTGCTGGGGGCCGCCACGGCGCGCGATCTGCTCGAGAAGCTGGTGCCGGGCCTGATCGTGGTGTCGCGGCCGCGCATGTCGCTGCTGACCTATGCCGGCTCGAAGAAGCTCCTGCGTCTGCCCGCCCGCACCGCGGTCGTCGCCTTCTCGGCCGAGGAGGTCTACGGCATCGCCGAGCTGATCCGTCGCCAGAGGGGCGGTGCGGCGGTGGTGATGGGCGCGCTTTCCCCCCGCACCCGCAACGCCCAGGTCGAGCTCTTCCAGTCGGGCGACGTCGACATTCTGGTCGCCACCGACGCGATCGGCATGGGGCTCAATCTCGACGTCGATCACGTCGCCTTCGCCGGCTCCCGCAAGTTCGACGGCTGGCAGTATCGCAGCCTGACGGCGGCGGAGTTCGGCCAGATCGCCGGCCGCGCCGGGCGACATCTGCGCGACGGCACCTTCGGGGTGACGGGGCGGGTCGATCCGTTGCCGGACGAGCTGGTCGAACAGCTCGAGGCCCATCGCTTCAACGCGCTGCAGCGTTTCCAGTGGCGCAATCCGGCGCTCGACTTCGCGTCGATCGCGGCATTGCGGCGCAGTCTCGATCAGGCGCCGCGTGAGGAAGGCCTGACGCGGGCGCCGGAGGCGGACGACCAGCGGGCGCTGGATCTGGCGGTGCGCGATGCCGACGTCATGCGTCTGGCGCAGGGCCGCGAACGCGTGGCGCTGTTGTGGGACGTGGCGCAGGTGCCCGATTATCGCAAGATCGCGCCCGCCAATCATGCCGATCTGGTCGCGACCCTCTTTCGATTCCTCGTCGAAAAGGGCACCATCCCCTCCGACTGGTTCGCCCGGCAGCTCGCCGAGGCGGATCGGATCGACGGGGACATCGATACTCTGTCGGCCCGAATCGCGCATGTGCGCACATGGACCTTCGTCGCCAATCGTCCCGACTGGTTGACGGACCCCGTCCATTGGCGCGACAAGACGCGCGCGATCGAGGATCGACTTTCCGATGCCCTGCACGAGAGCCTGACCCGGCGTTTCGTGGATCGGCGCACTTCCGTCCTGATGAGACGCCTGAGAGAGAATGCCATGATCGAAGCCGAGATCTCCAACGGTGGCGACGTGATCGTCGAGGGCCATCGCGTCGGACACCTCCAGGGGTTCCGCTTCGTCGCAGACGCCAGCGCCGAGGGCGAGGACGCCCGCGCACTGCGCAACGCCGCCGCCAAGGCGCTCGCCGGTGAGATCGAGGCGCGGGCCGAGAAGCTCGGTCGCGGCGGCGACGGCGAGTTCGCACTCGCCGCCGACGGTTCGATCCGCTGGCTGGGCGACGCGGTCGCCAAGCTCGCACCGGGCGCCGACGCCTTGAAGCCCGCCGTCATCCTGCTCGCCGACGAGCAACTGACCGGCCCGGCCCGCGACAAGGTGCAGGCACGGCTCGAACTGTGGATCGGCGCCCAGATCACCAATCTCCTGAAGCCGCTGATCGACCTGCGCGACGCGGCGGACGTCGACGGCATCGGCAAGGGCGTCGCCTTCCGCGTCGTCGAGGCGCTCGGCGTGATCGAGCGGTCGCAGATCGCCGAGGACGTCAAGGCGCTCGACCAGACGATGCGCGCCAGCTTGCGCAAGTACGGCATCCGCTTCGGCGCCTATCACATCTTCGTGCCGGCGCTCCTGAAGCCGGCGCCGTCGGCGCTGGTGGCGCGGTTGTGGGCGCTCGCCAATCCGGACGTCGACACCCATTCGGCGGTCGACCTCAACCATCTCTCGGCCTCGGGTCGCACCTCGATCCCGGTCGACAAGACGATCCCCAAGCAGCTCTATCGCATCGCCGGTTTCCGGGTCTGCGGCGAGCGCGCGGTGCGCATCGACATTCTCGAGCGCCTCGCCGACATCATCCGTCCGCTGATCGCCTGGAAGCCGCTCGACCCGACCGTGACGCCGCCCGACGGCGCGCTCGCCGGCGGCGGTGCCTTCACCGTGACGGTGGCGATGACGTCGCTGCTCGGCTGCTCGGGCGAGGACTTCGCCTCGGTGCTGAAGTCGCTCGGCTATCGCGTCGAGAAGCGCAAGGTCACCAAGACCGTCGCCGCGCCCGTCGCGGCTGCGGCCGCCGAAGCGGCGGCTCCGGTCGAAGTCGCAGCGGACGCGCCGGTCGAGGAAGCCTCGGTCGAGGCGCCGGCGGAGAGCGTCGAGGCCGTTGCCGAGACCGACGTCGTCGAGACCCCGGTGATCGAGGCCGTCGCCGAAGAAGCTCCGGCCGAAGCGCCGGTCGTCGAGGAGGCGCCGGCCGAGGCTGCCGAGGTGGTCGAGGCGGCTCCGGTCGTCGAAGCGGTGGTCGAGACCGTCGAGGTCGAGGTGGACGTCTGGCGTCCGGGTCGGTTCGAGCGCGGCGAGCATCATCATCGCGGCCATGGTCACCAGGGCCAGCGCGGCGGTCCGCGCCGCGACGGTGATCGTCGCGAAGGCGGCGAGGGCGGTGGCCCGCGTCGTCCCCGCGAAGGCGGCTTCCAAAATCGCGAAGGCGGCTTCCAGAACCGCGAGGGCGGCGATCGGCCGCGCGGTCCGCGTCCCGAGGGCGGTCGCGGCCGTCCCGAGCAGGGCCGTGGCGATCGTCCGCAGCGCCGCGACGACCATCGTCCGCAGCGCGAGGCGCGGCCGGAGAAGCCGCTCGATCCCAATTCGCCCTTCGCCAAGCTCCTCGCCCTCAAGGCCGAGCTCGAGCAGAAGGGCCCGGGCGACAAGAAGAAGTGACGCCACGCCCGCGACGAGCGGGCGGGCGCGACCCTTCAGGGACCGTACATGGAACACGATCGGCAGCGCATCGACCGTTGGATCTGGCATGCCCGCGTGGTGAAGACGCGCGAGTTCGCCAAGGCGCTGGTCGAGGGCGGACACGTCCGCGTCGATCGCGCACGCGAGACCAAGGCGGGGGCGGTGGTCAAGGCCGGCCAGGTGCTGACGGTGACGCTGCCCGGCCGCGTCCGCGTGCTGAGGATCCTCGGTTTCGTCGACCACCGCGGCTCGGCCGAGGTGGCGAGCCGCCTCTACGAAGATCTGAGCCCGCCGCCTCCGCCGCGCGAACCGCAGGTGGAGAGCGTCGCCCTGGGCACGCGCGAGGCGGGCGCCGGTCGGCCGACCAAGCGCGAGCGCCGGGCGATCGATCGGCTGATCGACGGTGACGAGGGCTGACGGCGCGCGCGAAGTTCGCCCTTCCCGACGATCGCATGCTTGCACGAAGGCGCGACCTCGGCTAACCCCGATCGCGAGAGCAACTTCGAAGCGTTCCAGCCCGAGGAGCGCTCCGCCGGCCCGCGCCGGAGCCTTCGAGCCCGAGAGGATTGCGACATGACCTACGTGGTCACCGACAACTGCATCAAGTGCAAGTACACCGACTGCGTCGAGGTCTGCCCGGTCGACTGCTTCTATGAAGGCGAGAACATGCTCGTCATTCACCCCGACGAGTGCATCGACTGCGGCGTCTGCGAACCCGAGTGCCCGGCCGAGGCGATCAAGCCGGATACCGAGAGCGGCCTCGACAAGTGGCTCGCCCTCAACTCGGAATTTGCCCAGAAGTGGCCGAACCTGACCTCCAAGCGCGACCACGCGCCGGACGCCAAGGATTTCGACGGCCAGACCGGCAAGCTCGAGAAGTTCTTCTCGCCGGAGCCCGGCGAGGGCGACTGAACGAAGAATCTGCCCGGCGAGGGCGACTGACTCGAGACATCGCCCGGCGAGGGCGACCTCGCCGAGATCCGAGACGAGCGGCGGCACGGGACGCGGGCGGGTGCGCCCGACGGGGTGCGTCGAAACGTCTCGGTTCGACGAATCGTTCGACGGCGGTCCCGCGAGGGGCCGCCGTTCGCACATGCGAAAGCGACGTCGTCGCGGGACGCGGACGGCGGAAAACCTTCAATTCGTCGAGAGATCGAGGATTTGCTCGAAGGAACGATTCGCCCGGCACGCGAGTCGGGCGATCGTACCGCTTTCATGATCGGGGATTTTGTGGTATGCAATATCCCTCAGTCGTTTTCCCACCGGCTTCTCCCCAGCGGAGCTCCCCGAATGATCGTCAGGATCATCGATTGGTCTCGGACCGTGACGGCCTCCCGCCGCCCCTCGACCGAGACGAAGGATTTCTTCGCTCCGCACCCGACGATCGGGCGGGAGAGCATACGACGAACCGGCTGACAATCGAGTGATCGCGTCCATCGGGCCCCGGTGTTCTCGGGGCGGTGGACGTGTCCGCGACGATCCGATCGCGACGCGCCTCGCGTCCGCATCGGATGGTGCGACGTCGTTTCTTCGAGCCCCGAGCGGGGCCGATAGACCAGGAGTATCGGGCGTATGGCCACCACCCCCATCAAGAAGACGTCCCAGACCCGCAACGGATTCAAGGCCGGCGAGCACATCGTCTACCCGGCCCATGGTGTCGGCCAGATCACCTCGATCGAGGAACAGGAGATCGCCGGTTACAAGCTGGAGCTCTTCGTCATCTCCTTCGAGAAGGACAAGATGACGCTCCGCGTCCCGGTGTCCAAGATCGCCGCCGTCGGCATGCGCAAGCTGTCCGAGACCGCGGTGGTCAAGAAGGCGCTCGAGACGGTGAAGGGTCGTGCCCGGGTGAAGCGCACCATGTGGTCGCGCCGCGCGCAGGAATACGAGGCCAAGATCAACTCCGGCGATCTCGTCGCCATCGCCGAGGTGGTCCGCGACCTCTATCGCGCCGACACCCAGCCCGAGCAGTCCTATTCCGAGCGCCAGCTCTACGAGGCGGCCCTCGACCGCATGGCGCGTGAAGTCGCCGCCGTCGACCGCATCTCGGAGACCGAGGCGGTCCGTCAGATCGAAGCCAATCTGCAGAAGAACCCGCGTCGCGTCGTCAAGGCCGACGAGGCCGGTGCCGAGGCGGAAGCCGACACCGAAGCCGACTTCGCCATGGAAGACGAGCAGGAAGAGGCGGCCTGATCGGTCGCTTCACCGCCGGGAATTCAGCGAGGGGCCGAGCGATCGGCCCCTTTTTTCGTCTCCAGGGTCGGAAAGGGACCGGAAGGAGGCCGATCGAGCGGCGTCACGGGTGTTCACGTCATTGCGAGGCATTCGCGAATCGCATGGACGGCATGCATTGCCACCGGCAATATACCTATCCCGCCGCATCGATATCGATGTTATCTATTGTTCATCCAATGACGATCGGTTCGGTCGATAGCGATGAGCCGAGGCGAGAGGAGCGATGGGCATGGCGTATGCGACGAGCGAGCGACGCCGCCTGGTCAGGGCGGCCATGGACGCACCCTTCCTCGAACGCGAGGAAGAGCGTCAGCTGGCGATCCGCTGGCGCGAGCACGGCGACGAGGTGGCGCTCCATCGCCTGACCGCGTCGCACATGCGTCTGGTGATCGCCATGGCGGCGAAGTTCCGCCGCTACGGCCTCAATCACTCCGATCTGGTGCAGGAAGGCAATGTCGGCCTGCTCGAGGCGGCTTCCCGTTTCGAGCCGGAACGCGACGTGCGTTTCTCGACCTATGCGGCGTGGTGGATCCGCGCGGCGATCCAGGACCACGTGCTGCGCAACTGGTCGATCGTGCGCGGCGGCACCTCGTCGAACCAGAAGGCGCTGTTCTTCAACCTGCGCCGCATCCGCGCCCGGCTCATGGCCGAGAAGGGTGACATCGGCGAGGCGGCGCTGCATCGCGAGATCGCCGAGGAACTCGGCGTGTCGCTGGCCGACGTCGAGGCGATGGCGGCGCGGCTCTCCGGCCCCGACACTTCGCTCAATGCGCCCGCCTTCGATCGCGAGGAGGACGGCGCCGAGCGGCAGGATTCGCTCGCCTCCGGAGCGCCGGCGGTCGACGAGACGGTCGAGGAGACGATCGACGGCGACCGCCGCACGGTCTGGCTCACCGACGCGCTCGGCGTGCTCGACGAGCGCGAACTGACGATCGTGCGCGAACGCCGCCTGCGCGAGGAAGGCGAGACGCTCGAGACCATCGGGCGGCGGCTCGGCATCTCGAAGGAACGTGTGCGCCAGATCGAGGCGCGTGCGCTGGAGAAGCTGAAGGCGGCCCTGCTCGCCCGCGATCCCGACCGCGCCGCCTTCGTGTGAGGCGCTTCGCGCGAACGATCGACGAAAGACCTCGGGCCGGGGGCGGGAACGCCTCCGGCCTTCGCACGTCGGCGGCGGGAACCGACGGGCGGCGTCAGGATTCGCTGACGACCTTGACCAGACGGCCGACCTCCGGCGCATCGTTCGAGCCGAGGCCGTTGAGGATGCGGAAGAGCTCGATCTTGCGATCGACGCCGCTCATCTGCTCGGCGAGATGCTCGACCGTGTCGCCCGCCTTGACCCGGATCACCCGCAGGTGGAGCGGGCGCAGTCGTGCCGATTCCTCGGGCGTCAGCTTGCGGAAGTTCGCCATGCTCTCGGCGAGCGCCGTCTCCAGGTTCGCCTGACCCTCCTGGGCGGCGAAGATGAAGCGGAACACCGTCTGGCCCTTGCGCAGCAGGCCGATCTGGAAGATCCAGCCGTCGGCACGGGCGGTGGCGACCGCGGTCGGGAACTCGCCGACGTTCGACACCTTGATCGACGCCGTCTCGAGCCCGTTGACCCAGCCGGTGCCGAGATAGTCGACCAGCGAGGTCTCGGGCGCCAGCGCGACGCCGTCGAAGCGCATGGCGGTGCCGGTCTGGTCGGTGCCGAGCACCGCCTTGGTGGTGTTCTCCAGCACGTAGCCCTGCGGCACGGTGAACTGGATGCCCAGGCCCTTGTGCAGGAAGGCACGACCACGGACGAAGCCTTCGGTCGGGTCGTCGCCGAAGACCATACCGTCGAGGCCGAGCAGATACTGGTCCTTCTCCTGCTCGCCGATGCCCGGCGCGCCGATCTCGCGGGCGGCGCGGACGGCGAAGGCGATGCGCTCGGGCGTCGAGGGGTGGCTCGACAGGAAGTCGGGATTGCGCGAGGCCGCCGCCGCGCCGCGCATGGTGCGGTAGTCGGCGAAGCGCGCCATCGACGACAGGAAGCGCGACGAGGCGAAGGGGTCGAAACCGGCCTTGGCGAGGGTGCGGATACCGATGGCGTCGGCCTCGAGCTCCTGCACCTGGCTGAACCGGGCGAGCGACAGCTGGGTCGAGGCGAGCGCGAGGCGCTGGGCGTCCTGATCCTGCATGACGTTGGCGACGACGCGGTTGACCTCGCTCGCCGCCTCGGCGCGACGGGCGCGGGCGGCGGCGTGGCGGGTGGTGACGTGGGCCATCTCGTGGGCGATCACCGCGGCGACTTCCGAGGTGTCGTCGGCGAGCGCCAGGAGGCCGCGCGTCACGTAGAGATTGCCGCTCGGCAGGGCGAAGGCGTTGATCGCCTGCGAGTTCAGGATGGTGATGCGGTAGGACTGGGCCGGATCGTCCGACGCCGCGACGAGGCGGCCGACGGCACGCGCCACCGCCTGGGCGGCGGCCGGGTCGTCGTAGAGCCCGCCGTAGGAGGCGACGATGCGATCGTGTTCGGGATCGGACTTCTGGGCGGTGAGGCTCTTGTCGATCAGCGGGCGGCCGGGTTGCGAGATCATCTCGTCGCGCATGCCGACCGAACCGCAGCCGGCGAGCGCCGCCACCAGCACGAGCGCGACGGCGTTCCGTGCCGCGGATGCGGCGCGGACGGCGCGATGCCTCGTCTGAGCTACGGCGACGGACTTCCTCAACACCCTCACCTCCCGAGGCGTTCGATCGCCATCGGATCGTCGATCGTCATCCGCGGAGCCTCGGCACGGCGGCCGAGAAGGCCCCTGACGCGGACCCGACGCCCCTTCAGGTCGTCGAGAACGAGCCCTGCGCGCTCGAACCGGCTCCGGTCGTTATCGTTCATGACCACGGCGAAGTCACGCGCGATGTCTTCGCCGAAGTTCAGCCATGTCCGTCCGCGCGACCGGCCGACCGACCGCACGGTGCCTTCCACCACGACGCCGTCCCCGACCCGTTCGATCAGAGCGTGGTCGGCGGGACGCACCGCGAAGAGCGATTCGCCCCACAGACCGCGCCCGACCGCGCGGGCCGCGTCCTCTCGGACGAGGAGCGCAGCGGCGCAGGTGCCGTCGTCGGCGATCGGCATCACGCGCAACCGGCCGTCCGAAACGAGGTCGCCATCGATCCATTGCCCGGCAGAGATGTCGACAAGATGGCCGAGCCGTCGCCCCCAACGATCTTCGCCGATCTCGAGGACCTCGAGATCGCGTCCTTCGACCCGTGCGGCGAGCGCCGCGGTCGCCTCGGCGGCGAGGCGGAGGGCGGTCGTGCGCGTGGCGGGCCGGGTGTCGGAGAGCGGCGGGCGCGGCGCCTCGGCGCCGGCGAAGCGCAGGACGCGCCCATCGGCGAGGCGGATCTCGTCACCGGCGAGGACGGTTGCGGCCCGGACCCGTTCGCGCGGGCCGTCGAGGCAGAGCGCCTCGTCGGCAACGCCCGTCTCCGGAGCGACGAGGAGGGCGCAGAGTACCGTCGCGACGAGCCGCACCGTCCACCCGGCGAGGGGGCGGCGGCGTCGGTACGGGTTCGTCGGGAAGGGCGACATCGGCGGCATCGTTCCTGCTGCACCATCGAACGAAACATGCTATTCGACCCGCGTCGAGACGCGAGGGTCGATGCGGCGACGTTCGGCCCCGCGCACCGCGGCACGAGACCTCCCGGTAGCTCAGCAGGATAGAGCAACGGTTTCCTAAACCGTAGGTCAGGGGTTCGAATCCCTTCCGGGAGGCCATCGTCCGGTCACGGCCGGATCGACGCGGCGTCCTTCGTCACCTGTGGCTTCGGCATGCGCTCGGAGGCGGAGAGCTTCCGCCGGTGGCGCGGTGTCGTGCGAATCGCACCGTGGCGGCGATACCAACATGCCGTATTGGTAAATCTGATTGCGTAAAGGGCGAGGCGATGTCAGTCTCCCGAAAAACGCGCCGGCGGGGGTCGGCGCGGCACGGAGGAGATCGACACATGCCCTTGCCCGCCGCCTTTTCGGGCCGTCTGCGTCTGCCGGCGATCGTCTCGCCGATGTTCCTGGTGTCGGGCCCCGATCTGGTGGTCGAGGCCTGTCGCGCCGGGCTCGTCGGCACGTTTCCGGCGCTGAACCAGCGCACCGGCGAGGGCTACGAGGCGTGGCTCGACGCCATCGAGAGCGGGCTCGACGCGACGAGCGCTCCTTTCGGCGTCAATCTCATCGTCCACGGCTCCAACGTGCGGCTGAAGGCCGACCTCGAGACGACGGTCAGGCGCAAGGTTCCGCTGGTCATCACCTCGCTCGGCGCGGTGAAGGACGTGGTCGACGCGGTCCATTCCTACGGCGGTCTCGTCTTCCACGACGTGATCGGCCGGCGCCATGCCGAGAAGGCGGCGGAGGCCGGCGTCGACGGCATCATCGCGGTGGCGGCCGGCGCCGGCGGCCACGGCGGCACGCTCAGCCCCTTCGCGCTGCTGCGCGAGATCCGCTCGGTCTTCGACGGCACGATCGTGCTCGGCGGGGCGATCTCGGACGGCGCGCAGATCGCCGCGGCGCGGCTGATGGGGGCGGATCTCGCCTATCTCGGCACTCGCTTCATCGCGACGAAGGAGAGCATGGCGCCGGAGGGCTTCAAGCAGATGATCGTCGGCGCCAAGGCCTCCGACATCGTCTATACGTCCGCGATCAGCGGCGTGAACGCCAATTTCCTGCGGCCGTCGATCGTCGCCGCCGGGCTCGACCCCGACAATCTGCCGCCCCATTCCCAGATGGACATGAACAACGAGGCCAAGGCCTGGAAGACCGTGTGGTCGGCCGGCCAGGGCGTCGGTTCGATCGCCGACGTGCCGACGACCGCCGAGCTCTGCGCCCGGCTGGTCGGCGAGTTCGAGGCGGCGAAGGCGGCCGCTGCGAGCCTGTGACGGCGAGCCCCTCTCGCGCGGTCGCGTCCGTCGTGCCATGATTTCTGCCCGGCCCGGTCGACCGCACGGAGGTTCGCCGATGAAGTCGCTCTTCCATCTCGCCTATCACGTCACCGATCTCGACGCGGCGCGCGACTTCTACGGCGGCATTCTCGGCTGTCGCGAGGGGCGATCGACCGACACCTGGGTCGACTTCGACTTCTTCGGCCACCAGATCTCGCTGCATCTCGGCCGGCCCTTCGCGGTGACCCACACCGGCCGGGTCGGCGACCACATGGTGGCGATGCCGCATCTGGGGCTGGTGCTCGGTCTCGACGACTGGCTGGTGATCGCCGACCGGCTGCAGGCCGCGGGCGTCGTCTTCGACATCGAGCCCTTCATCCGCTTCCCCGGCGAACCGGGCGAGCAGCGGACGATGTTCTTCCGCGATCCGTCGGGCAATCCGATCGAGATCAAGGGCTTCGCCGACTTCGACGCGGTCTTCGCGACGTGAGTTCGCCGGATCGCGCCTCGGCAGGGCCCTGAAACGACGAAGGCCGCCCGAAGGCGGCCTTGTCGACATTCCCTCTCTCGAAGAGGGAAATTGGAGCGGGCGAAGGGATTTGAACCCTCGACCCCAACCTTGGCAAGGTTGTGCTCTACCCCTGAGCTACACCCGCATCCTTAGGGTATGTCCGACGTCGCCGCCGGACGGGCGCCTCTATGCCAAAGCCCGAGGCACATGGCAACCCCCTTTTTTCGGAAGATCGCCCGGGAAAGCGTTTTCCACAGGGTCGCTGAAATCAAATGCCAGCGAATTCAATGGGATGTCTGATGCGCCGGCAAATTGCGCGACGGGCCGCGCGCGGGGCGATTTCGCGCCGTCGACGGGCGGCGAGGGGTGGGGGGATGCATCACCGTCGCGCGCGCGGCCGCCTTGCCAGCGCGGCGGGGCTTCCCGTAAGGTCCGGCCACCCGCCAACGACGATGTTCGGACCCCTGTCATGCCGCTCTCCCGCGCCGACCTCCTCGACCGCCTCGCCGCGCTCGGGATCGAGACGACGACCCACGATCATCCCGCCGTCTTCACCGTGGCCGAGAGCCACGCGATCAAGGCGGCGCTGCCGGGCGGCCACAGCAAGAACCTCTTCATCAAGGACAAGAAGGGGCGGATCTTCCTCGTCACTGCCGAGGGCGACGCGGCGATCGACCTCAAGGCGATCTCCGAGAAGATCGGCGCCTCGGGCCGCGTCACCTTCTGCAAGCCGGAGCCGATGATGGAGCTGCTCGGCGTCACACCCGGCTCGGTGACCCCCTTCGGCATCGTCAACGACGTCGAGCGGGTCGTCACCGTGGTGGTCGATGCGCCGATGCTCCAGCACGAGATCCTCAACTTCCATCCGTTGGAGAACACCGCCACGACGGCGATCCGACGCGAGGACTTCCTCCACTTCCTCGAGGCCGAGGGCCATCCGGCGCTGGTGGTCACCGTGTCGGACGGCAAGATCGCTGCGGAAGACTGACGCGGGCGCCCTCGCCGTGTGGGCGAGGCGTTGCGGAACGCCGCCGATCGCACCATGTTGAGTGCCGAAGATCCATCCGCCGGTCCCGCGCGTCGCGGTGCGACCGGCCCGTCCCGAGAAAGCCCGCCATGTCCGGTCCCAGCTTCACCTTCTCCCCCGGCCTCACGGCCAAGCCCGCCCAGGCGTCGGCCGTCGGCGGTGACGACACGGTGCGCGAGACCACCACCCGCGACTTCGTCAAGGACGTCATCGACGCCTCGATGGAGGTCCCGGTGCTGGTCGACTTCTGGGCGGAGTGGTGCGGCCCGTGCAAGCAGCTCGCCCCGGCGATCGAGAAGGTGGTCAGGGCGACCAAGGGCAAGGTGAAGCTCGTCAAGATGAACATCGACCACCACCCGGAAGTGGCGGGGCAGATGGGCATCCGCTCGATCCCGGCGGTGGTCGCCTTCAAGGGCGGCCAGCCGGTCGATGCCTTCATGGGCGCAGTGCCGGAGAGCCAGATCAAGGCCTTCGTCGACAAGCTGACCGCCGGCGCGGCGCCCTCGCCGGTCGATCAGCTGATCGCGGAGGCCGTGACCGCCGCCGCCGCCGGCGATCTGCAGACGGCGTCGCAGTATTTCGCCGCCGTCCTGCAGCAGGACCCGGAGAACCTCGACGCGGCCCTCGGGCTGGCGGGCGTCTGCGTCGACGCCGGCGAGATCGACGAGGCGAAGCAGATCCTCGCCACCCTGCCGCCGGCCGCCGCCAAGGACCCGCGCGTCGCGGCGCTCGAGGCGCGCATCGCGGTCGCCGAGCAGACCGCGAGCCTGGGCGACGCCGCCGAGCTCGAGGCGCGGATCACCCGCGATCCCGACGATCATCAGGCTCGCTTCGACCTCGCCCTGCTGCTCGCCGCCAAGGGCCA
Organism: Pinisolibacter sp. DMC19; assembly: GCF_056313985.1. Classification (NCBI taxonomy): domain Bacteria; kingdom Pseudomonadati; phylum Pseudomonadota; class Alphaproteobacteria; order Hyphomicrobiales; family Ancalomicrobiaceae; genus Pinisolibacter; species Pinisolibacter sp. DMC19. The sequence goes on along the minus strand of NZ_JBQUZF010000005.1, from coordinate 344,571 downwards.
TCCCAACGAGGCGGTCGACCACCTGATCCAGATCTTCCGCAAGGACCGCACCTGGAACGACGACGGCGCGCGCCGGCAGCTCCTCACCTTCTTCGACGCCTGGGGCCCCAAGGATCCGGCGACGCTCTACGGGCGTCGGCGACTGTCCTCGGTTCTCTTCTCCTGAGGACGGGCCGATGACGCGCGCCGGCAACGAGGTCTACGACGGTCCGGGCGATCTGCCCGCGGTGCTGCCGGTGTTTCCGCTCGCCGGCGCCCTGCTGCTGCCGCGGCGGGTGCTGCCGCTGATGATCTTCGAGCCGCGCTATCTCGCCATGATCGAGGCGGCGCTCGCCGGCCACCGGCTGATCGGCATGATCCAGCCGAAGGTCGACGCCGGGCGTGTCACCGTGGCGTCGCGGCCGCCGTTGGAGCAGGTCGGTTGCGTCGGCCGCATCACCCAGTGGGGCGAGACCGGCGACGGGCGGCTGACGATCGGACTGACCGGTGTCGCCCGTTTCGCGATCGTCGAGGAACTGTCGACGACCACGCCCTATCGGCTCTGCCGCTTCGACACCGCGCCCTTCGCCGCCGACTTCGAGCCGGGGCTCGGCGAGGACCGGGTGGATCGCGAGGCGGTGCTGTCGGCACTCGACGCCTGGCTCGAGGCCAATGCGCCGCAGATCGACCGTTCGACCTTCTCGGAAGCCGGCAACGAGGCACTGGTCGACGGGTTGGCGATGATGTCGCCCTGCGGCCCGCGCGAGAAGCAGGCGCTGCTGGAGGCCACCACGGTGGCGGAGCGGGCGAACCTGCTGGTCGCCATCACCGAGCGCTCGCTCGGTGGCGCCGGCACGCCGGTCGGCCCATTGCAATGAGGGAGACCGCGCGATGAGCGACGCGTTCCAGCCCGAGGATCGCCGGCGCGGCCGGATCGATCCCAAACTGCTCGAACTGCTGGTCTGCCCGCTGACCAAGGGGCGGCTGGAATACGACGAGGCGGCGCAGGAGCTGATCTCGCCGGTCGCCAAGCTCGCCTATCCGATCCGCGACGGCGTGCCGATCCTGGTCGCCGAGGCGGCGCGCGAGATCGGCTGAGACGGCTCTCTCGCGGCGGCGGCGGTGCTCCGGCGGATCCGCCCTCCCCGAAACGACGAGGGCGGCCCAGAGGCCGCCCCGTGCATGTCTCGGGTATCTTTTCCCGCTCACCAGTCCGACAGCGTCACGTCGTCGTTCCAGGCGACGCCCGGCACGTCCTTGACGATCGCCTGGCCGCAGATCACCCGCCCCTGCACCGCGTCGAAGGTCAGCGTCGGATTGCCCGCCAGCTGCCAGCCCTTGTTGAGGGCGGCGGAGACGCGCTTGCAGAAGGCGCTGTCGTCGGGACCGGTGAGATAGCGGTAGAGCTTCATGGGAACCCTCAAGCCTTGGCGGCGATGGCGTCGGCGATGGCGACGACGCGTTCGGCCATCTCGGCATGAAGCCGCTCGACCATCCGTCCGTCCAGTGAGATCACGCCCTTGGAGGCGTTTTCCGGCAGCGCGAAGGCGGCGAGAATCTTGCGCGCGGCCTCCACTTCCGCCTCGGACGGTGAGAAGGTGGCGTTGGCGACCTCGAGCTGGTTCGGGTGGATCAGCGTCTTGCCGTCCATGCCGAGATCGCGGCCCTGGGCGCATTCGGCCGCGAAGCCTTCGGCGTCCGCGAGGTTGTTGTAGACGCCGTCGATGACGTCGAGGCCGAAGGCGCGACCGGCGGCGATGGCCGTCGTCAGCCACGGCAGCATGGTGGTGCGGCCGGGCACGAAGCGGGCGCGCGTCTCCTTGGCGAGATCGTTGGTGCCGAGGACGAAGACCGTCAGGCGACGGCCTTCCTTCACGCTCGCGGCCGCGGCGATCTCGCGGGCGTTCAGCACCGCCAGCGGGGTCTCGAACATCGCCCAGATCTTGACGCTCTCGGGCGCGCCGAGCCGGTCGAGCTCGGCGACCGCCTCGAACACGTCCTCGGCCTTCGACACCTTGGGGATCAGGATGGCGTCGGGCGCCACCGCGACGGCCGCAGCGAGATCGTCGCGACCCCAGGGACCGGCGAGCCCGTTGACGCGGACGACCACCTCGCGTGAGCCGAAGCCGCCGCCCTTCACGATCGCCGCCACCTGCTCGCGCGCCGTGAGCTTGGCGTCGGGGGCGACGGAATCCTCGAGGTCGAGGATGACGGCGTCGGTCGCCAGCGTCTTGGCCTTCTCGAGCGCACGCGCGTTCGAACCGGGCATGTAGAGGACGCTGCGACGCGGACGGATGGTCATGGAAGATCTCCCCGGAAATCCGATCTAATGGATTGAAGCGGGCAGGACCCTACGCGAGCCCATGTTGCACTGCAATCGGTCCTTCGGCGGAGGAAATCGCGCGCCCGATCAGGTCGGCGGCTCGCCGTGGCGCAACCGCTCGACCACCACCAGCACCGAGAGGGCGAGCCACGAGAGGATCAGGATCGACCCGCCGATCGGCGCCGCCATCGGGAAGAGATGGGCGCCGGAGAAGGAGAAGAGCGTCACGTCGGCGCCGAAGAGCGCGGCGGCGAGGCCCATCGTCAGGGCGATCTTGCCGACCGCCGTCGGCGCCCCGACGACGCCGCGCCGATAGGCGACGAGGCCGACGATGGCGGCTGCGTGGATCATCATGATCTCCGCCGCCTGGGCGAGCGGCCCGCCCGCCGTGACGTGGGCCGACAGCGCGGCGTCGGCGACGCCGGCCGCGCCGATCACGCCGGCGAGCATCAGATCGAGTTCGGTTCTGCGCATGGTCTCGCCTCCGAGAATGGATTCACCGCGGCACGTAGGTCGCTGCCGCCGCTCCGCCGGTGGCGACGGTCACCACCGGCGCCTCCGGCTTGGCGAGCACCAGCTTTTCGGTCGGCGCGATGACCACGGCCTCGCCCTCGACCACGGCCTTGCCGTCCTGATTGGTGGCGACGCAGTCGAAGACGACGATCTTCTTGTCGTCGCGCTTCTCCTTCGCCGTCACCTTGAAGGTGATGCGGTCGCCGGGGGTGACCGGGCGCTTGAAGGCGAGCGACTGCGACAGATAGATCGTGCCGGGTCCCGGCAGCTGGACGCCGAGCAGGCGCGAGACGATCGCGCCCGACCACATGCCGTGCATGATGACGCCCTTGAACCGCGTGCCGGCCGCATAGGCCTCGTCGAGATGGGCCGGATTGACGTCGCCCGATACCGCGGCGAAGAGCGCGATGTCGTCGCGGGTGACCTCGCGGGTCACCTCCGCCGTCTCGCCGATGGCGATCTCGTCGTAGGTGCGGTTGGTCATCTCGGTCATGCGTCTCGTCTCCCTGGGTCGCGGCCTTTGCCGCTTCGTGCTTCGTGCTTCGTCGCGATCCTATCGCCCGACGGACGCGTCGTGACCCCGACCTTCGGCGAGGAAGGGAAACACCGGACGCATGGCTCGGGTGGTCGCCCGGCCGTTTCCGCCGATCTCAGGCGACGGGCGACCAGTCGACCGTCTCGCCGCCGAACAGCGTGACGATCTCGCCGAGGCCCTCGACTTCGACCGCCTCGGCGACGAGCCGCGGCTTCTTCTCCCAGGTCACCCGTTCCTCGTTGGCGGCGAGACCGTAGAAGGCCGGGCCGGCGAGCGAGGCGAAGGTCTCGAAGCGGTCGAGGGCGCCCTCCTCCTCGAAGACCTTGAGATAGGCCTCGATCGCGGTCGGGGAGGAGAAGACGCCGGCACAGCCGCAGGCGGCTTCTTTCAGATGACGCAGGTGCGGCGCGGTGTCGGTGCCGAGGAAGAAGAGCCCGTCGCCGGCGGTCGCCGCCCTGCGCAGCGCCGCCTTGTGGGTCGCGCGCTTGAGGATCGGCAGGCAGTACATGTGCGGGCGCACACCGCCACGGAAGAGCTCGTTGCGGTCGTAGAGCAGATGCTGCGGCGTGATCGTGCCCGCCATGCGGCCGGCATGCGCCTTGACGATGTCGACGCCCTCGGCGGTGGTGACGTGTTCGAGCACGACCTTGAGGCCGGGGAAATCCTTCAGCACGCCCGGCAGGACCTCGTCGACGAAACGCGCCTCGCGATCGAAGACGTCGACGTCGGCCCGCGTCACCTCGCCGTGGACGAGGAGCGGTACGCCGGCCTTCTCCATCGCCGCCAGCACCGGCGCGACCTTGGCCATCGAGGTGACGCCGAAGTGCGAGTTGGTCGTGGCATGCGCCGGATAGAGCTTCACCGCGGTGATGACGCCCGCCGCGTGGCCGGCGACGATGTCGGCGCCGTCGCTGTCGTCGGTGAGATAGGCGGTCATCAGCGGCTCGAAGGCGACGCCCGCGGGCACCGCGGCCAGGATCCGATCACGATAGGTGGCGGCGAGCGCGGTGGTCGTCACCGGCGGCGTCAGATTGGGCATGACGATCGCCCGACCGAAGGCCCGCGCCGTGTGCGGCACCACCGCCCGCATCGCCGGACCGTCACGGAAATGGACGTGCCAGTCGTCGGGGCGGCGGAAGGTCAGGCGGGTCATGGCGGGCTCCTCGGCGGCGGTCGATCCGCCCGATGGAGAGCACGCCTCGCCGACCCGTTCAAGAGAACAGGGGCGCAAAAGAAAAAAGGCCGCCTGACGGCGGCCCAAGTCTAGGGAGGAAACGCCCAAGGAGGGCTGTGAAACGATCGCGACGACCGCTTCACCAGTCTTGGATAAGTCGGATCGCTTGCCGGCGCAATACGGGAAGACCCGCGTGGCAGACATGCAGAAATGCATGCCTACGTGAGGCAACGATCGCCGCGCGACCAGATGTCGCGCCCGGAATACCTCGCCTCAGAGCACTTTGCCCGGATTGAGCGTGCCCTTGGGGTCGAGCGCGCTCTTCACTGAACGCATGACTTCCAGCGCGACCGGATCTTTCACCTCGGCGAGAAGTTCGCGCTTCAGCGCGCCGATGCCGTGTTCGGCCGACACCGAACCGCCGTGGGCGAGGACGACCGCGTGCACCCGCTCGTTCAGTTGGTGCCATTTGGCGATGTACTCGGCCTTGTCGGCGCCGACCGGCTGGGTGAAGTTGAAATGGATGTTGCCGTCGCCGAGATGGCCGAAGGGCACCGGGCGGATGCCGGGGATGAAGGCCTCCGCGGCGCGGATGCCCTCGACGATCACCGCCGGCACCGAGGCGATCGGCACCGAGACGTCGTGCTTGATCGAACCGCCCTCGTGGCTCTGCACCTCGGACATGGCCTCGCGCAGCTTCCACAGCTGCGCCCGCTGGTCGAGCGAACCGGCGATGACGGCGTCGAGCACGATGCCCTCTTCCATCGCGCCGCCGAGCCAGGTCTCGAGGTCCTCGCCGACGCCCTCTTCCTCGGCGGTCGAGATCTCGACCAGCGCGTACCAGTCGTAGACGTCGGCCATCGGGTCGCGGGCGCCGGGCAGGTGCTTGAGGACGAGCTCGATGCCGAAGCGCGGCAGCAGCTCGAAGCCGGTCAGCGACTTGCCGAAGGTCTTCTTGGCGCCCTCGAGCAGCGACACGGCGCCGGCCGGATCGGTCAGCGCCACCATGGCGGTGCCGAAGGCGCGCGGCCGCGGCACCAGCTCGAGCACGGCGGCGGTGATGATGCCGAGCGTGCCTTCCGAGCCGATGAAGAGATGCTTCAGGTCGTAGCCGGTGTTGTCCTTGCGCAGCTTGCCGAGGCCGTTGATGACGCGGCCGTCGGCGAGCACCACCTCGAGACCGAGCGCCAGCGCGCGGGTGTTGCCGTAGGCGACGACCTGGGTGCCGCCGGCATTGGTCGAGAGGTTTCCACCGATGGTGCAGGAGCCTTCCGCCGCCAGCGACAGCGGGAACAGGCGATCGACGCCTTCGGCCGCCTCCTGACAGCGCAGCAGCGTGACGCCGGCCTCGACCGTCATCGTGTCGGAGATCGGATCGACCTCGCGGATCGCGTCCATGCGCTTGAGGGAGAGCACGATCTCCTCGCCGCTCTGCGACGGGATCTGACCGCCGACGAGGCCGGTGTTGCCGCCCTGCGGCACGATCTTCAGCCCGGCGTCGTTCGCAAACTTCAGGATCGCGGCGACCTCGGCCGTGGTCTTGGGCGACACCACGCAGACCGTGGCGCCGCGGTAGAGGCCGCGCGGTTCGGTCAGATAGGGCTCGGTGTCGCGTCCGTCGGAGAGCACGTATTTCTCGCCGACGATCGACGCGAGATGGGCGCGCACGGCATCGGGCGAAAGGGCAGCGGTCATGAACGGCATCCGATCGTGGAAAACGGGAGCCCCTCGATACCCCCTCACTCCGCCGTTGCCAAGCGTTCGCGCCGGCGGCGCCACCAGGACGAGGCCCGGTCCATCAGCAGCCAGACAGCAGGCGTGGTGTAGAGGGTCAGGAGCTGTGAGACGAAGAGACCGCCGACGATGGTGACGCCGAGCGGCCGGCGCAGCTCGGCGCCCGCGCCGGTCGCCACCACCAGCGGCAGGGCGCCGAGGAGAGCGGCGAGCGTCGTCATCAGGATCGGCCGGAAGCGCTCGGCGGCCGCCGCGCGGATCGCCTCGAGCGAAGAGACGCCCTCCTCGCGCATCACCTGCAGCGCGTGGTCGACGAGCAGGATGCCGTTCTTCTTGACGATGCCGATCAGGAGAATGATGCCGATGATGCCGACGAGATCGAGCTGCATGCCGAACATCCACAGGGCCGACAGAGCGCCGAGTCCCGCCGGCGGCAGGGTCGAGATGATGGTCAGCGGGTGGATCAGGCTCTCGTAGAGCACGCCGAGGATGATGTAGACGACGACCAGCGCCGTCAGCACCAGAACCCAGGTCGACGAGCCCGACTTGGCGAGTTCCTTGGCGTCGCCGGCGAACTCGGCGCGCAGCGTGTCGGGCGGATGCAGTCCTTCCCACACCGACTTCACCGTGGCGTTGCCGGCGTCGGCGGTGACGCCGTCGAGCAGCGACCAGGTGATGGTGATCGCCGGGAAGGCACCCTGATGGTTGACCGCCAGCGGCGAGGTCGACCGTTCGACCCGGGCCAGCGCCGAGAGCGGCACCTGCGTGCCGTCGGCGGCCGAGACCCAGAGATCCGACAGATCGCCGGGGTCGCGCGCCCGGTTCGGATCGATCTCGACCACCACCTTGTACTGGTTGCGATTGCCCCAGATGGTCGAGATCTGCCGCTGCGAGAAGGCCGAGGCGAGTGCCGCGTCGATGTCCTTCACCGCCACGCCTAGCCGGGCGGCGGCGACGCGGTCGATCACCATGCGCGCCTCGAGCCCGGGCGCCTGCCGGTCGGAGGAGACGTCGGCGAGACCCGGTGCCTTGGAGAGCGCGGCGACCACCTTCGGCGCCCATTCGACGATCTGGTCGAGGTCCGGTCCCCACAGGGTGAACTGATAGGGCGACTTGCCCTGCCGCCCGCCGGCGCGCAGGTCCTGCATCGGGAACATGTAGACGCGGATGTCGGCGAGGTCGGCGAACTGGCGCCTGAGCCGGTCGATCACTCGCCGCGCCGGCTCGCCGCCTGCCTTGACCGACTTCAGCGAGATGAACATGCGGCCCTGGTTGACCTGCGCCCCGCCGGGACCCGTGCCGCCGGAGATCGACGAGGCGACGCCGACCACCATCGGGTCCTTCATCACCCGATCGGTCGCCGCCCGCTGCAGCGTCGACATGCGCGGGAAGGAGACGTCCGGATTGCCCTCGGTGAAGGCGAAGACCAGGCTGGTGTCGTCCTCCGGCACCATGCCCTTGGGCAGGGTGGCGAAGAACCAGACCGTCGCCGCCACGGTCAGCGTCGCCACCAGCACCATCCACCAGGGACGGAGCAGCACGCGGTCGAGGCTCCGTCCGTAGACCGCGACGACTCTCGCCGTGACCGCCTCGGCAATCCGCTCCAGGCGATTGGGCGGCGCCGGACGGATCAGTTGGCCGCAGACCATGGGCGTGACCGTCAGCGTCACCACCGTCGAGATGGCGATGGCGAAGGTCATGGTGAAGGAGAATTCGGCGAAGAACATGCCGACGATGCCGCCGGTGAACATCAGCGGGATGAAGGCGGCGACCAGCGACAGACCGATCGCCACCACCGTGAAGGCGATCCGCCGCGACCCCTCGATCGCCGCGTCGAGCGGCGCGAGGCCCTCGGCGCGACGGCGATGGATGGATTCGATCATCACGATCGCGTCGTCGACGACGAAGCCGACGGCGATGGTCAGCGCCATCAGCGACAGATTGTCGATCGAGAAGCCGACGATCCACATCGCCACGAAGGTGCCGCAGAGCGCCAGTGGCACGGTGATGCCGGCGGCGAAGGTCGGGGTGAAACGGCCGAGGAAGGCCACCACCACGCCCATCACCAGCATCATCGAGATCACCAGCGTCTTCTGCGTGTCGGCGACCGAGGCGCGGATCGTCGTCGTCCGATCGGAGACGGTGGAGATCTCGAGCCCGGCCGGAATGCGGCTCTTCAGATCTTCGACCGCCGCCTTCACCCGGTCGACCGTGGTGATGACGTTGGCGTCGACTTGACGGGTGATCATCAGGAGGACCGCCGGCTTGGCGCCGAACCAGCCGACCGACCGGGTGTTGCGCACGCCGGTCGTCACGTCGGCGATGTCGGCGAGGCGGACGATCCGATCGCCCGAGACGCGCACCGGGATGCGGGCGAACTCCTCCGGCTTCGACAGCGCGTCGTTGGTGGTGATGACCTCGAAGCCGCGGTCGCCCTGGAGCCCGCCCGTCGCCTTGCGCACGTTGGCCCCGGCGATCGCCGCGCGGACCGCCTCGATGCCGAGGCGGGCGGACGCCATCCGCGCCGAGTCGAGGCGGACTCGAATCGCCGGTTGTTCGCCGCCGGCGACCGAGACGTCGGCGACGCCTTCGACCTGCGACAACGTCTGGACGATGGTGGTGTCGGCGACGTCGTAGATCTCGGCCGGCGACATCGTGTCCGAGGTCAGCGCCAGGATCAGCACCGGCATCGCCGCCGGGTTCATCTTGCGCACCACGGGTGCCGAGTTGAGATCGCTCGGCAGATCCGCCGCCGCGGCGTTGATCGCCGCCTGGACGTCGCGCGCCGCGCCGTCGATCTTGCGCGACGGGTCGAACTGCACGGTGATGCCGGTCGAGCCGAAGGTCGAGGTCGAGGTGAGTTCGCTCACCCCGGCGATGGCGCCGATCGAGCGCTCGAGGGGGGCTGCGACGCTCGCCGCCATGGTGGCGGGATCGGCGCCCGGCCGGTTCACCGAAATGCGGATGGTCGGCAGATCGATCGCCGGCAGGCTCGCCACCGGCAACTGGCTCCAGGCCACCAGCCCGAGCACCAGCAGGCCCAGCGCCAGAAGCGTGGTCCCGACCGGCCGTCGGACGAAGGGGGCCGAGATGTCGATCACCGCGCCGCCTCCTCCGCCTCGCCCGTCTCCGCCCCCGGCGGACGGGAGAAACCGAGCCTCGCCCGAATCCGCTCGACCGCGAGATAGACGACCGGCGTCGTGTAGAGCGTCAGGAGCTGCGACAGCAGCAGACCGCCGATGATCGTCACGCCGAGCGGCACGCGCAGTTCCGAGCCGGTGCCGTGGGCGAGCGCGAGCGGCACGGCGCCGAGCAGGGCGGCGAGCGTCGTCATCATGATCGGCCGGAAGCGCAGGCGGCAGGCCTCGACGATCGCCTCGTGCGGCGGCAGACCGCGCTCGCGCTCGGCGACGATGGCGAAGTCGATCATCATGATCGCGTTCTTCTTGACGATGCCCATCAGCAGCACGATGCCGATCAGTGCCACGATCGACAGTTCGAGCCCGGTCACCCGCAGCGCGATCAGCGCGCCGACGCCGGCGGACGGCAGGGTCGTGAGAATGGTCAGCGGATGGGCGAAGCTCTCGTAGAGCACACCGAGCACGACGTAGATCGTCGCCACCGCCGCCAGGATCAGCCAGGGCTGCGAGGCGAGCGAACGGGCGAACTCGGCCGCATCGGCATCCGCCCGGCCGATCACGCCGCTGTCGCCGAGACCGGCGCGGATCTGGTCGATGGCGTCGAGACAGGCGTCGAGCGACCAGCCCGGCGCCGGATCGAAGGAGAGCGTCGCCGCCGGAAACTGGTCGACGCGGGCGATCGAGAGCGGCGCGGTGCGCCGTTCGATCCGCGCCACCGCTCCGAGCGGTACCTGCCCGCCGCCGGTCGCACCGACCCGGATGCGGTCGATCACCGAGGCATCGGTGCCGCCGGCGAGATCCGCCTCGAGGATGACGCGATACTGGTTGGTCTGGGCATAGATGGTCGAGACGCGGCGCTGGGCGAAGGCGTCCTGCAGCGCGTCGTCGATCGCCGAGACCGAGACGCCGAGCCGTCCGGCGCGTTCGCGGTCGATCTCGACGTGGACCGCCTGCCCGTCGTCGCGCGTCTCGAGCGTGACGTGGGCGAATTCCGGCCGCCCGGCGAGCGCCTCGACCAGCGCGTCCGCCTCGCGCGACACCGCGGAGGCCGAGGTGCCGGTCAGCGTGTACTGGTACTGCGATCGCGACGAGCGGGTGCCGATGCGGACGTCCTGCACCGGCTGGACGTGGACCGCCGCACCCGGCACCGTCTCGCCGATCCGCCTGAGCCTGACCGCGACGTCGTCGGCGCTGGCGGAGCGCGCGTCGCGCGGCTTCAGATCGACGGTCAGGCGCGCGGTGTTGCCGGTGGCGTTGAGCCCGCCGATGCCGACCACCGAGACGACGCCGGCGACGTCCGGGTCGGTCGAGAAGGCTTGCGTGACGCGCTCCTGCAGCCGCGTCATCTCGGCGAAGGAGGCCTGCGGCGCGCCTTCCAGCACCACGGAGATCAGGCCGGTGTCCTGCCCCGGCAGGAAGCCCTTGGGGCTCGCGGCATAGAGGAGCGCGGTGGCGGCGAGCGAGGCGGCGGTGAGGCCGAGCATCAGCCGCCCATGCGCCAAGGCCCAGCCGAGCGAGGCCTCGTAGCCGCGCGCCATCGCCTCGATCGGCGCCTCGGCGATTGCGAGAAGGCGGCCGAGCATCGAGCGCTCGTCGGTCTCCTCGCCTTTCTTCAGCAGGCGCGAGCACATCATCGGCGTCAGCGTCAGCGACACCACGGCCGAGACGACGACGGCGATCGACAGCGTCAGCGCGAATTCGCGGAACATGCGGCCGACGAGGCCGGTCATGAAGAGGAGGGGAATGAAGACGGCGATCAGCGACAGGGTCAGCGACACGACGGTGAAGCCGATCTCGCCGGCACCCTCGCGGGCGGCGGCCAGCGCCGAGAGCCCGCCGTCGCGCCGTCGCACGATGTTCTCGATCATCACGATGGCGTCGTCGACGACGAAGCCGGTGCCGATGGTCAGCGCCATCAGCGACAGGTTGTCGAGGCTGAAGCCCGCCGCCCACATCACCGCGAAGGTCGCGACGATCGACAAGGGCAGTGTCACCGCCGCGATGATCGTCGCCCGGACCGAGCGCAGGAAGATGAGCACCACCATCACCACCAGCGCGCAGGAGAGCACCAGCGTGAACTCGACGTCGGCGATCGAGGCGCGGATCGTCGTGGTGCGGTCGTGCACCACCTCGAGCCCGACGCCGGCCGGCATCGAACGGGCGAGGCGCGGCACTTCCTTCATCAATCGGTCGACGGTCTCGACGATGTTGGCGCCCGGCTGCTTCTGGATGTCGAGCACGACGGCGCGGCGGCCCTTGTACCAGCCGCCGACGAAGGCATCCTCGAGCCCTTCCTCGATGGTGGCGACGTCGGAGAGCAGCACCGGCGTGCCGTTCTTCTTGGCGACGACGACGCGGCCGAAGTCGGCGGGCGTGGTGATCTGGTCGTTGGCGCCGATCGACCACGACTGGCGCGGCCCGTCGAGCGCGCCCTTGGATCCGGCGAGATTGGCGGCGGCGATCGCGGTGCGGACGTCGGCGAGCGACAGGCCGAAACTCGCCAGTCGCTCGAAGTCCGCCTTGACCCTGAGCGCCGGGCGCACGCCGCCGGCGATCGAGACGCGGCCGACGCCGGAGATCTCGGACATGCGTTGCGCGATCAGCGTGTCGGCGAGGTCGGAGAGCTGGCGCAGCGGCGCGGTGTCGGAGGTCAGCGCCAGCGTCAGGATCGGCGTGTCGGCCGGGTTGACCTTGGAATAGACCGGCGGATAGGGCAGGTCGGTCGGCAGCGTCGCCGCCGCGGCGTTGATCGCCGCCTGCACGTCCTGAGCCGCCGCGTCGATGTCGCGGTCGAGGGCGAACTGCAGCGTGATGCGCGACAGCCCGTAGGAACTCTCCGACGTCATCACCGACATCGAAGCGATCTGGCCGAACTGCCGTTCGAGCGGGGCCGTCACGACGGCGCCGGTGGTCGCGGAATCGGCGCCGGGGAGCCGCGTCGTCACCTCGATCGTCGGGAAGTCGACCTGGGGCAGCGACGAGACCGGCAGTTTCCAGAAACCGAGCACGCCCATGACCAGAAGCGCCGCCGCGAGCAGCGACGTCGCGATCGGTCGGGCGATGAACGGCGAGGAGACGCTCATGGCTTCGGTCCGGCACCCGGCGCGGCAGGCGCCTGCGAGGGGCCGGGCGCCGCGGGCGTCCGAGACGAACCGTTTGCCGGCGGCGCTCCGGCGGCACCGTGCGGTCGCTTGGTCGCGTCGGCCGGCTTGGCGGCATCCGCCGCCGGTTCGGCGTCGACCCGGACGGCGGCGCCGTCGGTGAGCCGGGCGAAGCCGGTGGTCACGACGCGTTCGCCGTCGGAAAGGCCGTCGGCGATCACCGCGCGCGTCTCGTCCTGACGGCGCACCGTGACCATCCGCCGTTTCACCTTGTCGTCGTCGCCGACGACATAGACCCAGGCCCCGTCGGCGGCGCGCTGGACCGCGGCGGAGGGGACGGTCGGCACCGCCTTCATCGTCGAGACGGCGACGCGGAGATCGACGAACTGACCCGGCCACAGCCGTGTCTCGGTGTTGGGCAGGCTCGCCTTGAGCTTCACCGTGCCGGTCGTGGTGTCGACCTGGTTGTCGATCACCGTGACGACGCCGGTCTCGAGCGCCGACTTGCGGTCGGAGCCGACCACGGTCACCGGAACGTCGCCGCGCGCCTTGGCGGCGAGGAGGGCCGGCAGCTCGCGGCTCGGCACCGTGAAGACGACCGAGATCGGATGGATGCGGGCGATCGAGACGAGGCCGGCCGTGTCCGAGGTCGAGACGATGTTGCCGACGTCGACCACGCGGACGCCGGTGCGTCCGGCGATCGGCGCCTTGACCTGGGTGTGGTCGAGATCGATCCGGGCGGCGTCCATCACCGCCTTGTCGACCCGAGTCTGCGCCTCGAGCTTGGCGACCGAGGTGCGTTGCTGGTCGGCCTGCTGGCGCGAACCGGCTTCCGACTTCGCCAGCCGCTCGTAGCGCTCGAGATCGGCGCGGGCATTGGCGAGATCGGCGAGGTCCTGATCGCGTTTTGCGCTCGCCTGATCGAAGGTCGCCTGATAGGCGGCGGGATCGATCACCGCCAGCACGTCGCCCTCGGCGACCTCCTGGCCTTCCTTGAAACGCACTTCGAGCAGGCGGCCGGAGACCTGGGCGCGGACCGTCACCATGGCGTCGGCCTGCACCGTGCCGATACCCTCGACGAAGAGCGCGACGTCCTCGCGCGCCACCTTGGCCGCCAGGACCGGCACCGGACCGTCGCTGCGCATGCCCGAGCGCCGCGAACCGCCGATCGGCGAGGAACCGGGCGGGCCGGGCGGCAGACTCTCGCCCACCTGCGCCGGCTGGCCACGGAAGAAGGGAAGCTTGCCGCTCCAGCCGAGCACCGCCACCACGACGGCGGCCGCTCCCAGAAGCAGGATCCGATTGCGCGTCATCGCGTCGCTCCGTCGGCGGCGATCACCGCCCCTGTCTTCGACCAGCCGCCGCCCAGCGCGCCGGCGAGCGTCGCCGCCGCCCGGAGGCGGGCGAGGCGGACGCCGATCAGCGTCTGTTCGGCCTGGAACAGCGTGCGTTCGGCCTCGAGCACGCTGGTGACGTCGATCGTGCCTTCCGACAGCCGCTCTTCGGTCAGCTTCTGCGCCTTGCGCGCGGCCGCGACCACGGCGCGCTGCAGCTGTTCGTGGCGCCGGTTCTGCTCGATCGCGACGAGGGCGTTCTCGACGTCGGCATAGGCCTGATGGACCGTGGTGCGATAGGTCGCGACCAGCTCGGCATGGCGCGCCGTCGCCCCATCGAGCGCCGCGCCACGGGCGCCCGCGTCGAAGATCGGCGCCGTCAGGCTCGCCGCCACCTGCGAGGCGACCGCGTCGGGCCGCATCAGATTCTTGAGGAAGGCCGAGGCGAGACCGGTCGACCCGGTCAGCGAGAACTCCGGAAGGAAGGCCGCCCGCGCCGCGTCGACGTTCGCCGCCTGCGCCTCGAGCGAGGCCTCGGCGGAGGCGATGTCGGGCCGGCGCAACATCAGCCGCGACGGCACCCCGGCCGGAACGGTCGGCACGGTGACGGCCGAGACGCTCGAGACCTTCGGCTCCAGAGCCTCGGGCATCCGCCCGGTCAGCACGGCGAGCGCGTTCTTGGTCTGCCGCGCGGTGATCTCGAGATCGGGGATCGCGGCGCGCTGGCTGGCGACGAGGCTCTCCTGCTGGGCGATGTCGAGCGCGGTGGCCGTGCCGACCTCGAGCCGGCGGCGATAGATGGAGAGCGTCCGCTCCGCCGTCGCCACGCTCTCGCGGGCGATGCGGATCTGCTCGCGCGCCGCGCCGACCCGGAGCCAGGCGTCGACGACTGCCGTCGCGGTGGTGAGGCGCACCGCGTCGCGCTCGATCGCCGCCGCCCGCACGCTCGCTTCCTTGGAAGCCGCCAGCGCCCTGAGGCGGCCGGAGATGTCGATGGTCCACGAACCCGAGAGCCCGAGCTGATAGCTGTCGGAGACGCTCGCCCGGAACGGCGGCGACCACGCCGAACGCGTTCCCGGCGTCACCGTGCGGCCGGTCTGGGCGCTGCCGTCGACGCTCGGTGCGAGATCGGCCCGGCTCGACGCCAGTTCGGCCTCCGCCTGGGTGATCCGTTGGCGCGCCGCCTCGATGTCGAGACTGTCGCGATCGGCCAGTGCCACCAGCGCCTCGAGTTCGCGCGAGCCGAAGCCCCTGACCCAGTCGGAGCCGATCTCGGCGGTCGCCCTGCCGCCGCCGGCCTCCCAGCGGGCCGGTGCCTCGACCGTCAGGTCGGGCGTCGTCGGCGTCTCGCCGCAGGCGGCGAGCGTCGCCAGCAGCGCGACGGCCACGATGCTCCGCGCCGCAGTGCGCTCGGGCGCGCGCGGCATCGCGGCAGGCGTCATCGGATCGGGCGTCGTCGTCTCGGGCATCGCGGCGAGACCCTAGCCGGCCGGCGCCACGCCAACAAATGAAATTCCCTTCATGCGGGCACCCCGGCCGCACGATCCCGAAGGAGCGATGCCGTTTCGCGACACCGCTCGTCGTGGCGCCCCGAAATCTTGCTGCACCGCAATATTGATATTGCCCAATACGTCAACCCGAGGCATTCGAGCGCCACGCTTCGCCGGCATACGAAACGAGCCGCAGTAGAGCGCCGCGAATCCGCCGTCGCCATCGTCGGCGTGCCCCCCGACCGAGGTCGATGAGACTATCTTCCGACGCGCTGCACTGGCGAAACACGGGTTTTTCGGGGGCGATCTCGACCAAAGTCTGCCGCCACCCTCGTAGACGCACGGATGGGATGTCGCATAATGCCGGCCGGGAGAAGGGGAGGACAACTCGTCGCACCCGCGTGCGCGGCCGTCCGCCCCCCGAAACAAGAGATCGAAATCCAAGGGAGGTTCAATCCATGTCCGACAACGTGTATCCGGTGCCCGGCGCGATCGCTGCCGCCGCGCTCGTCGACGACGCCAAGTACAAGGCGATGTACGAGCAGTCGGTGAAGGATCCCGAAGGGTTCTGGGGCGAGCAGGGCAAGCGTCTCGACTGGTCGAAGCCCTACATCAAGGTGAAGAACACGACCTACGACCCGCACAACGTGTCGATCAAGTGGTACGAGGACGGCGAGCTCAACGTCTCCTACAACTGCGTCGATCGTCACGCCGCCGCCACGCCGGACAAGGTCGCGATCATCTGGGAAGGCGACGATCCGAACGACGACAAGAAGATCACCTACGGCCAGCTGAAGGACGAGGTCTCCAAGTTCGCCAACGTGCTCAAGGCGCACGGCGTGAAGAAGGGTGACCGCGTCACCATCTACCTGCCGATGATCCCGGAAGCGGCCTACGCGATGCTCGCCTGCGCCCGCGTCGGCGCCATCCATTCGATCGTCTTCGGCGGCTTCTCGCCGGACAGCCTCGCCGGCCGCATCGAGGATTGCGACAGCAAGGTCGTCATCTGCGCCGACGAAGGTCTGCGCGGTGGCCGCAAGGTGCCGCTGAAGGCCAACGTCGACGCGGCCTGCGCCAACCTGCCGGGCGTGAAGTCGGTCCTGGTGGTGCGTCGCACCGGCGGCGCCGTCGAGATGAAGGTCGGCCGCGACTTCTACTACGACGAGGAGGCCGCCAAGGTCTCGACCGACTGCCCGCCCACCCCGATGAACGCCGAAGATCCGCTGTTCATCCTCTACACCTCGGGTTCGACCGGCAAGCCGAAGGGCGTGCAGCACTGCACCGGCGGCTATCTCGTCTACGCCTCGATGACGCATCAGTACGTCTTCGACTATCACCCGGGCGAGATCTACTGGTGCACCGCGGACGTGGGTTGGGTCACCGGCCACAGCTACATCGTCTATGGCCCGCTCGCCAACGGCGCGACCTCGCTGATGTTCGAGGGCATCCCGACCTACCCGTCGGCCTCGCGCTTCTGGGACGTCGTCGACAAGCACAAGGTCAACATCTTCTACACCGCGCCGACCGCCATCCGCTCGCTGATGGGCGCCGGCGAGGAGCTGGTGAAGAAGACCTCGCGCAAGTCGCTGCGCATCCTCGGGTCCGTCGGCGAGCCGATCAATCCGGAAGCCTGGATCTGGTACCACCGCGTGGTCGGCGACGAGCGTTGCCCGATCGTCGACACCTGGTGGCAGACCGAGACCGGCGGCATCCTGATCACGCCGCTGCCGGGCGCGACCGCTCTGAAGCCGGGTTCGGCCACCCGTCCGTTTTTCGGCATCCAGCCGGCGATCGTCGATGCCGAGGGCAACATCCTCGAGGGCGCGACCGAGGGCAACCTCGTCATCCTCGACAGCTGGCCGGGTCAGATGCGCACGGTCTACGGCGATCACGAGCGCTTCGTGCAGACCTACTTCTCGACCTACAAGGGCATGTACTTCACCGGTGACGGCTGCCGCCGCGACGCCGACGGCTACTACTGGATCACCGGCCGCGTCGACGACGTCATCAACGTCTCGGGCCATCGCATGGGCACGGCGGAAGTCGAGTCGGCGCTGGTCGCCCACCCGAAGGTCGCCGAGGCCGCGGTGGTCGGCTATCCGCACGACCTCAAGGGCCAGGGCATCTACGCCTACGTCACGCTGATGACCGGCGAGGAGCCGACCGAGACGCTGCGCAAGGAGCTGGTCGCCTGGGTCCGCAAGGAGATCGGCCCGATCGCCTCGCCGGATCTGATCCAGTTCTCGCCGGGCCTGCCGAAGACCCGCTCGGGCAAGATCATGCGCCGCATCCTGCGCAAGATCGCCGAGGACAGCTTCGACAGCCTGGGCGACACCTCGACGCTGGCCGATCCGACCGTCGTCGACGACCTGATCGAAAATCGCCAGAACCGCCACTGACCCTGGCGGCAAGGGAGCGACGCGAGGGCCCCGGAGCGATCCGGGGCCCTTTCGCGTGGCGCCAGAGTCACTTCCGGATGCCTTTCCGCCAATCGGAAAAGCGTCGATCAATGACGTCAGCAATCATGTCGAAATTGGCCCAACTACAAACAACCTCGTATATGGATGCGTAGTGTGAGAATGTCGTTTCATAATCGTCGAAATAGCCAGGCGATAGAGTTCGTCCGTCTTCTGATGCATAATATTGGGATGTGAACGCCGCGGCCTCGGGATTTAAATCCTGAGTGGCAAATTTTTCATCGCACCAGACTCGATACATCTCGTCAGGTGGCAACAGTCGATCTCGAAATCGCGAAAGGAGATCGGCGTCTTCCTCGAACACTTCGCCAGCCATCTGGCGGAGGACCGCCCAAGCCACATAGAACGCGATGTGCACGCCGGCGGCGGATTGGGGCTGATCGGGCGGAAATCCTCGTCCGCCATAGTGCCATGACGCATCGTCATACCGCATGGATGCCCCCTCGAAATCAGTGTGTCTTCTGAAGATGCAATCTCTACGAGATGATCGGGAGGGTGTCCACCGGTTCCGTATCGGTTCGGGTGAACCGCCATGGTTTACGGATCCTTGCCGCGACGACGAGACTTCACTTCACGCTCAAAGGATTCGTAAACCGAAGATTCTTCCGAAAATTCAACACGTCTCTGGCAAGACTCTCCCATCGTCGATCGCTCGACGGGATGAGGGGAGTATTGCGTGATGAAATCATCGAAGATGCTGGGGGCCGTCGTCGCTTCCGCCTTCGCGCTGTCCGCCTTCGCGGCCTCGGGCGCGAGTGCGCGCGAGCTGGTCGCCGTGGACGGCGGCTTCCAGGCCGGGACGATCGTGGTCAAGACCTCCGAGCGCCGTCTCTACTACATGCTCGGCGGCGGTCAGGCCGTCCGCTACACGGTCGCCGTCGGCCGTCCGGGCAAGGAGTGGGAAGGCCAGACCCACGTCGCCCGCAAGGAAGTGAACCCGATCTGGGGTCCGCCGGAAGAGGTCAAGCGCGACAAGCCGTCCCTGCCGGATCTGATCCCGCCGGGCCCGAACAACCCGCTCGGCCCCCGCGCCATGGTGCTCGCCCACGGCCAATACGCCATCCACGGCACCAATCGCCGCGAATCGATCGGAACGCGGGCCTCCTACGGCTGCATCCGCATGTTCAACGAGGACGTGGTCGAGCTGTTCGACCGCGTCGCGATCGGCACCCCGGTCGTCGTCCAGCGCTGACGCGCAGCGATACCGCACGCATCCGGCGACGCACCCGGTGGCCCTCCGCCGCCGGGTGCGTCATTCCGTCATGGGCCATTCTCGCGTCGAACGCGCAGAACGACGAATGGCTTTGGTAAAATTTAACCATCCGATTCTTACGTTGGGGAAATTCACGTAAAACGGGATTTCCCATGCCGTCGCTCGCCATCCGCCACAAGCTCGCCGGCATCGTGGCGCTGCTCGTCGTGCCGATCGTCCTCCTGGCCTGGCTGTTCTTCGCCCAGAGCCGCAAGGACATGACCTTCGCCGCCAAGGAGAGTGACGGCGTCGTCTATCTCCAGGCGGTCTGGCCGATCCTGATGGACGCCGCCTCGATCGATCGCGCGCCGCTCGCCGGCCGATCCGACACCGCCGCCTTCGTCGACCGGGCACGCCGGTTCGACGACGCGATGGGGTCCGCCGAGGCCTCGTCCTCCCTGTCGAAGGCGCTGGTCGCCCTCGGTTCCGCCGGGCGCGACCCGCAGGTCGAGAGCCTGATCGCCGCCGCCCGCGAGCTCGGCGCCAAGGTCGCCGACGGCTCGAACCTGACGCTCGATCCCGATCTCGACAGCTACTACGTGCAGGACAGCATCACGGTGAAGCTGCCCGAGGCGCTCGACCAGTCGTCGGTCCTGCTCGCCATGGTCCGCGCCCAGAAGGCGACCGCCACGTTGAGCGACGACCAGAAGGCCGACCTGATGGTCCGCCTCGGCGCCTTCGTCGCCGCCTCCGACGGTGTCGCCTCCAATCTCGCCTCGGCCTGGCGCGGCAATGCCGACGGCTCGCTGAAGACCGCGCTGACCGACCCGCTCGCCCGCTTCTCCGACGCGTCCGCCGCCTTCCGCGAGGCCGTCGACAAGGTCGGCCGCGCGCTGCGCGAGGACGGAAACCGCGACGGCGTCGACATCGCGCCGGTCGTCCGCTCGGCCGAGGCCGTCCGCTCCACCGCCGACGCGCTGTGGAAGGCGTCGGCCGGCGAGCTCGACCGCCTGCTCGCCGTGCGCATCGCCGGCTTCCGCTCGACCCTGATCGTGATGCTGTCGATCGCCTTCGGCGTCACCGTCCTGGCGCTGGCCGCCGCGCTCTTCGCCTCGCGCTCGATCATCCGCGACATCGACGCGCTCGACGCCCGTATCCGCCTGCTCGGCAACGAGGACCTGAACGCGCCGATCGAACTGGCCGAGGGCCGCGACGAGATCGCCCAGATCGCCCGGGCCGTCGCCCATTTCCGCGATCGGACCATCGAGCGGATCGCCGCGGCCAACTCCGACGAGCGCCGTCGCGAGATGATCGAGCGGGAGCGCCGCGCCATGGGGGGCATCGCCGACAAGATCCGCTGGTCGGTCGGCTCCATCGTCTCGAAGCTGAGCGACGTCGCGCATCGCATCGACGGTCGCATCGACGTCGTCTCGCGCAACGCCGCCGGCACCCGGCGCGGCCTCGACGAAGCCATCCGCGGGCTCGACGCGGTCACCGCCGACAACGGCGTGGTGGTCGACGCCGTCGGCGAACTGTCCTCGTCGATCGCCGAGATCGCCCAGCAGACCGCCCAGTCGGTCGACGCCTCCGATCGGGCCACGCAGCGCGCCCGCACCGCGGTCGACGTGACCCGGCGGCTGGAGCTGGCCTCGGCCCGCATCGGCGAGATCTCGGGCCTGATCGCCGACATCGCCTCACAGACCAATCTGCTCGCCCTCAACGCCACGATCGAGGCGGCGCGCGCCGGCGAGGCGGGTCGCGGCTTCGCCGTGGTCGCCTCGGAGGTGAAGAACCTCGCCGGTCAGACCGCCAAGGCCACCGAGGAGATCGAACGGCAGATCACCGAGATCCGGACGACCAGCCACGACGTCTCCGCCGCCGTCGGCGAGATCGGCACGGCCATCGACGCCATGACCGCGTTCTCGACCGCCGTCGCCGGCGCGGTGGAGGAGCAGAACGTCGCCACCCGCGAGATCACCGAGAGCCTCGCGCGCTCGGCCGGGGCGACGCGCGAATCCATCGAGGCCGTCGGCCGTCTGCCGGCGATCGCCGAGGAGACGGACGGCGCCGCCGCCGGTCTCGGCGAACTGGCCGGCGAGCTGTCGCTCGAGGCCGATCGTCTGGCCGCCGAGATCGATCGGCTGCTGCACGAACTGACCGACGACCGCCGCGCCGCCTGAAGGCGACCGGCGGAAACGAACGAGGGGCGGGCTTCCGACCGGAGGCCCGCCCCTTCGCATGCGTCTCTCTGCGTCTCACATGCCCTTGGTCAGGGCCAGGATCTTCTTGGCGACCACGACCGAGGCCGGAATGGCGATCACGAAGCCGGCGAGCGAGAAGATCGGCAGGAGCTTCATCGCGTTGGGCTGCAGCGCGGGCACCGTGAGGGTGAGCG
This sequence comes from Pinisolibacter sp. DMC19, assembly GCF_056313985.1. Classification (NCBI taxonomy): domain Bacteria; kingdom Pseudomonadati; phylum Pseudomonadota; class Alphaproteobacteria; order Hyphomicrobiales; family Ancalomicrobiaceae; genus Pinisolibacter; species Pinisolibacter sp. DMC19. The sequence goes on along the minus strand of NZ_JBQUZF010000005.1, from coordinate 323,184 downwards.
TGAGCGCAATGCCGGCGAGCGTCGTCCCCAGCATGATCCATACGAGCACGGCGATCTTGAGCATTCGGGCATCCTCCGAAACCAGACGAAGCCGTCGGCGGCTTCGAGAACAAGGCACCCCACGTGCCTCCCTCGTCTTGGTTGGGCGAAGTCGAAGCACTCCGCTTTGATCGAGATCAACGCGGTCGGAGACCGGAATTCGTCGCGAATTCAGCCGAGTCGCCGACGAATAGTAATCGTCGCGAAGTCGCATGCGTCTCGATCGGATCGGACTCCGACAACTTGGACGTCGGATCGATCTTTTCAGATCTCGCCGCGTCCGCGCCTGCATCCGAAATTCTTCGATGTTCAATGCAACTTTTCGAGATCGTCGGCTCGACGCGGAGCGGCGGCGTGCGCGCCGATCGACGACGTCGTGGGCATCGTCCAATGCTGATGCGACGCGGCGCCGGACCGCGGGACGTCGTACGCCGTTTCGGCGCGACGAATTGCCACTTTTTCCGCCGCCACCCCTCGACCGGACCATCGGCTGCCCTTAAGTGTCGGACGATCGTCCGACGAGGGGTGACGCGCATGATCCTCCGCCACGAGCGCCTGATCGACGGCGCGCGCTACGAAGTGATGGTCGCCGACATCACGACGCTGGCCGTCGACGCGATCGTCAATGCCGCCAACACCTCGCTGCTCGGCGGCGGCGGTGTCGACGGGGCGATCCACCGCGCCGCCGGCCCCGGCCTCCTCGCCGAATGCCGCGCGCTCGGCGGCTGCCCGACCGGCGAGGCGCGCATCACCGCCGGCCATCGCCTGCCGGCCGCCCACGTGATCCACACCGTCGGTCCGATCTGGCGCGGCGGCGGCGAGGGCGAGGCGGACCTGCTCGCCTCGGCCTATCGCAGTTCGATGGCGCTGGCGCGCGATCACGGCCTCGCCTCGATCGCCTTCCCGGCGATCTCGACCGGCGTCTATGCCTATCCGGCCCCCGCGGCGGCCGAGATCGCGGTTCGAACGGTCCGCGACGAACGTCACGGGTTCGAGACGCTGCACGTGATCTTCTGTTGTTTCTCGGAAGCGGCGGCCGCTCGGCACGTCGAAGCGCTCGCGCGCCTGCCGGAGGTTCCATGACGTCCCTGTTCGCCCGTCTCTCCGCCCCGTTCGCCCGCCTGCGCCGGCTGCCGCTCAACCGGATCGCCGCGGCCGGCGTGCTCGCGGCCATGCTCGGCTGGATCTTCCTCGGCCATTTCGGCACCGCCGATTCGCGCAAGCCCGCGCCGCGCGAGGCGGGTCAGGTCGCGGAGACCGCGCGCCGCGTCGGCGTCGTTTCCGCCAAGGTCACCGAATATGCCCGCCTGTTGGTCGTCTCCGGCCGGACCGAGGCCAACAAGACCGTCGCCGTCACCACCCGCGGCCCCGGCATCGTGGAGGAACTGCCGGTCCCCAAGGGCTCCGACGTCGCCGCCGGCACGGTGATCGCCCGCCTCGCCGACGAGGGCCGCGCCGCCGCGCTGCGGCAGGCGGAAGCCCTCTTCGAACAGCGCAAGGCCGAATGGGAGGCCGCGAGCCGCCTGTCGGCGACCGGTGCCGGCCCGCGCCTCAACCTCGGCTCGTCCAAGGCCGCGGTCGATGCCGCAGCCGCGGCCCTCGAACTCGCCCGCGTCGAGGTCGACAAGAAGACGCTGACGACGCCGATCGCCGGCATCGTCGACCAGATCCCGGTCGAGCGCGGTCAGGCGATCGCCGACGGCAAGCTGGTCGCGACCGTCCTGGCGCTCGACCCGATCGTCGTCGCCGGCGAGGTGTCGGAACGCGCCGTCGGTCGCGTCGCGCTCGGCGCGCCGGCCGAGGTGCGCCTCGTCTCGGGCAAGATCGTGACCGGCAAGGTCAGCTACGTCTCGCGCGCCGCCGCCGAGAAGACCCGCACCTACCGTGTCGAGGTCGAGGCGCCGAACCCCGGCAACGCCATCGCCTCCGGCCTCACCGCCGAGATCGTTCTCGCCTCGGCGAAGCTGCCGGCGACCCGCCTGCCGCGCTCGGTGCTGAGCCTCGCCGACGACGGCGCCATCGGCGTGCGCGTGGTGACGCCGGACGACACCGTCGCGTTCCGCAAGATCGAGATCCTCGACGACACGCCCGAGGGCCTGTGGCTCGCCGGCATCGAGCCGACCGACCGCGTCATCGTCGCCGGTCAGGAGTTCGTCAAGACCGGCGACAGGGTCCGGGCGGAGAGCGTCGAATGAACCCGGTCGACACCGCTGTCCGCAACTGGCGGCTGACGCTGGTCTGCCTGATCTTCACGCTGATCGCCGGCAGCTTCGCCTATGTCTCGATCCCCAAGGAGGCGGAGCCCGACGTCCGCATCCCGATCGTCTACGTCCAGCTCACGCTGCGCGGCATCTCGCCGGAGGACAGCGAGCGCCTGCTCCTGCGCCCGGTCGAGACCAAGCTGAAGTCGGTCACCAACGTCAAGGAGATGCGGAGCCAGGCCTACGAGGGCGGCGGCTTCGTCCTGCTCGAGTTCAACGCCGGCTTCGACAGCGCCGCAGCCCTCGCCGACGTGCGCGCCAAGGTCGACGACGCCAAGCGCGATCTGCCGTCCGCCGCCGATCAGCCCGCGGTGCACGAGGTCAACCTGTCGCTCTTCCCGATCCTGGTCGTGACGGTGTCGGGCGATGCGCCGGAACGCACGCTGACGCGGCTCGCCCGTGAGCTCAGGCAGGCGATCGAACAGGTACCGGGCGTTCTCTCCGCCGACCTGCAGGGCGCCCGCGACGACCTCGTCGAGATCGTCGTCGACCCGATGCTGCTCGAGAGCTACGGCGTCTCGCTCGACCAGTTGCTGGCGGTCGCCAACGGCTCCAACCAGCTCGTCGCCGCCGGCACGCTGGAGGGCGACCAGGGCCGCTACGCCGTCAAGGTGCCGTCGCTGATCGAGGGCCTCGCCGACATCGCCGATCTGCCGATCGTCGCCGGATCCAACGCCGTCGTCCGCGCGCTCGAGGTCGCCTCGGTCAAGCGCACCTTCAAGGACGCCACCTCGATCACCCGCATCGACGGCCGCCAGGCCATCGCCATCGAAGTGGTCAAGCGCACCGGCGCGAACCTGATCGAGACCGTCGACGCGGTGAAATGGGTCGCCGGCCAGTTCGCCGCCAAGCTGCCGGAGGGCGTCCACGTCGGCTTCTCGCAGGACAAGTCGACCGACATCCGCCGCCTGCTCGACGATCTGCAGAACTCGGTGCTGATCGCCGTGCTGCTGGTCTTCGTCGTCATCCTGTGGTCGCTCGGCTTCCGCGCCTCGACGATGATCGGCCTCGCCATCCCGACGTCCTTCCTGCTCGGCATCCTGTGGCTGTCGCTGGCGGGGCTGACGGTCAACATCGTCGTGCTGTTCTCGCTGATCCTCGCCGTCGGCATGCTGGTCGACGACGCCATCATCGTCGCCGAATTCGCCGAGCGGCGGATGGAGGAGGGGATGGCACCGGAAGCGGCCTATCGGTTGGCGGCGCGTCGCATGGCGGGGCCGGTCTTCGCCGCGACCGCCACCCGCGTCGCCGCCTTCTCGCCGCTGCTGTTCTGGCCCGGCGTCGTCGGCGAGTTCATGAAGTACATGCCGATCACGCTGATCGCGACGCTGTCGGCATCGCTGATCTTCTCGCTGATCTTCACGCCGACGCTCGGTTCGCTGTTCGGCCGGCCGCCGAAGCACGAGGTGACGAAGAAGGACGGCTGGTACATGGCGGTGGTCACCCGCGCCGTCGATCACCCCAAGACCGTGCTGGCGCTCGCCGTGGTGCTGCTGGTGCTGGTGCCGCAGGTCTACGGCCGGGTCGGCAGCGGCGTGATCTTCTTCCCCGAGGTCGAGCCCGACTACGGCCTCGTCCACGTCCATGCCCGCGGCAATCTCTCGCTCTTCGAGAAGAACCTCGCCGTCGCCGCCGTCGAGAAGCGCCTGCTCGACATGCCCGAGCTGAAGCGGGTCTATACCCGCGTCGGCGAACAACGCGGTGGTGCCGGCGACGTCGCCGAGGACGTGGTCGGCGTGATCCAGTTCGAGATGGTCGACTGGCGCGAACGCCGGCCCGCCAAGGACGTGCTCGAGGACATCCGCGCCCGCACCGCCGACATGCCCGGCCTCGAGGTCGAGCCGCGCAAGCCGCAGGCCGGCCCCCCGACCGGCAAGCCGATCCAGGTGCAGCTCTCGGCCTCCGATCCCGACAGCCTGCCGGCCGCCGCCGCCAAGGTGGCGGCGATGCTGGCGCGTCACGGCGAGATCGTCGACATCGACGACGCCCGGCCGATCCCCGGCATCGACTGGCGGCTCGAGGTCAAGCGCTCCGAAGCGGCGAAATACGGCGTCTCGGTCGGCACGGTCGGCTCGGCCGTCCAACTCGTCACCAACGGGTTGAAGCTGACCGAGTATCGCCCCTCGGACACGACCGATTCGGTCGACATCGTGCTGCGCTTCCCGCCGGAACGCCGCACGCTCGCCACCCTCGACGAGTTGCGCATCAACTCGCCGGTCGGCGCCGTGCCGATCGGCAACGTGATGGAGCGCAAACCCGCCCAGCGCGTCGGCCGGCTCACCCGGGTCGACGGCGAACGCGTCCTCACCGTCTCGGCCAACCTGCGCGAGGGCGTCCAGGCGGCCGACGTGCAGGGGGCGGTGACCAAGGAGCTCTCGACCCTCGATCTCGGTCCCGGCATACGCTTCAAGCTGAAGGGCGAGGACGAGGAACGCCGCAAGGCCTCCGCCTTCCTCGGCAAGGCCTTCGGCACGGCGCTCTTCCTGATCTTCGCGGTGCTGCTCGCCCAGTTCGGCCGTTTCACCTCGGTCGGGCTCGTCCTGTCGGCGGTGGTCTTCTCCACCATCGGCGTCTTCCTCGGCCTGATGGCGGAGGGGCTGTCGTTCTCGGTGGTGATGAGCGGCATCGGCATCATCGCGCTCGCCGGCGTGGTCGTGAACAACAACATCGTGCTGATCGATACCTTCGACCGGTTGATGGAGGAGGGTTGGGACAAGCGCGCCGCTGCGCTCGAGACCTGCCGCGAACGTGCCCGGCCGGTGGTGTTGACCGCGGTCACCGCCATCCTCGGCGTGTTGCCGATCGCCTTCGGCGTCAATCCCGACCTGCTGCTGCACGAGACGACGATCGGCGCGCCCTCGACCCAGTGGTGGATCCACCTGTCGAACGCCATCGTCTTCGGTCTCGCCTTCTCGACCGTCCTGACGCTGGTGGTGACACCCTCGGCGCTGATGGTCGTCACCCGGCGGCGAAAGCGCGTCGATCCGGCCGCGGCTTGAGGCCGGGCAGCCCGCACAGGCGCACTTGCTCTGTTCGGCTTCACCCTGAGGTGCGAGCGCCGGCGAGCCTCGAAGGGCGAAGCCACGACGGGCCGTGCCACACGGCCCTTCGCGCTTCGAGGCCCGACTGCGTCGGGCACCTCAGCATGAAGGGCCTCCGCATGGAGCTGGCAGTCGGACGATCAGAGGATCACGCCGCGGCGGATGCCTTCCGCCACCGCCTGGGTGCGGTTGACGGCGCCGAGCTTGCGGGTGGCCGAGGCGATGTAGCCGTCGGCGGTGGTGCGCGACAGGCGCAGGATCGCGGCGATCTCCCACGAGGTCTTGCCCGCCGCCGTCCACTGCAGGCACTCGCGCTCGCGCGGCGACAGGGGCGTGATCGCCACCGCCTCGCGGTCGATCGCGTCGATCATGTCGCGTGCACTCTGCATGCGGTTCATCGGCGTTTCGTGTCCCTCGGCGTCACGGCGAATCGCGCGACGGCTGAGGTACTGGAATACTACCCGCTTGCCGTGCGTCTCGAACGATAGACGACGGCGACCTCGCGTCAATTCGACGAAGCGCGAGGGCGTCACGGCGAGGGCTGCACCCCGTGACGCCCCAAGCGATTCCACCCGCTCCGGATTTCGTGATCGACGCCGAAATTTCGTCCCAATTCGGTCAAGCGCGAGCCACGTTGGGCGGTCAGATTGCAATCATCGCAGCGGACGGTTTCGACCTTGGTGACGAACCGCCACCCCGAGCCCCCCCAATCCCCCCGGCCGTTCGTCGGGTGCCAGGGTGGAGCCGTCCGCGAGCGGCCCTGAAGCGAGATCCGTTCCCCCCTGAGATCCGCATACGGTACGATACGAACCGGCCCCGTCGCCCCTCCCCCCGGGCGGCGGGGTCTTTCGCTTTTCAAGAGGGCCCGGCTCTCAGGGGTCCCGACGCTTCGGATCGAGCCAGAGATCGAGGAAGCGCTCGGCCCACAGCCGCATCTGGCGGTCGTGCAGGTCGTGACCGTCGAAATGCTGGCGCCGCGTCTGGACGCCGGGGCCGATCATCCGGTCGAGCGCCCGCACCGTCCAACGATGCATCATCGCCAGCGTCACTTCCGGATGGAACTGGATGCCGTAGGCGCGGGCGCCGACGCCGATCGCCTGATTCGGGAAGCCCTCGCCGGTGGCGAGCAGCCGCGCGTCGGCCGGTACCTGGAAGCCCTCGCGATGCCACTGGTAGACCGCGGTCGGCCAACGCGACATCATCGTGCGCCCCTCGCCCGTCGGCTTCAGCTGGAACCAGCCGACCTCGAGATCGCCGCGCGGGTGGCTCTCCACCCTGCCGCCGAGATGGCGCACCATCATCTGCGCCCCGAGGCAGACGCCGAGGAAGGGCTTCTCCTCCTTCAGCGGCACGCCGATCCAGTCGATCTCGCGGCGGATCCACTCGTCGTCGTCGTTGGCGCTCATCGGGCCGCCGAAGATCACCGCCCCGGCATGGCCGGAAAGCGTCTTGGGCAACGGATCGCCGAAGCGCGGGCGGCGGATGTCGAGCCGGTGGCCGCGCCGCTCCAGGATCTGGCCGATCCGTCCCGGCGACGAGGCCTCCTGATGCAGGACGATCAGGACGGGCAGACGCGGATCGTCGTTCACGGCGCCCCCTCGGCCGCGGGTCGGGCCGCCTCGATCGCCGCCTCCACTTCGGCCTGGACTTCCTTGCGCAGCGCGGTGCGTTCGTGGCTGGGCACGCCGAGCAGGTCGGCGATGCGCCAGACCACGTTGTCCTCGAACTCGTGCACCTCGCCGTCGGCGAAGGCGAGCTTCCACAGCGACGTCACGATCGCGCGGCGTTCGGTGATGTCGAGCGTGCGCTCGAGCCCGGCGGTGAAGCTCTGCAGCGCCGCGCTCTCGAGCTCGCGCATCCGCCCGGCCTCGGCGATCTCGTGCGCCACGTCGGGCGCCAGCCCGTAGCGTTCCGCCAGTTCCTCGAGCAGGCGCGCCCGCTCGGCCGGACTGACCGTGCCGTCGACCGCCACGACGTGGCTCATCAGCGCCGCCACCGCCACGCGCGGGTCGTCGGCGGCGAAGGTGCTGTCGGGCTCGCGCGCGACGAGGTCGGAGAGGACGCGTTTCAACGTGTCGAACATGGGCGGCCACGGGTCCGTCGGAAGAGGGGTCGTCGGCCGACTATCGCAGATGTTTCCGGCCCTTGCCAACCGCGCGTCAGGGCGACGTCGTCGCGGCGACCGCCTCGAAGCTCGCGTCGAGCGCCACCGCCGACGATCCGCCCATGCCGACCTCGAACCGCCCCGGCTCGACCCGATAGTGGCCGTCGCGGTCGTGGAAGCCGAGATCGGCGACCGGCACCGCGATCGCCACCCGCTTCGCCTCGCCCGGCGCCAGATCGACCTTCGCGATGCCCTTCAACTGCTTGACCGGCCGCGACATCGAGGCGACGGGGTCGCGGACATAGAGCTGGACGATCTCGCGGCCCGGCCGCTTGCCGGTGTTGGTCACCGTCACCTCGGCCGTCACCGTGCCGTCGAGGGGAACCTGCGTCGCCGAGAGCCGCAGATCCGAATAGGTGAAGCTCGTATAGGAGAGGCCGAAGCCGAAGGGCAGGAGCGGTGTCACCTCCTCGTCCATGTAGCGCGAGGCGAGATCGTCGTCCGGCCGCCACGGCCGACCGGTCGGCAGCACGTCGTAGGCGATCGGGATCTGCCCCACCGCGCGCGGCAGGCTCATCGGCAGGCGACCCGAGGGATTGTTCGCGCCGATCAGCGTGTCGACCAGCGCCGGCCCGCCCATCGTGCCGGGCGAGAAGACGTAGAGCGCCGCCGCGGCCTTCGGCAGCGCCTCGGTCATCACCATGGCGCGGCCGGCGAGAACCACCAGCACCACCGGCTTGCCGGTCGCCGACAGGCGGTCGAGGAGTTCCTGCTGATGGCCGATCAGACCGAGGCGGGTGCGCGAGGTCGATTCCGCCGTCATGTACCAGGGCTCGCCCAGCACCGCGATCACCATGTCGGCGTCGCGCGCCGCCGTTTCCGCTGCCGCGAAGTCGTCGGTCGTCTTGCAGGCGTCGTCGCAGCCCGGGACGAAGGAGACGTTGGAGCCCGCCGCGCCGAAGCGCTTGGTCAGGTCGTCGAGGAAGGGGGGGACGTCGTCGCGGGTCGCCATGGCGCCCCAGGCACCCATGAAGTCGCCGGCATCCGCCGCCGCTCCGCCGACCACCACCACCTTCTTCGGCGGATGATCGAGCGGCAGCAGGTCCTTGTCGTTCTTCAGGAGCACGATCGAGCGCCGCGCCGCCTCGCGTGCGGTCTCGCGCTGGGCCGGCGTCGCCGACTTCGCCGCGGTCGTCGCCGGATCGACGTCGGGGCGTGTGGCGGCCGGCTCGAACAGGCCGAGGCGGAACTTCACCCGCAGCACCCGGCGTGTCGCTTCGTCGATCCGCGCCATCGGCACTCGGCCGGAGGCGACGAGCCCCGGCAGCTGCTCGGGATAGAGGCCGCTCGCCATGTCGACGTCGACGCCCGCCGTGACGGCCTTGTAGACCGCCTCGGTGCGATCGGCGGCGACGCCGTGGGGGAGCAGCTCGCGGATCGCGTCCCAGTCGGAGACGGTGATGCCGTCGAAACCCCAGTCGCGGCGCAGGAGGTCGGTCAGCATGGCGGGATCGGCCGTCACCGGCACGCCGTTCAGCACCGAGAAGGCCGCCATCACCATCTGGGCGCCGGCTGCGAGGCCGGCGCGGAACGGCGGCAGATAGGAATCGTGCAGCGTCGGGGTCGAGAGATCGGCCTCCGAATAGTCCTTGCCGGCGCGCACCGCGCCGTAGCCGACGAAATGCTTCAGCGTCGCGGCGACGCCACCGGCGGCGAGGCCCTTCACCGTCCGTGCGGCGAAGAGCTGCGCCAGATGGACGTCCTCGCCGGGTCCCTCGACGACGCGGCCCCAGCGCGGGTCGCGCGACAGGTCGACCATCGGGCCGAGCACCATGTGGAGCCCGGCGGCGGCCGATTCCTCGCCGGTCACCCGCGCCGCCGCCTCGATCACGTCGCCGTCGAAGGTGGCGGCGAGGCCGAGCGGCACCGGCGTCAGCGTGCGATAGCCGTGGATCGCGTCGCGGGCGAAGATCAGCGGAATGCCGAGGCGCGAGGCACGCGCCAGCTTCTGATAGCGCGCCATGGCCTCGGGCACGTCGACGCTCGACACGATGCCGATGCGGCCGGCGGTGATCTCCTTCTCGTCGAAGTCGTCGGCCCAGCCGCCGAGATACATCTGGCCGATCTTCTCCTCGAGCGTCATGCGCGCGAGGAGACCGTCGATCCGCGTCTCGATCTCGGCCGGCGTGAGGCTCGACTTGCCCGACGTCGGCGGCGCGACCGGGGCTTCGGCCACGGCCGGCGCGGCGAGGAGGAGGACTGCGGCGAGCGCGGCGGCGAGGCGGGCGGAGAGAAGAGCGGCCATGATGTCCTGTCGGCGATGGGATCGGCGGCGACAGTGGCGAGCCGCGCGCGTCGCGTCAAATGCCCGCGAGGGTCGCGCGTCACCGTCTTGTCATCCGGCGCCGCCTCGCACATCCTGATCTCATCCGAACCGGCAGAAGGAGCCGCCATGGACGATGGACAGCCGCAGGCCGCGTCCGCCACGGAATTCGGCGCCGCCGTCGTCGACTTCCCCGGCCGCGGCGGCAAGCGTGACGTGACCTTCGATCGGCGCGAACTGACGGCCATCCTCAACGTCTACGGCCGGATGGTGGCGGCCGGCGAGTGGCGCGACTACGCCATCGATCACCTGCCCGATCGCGCCGTCTTCTCGGTCTTCCGCCGCACCGCCGAGACGCCTCTCCACCGCATCGTCAAGGATCCGAAGCTCGCCGCCCGCCAGGGGGCCTGGTCGGTCACCGACGGTCACGGCCGCATCCTGAAGCGCGGCCACGACCTCGAGCGGGTTCTGGCGGTGTTGGAGAAGAAGCCCCGCCTCGTCGATGGTTGATGGGAAATCCGATCGACAGATCGGCATTTCGCATTCCACGCGTCGAAAAGGTCCTGTCCGAACAAGGGCATTTTCGACGTGTCGGATCCGGCATCGCGAAGCGATCTGCCGGATCCCGCCAGCCCCCTTCAGCTCGACGACTGGGCCGAGCAGGTGCGGGCGCCGAGGATCGGGCCGGGGAGGCCGTCCTTTTCCAGCTGGACCAGCACGGCGCAGCCGAGATTGGGGTCGGCCGGCGTCTCCTGACGCGGCAGTTCCAGCGTCAGTTCCTGCCCCTTCCACATGCCGATCGGCAGGATGGAGCGCACCAGATGGGCGTAGGTCAGCGTCCGCCCGGTGTTCTCGCCGCGGCCGACCGCCACCGAGCGGGAATGGTCGTAGCGCACCAGCAGCACGGTCGCGTGCACCGGTTCGCCCGACTTGGCCGACGGCAGATGGATCTTCACCGCCTCGGCGGTCGATTCGACGTCGACGGCGACCGTGAGGTCGCGGCGCATCTCGGAGCCGATCGAGATCTCGCGGCGGATCCTCTCGCGGTCGGAGCCGACGAGCTGGGCGCGGCCGTTGACCACGACCTGGGGCGTGAAGATGTCGCGATCGCCGCGGCGGCCGGCGTAGCCCTTCTGGCGCAGGGCGAACTCGGGCTTGGCGGCGGTATCCTTCCAGCCCAGATAGTCCCAGTAGTCGACGGGATAGGAGAGTGCGACGACGTCGTTCTCGTGCGCCAGTTCCGACAGGAAGGCGTCGGCGGGCGGGCAGTTGGCGCAGCCCTGGCTGGTGAAGAGTTCGACGACCGCGATCGGCCGTTCCGAAGGCGAAGCCTCTCCCGCCGTCGCGAATGTCACCGACGTTGCCGCACCGGCGATTGCCGCCACAAGGGAAATGATCCTGTTCACCGAACGCCTGCTCTCTGCCGATCGGCCTACCCGAGATTCGACGATAGGGAGCCCTACCGCGCCTCGCCAGTCAATTCCGGGTGAGACCGGCGCGAGGTCGGGGAAGCCCCGCCGTTGCCGCCGGACGGGCGATGCCCTAGGAAGAAGACCCCGCGGCCGTGACCGGCCGCAACGCCCAGGAGAGCGCCCGCATGGCAGCACCCGTCGTCCGTCTCGAGGGCGAAGAGCTGACGCTCGATCGCGGTGGTCGGCGCGTGCTCGCCGATCTCTCCTTCGAGGCGCGTGCCGGTGTCGCTCTGGTGGTGACGGGCTCGAACGGGGCCGGCAAGTCGACGCTGCTGCGGCTGATCGCCGGCCTGCTGCACCCGGTCTCGGGCGAGATGCGGATCGAGGGCGGCGACCCCGAGCTGTCGATCCCGCAGCAGTGCCACTATTTCGGCCATCAGGACGCGCTCAAGAACCAGCTTTCGGTGCGCGAGAACCTCGCCTTCTGGCGCGACTTCTCCGGTGTCGCCGGCGAGAGCGTCATCGATGCGCTCGATCGGGTCGGCCTCGCCCGGTTGATCGATCTGCCGGCCGCCTATCTCTCCGCCGGCCAGCGCCGTCGCCTCGCCTTCGCCCGGCTGCTCGTCACCAGGCGTCCGATCTGGCTCCTCGACGAGCCGACCTCGGCGCTCGATGCGGCCTCGGAGGCGCGGCTCATCGCGATCGTCGGCGAGCATCTCGATGCCGGCGGCCTCGTCGTCGCGGCGACCCATCTCGCGCTGCCGTTTCCCCGGATGGAGGGCATCCGCCTCGGGCCTGCGACCGTGGGAGCGGCGGCATGAACGCGCTCCTCGCCCTCTTCGGCCGCGAATGGAAGATCGCCACCCGTGTCGGCGGTGGTGCGCTGATGGGGGCGCTGTTCTTCCTGATCGTCGTCACCGTCGTGCCCTTCGGCGTCGGCCCGGATCTCAATCTGCTGGCCCGCATCGGCCCGGCGATCCTGTGGATCGGCGCGCTGCTGGCGACGCTGCTGTCGCTCGACCGGCTCTTCCAGGTCGATCGCGACGACGGCGGTCTCGACCTGATCCTGATGGGCGAGACGCCGCTCGAGCTGGTGATCCTCGTCAAGTGCCTCGCCCATTGGGCGGCGACCGGCCTGCCGCTGGTGATCGCCTCGCCGCTCCTCGCCGTCTTCATGAACATGGAGCCCGAAGCGATCGCCGCGACGACGCTGACGCTGCTGGTCGGCACGCCGGCGCTGACCTTCACCGGCGCGATCGGTGCGGCGCTGACCGTCACGCTGAAGCGCGGCGGTCTGCTGCTCGCCATTCTGGTGCTGCCGCTGACCGTGCCGGTGATGATCTTCGGCGTCTCCTCGGCGACGGCGGTGCTCTATGGCACCATGCCGTTCTCGACGCCCTTCTCGATCCTCTCCGCCCTCGGCCTCTTCGCCCTGGTGCTCGGCCCGGTCGCCGGCGCAGCGGCGCTGCGCCATATGGGAGAGTGAGGCGCCGCCGCGTCTCGGGGCTGCGCGCGTCACCTCGCGGGCACCCCACGCGGACTTGATCCCGCGCAAGGCGAAAGTCGGCGCTTCGACGCATTGATGCCGTCGCGGACCCGATCTAGAACGAGTCCGGACCACCGCTGGCCGCGCACGAGGGGCGTCGCGGCCGGAACAACCGCCCGCGAGGGCAGACTTCGGGACGAAGCGATGCGTCTGATCGACTATGCCAACCCGACCCGCTTCATGGGGTTGGTCGACAAGGCTCTGCCGTGGCTGGTGGGCGTGACGGCGCTCACCTTCGCCGTCGGCCTGTGGCTCGTCTTCTTCCGCGCGCCGGCGGACTACCAGCAGGGCGAGACCGTCAAGATCATGTACATCCACGTGCCCTTCGCGTGGCTGTCGATGTTCTGCTACATGACGATGGCCGCCTCGGCGCTCGGCACGCTGGTCTGGCGCCACCCGCTCGCCGACGTCTCGGCCAAGTGCGCCGCGCCGATCGGCGCCGCCTTCACCTTCCTGGCGCTCGCCACCGGTTCGCTGTGGGGCAAGCCGATGTGGGGCACCTGGTGGGTGTGGGACGCCCGCCTCACCTCGGTGCTGGTGCTCTTCATCATGTATCTCGGCCTGATCGCGCTGCAGGAGACGATCGAGGACCCGCTGCGCGCCGCCAAGGCGACCGCCGTGCTGACGCTGGTCGGCGTCGTGAACATCCCGATCATCAAGTTCTCGGTCGACTGGTGGAACACGCTGCATCAGCCGGCATCGGTCTTCCGCATGGGCGGTTCGACCATCGACGCCTCGATGCTGGTACCGCTGCTGATCATGGCGGTGGCCTTCAGCCTGCTCTTCGTCGTCATCCACCTGATGGCGATGCGCAACGAGATCATCCGTCGTCGCATCCGCACCATGCGGATGATCGAAGCCGCGGGAGCGGAGTGACACCATGCTCGCCCCCAACTCGATCGCGCGCGGCGCAGCGACCAACAAGAAATGGACCGAGTGATCATGGGCAACCACGCCGGATTCATTCTCGCCGCCTACGGTCTCTCCGTTCTGGTCGTCGTCGTCCTCTTCGTGTGGGTGGCGCTCGACGGGCGCGCCCAGCGCCGTGCCCTCGACGAACTCGAAGCCCGCGGCGTCCGCCGCCGGTCCCGCTCCGGCCCGCAGGGAGACGCCTCGTGACCGAACTCGACACCCAGACCGCGTCGACCGCCGAGGCGTCGGCGCCTCGTTCGCGCCTCGTCGTCGTGCTGCCGCTGGCGATCTTCGCCGTGCTCGCCGGATTCTTCCTCTACAAGCTGGAGAAGGGCGGCGATCCGTCGTCGCTGCCCTCGGTGCTGATCGGCAAGACGGCGCCCGAATTCGCCCTGCCGCCGGTGCCGGCGACGCTCGGGGACGGGTCCGCCATGCCGGGGCTCTCGGCCGCCGACCTGCGCGCGCCCGGTCCCGGCAAGGTGACGATCGTCAACTTCTGGGCCTCGTGGTGCGTCGAGTGCCGCACCGAGCACGAGACCTTGAAGCGGCTGGCCAAGGACCCGCGCGTCCGCCTCGTCGGCATCGCCTACAAGGACGAGCCCGCCAACGCGGCGCGCTGGCTGCGCGACATGGGCAATCCTTATGTCGCCGCCGGCCTCGACCAGAAGGGCCGCGTCGGCATCGACTGGGGCGTCTACGGCGTGCCGGAGACCTATGTCGTGCGCGCCGACGGCGTCATCGTGCACAAGTTCATCGGCCCGCTCTCCGACGGGGCGATCCGCGCGGTGCTCGGTCCGAAGATCGACGAGGCGCTGGCGGCGAGCCACTGACGCCAAGCGGCTGAAACATCACGAAGACGTCTTGCCAGATCGCGGCGACGGAGGGACACTTCGTCGACGTACCTCTGGCTGGAGGTTTTCGCGATGACGAGTCCCGACGTCCTGCGTCTGTCGTCCGATCATGCCGGCGCGCTGGCCGCGCTGATCGCCGCCCATGTCCAGGAGACAAACGGCGGTTCGCCGCCGCGCCCGGATCGCTACTGGGCCGAACGCCTCCTCGCCGATCCGCGCATCCGCCTGTTCGGCGCCCGGCTCGACGGCGAGCTGGTCGGTTTCGCCGTCGTCCACGAGTTGACCGATTGCCTGACCGGCCTCGAGACCGGTCTGCTCGAGACGGTCTTCGTCCGACCCGATCGGCGCGGCCGCGGTGCCGGGCGCGAGTTGCTCGCCGCCATCGGTGCCGAGGGGAGGGCGCGGGCCTGGAGCCGTCTGCGCCGGGTCGTCGAGACCCGCACGCGCCACGCCGCGATGCCCGATCCGATCGCCGACGAGGCGGCCCGCGTCCGTCTGGTCCAGCCGTCGCGACAGTGATCGCCGAACCCGAACCGGAAACGAGGAACGGCGCCCCGAGGGGCGCCGTTCGTCATGATCACGATGTGCCGTCGGTTCAGCGGCAGACGCGTACCGTCCGGCGCTCCCAGCGCGGGCCCCAGGGGGTCATGACGCGCACGCGGCGCTCCTCGACCCAGCAGCGGCGCGGCGGCGGCGCCCAGTGGCGATGATGCGGCCGGTTCCAGCCCGGACCGCCCCAGGGCTGGGCGGCGGCCGGCGTGGCCGAGGTGACGGCGGCTCCGATCGCCAGGGCGGCGAGGAAGCCGAAGGTGGTGGCTTTCGACAGAAGCGACATGAACCCCTCCCGGAGGTTCGGCGCGCCGGTTTGTCCGACGTGCTCGACGACGGAACGAACGTCTCGGTTCGCCCCGTATTCGACGGCGACCCGCGTGAACGGATCGATCCGCCCTTGGCCGGCCGAACCTCGGCCGACGGTGGAAGTCTGACACGCCGGACCGATGCGGTCGACCCGAAATGCCGTGTGTTTCGCCCATCTTTCGACGGAGCCGCCGGTCAGTGCGGCGCCTTTCGGCGATGGTTCCGGTCAGCGGCAGATGCGGACTCGGGACTGCTCCCAGCGCGGGCCCCAGGGGGTGAAGACGCGCACCGGGCGATACTCGATCCAGCACCGCTCGCGGTACCAGTGGTGGTGATGGCGGGGCCCGCCCCAGCCGCGATCCCAGCCACCGCGGTCCCAACCACCGCGATGCCAGCCGCCGCGATCCCACCCGCCCCAACCCTGGGCGGCGGCCGGCGCGACGGCGCCGGCACCGATGACGGAAGCGACCGTGACGATCGCCAGCAGCGACTTGCGGATGATCGAATGCATGACGGCCTCCGGGGCTCGATCGTGGGTCCGAGGGGGACGACACCGTCGCCTGCCCCGTCGGGAACGATCGCAATCTGTCACACCGCCCCTGAACCCCTTCTGAGGGATCAATTCAGCTTCCGTTCATCGACGCCTCTCGGGTGACGGCGTCGTCACCGATCGCCGCGCATCGATCGCGGCACGTCGCCGACGACGCCCGCCGCAACCTGCACGAAGCGGTCCTTGAGCACGCCCATGCGGTCGACCAGACCGAGACCGACGTCGCGCAGCGCCCGGATCGGCGGCAGATCGATGGCGAAGAGCCGGTCGAGGATCTCGCTCGTCGCCCCCATCTCGACCGCGTCGAAGCGCCGCCGCCGCGCATAGGTCTCGAGCACGTCGATGCGGCCGGGATCGAGCCCCAGGCGCCGCGCGTCGACCACCACCTCGGCCAGCACCGCCGCGTCGCGCAGGCCGATGTTGAGGCCCTGGCCGGCGACCGGCGGGATCGCATGGGCGGCGTCGCCGACCAGCGCGAAGCGGGGTTTGACCCAGTCGCGGGCCAGCGTCAGACCGAGCGGGAAGGCTCTGGCGCGCCCGAGCGGTGTGACCGTGCCGAGTTCGCGACCGAAGCGACGTTCGAGTTCGGCGCGGAGCACGAAGTCGTCGCCCTCGACCAGTCGTGCCGCGGTCTCGGTCGCTTCGGTCCACACCAGCGACGAGCGATGCCGGCCCTCGGCGTCGTCGGTGAGCGGCAGGATCGCGAAGGGGCCGGCCGGCAGGAAGTGCTCCCACGCCCGCCCCTCGTGCGGTCGTTCGTGGGCGACCGTCAGGACGATGCCCGAACGGCCGCGTTCGGTGTGGACGATCCCGATGCCGGCGAGATCGCGCAGGCGCGAGCGGGCGCCGTCGGCGGCGACCAGCAGGCCCGTCCGCACGGTCCGGCCCGACCCGAGTTCGACCGCGACCGCCGACCCTTCGACGGCGAAGCCGGCCACCCGTTCCGGCATCAGGATCTCGACGCCGGCCGTCCGCGCCGCAGCGAGCAGCGCCGCGACCATCGCGGCGTTGTCGACCATGTGGGCGAAGGGCTCGCCGCCGTCGAGCGTGCCGCCGAAGGTCAGGAACACCGGCCGGATCGCGTCGTCGAGGCGGCTGTCGGTGATCACCATGTCGTGGATCGGCTGGGCGGCCTCCGCCATCCCCGCCCAGGCGCCGAGATGGTCGAAGAGCCGTCGTCCCGCCGCGGCGATCGCCGAGGCGCGTCCGTCGACGGCGGTGCCCGCCGGGGTCGGATCGACCAGGGCCACCCGCATGCGCGGATCGGCTCGTTTCATCGCCAGCGCGGTGGTGATGCCGACGTGGCCGCCACCCGCCACGATGCAATCGAACGCGTGCGCCATCCCTCGTCCTCCCACCGACCGTCGTTGCTCTCGACATAGCGCGGCCGGGGCACTTCGACCACGTTTGCCGCATCGCCGCCATTCCGGGCGGCGCTTGACGCACCGTCCGGCGGATGCCAACGCTTGCGTCATCACCCTTCCGCTTCGGGCAGGATCCCACGCCGATGAACGATGCCGTCGCCGGTCTCCTCGACATTCTCGACCTCGAGACCCTCGAACTCGACCTCTTCCGCGGTCGCAGCCCGCAGGTCGGCTGGCAGCGCGTCTTCGGTGGGCAGGTCATCGGCCAGGCGCTGGTGGCGGCGATCCGCACCGTCTCGCGCCGGTCGGTGCATTCGCTGCACGGCTATTTCCTCCGCCCCGGCGATCCGACCATCCCGATCGTCTACCGGGTCGAACGCGTCCGCGACGGCGGCTCCTTCACCACCCGGCGGGTCGAGGCGATCCAGCACGGTGCGACGATCTTCGCGATGATCGCCTCGTTCCATCAGGCCGAGACCGACGCACTCACCCACTCCGTGACCATGCCCGAGGCGCCCGATCCCGAGAGCCTGCCGGGCGAGAGGGAACTGCGCGAACGCATGCTCGCCGGCGCGCCGGAGAACGTCCAGGCCTATTGGCGGCGCGAACGACCGATCGAGCTGCGCCCCACCGACGTCACCCACTATCTCTCCGACCGGCCGCTGCCGCCGCGCCAGCAGGTCTGGGTCCGCACCACCGGGCCGCTGCCCGACGATCCGGCGATCCACGCCGCGGTGCTGGCCTATGCCTCGGACATGACGCTGTTCGACACCGCGCTCTTCGCCCACGGTCGCTCGGTGTTCGACCGCTCGCTGCAGCTCGCCAGCCTCGACCACGCCATGTGGTTCCACGCGCCGTTCCGGGCCGACGACTGGCTGCTCTACGATCAGGACAGCCCGTTCTCCGGTGGCGCCCGCGGCTTCTGCCGCGGCTCGCTGTGGACCCGCGACGGCCGCCTCGTCGTCTCCGCCGCCCAGGAAGGCCTGATGCGGCAGACCACGCCGCGCACCGCCGGCACGCCCGGCTGACCTGCCCGAAACCGAGTCAGTCTGCCCGCCGGGGAATCGCCGGACCGCGGAAACTCCGCGGTTTTCCGGCGGAAACGTCGCGCGATCGAGCAGCCGCCCAATTCTCGAGCATATGCGAGACGTGATTCGCCGTGATTCGGCCGCTTTTTCCCAAGCCCTGCCCAAATATTGATCACGCCTCGCTGCACCGCACCGGTCGGGGCGATGCGGCGCGTGCCACAGGTGTTGCGAAATCATTGATTTCTGCGGAAATCCGCGTCTCGCCGGCAGTTGGCACGAGACTTGAAAGCAGAGGCTCGGCGTCGGCCGGGCCTTCACCCGCCCGCACCGATCTTTAGTCGGCTCCGACCCTTCCGGTCGGACACAGGGAAACGGGATCCACCACATGAAGTTCGTAGTGGCCATCATCAAGCCGTTCAAGCTGGACGAGGTGCGCGACGCCCTCACCGCGATCGGCGTGCAGGGACTGACCGTCACCGAAGTCAAGGGCTACGGCCGACAGAAGGGTCACACCGAGATCTATCGCGGCACCGAATACGCCGTGAGCTTCCTGCCGAAGATCAAGATCGAGATCGCGGTCAACTCCGACCAGGTCGAGAAGGTGGTCGCGGCGATCTCGTCCGCCGCCAAGACCGGCCAGATCGGCGACGGCAAGATCTTCGTCTACGGCATCGACCAGGCCGTGCGCATCCGCACCGGCGAAACCGACACCGAAGCGCTCTGAGCCCTTGGAGTAGTGAGAACATGAAGCTCGATCTGTCCTTCACCCGAGGCGCCCGCGTCGCCTCCCTCGCGGCGGGCATGCTCGCCCTCTCCGCGGCCTCGGCCTTCGCCGAAGCGCCCACGCCGAACAAGGGCGACACCTCCTGGATGCTGGTCTCGACCGCGCTCGTCATTCTCATGACGATCCCGGGTCTGGCCCTCTTCTACGGCGGTCTGGTCCGTTCCAAGAACGTCCTCTCCGTCCTGATGCAGGTCTTCGCCGGCTTCTCGCTGATCGCGATCCTCTGGGTAGTCTACGGCTACTCGCTGGCCTTCAGCACCAACGCCTCGGAAGCGCTCAACCCCTTCATCGGCGGCTTCGACAAGCTGTTCCTGAAGGGCGTGCTGACCGCCGATCCGACCGCCGGCATGTCCTTCGCGAACACCGCGACCTTCTCCAAGGGCGTCGTGCTTCCCGAGCTCGTCTACGTGATCTTCCAGCTGACCTTCGCTGCGATCACCCCGGCCCTCATCATCGGCGCCACCGCCGAGCGCATGAAGTTCGGCGCGGTCCTGCTGTTCCTGACGCTGTGGTTCACCTTCTCCTACCTGCCCGTCGCCCACATGGTGTGGTTCTGGGCCGGCCCGGATGCCTACACGCTCGCCACCTCGAACCTCGACACGCTCAAGGCCGCCATCGGCGAAGAGAGCGCCAAGAAGTTCCTCGATGCGCTCGCCGCTGCCGGCGACAACAAGGATGCGGTCGCCAAGGTGCTCGCCGACTTCGGTGACGCCGTCACCGGCACCGCCGGCTTCCTCTTCCAGAAGGGCGCCATCGACTTCGCGGGCGGCACCGTCGTCCACATCAACGCCGGTGTCGCCGGTCTGGTCGCCTGTATCGTCCTCGGCCCGCGCATCGGCCTGGGCAAGGACAACATGGCTCCGCACAACCTGCCGCTCACCATCATCGGCGCCTGCCTGCTGTGGGTCGGCTGGTTCGGCTTCAACGCCGGTTCCAACCTGGAAGCCAACGGCCTGACCGCCCTCGCCTTCCTCAACACCATCGTCGCCACCGCCGCCGCGGCCCTCGCCTGGACCCTCGCCGAGTACCTGATCCGTGGCCATGCCTCGGCCCTGGGTGCCGTCTCGGGTGCCGTCGCCGGCCTCGTCGCCGTCACCCCGGCCTCCGGCTATGCCGGCCCGATGGGCGCCATCGTCATCGGCGTCGCCGCCGGCGTAATCTGCTTCTGGGCCGTCACCTGGCTCAAGGCGATCTTCAAGTACGACGACAGCCTGGACGTCTTCGGCGTGCACGGCATCGGCGGCATCGTCGGCGCCATCCTGACCGGCGTCTTCGTGAACCCGGCCCTCGGTGGTACCGGCATCACCAACTACGCCGCGGTCGACGCTTCCTCGACCGTGTCCTTCGACCTCTCCGCCCAGCTCGTCTCGCAGCTGTGGGCCGTCGGTACCTCGGCCGCTCTCTCGGCCGTCGTCACCCTCGTCTCGCTGCTCATCATCAAGGCGATCTTCGGCATCCGCGCCACCGAGTCCGGCGAGCGCGAGGGTCTCGACATCTCGACCCACGGCGAGCGCGCCTACAACTGATCCCGATCGGTCGGTGCGGGGCCTCCCCCCGCGCCGATCCTCGGATCGCGAACACGAGACCCCGGAGGGCGACCTCCGGGGTTTTTCTTTCTCCGCGCGGCGCGGACATCGCGGAACCGGCCTCGCCGATCGGCTTGGTTAACAGCCGTTTAACCGTCGAAGGCTAGGCTCGGGGCGAATCGCGATCGCACGGAAGACCATGACCTCCGACAAAGCCCGAGCCTCGACCGAAGCCTTCGTCTCGCCGTTCCAGCGGCTGAACGATCTGCTCGCCCCGCACGCCCCCGGCCGGGCGCCGATCAACCTCACGGTCGGCGAACCGCGCCATGCGGTGCCCTCCTTCGTCGCGCCGGTCCTGGCGCGCGAGATCGACGGTTTCGGCCGCTATCCCGCCATCAAGGGTACGGATGCCTTCCGCCGCACCGTCGCCGACTGGCTCGCCGCCCGTTTCGGCCTCGCGACCGGCACGGTCGACGTCGAACGCGGCATCCTGCCGCTCAACGGCTCGCGCGAAGGCCTGTTCTACGCCGCCCTCGAGGCGCGTCGGCGCTGGACCGGTACGTCGGCGAAGCCGGCGATCCTACTGCCGAACCCGTTCTATCAGGCCTATGCCGCCGGTGCGGTCGCCGCCGGTTGCGAGGCGGTGATGGTCGACGCGGGGCCGGAGACCGGCTTCCTGCCCGATCTCGCGGCGCTGCCGGACGAGCTTCTCGCCCGCACCGTGGCGCTCTACTACGCCTCGCCGGCCAATCCGCAGGGCGCGGTGGCGAGCCGGGCCGACTGGACGGCGGCGATCGCGCTCGCCCGTCGCCACGGCTTCATGCTCTTCGCCGACGAGTGCTATTCCGAGATCTACCGCGAGGGGCTGCGTCCCGACGGCGTGCTCGCCGCGGCGGAGGCGACCGGCTCGCTCGACCGCGTCGTCGCCTTCAACTCGCTCTCCAAGCGCTCCAACCTGCCGGGCCTGCGCTGCGGTTTCGCCGCTGGCGATCCCGACTTCCTCGCCCGCTGGGTGGCCTTCCGCAACATGGCGGCGCCGCAGGTGCCGGGTCCCATTCAGGCGGTCGCGGTCGCGGCTTTCTCCGACGAGGCCCATGTCGTCGAGAACCGTCGGCTCTACGACGCCAAGTTCGCGGCGGCGACGCGCATCCTCGGCACCCGCTGGGGCTACCAGACCCCGCCCGGCGGCTTCTTCCTGTGGCTCGACGTGGCGGCGCTCGGCGGCGGCGAGGTCGTGGCCGAACGGCTGTGGCGGGAGGCGGGCGTGCGCACCATTCCCGGCGGCTATCTGTCGGCCACGGGCGCCACGGGGACCAACCCCGGCGACCGCTATCTGCGCATCGCCATGGTCGAATCGCTCGCCCTGACGGAAGAAGCGCTCGCCCGCATCGTCGAAACGCTCGGCTGAACTCGTTCGAAGGACCACGCTCATGCGCTCGACCCGCTCGGCCCATCCCAGCTACGCCCCAGCCGGCGACATGCGCCACGCGCTGGCGCGCAACCTGCGCGGCGCCGCCGGTCTCGCGGTCTTCGCGATCGTGGCCGCCGCCGCCGCGGCGCTCGCCACCTGGTCGGCGACCGATCCGTCCTTCTCCAATGCCACCGGCACCACGGCGCACAATGCGCTCGGCCGTTCCGGCGCGATCTTCGCCGATCTCGCCATGCAGCTCTTCGGCCTGTCGGCCGCGATCGCCCTGCCGCCGCTGATCGTCGTCGGCTGGCGCCTCGTCACCACGGCCGAGGGTGGTTTCGACCGCCGCTTCGCCGGCTGGTGGGCGGCGGCGCTGGTGACCGCCTCGGGTGCGCTGGCGACGCTGCCGACCGGCGGCGGCTGGCCGCTGCCGATCGGTCTCGGCGGCGTGGTCGGCGACATGCTGGTGCGTCTGCCGCTGGCGATCTTCGGCGGCGGCGACGTCGCCCATCTCGTCACCGGCGTCGCCCTCGTCGGCTTCACCGCCTGGGCCGATCTCAAGGCGCTCGGCTGGATCGCCGCCGAACAGGATTCGGACGACGACGAAGACTGGGACGACGAGCCGGCCGATCGCTGGATGCCGCTCGCCATGCTGCATCACGGCGTGCTGGTCGCCCGGGCCAATCTGATGCGCCTCCTCGGCGTCCGTTCGCACACGCTCGACAACCGTCGCTACGGCTTCTCCTTCGCCCGTTTCTTCGACCGTTTCCGCCGCCCGTCGCGCCGCTTCGACGAGGACGATTCCTGGGACGAGTCGCCGCGCCCGTCGGTCGGTCTGCGCACCCGCGCCGAGCCGAGCCGGGTCGAGCCCGGCTTCGGCCGTGCCGCGCCTGCGCCGCGTCCCGCCGCCCACGACGAGTGGGAGCCGGAACACGAGACCGATGCCGCCGACTGGATGGAGCCGCCCTTCGAGGACGAACCCGCCGACCTGCGCCGCGCCCCGTCCGCGCCGCCGCCGGTCGCCCCGGTCGAACGTCCGACCGTCAGCGCCCCCTTGCGCGGTCCCGCCGCCGCGGTGGTCGATCGCCGCGTCGCCGTCACCCCGGCCGCCAAGCCGCCGACCCCGGGGCGCCCCGGCGCCCGCGACGTCGGCATGCGCGACGACGTGGTGGAGACCGCCCACGGCTGGCAGTTCCCGCCGCTGTCGCTCTTGACCGAGCCCAAGCGCCTCGGCCCCGACAAGGAGCTGACCGAGGACGTGCTGGAATCGAACGCCGGCATGCTCGAGGGCGTGCTCGACGACTTCGGCATCAAGGGCGAAGTGAACCACGTCCGTCCCGGCCCGGTCGTCACCCTCTACGAACTGGAACCCGCGCCGGGCGTGAAGTCGTCCCGCGTCATCGGTCTCGCCGACGACATCGCCCGCTCGATGAGCGCGGTGTCGGCGCGCGTCGCCGTGGTGCCGGGCCGCAACGTCATCGGCATCGAGCTGCCCAATGCGCGGCGCGAGACGGTGTTCCTGCGCGAGCTGTTGGCATCCCGCGAGTTCGAGGGCACCAAGGCCAAGCTCGCCTTCTGCCTCGGCAAGACGATCGGCGGCGAGAGCGTCATCGCCGACCTCGCCCGCATGCCCCATCTGCTCGTCGCCGGCACCACCGGTTCGGGCAAGTCGGTGGCGATCAACACGATGATCGTGTCGCTGCTCTATCGGCTGACGCCGCAGCAGTGCCGCCTGATCATGATCGACCCGAAGATGCTCGAGCTGTCGGTCTACGACAACATTCCTCATCTCCTCACCCCCGTCGTCACCGACCCCAAGAAGGCGGTCGTGGCGCTGAAGTGGACGGTGCGCGAGATGGAGGAGCGCTATCGCAAGATGTCCAAGCTGGGCGTGCGCAACATCGACGGCTTCAACGCCCGTGTCGCGGAGGCCAACGCGCGCGGCGAGGTGCTGACCCGCGAGGTGCAGACCGGCTTCCACCGCACCACCGGCGAGCCGATCTTCGAGCAGGAGGAGCTGGCGCTCGAGCCGCTGCCCTACATCGTCGTCGTCGTCGACGAGATGGCCGACCTGATGATGGTCGCCGGCAAGGAGATCGAAGGCGCCATCCAGCGTCTCGCCCAGATGGCGCGTGCCGCCGGCATCCACATCGTCATGGCGACGCAACGCCCCTCGGTCGACGTCATCACCGGCACGATCAAGGCCAACTTCCCGACCCGTATCTCCTTCCAGGTGACGTCGAAGATCGACAGCCGCACCATTCTCGGCGAGCAGGGTGCCGAACAGCTGCTCGGCCAGGGCGACATGCTCTTCATGGCGGGCGGCGGCCGCATCCAGCGCGTCCACGGGCCGTTCGTGTCGGACGACGAGGTCGAGAAGATCGTCCACCACCTCAAGCGCCAGGGCGCGCCGCAGTATCTCGACTCCATCACCTCCGAGGACGACGAGGCGAGCCCGGAGGGCGACGTCGGCGGTCTCGAGGAATCGGCCGATCTCTACGATCGCGCCGTGGCGCTGGTGCTGCGCGACCGCAAGGCCTCGACCTCCTACATCCAGCGGCGTCTGCAGATCGGCTACAACCGGGCCGCCTCGCTGATCGAACGGATGGAGAAGGAGGGTCTCGTCGGCGCCGCCAACCACGCCGGCAAGCGCGACATCCTGGTCGGCGGCGGCGACGTCGACTGATCGTCCGAAGTTCCGCCATGGTCGTGGCCGACCATGGCCTCCGAATCGTTCGCGCGCCGAGCCTCGGCGCTCTCCGGACCCGTCTTCGAGGACACCCGATGCCCTTCACCCACCGTCCCACCCGCCGCGTCGCCCTCGGCCTCGCCCTCGGCGGTCTCGTCGTCGGCCTCGCGCCGCAGGCGCTGGCCCAGCAGGCCGCGGCCAAGCCCGCCAAGCCGGTGCAGGGCGGCGCCGGCGTCGCCCCCTCGGGCCTGACCCCGCAGCAGCGCGAGGCGCTCGGCGCGATCAACAAGTACTTCAACGCCGTGCGCACCATGACCGGCGAGTTCGTGCAGTTCGGCCCCGACGGCGACAAGGCCGAGGGCGAGTTCCACATGGCGCGGCCGGGCAAGATCCGCTTCCTCTACGCCAAGCCGTCGAACCTCGACATCATCGCCGACGGCGTCGACGTGGTGGTGCGCAACACCAAGCAGGCGACGCAGGATCTCTATCCGCTGTCGAAGACGCCGCTGCGCTTCCTGCTCGCCGACCACATCGACCTGACCTCGGAGGCGAGCGTCACCCGCGTCAGCCTCGAGCCGGATCTGGTCTCGGTGGTGCTGGAACAGTCGACGGTGTTCGGCGACGGGCGCCTCACCATGGTGTTCGACCGCAAGTCGAACGAGCTGCGCCAGTGGACGGTGACCGACGCGCAGGGCTACGATACGGCGGTGGCGATCTACAACGTCACGGCCAACCAGCCGGTCGATCAGAAGATGTTCTTCATCGACCGCACCATCATCCGCTGACGATCGATCCCCGCACCCGTCGGGCGATCCCCGCCCGACGAGGTGACCTTTGACGTCGACGCTCTCCATCGCCACCTGGAACATCAATTCCGTCCGCCTGCGCCTGCCGATCGTCGAGCAGTTCCTCGGCTCCCATGCCCCGGACGTGCTCTGCCTGCAGGAGACCAAGTGCCCGGACGGCTCGTTCCCGGCCGCGGCCTTCCGCAAGCTCGGCTACGAGCACGTCGCGATGAACGGCCAGAAGGGCTATCACGGCGTCGCCATCGTCTCGAAGATCCCCTTCGCCCAGGAAGAGCGCCGCGAGTTCTGCGCCAAGGGCGATGCCCGCCATCTCGCGGTGACGCTCGACGTCCCCGGCCTGCCGGTCCGGCTGCACGACTTCTACGTCCCCGCCGGCGGCGACGAGCCGGACCCCGCGATCAACGACAAGTTCGCCCACAAGCTCGCCTTCCTCGACGAGCTGAAGGCCTGGCTCGGCAGCGGTGCGGCGGAGACCCCCTCGGTGGTGGTCGGCGATCTCAACATCGCCCCCCTGGTCGACGACGTCTGGTCGCACAAGGCGCTCATCAAGGTCGTCTCGCACACGCCGATCGAGACCGAGACCTTCGAGGCGATCCGCGAGGGCGGTGCCTGGATCGACGTCATGCGCCGGGCGATCCCGGTGCCGGAGAAGATCTACACCTGGTGGAGCTACCGCGCGGCCGACTGGTCGGCCGCCGACAAGGGTCGCCGCCTCGACCACGTCTGGGCCTCGCCCCACTTCGAGGACCGGCTCGCCGGCGTCGAGGTGCTGCGCGCGGCGCGCGGTTGGGAGCGGCCGTCGGACCATGTTCCGGTGATCGCGCGGTTCCGGATCTGAGCGGGACAGGTTCCGTGCGGGCGGCGGGGCGAGTCCTTTCGGCCACACTGCCCGCAGAGCAGGCATGCCGGCGCCCGCGCCTTCTTGATGTGCAGCCGTCCTTCGCTACGATTTCCTCACGAGGTGTCGCGAGGGCGATTCGACCGTGCGACGCCGGCCCGATCCGGACGTGGCGGCGCCGCGTCCGCCGGGTGCGACCCGGGGGACCCGACCATGCCGCGCCTCTTCACCGGCCTCGAAGTCCCCGAAAGCCTCGGCCTCTCCCTGTCCTTCCTGCGCGGCGGCCTGCACGGCGCCAAGTGGATCGACGTGGAGAACTACCACGTCACCCTGCGCTTCATCGGCGACGTCGACGAGCGGCTCGCCGACGAGATCGCCGAGGAGATGTCGCGCATCCGCCGGTCGCGGTTCGAGGTCCGCATCGAGGGCGTCATGGCCTTCGGCGGCCGCCAGCCCCATTCGCTGGTCGCCAAGGTGGCACCGAGCGCAGCGCTCGTCGAGCTCCAGGGAGAGCACGAACGCATCTGCCAACGGCTCGGGCTCCCTCCCGAGCCGCGTCGTTTCACCCCCCACGTGACGATCGCCCGCTGCAAGGGCGTGTCGCACGAAGGCGTGGCGGAATGGCTGGCGCTGCGCGGCGGCTTCTCGGGCAGCACCTGGACGCCGGAGCGCTTCGTCCTCTACTCGTCGAAGGCGTCGCGCGGCGGCGGGCCCTATGTCGTCGAGGGAGAGTGGCCGCTGGAGCCGCGGCGCGACGGCATCATGAGCTTCGGCCGCACGCAGCGCGCCGCGCCGATCGCCGCGCGGATGTACCCGCGTTTCGCGGGAACCACCGCCTGAGGTGACCCGCTGCCGTCAGTGACAGCCGTCGCAACCGCCGTCGGGCTTGGTCGAACACGAGCCCGAGGCGCAGGACTTGTTGCCGCCACCGAGGCCGAAGCGGGCCTTGAGGCCGGCGGGCAGGTACTTGAGGCCGACATAGAGCGCGGCACCCAGCACCACGCCGTAGACGATCATCGTGTCGTTCATCGCGTGAGGACCTCCACGATCCGATAGGTGGCGAAGGACGCCGTATAGGCAAGGGTGAACATGTAGGCGAAATGGACGCCCGCCCATGTCCACGAGCCGGTCTCGCGGCGGATCACCGCGATGGTCGAGGCGCATTGCGGCGCGAAGACGTACCACGCGAGGAACGACATCGCGGTGGCGAGCGTCCAGTGCGCGGCGAGGATCGGCTTCAGCGCCTCGCCCACCTCCTCGCCGGTCGCCGACAGGGCGTAGAGCGTGCCGAGCGCGCCGACCGCGACCTCGCGCGCCGCCATGCCGGGGATCAGCGCGATGACGATCTGCCAGGAGAAGCCGATCGGCGCGAAGATCGGCGCCAGGAAGTGACCCAGCCGACCGGCGAAGGACCAGTCGATCGCCGGACCCGCGGCGCCTTCGGGCGGCGCCGGGAAGGTCGACAGGAACCAGATCAGGATCATGATGGCGAGGATGATGGTGCCGGCGCGGCGCAGGAAGGCGCCGGCGCGGATCCACAGGGCGATCGCCACGTTGCGCGGCTGCGGCCACTTGTAGTCCGGCAGCTCCATGATGAAGGGCTCGGGCTCCTCCCGCCACACGAGCTTCTTCAGGACGAAGGCGACGAGGAGCGCGGTGACGATGCCGGTGGCGAAGAGGGCGAACATCGTCAGGCCCTGCAGGCCGAAGCCCCAGACCTCGGCATTCTCCGGCACGAAGGCGGCGATGATCAGCGTGTAGACCGGCAGGCGCGCCGAACAGGTCATCAGCGGAGCCACCAGGATGGTGGCGATGCGGTCGCGCCGGTTCTCGATGACGCGCGCGGCCATGATGCCGGGAATGGCGCAGGCGAAGGAGGAGAGGAGCGGGATGAAGGCCCGCCCGTGCAAGCCCGTCCCGGCCATCAGGCGATCCATCAGGAACGCCGCCCGCGCCATGTAGCCGAAGTCCTCGAGCAGGATGATGAAGAAGAACAGGATGACGATCTGCGGCAGGAACACCAGAACCGCGCCGACGCCGGCGATGATGCCGTCGACCACGAGGCTCTTCAGCAGCCCTTCGGGCATCGCGTCGCCGATCACCGCGCCGAGCCAGGCGATGCCGCCCTGGATCGCCTCCATCGGCGGCTTCGCCCAGGTGAAGACCGCCTGGAACATCAGGAACAGCACGGCGAGCAGCACGATCACGCCGAAGACCGGGTGCAGCAGCACGGCGTCGAGCCGGCGCGTCAGCTTCTCGTCGCCGGGATGGAAGGCACAGTCGTGCAGGATGCGGGCGGCGGTGGCGTGGGTCGCGCGGATCTCCTCAGCCGAGGGTTCGCGCCAGCCGTGCGGCCGCGGATCGGGGCCGTCGAGGGCGAGGCGGTCGATCGCGGCGAGCAGCGGATCGATGCCGCCCCTGCGGATGGCGACGATCGGCACGACCGGGATGCCGAGTTCCTGCGACAGCCGGTCGACGTCGACGCGGCCGCCCTGTTTCTCGACCTGATCCATCATGTTGAGGGCCAGCACCATCGGCCGGCCGACCTTCATCAGCTCGATGACGAGGCGCAGGACGATGCGCAGATTGGTGGCGTCGGCGACGCAGACGACGGCGTCGGGGATCTCTTCGCCGGCCTGGGCGCCGAGGACGACGTCGCGGGTGACCATCTCGTCGGGGCTGCGGCCGCGAAGCGAATAGGTGCCGGGCAGGTCGAGCACCTTCACCGTGCGCCCGGCCGGCGTGACGAAGCCGCCCTCCTTGCGCTCGACGGTGACGCCGGCGTAGTTGGCGACCTTCTGGCGCGAACCTGTCAGGGCGTTGAACAGCGCCGTCTTGCCCGCGTTCGGGCATCCGACGAGGGCGATCTCGGGAACATGGGTATTCATGGGCTCACTCGGCGGCGGTGACGAGGATCACGGCCGCGTCGCGGCGGCGCAGCGCCACGGTGGTGTCGTCGACCCGCACGGCGATCGGATCGCCGCCGATCGGACCCTCGTGCAGGATCTCGACCCGGGCGCCCTCGACCAGCCCCATCTCGAGCAGACGACGCTCGAGCTCGTTCCACGAGATCGTCGTGTTGCCCCCTGTCGGTGCGAGACCGGCGACCCAACCCGACCAGCCGCGATCGAGGCGGCCGAGGGACAGGAGCTCGCGCGAGGACGCGAGGAGGGAGACGTCGTGGCTGGGGATCATGGGCTTCATCCCGTGGCTGGAGATCTATCCGTAACGAATGTGAAAAGCATTCGCAATCAGTAGAAAGCCGACGATTCCCCCGTCGGTCCCACCGATGCCTCCAGCGAAGCAAGTTGCGCGCCGATCATGCTCCGGCCGCGGATTTCCGCGGCATCGGCGCCTTGAAACGGCGACGGCCGCGACCCGGTGTCGGATCGCGGCCGTCGCGATTGTCGGATGTCGAACGGATCAGGCGCTCGCCTTGGCGAAGCGCTTGCGGTCGTTCGGGTCGAGATAGACCTTGCGCAGACGGATCGACTTCGGCGTCACTTCCATCAGCTCGTCGTCCTGGATCCAGGCGAGCGCGCGCTCCAGCGTCATGCGGATCGGCGGGGTCAGCTTGACCGCCTCGTCCTTGCCGGCGGCGCGGATGTTGGTCAGCTGCTTGCCCTTGAGGACGT
The DNA here is from genome assembly GCF_056313985.1 of Pinisolibacter sp. DMC19. Taxonomy (NCBI): domain Bacteria; kingdom Pseudomonadati; phylum Pseudomonadota; class Alphaproteobacteria; order Hyphomicrobiales; family Ancalomicrobiaceae; genus Pinisolibacter; species Pinisolibacter sp. DMC19. The sequence goes on along the minus strand of NZ_JBQUZF010000005.1, from coordinate 293,206 downwards.
TGATCTCGAGATCGTTCTCGCGGGTGTGCTCGCCGATGATCATGCCGCGATAGACCTTGGTGCCGGGGTCGATCATCATCGGGCCGCGGTCCTCGAGCTTCCACATCGCGTAGGCGACCGATTCACCCTGGTCGTTGGAGATCAGCACGCCGTTGCGACGGCCGGCGATCTCGCCGCGATGGGGCGCATACTCGTGGAACAGGCGGTTCATGATCGCCGTGCCGCGGGTGTCGGTCATCAGTTCCGACTGATAGCCGATCAGGCCGCGGGTCGGCGCGTAGAACACCAGACGCAGGCGGTTGCCGCCCGACGGACGCATCTCGGCCATCTCGGCCTTGCGCTCCGCCATCTTCTGCACGACGACGCCCGAGTATTCCTCGTCGACGTCGATCAGCACCTCTTCGATCGGCTCGAGCGTCTCGCCGGTCGCCTCGTCCTTCTTCATGACGACGCGCGGACGCGACACGGCGAGCTCGAAGCCCTCGCGGCGCATGGTCTCGATCAGCACGGCGAGCTGGAGTTCGCCGCGGCCGGAGACGAAGAACGAGTCCTTGTCGGCCGACTCTTCGATCTTCAGCGCGACGTTGCCCTCGGCCTCCTTCATCAGGCGGTCGCGGATGACGCGGCTCGTCACCTTGTCGCCCTCGGTGCCGGCGAGCGGGCTGTCGTTGACGAGGAAGCTCATGGTGACGGTCGGCGGATCGATCGGCTGGGCGTGCATCGCCTCGGTGATCGAGAGATCGCAGAACGTGTCGGCGACGGTGCCCTTCTGCAGGCCGGCGATGGCGACGATGTCGCCCGCCTCGCCGAGTTCGATCGGCTGACGCTCGAGACCGCGGAAGGCGAGGATCTTGGAGACGCGGCCCTGTTCGAGCAGCGAGCCGTCCTGCGCCAGCACCTTGATCGTCTGGTTCGGCTTGACCGAGCCCGACGAGATGCGGCCGGTGATGATGCGGCCGAGGAAGGGGTTGGCCTCGAGGATGGTGCCGATCATGCGGAACGGGCCTTCCTCGACGGTCGGCTCCGGCACGTGGTCGAGCACGAGGTCGAGCAGCGGCGCCATGCCGTCGGTCTGCGGACCCTCGGGCGAATAGGCCATCCAGCCCGAGCGGCCCGAACCGTAGAGGATCGGGAAGTCGAGCTGCTCTTCGGTCGCGTCGAGCGCCGCGAAGAGATCGAAGACCTCGTTGACGACGTCCTGGGCGCGGGCGTCGTGACGGTCGACCTTGTTGATCGCCACGATCGGACGCAGGCCGACCTTCAGCGCCTTGCCGACCACGAACTTGGTCTGCGGCATCGGGCCTTCGGCGGCGTCGACCAGAACGATGGCGCCGTCCACCATGTTGAGGATGCGCTCCACCTCGCCGCCGAAGTCGGCGTGGCCGGGGGTGTCGACGATGTTGATGTGCACGTCCTTCCAGACGATCGAGGTCGCCTTGGCCAGGATGGTGATGCCGCGCTCCTTTTCGAGCTCGTTGGAGTCCATCACGCGCTCGGCGACCTTCTGGTTCTCACGATAGGTGCCGGACTGCTTGAGGAGCTCGTCGACAAGGGTCGTCTTGCCGTGGTCGACGTGCGCGATGATGGCGATGTTGCGGAGCTTCATTGGGAACGCCTGCCGGTATCGGGCCGGCCGCAGATGCTGCGCCGCCCGTGTCTCGAGTTTCTTGGGACTTTCACGGATTGCGCCGTCTCTAACCCTTTCGGGCCTTTTTCGCAAGCGCGAGCGGGCGGAACGCCTCGCGATCGCCCCGCTCCGGCCGAGCCTTGCGCGTCGCGATCGTCTGCCATCCGGCGACGACAGGCGGATGACGGTCGACATTTGATAAGGGAAACATATCATATGGGCTACGAACAGATCGAGAGACCCATGATCCCGTCCCCGACTCCATCGTCCCACGAAACCCTCGGCACGCTCTTTTCCGACGTGGCGCGTCTCTATTGGCGCCGCCTCGAGCAGGCCTGGGCGGCGACCGAGGTCGACATGCGCGCCGCCGAGCTGCGTGTGCTCAAGACCGTGGTCGAGCGGCCGGGCGAGCGCCAGACGCGGCTCGCCGAGGCGCTCTTCATCGAGCCGATGACGCTGACCGGCCACCTCGACCGGTTGGAGAAGCGCGGCCTGATCGAGCGCAAACCCGACGCCCACGACCGCCGCGCCAAGAACGTCGTTCCGACCGCGGCGGCGGCACCCGCCCTCGAGCGTCTGCTGACGCTCGGCGCCGCGGTCCGCGCCGCGCCCAGCGACGCGCTCCTGCCCGAGGAAGTGCCGCAGCTGCGCGACATGCTGGTGCGGGTGCGGACCGCCCTCGTCGCCCTCGAAGCGCCGGAGGGCCGTTCGTGAGCGAACCCGCGTCCACCCTTCCCCCGCCGGCCGAGCGACCGGCGGCGGCGATGACGCCGACCCGTGCCGCGGTGATCGGCGCCCTGCTGACCGCCCTCGGCTCGATGTCGATGGCGCTCTACACCCCGGCGATGCCGGCGCTGGTCGCAGCCTTCGGCACCACCATGAGCCTGGTCAAGGCGACGCTGACCGCCTATTTCGCCGGCTTCGCCTTCACCCAGTTGGTCGTCGGGCCGCTCTCCGATGCCTTCGGTCGGCGGCCGATCGCCTTCGTCTTCCTGACGCTCTACGTCGTCGGCGGCTTCGTGGCGGTCTTCGCACCGACGGTCGAGATCCTGATCGCCGCGCGTCTGGTGCAGGGCATCGGCGCCGCGGTCGGGGTGGCGGTGTCGCGCGCCATCGTCCGCGACCTCTTCACCGGCCAGGAATCGGCCCGCGTGCTGGCGACCATCGGCATCGTGCTGTCGATCGGCCCGGCGGTGTCGCCGACCATCGGCGGCGTGGTGCTGCAGCTCGCCGGATGGCGGGCGATCTTCGTCGTCATGCTGCTGCTCGGCATCGCCGCCTTCGTCGTCGTCCATCGCTTCATGGTGGAGACCAACACCGCGCCCGAGGCCGATCTCGTCCGCCCGAGCCGGATGATCGCCGCCTACGCACGGCTCTTCGGCGATGCCCGTTTCCTCACGCCCGCGCTGTCGCTCGGCCTGTCGGTCGGCTCGATCTACGCGCTCGGCACGCTGCTGCCCTTCGTGCTGATCGGCCGCGTCGGGCTCGATCCGACGCTCTTCGGCATGGGCATGCTCGCCCAGACCGGCTCCTACTTCGTCGGCGGTCTCGCCGCCCGCGCCCTGATGGGCCACATGGGCGCCGAACGGCTGGTGACGCCGGGCCTCGTCATCGCCTTCGTCGGTGCCGCCGCGACGCTCTCGCTCGAACATCCGCTGGAGCCCGGCTGGGCGGTGGTGATGGCGCCGATCGGGCTCTATGCCTTCGCCGTCGCGCTGGTCATCCCGGCACTGACCACCCGGGTGCTGGCGCCCTTCCCGGAGATCGCCGGCTCGGCCTCGGCGCTCCTCGGCTTCCTGCAGATGGGATCGGGCTTCCTCGGCGGTGTCGCCGGATCGTTCTTCCTCGATCCGGTCGTCGCCCTCCAGGCGGTCTTCGCCACGATGCAGGGCCTGGCGCTGGCCATTCACCTCTTCGCCCCGCGGCGGTGAGGGCGGAGAGCATCCGAAACGAGAAAGGGCGGCGCCTCGCGACGCCGCCCTTCCGAAAATGTCCGACCGGTCTCGCCGATCACGCACCCAGCCGGTTCTTGCGGCGGCCGAGCGTGCGCAGACGCAGGGCGTTGAGCTTGATGAAGCCGGCGGCGTCGCGGTGGTCGTAGGCGACCTTGCCTTCCTCGAAGGTGACCAGTTCCTGGTCGTAGAGCGAGAAGGGCGAACGGCGGCCGGTGACGCGGACGTTGCCCTTGTAGAGCTCGAGCCGCACTTCGCCGGTGACGTTCTCCTGGGACTTGTCGATCAGCGACTGCAGCATCTCGCGCTCGGGCGAGAACCAGAAGCCGTTGTAGATGAGCTCCGCGTAACGCGGCATCAGCTCGTCCTTGAGATGGGCGGCGCCGCGGTCGAGCGTCACGCTCTCGATGCCGCGATGGGCGGCGAGCAGGATGGTGCCGCCGGGGGTCTCGTAGACGCCGCGCGACTTCATGCCGACGAAACGGTTCTCGACGAGGTCGAGACGGCCGATGCCGTTGGCCTTGCCCAGCTCGTTGAGCTTGGCGAGCAGCGTCGCCGGGCTCATCGCCACGCCGTCGATGGCGACGGCGTCGCCCTTCTCGAAGGCGACGGTGATCTCGGTGGCGACGTCCGGCGCGTCCTTCGGCGAGATCGTCCGCATGTGGACGTATTCCGGCGGCTCGATCCACGGATCCTCGAGGACCTTTCCTTCCGACGACGAGTGCAGCAGGTTGGCGTCGACCGAGAAGGGCGCCTCGCCGCGCTTGTCCTTGGCGATCGGGATCTGGTGCTTCTCGGCGAAGTCGATCAGCGCCTCGCGCGACTTGAAGTCCCACTCGCGCCAGGGGGCGATGACCTTGATGTCGGGCTCGAGGGCGTAGTAGCCGAGTTCGAAGCGGACCTGGTCGTTGCCCTTGCCGGTGGCGCCGTGGCAGACCGCGTCGGCGCCGACGGCGCGGGCGATCTCGATCTGGCGCTTGGCGATCAGCGGACGGGCGATCGAGGTGCCGAGCAGATAGTCGCCCTCGTACTGCGCATTGGCGCGGAACATCGGGAAGACGTAGTCGCGGACGAACTCCTCGCGCAGATCGTCGATGAAGATCTCCTTGATGCCGAGGAGTTCCGCCTTCTTGCGCGCCGGCTCGAGCTCCTCGCCCTGACCGAGGTCGGCGGTGAAGGTGACGACTTCGCAGCCGTAGGTCACCTGCAGCCACTTGAGGATGATCGAGGTGTCGAGGCCGCCGGAATAGGCCAGCACCACCTTCTTGACGTCGTTCGCGGCCATGTCGGCACTCCGGATCGTTGAAAAAGAGGAGATCGAATTCGGCCGGCACTCTAGCCGGAACGATCGCGCGCGCAAGGCCGCAGGGCGGGATTCCGCCCGGCTCTCGGCGCAAGGGCGTCTGGGATCGACGTGCGAGGTTCCGGCGCTGTCCCGTTGTTCGGCTTCACACTGAGGTGCCCGGCAGAGCCGGGCCTCGAAGTGCGAAGCCTCGACGAGCCTTGCCTCTCGGCCCTTCGCCCTTCGAGGCTCGCTTGCGCTCGCACCTCAGGATGAAGGTCCTCCGCAACGGGTACGACGAATGGAAGACGTCAGGTCCGATCTCACGGCACGAAGACGAGGAAGACGAAGGTCGCGAGCAGCACCAGATGCACCGAGCCGGAGAGGATGTTGGTTCGCCCGCCGAAGAAGGTGACCATCGAGACCACCATGGTCAGCGCCAGCAGCACCATCTCGGTCGGCCCGAGCCCGAGGACGAGCGGCGTCCCCATGACGAGCGACAGAGCGCCGACCGCCGGGAAGGTCAGGCCGATCGTCGCCAGCGTCGAACCGAGCGCCAGATTGATCGAGCGCTGCAGCTGGTCTTCGCGGGCCGCCTGGATCGCCGCGACGCTCTCCGGCAGGAGCACCAGCAGGGCCACCAGCACGCCGATGATCGCCGGCGGCGCCCCGACCGCCGCGACCCCGGACGCGATCGAGGCGGCGAAGCTCTTGGCGAAGAGCACGATGGCGACGAGCGACAGCGACAGCAGCAGATAGGGCCGCATCCCCGGCCCGGGCGCGGCCGCCGCCGCGATGTCCGCTTCGCTCGCCTCGACGTCGAAGAAGCCGCGATGGCGCACCGTCTGGACGTAGAGGAAGATGCCGTAGAGCGCGAGTGTCACCACCGAGACGAAGACGATCTGCGCCGTCGAATAGAACGGCCCCGCCGCCGTGGTGGTAAAGCCCGGCAGCACCATGGTGATGACGCCGAAGGGGAGCAGCACCATCAGATAGGAACGCGCCGAGGTGGCGCGGAACGTCTGTTCGCCCCAGCGCAGGCCGCCGATGAGGAAACAGAGCCCGACGAGCCCGTTCATCACCAGCATGAAGACCGAGAACACGGTGTCGCGCGCCAGCGCCGGATTGCCCTTGCCCGACAGCATCACCGCGAGGATCAGCGAACACTCGATGACCGTCACCGCCATGGTCAGCACCAGCGTGCCGTAGGGCTCGCCGAGGCGATGGGCGATGGTCTCGGCATGATGCACGGCGATCACCACGGTGAGGAGCAGAACGGCGAGAAGCACCAGCGACAGCACCGGCCCGAGCGCCGGAAAGGCCGCCGGTTCCGTGCCGAAGACGAGGAACACCACCGCCAGTGCGACACAGACGATGGGCGCGGCGATCCCGTGCGCGATCGCCGCAAGGCCGGTTCCCTTCTCCGCTGACGACATGGGCGCCTCGATTCGCTAGACATGATGCTTCGACCGATATGGATATCGACCCTATCGGAAGGAAGGCGGCGGCACGATCGCTATTCGTCCACCGCGACCTCAGGAGCCGTTCTCGATGACCGCGATCTACCCGACCGCAGAACCTCTCTCCCGTCGCACCTCGGTCGCCGTCGACGTCGGCGGCGTGGTGATCGGCGGCGGCGCGCCGATCGTCGTGCAGTCGATGACCAACACCGACACCGCCGACGTCCTCTCGACCGCCGAACAGGTGCGCGCCCTCGCCCGCGCCGGATCGGAACTCGTCCGCATCACCGTCGACCGCGACGAATCGGCCGCCGCCGTGCCGAAGATCCGCGAGCGGCTGGATCGCTGGGGCGTGAAGGTGCCGCTGGTCGGCGACTTCCACTACATCGGCCACAAGCTGCTCGCCGATCACCCGGCCTGCGCCGAGACGCTGGCGAAGTATCGCATCAATCCCGGCAACGTCGGCTTCAAGGACAAGCGCGACCGCCAGTTCTCGGCGATCGTCGAGATCGCCGCCCGCCACGGCAAGGCGGTGCGCATCGGCGTCAACTGGGGATCGCTCGACCAGGAACTGCTCACTCGGCTGATGGACGAGAACGCGGCCAAGGGCAGCCCGCTGACCGCCCGCGCGGTGATGCACGAGGCGATGGTCCAGTCGGCGCTGCTCTCGGCGGAGATGGCCGAGGAGATCGGTCTGCCGCGCGACCGCATCGTCGTCTCGGCCAAGGTCAGCCAGATCCAGGATCTGGTGAAGGTCTCCTGCGAGATCGCGGCGCGCTCGAACTACGCGCTGCATCTCGGCCTGACCGAGGCGGGCATGGGCTCGAAGGGGTTGGTCGCCTCGTCGGCCGCCCTCGGCATTCTGCTGCAGCAGGGCATCGGCGACACGATCCGCTATTCGCTGACGCCCGAGCCCGGCGGCGACCGCACCAAGGAGGTCATCGCGGCGCAGGAGCTCCTCCAGACCATGGGCTTCCGCACCTTCGCGCCGATCGTCGCCGCCTGTCCGGGCTGCGGCCGCACGACCTCGACCGTCTTCCAGGAACTCGCCCACGAGATCCAGGAGCACATTCGCCTGTCGATGCCGGAATGGCGCGAGCGTTATCCGGGCGTCGAGGCGCTGAACGTCGCGGTGATGGGCTGCATCGTCAACGGACCGGGCGAATCGAAGCATGCCGACATCGGCATCTCGCTGCCCGGCACCGGCGAGACGCCGTCCGCCCCGGTCTTCGTCGACGGGGCGAAGGTCGCGACGCTGAAGGGGCCGACCATCGCCGCCGACTTCAAGACGATGGTCGCCGACTACATCGAGACCCGTTTCGGCAAGGGCCGCGCCGCCGAGTGACGGCGCGCCCGAGCGGGCCTCACTTCTTCTCGCTCTGCGGCAGATAGGCCGAGGTGCGCGAGCCGTAGCGATCGCCGACCACTTCGGTCGCCGGCACCGCCGCCTCGATCGCCGCGACGTCGTCGGGCGACAGCGTGATCGCGACCGCGCCGACGTTCTCCTCCAGCCGGTCGATCCGGCGCGTGCCGGGGATCGGCACGACGTCGTCGCCGCGCGCCAGCACCCAGGCGAGCGCCAGCTGCGCCTTGGTGACGCCGTGGTCGGTGGCGATGCGGTTGAGCGTCGCAACGAAGCGGGCGTTGGCCTCCATCGCCTCCTTCTGGAAGCGCGGCAGGTTGCGGCGGAAGTCGGTCTCGGCGAATTCGGTCGAGGCGTCGACCGCACCGGCGAGGAAGCCGCGGCCGAGCGGCGAGAAGGGCACGATGCCGATGCCCAGTTCGCGCGCCGTCGGCAGCACCTCGTCCTCGATGCCGCGGGTCCACAGCGACCACTCGCTCTGGATCGCCGCAATCGGATGCTCGCGGTGGGCGCTGCGCAGCTGGTCGGCATCGGTCTCCGACACGCCGACGAAACGCACCTTGCCTTCGCGGACGAGATCGCCCATGGCGCCGACGCTCTCCTCGATCGGCACCGCCGGGTCGGGGCGATGCAGGTAGTAGAGATCGATGACGTCGGTGCCGAGCCGCTTCAGGCTCGCCTCGGCGACGCGCTTGGCGTTCTCCGGCCGACCGTCGAGGCCGATCATCCGATTGACGCCGTCGCCCGCCTCGGGCGCGATCTTGAAGCCGAACTTGGTGGCGATCGTCACCTTGTCGCGCAGCCCCGCCAGCGCCTTGCCGAGCAGGATCTCGTTCTCGTAGGGGCCGTAGACCTCGGCGGTGTCGAGGAAGGTCACGCCGATGTCGACGGCGCGGTGCAGCGTGGCGATCGACTTCGCCTCCTCCTGGCCGCCGTAGGCATGGCTCATGCCCATGCAGCCCAGCCCCATGGCGGAAACTTCGAGATCTTGTCCGAGACGACGCGTGCGCATGGTGAACCCTCGTTCGATGGTGTGAACCGAACCTATGCGACGGCGATCGTTCTGATAAGCTCATGTCTTCGCAACGCCGTGTTCAATTCGGCTCATCAATGGCTCGTCCATGCCCCGCATCGACCTCGCCGATCTCGACCATTTCCTGGCGGTCGCCCGCACACTCTCCTTCCGCGCCGCGGCGCGTGGCCTCGGCGTCTCGCCCTCGGCGGTGTCGCATGCGGTGAGCGGGCTCGAGGCGCGGCTCGGCGTCAGGCTCTTCAACCGCTCGACCCGGTCGGTCGCGCTGACGGAGGCCGGCAGCCGGCTCGTCGAACGCCTCACGCCGGCCTTCGACGCCATCCGCGGCGCCCTCGACGAGGCGGTCGATCGGCCTGAACGCCCGGCCGGCCGGCTGCGCCTGTCGGTGCCGCGTTCGGCCCTCGCTCTCGGCCTCGACCGCCGGCTCGCCGACTTCTGTCGAGCCTACCCGGACGTCGAACTGGAGATCGTCGTCGACGAGGCCCGCGTCGACATCGTCGCGGAAGGCTTCGACGCCGGCATCCGCATCGGCGAGCTGCTCGATCGCGACATGATCGCCGTGGCGATCGGCCCGATGTTGCGCCTCGCGGTGGTCGCCACCCCCGCCTTCTTCGACCTCCACGGCCGGCCGGAAACGCCGCAGGACCTCGAGGCCATGCCCGGTCTGCTGCGCCGTTTCTCGGACGGCTCGCTCTATCGCTGGGAGTTCGAACGCGACGGCCGCGCCTTCACCCTGCTTCCGCGCCCGCGGGTGATCGTCGACGACGGCTCGACCCTGCTCGAGATGGCCCTGACCGGCCTCGGCGTGACCTGCCTCCTCTCCGACTACGTCGTCGCGGACATCGCCGCCGGTCGGTTGGAGGAGATGCTCACCGACTGGATGCCGATCTTCCCCGGCTTCCATCTCCACCACCCGTCGCGCCGCCAGATGCGCCCGGCGCTGCGCGCCCTGGTGGATCATCTGTCGCGACACTGAGGGTCGCGACGGCGCCGCGCGCCCTGGTGGAGCATCTGCGAAGGCGGTGAGAGGAGTGCCGCCTCAGCTCTGCCGTTCGGCGATGAAGTGCGCGGCGGCGAGCAGCGTCTCGGCGCGTTCACCCCAGGGCGCCAGTTCGGCGGCGGCGGCGGCGATCAGCCGGTCGAGCTCGGCGTGCATCGCCGGGATGCCGTGCAGGGCGACCAGCGTGCCCTTGCCACGCGCGGCGTCCTTGCCGGTCGCCTTGCCCATGGCTTCGGCGGTGGCCTCGACGTCGAGCAGGTCGTCGGCGATCTGGAAGGCGAGGCCGACGATCGCGCCGAAACGGCCGAGCCGGGCGACGTCCGCGGTGTTCGCTCCGGCCATCACCGCGCCGGCCTCGAGCGGGAAGCGCAAGAGCGCCCCGGTCTTCATCGCCTGCAGGCGGCGGATCTCGGCGTCGGTGAGCTTCGTCGGCTTGCCGTCCGCGCTCCAGCGGCCTTCGGCGGTGAGATCGAGCATCTGCCCGCCGACCATGCCGCCGACGCCGGAGGCACGTGCCAGCCGCAGCACCAGATCGGCCCGCACGGCGGGGTCGGCATGGGTGGCGGGATCGGCCATCGTGTCGAAGGCGAGGGTCAGCAGCGCGTCGCCGGCGAGGATGGCGGTCGCCTCGTCGAAGGCGCGGTGCACCGTCGGTCGGCCGCGGCGCAGGTCGTCGTCGTCCATCTGCGGCAGGTCGTCGTGGACGAGGCTGTAGCAGTGCAGCATCTCGAGCGCCGCCGCGGCGCGGGCGACGCCCTCGCTCTCGACGCCGAAGAGCCGCGCCGCCTCGATCATCAGGAACGGCCGGATGCGCTTGCCGCCGCCGAGCACCGCGTGGCGCATGGCGGCGACGATACGGGGCGGTCGGACCGTCTCCATCGGCAGTGCCGTCTCGTCGACGAGCCGATCGAGCACCGCCTCGATCCGCGCGCCCTCGCGGGCGAGCACGTCGAGGAAGGCGGCGGGCGAGAGAGCGACGAGTTCGGGCATGGCATCGGTCCGGATGGGCGATGCTTCCCGAGCTAGCGCGAATCGCCCGTCGCTCCAAGGGGATTCCGCATGCGCGGCGGCACCGCCGACGGTGCCTCGTCGGGACGCGCGAAAAAACGCCCGTTTCCTCTGGTCAAACCGCGGCGAGTTCTGTATAAGCCCGCCGATCCACCGAAAATGCGTGACTTCGGCCGGCCGACCGGAACCGATGGCATTCAGGTGCCACATGAAGTTTCGCGCCGCCCGAGAGGCCGGCGCCATTGATCTGGAGTATGGACGATGGCCGTTCCGAAGAGAAAGACCTCGCCGATGAAGCGCGGCTTCCGCCGCTCGGCGGATGCGCTCAAGGCGCCGACCTACGTCGAGGACAAGGATTCCGGCGAACTGCGCCGCCCGCATCACGTCGATCTGAAGACCGGCATGTATCGCGGTCGCCAGATCCTCGAGCCCAAGGGCGAGTGATCGCGGCGCGGGAACGAGCGATCGTTCCTCAGCCCGAAGAGATCGAAGGGCCGGCCTCGCGCCGGCCCTTCTTTTTTTCGACGCGGTCGCGGGCTATGCAGCCGAGGACCGTTCCTCGACCACACCGGGATGTCCGCGATGTTCCTCAACGTGCCGCTGACCCTCGCGCCGCTCCTCGTCTACAATCTGGTGATCGCCGGAGTCTTCGGCGCCAATGCCGGCGACCCCTGGGTAGAGCCGGTCTTCACCGTCACCATGGTCTCCGACGCGCGCTTCACGCTGCTGCTCGGCGACGTGCTGATCCTCGGTGCGCTGATCTGTCTCTTCGTCGAGATCGTCAAGGCGACCCGCACGTCTTCGCCGACGATCGTCGACCACGCGCTGTCGCTCGCCGTCTTCGTCGCCCACCTGATCGAGTTCCTGACGGTGGTCGGTGCCGCGAGCTCGGTGTTCTTCATCCTGACGGCGATCGCGCTGATCGACGTGGTCGGCGGCTTCACCATCACCATACGCGGCGCTCGCCGCGACTTCGGCTTCGACCGCGGTCCCTGACCCGCGTGCCGCCTCAGCGCGCCACGTCGACGAGATAGCCGGGTACCAGCAGCCCTTCGCCGCGCTCGACGCGGGCATAGGCCGAAACCGCTCCGGGTTCGGCCCGGCGGCGGCGACGCGTCTCGGCGAAGCCTTCGCGATTGGCGATCAGCTGGGCGATGAAGGGGGCGAAGGGGCGATGACGGACGATCCGCGTCGGCGCCTCGACCGCTTCGTCGAAGAGCGCCTCGGCCGGCGCCGCGGAGGCGCCGCCCCGATCGCCGTCGTTCGCCGCCGTCGGCGCGGCCGGCTCCACCCGGCGCGCACCCGACGCGTCGCGCGACCAGATCGAGACGGATCGGCTCTCCGAAATACGCATCACGCCACTCCAACCATCCCCGATCGTCCCGTTTCGGGACGCGCTGTCAAGGATCGGTTAGGAATTGGCAAGGCGCGGGCCAGCGACCCCCCGAGACGGGCGGCTGCGGACAGTCTCTCGCGATCGTGGTGAATTCAGCCGAGGAAGCGCCAGACGCGGGTCTTCTTGACCTCGGCGTCCTCCAGCGCGCGGGTGGTGGGAACGCGGTATTCCGCCAGCGTTTCCATGCGTTCCTTCGGCAGATAGCTGCGGCCGGGGTCGCCGACCAGCACCAGGATGCCCTCGTCGGCACAGGACGCGGCGAAGGCGGCGACCTTGTCGGCGAGCGGGCGTTCGAAGAAGACGTCGCCGAGCAGCACCGTTTCGGGACGATACGGCAGGCCGGAAAGGCCGGTCTCCAACACGTCGACGCCCGAGATGCCGATCGACACGCCGTTCATGCCGGCGTTGAGCTCGAGCGCCACCAGAGCGAAGGGATCGATCTCGGTGGCGAGCACGCGCTTGGCGCCCGACTTCATCGCCGCGATCGCCTCCAGCCCGGCGCCGGCGGCAAAGGCCAGCACGTCGCGGCCGGCGACGGTCTCGGGATGGTCGAGCACCCAGCGCGCCAGCGCCTGCCCACCGGCCCAGGCGAAGGCCCAGAACGGCAGCGGCAGGCCGAGGGTGTCGAGCTGCTCTTCGGTGAGCTTCCACAGGTCCATCGCCTCGTCGGCGAGGTGGAGCGAGATCTCCGGCACGTGCGGCGGCGCCTGCAGCCGCGTGTTGGCGCGGATGAAGGCGAGCTTGTCGGAGATCTCGGCGCCGCTCATGGCGCGAGCCCGCCGAGCGTGCGGATCAGTGCCCATTCGGCGTCCGAGACCGGCTGGACCGAGAGGCGCGAGTTCTTGACCAGGACCATGTCGGCGAGCCGCGGATCGGCCTTGATCTCGGCGAGCGTCACGGCGCGCGGCAGGGCCTCGACCGCCTTGAGCGTCACCGCGCCGAAGGTCCCCCGGACGTCGTTGGGGTCGGGCGACCAGGCGGCGACTACCTCGACCACGCCGACGACGGCCTTGCCCTCGTTGGAATGGTAGAAGAAGCCGCGATCGCCGACGGCCATCGCCTTCATGTTGGCATTGGCGAGCGGATTGCGGACGCCGTCCCAGTAGGTGCCGGCGTCACCCGCCGCGACCTGCGCATCCCAGGACCAGACGCTCGGTTCGGACTTGTAGAGCCAGTGCGCCATCGTCGCCTCACGCCGCCGGAGCGCCGACGACCCAGCGCCACGGCCGGATCTCGACCGAGGCGAAGAGGCCCGCCGCGGCATAGGGGTCTTCGGCGAAGGTCGCCTTGGCGGCGGCGAGATCGTCGGCCTCGATCACCACGATCGAGCCCTGCATGATCTCGCCGGTCTCGTCGAGGAAGGGTCCGGCGATGCGGACGCGCGGGCCGAGGCTCTTCAGCCAGGCGACGTGGGCGTCGCGGGTGGCGAGCCGGATCGGCAGGGCATCGGACTTGTCGTGGCACATGGCGGCGAAGAGCATCGCGAAACTCCGGAGTTGATCGTCGCCGGAATGTAGGCGGCGGGACCCGTCGGGTCCACCCGCGGGGCCGCTTCTTCGCGCAATTCACCGAGTCGTGCGCGGTCGGCGATCAGCCGACCTCGCGCTTGAGCGGCCGGCTCATCAGCCGTTCGATGGCACCGCCGACGTCGAGCTGCTCGGCGACCACGTCGGCGACCGCCGCGGTGATCGGCAGTTCGATGCCGTGCGCAGCGGCGTATTCGACCGCGACCGCGGCGGTATGGACGCCCTCGGCGAGCTTGGTGCCGCGCCGCGTCAGGTCGGCGACCGAGCCGCCGCCGCCGATGGCGAGACCGAGCGAGAAGTTGCGCGACTGCGGCGAGGTCGCCGTCAGGACGAGATCGCCGAGGCCGGAGAGACCCATCAGCGTCTCGCTCTCGGCGCCGAGAGCGCGGGCGAGCCGCGACAGTTCGGCGAAGCCGCGCGCCGTCAGCGCCGCCTGGGCGCTCGCCCCGAGCCCGCGCCCCACCACGATGCCGGAGGCGATGGCGAGCACGTTCTTCAACGCGCCGCCGATCTCGACGCCGACGAGGTCGTGCGAGGCATAGGGCCGGAAGGTCGAGGACGACAGCGCCCGGCAGAGCGCGGAAGCGACCTCCTCGTCGGCCGCCGCCACCGTGACGGCGGTCGGCAGGCCGCGCGCCACGTCGGTGGCGAAGCTCGGGCCGGAGAGAACCGCCGGGACGGCCTGCGGGATCGCTTCGGCGATCACCCGCGTCATCGTCGCCCGCGTGCCGTGTTCGAGCCCCTTGGCGGCCGAGACGACCGGCGTGCCGGGGGGGACGAGCGCGGCGATGTCGGTCGCCGCGGCGCGGCTCGCCTGCGCCGGCACCGACAGGATCACCATGTCGGTGCCGTCGAGCGCTGCGGAAAGATCGGTTGTGGCGAAGAGGCCGGGGTCGAGCGGGATGTCGCCGAGGTAACGCGGATTGCGCCCGGTCTCGCCGATCGCGGCGATGACCTCCTCGTCGCGGCCCCACAGGCGGACCTCGCGGCCGGCGCGCGCCGCCACCAGCGCCAGCGCCGTGCCCCAGGCCCCGGCGCCGATCACCGTCACCCGTTCGATCGCCGCCTTCGTCATGCCTTGGCCCCCCACTGGCCGGAGCCGAGCCGCGGCTCGGCGGTCTGGTCGAGCGGCCAGCGCGGCCGGGCCTGCGCCTCCATGCCGTCGACCGCACCGGCGGCGAGCCGTTCGGCCCCCGCCCAGGCGATCATCGCGCCGTTGTCGGTGCAGAGCCTGCCCGGCGGCACCACCACGCGCCCCTTGGCGCGCGCCGCCGCCTCGCCGAGTGCCGCCGCGATCGCCTTGTTGGCGGCGACGCCGCCGGCGGTGACCAGCAGCGGCTCGGTGACGCCGGTGCGCGTCTTGAATTCCTTCAGCGCCAGTTCCGCCTTGAAGCGGACGACGTCGGTCACCGCCGCCTGGAACGAGGCACAGAGATCGGCGATCGTCTGGTCCGAGAGCGGCTGTGCCGCCTCCGCCGCCAGCCGCACCGCGGTCTTCAGCCCCGAGAAGGAGAAGTCGTGGCTGTCGCGCCGCATCAGGGGGCGCGGCAGGTCGAAGCGCGTCGGGTCGCCCCGCTTCGCCCAGGTCTCGACCTGCGGCCCGCCGGGGTAGGGGAGGCCGAGCATCTTGGCGGTCTTGTCGAAGGCCTCGCCGAGGGCGTCGTCGATCGTCGTGCCGAGACGGGTGTAGCGCCCCAGCTCCTCGACCACCACGAACTGGGTGTGACCGCCGGAGACCAGCAGCAGCAGATAGGGGAAGGGCACGCCGTCGGTCAGCCGCGGCGTCAGCGCGTGGCCTTCGAGATGATTGACCGCGGCGAGCGGCAGTCCGTGCATCCGCGCGATCGCCTTGGCGGTCGTGAGCCCGACGATGACGCCGCCGATCAGACCCGGCCCGGCGGTCGCCGCCACCGCGTCGAGATCGGCGAAGCCGAGGCCGGCCTCGCGCATGGCGCGGTCGACGATGTCGTCGAGGAGGTCGACATGGGCGCGCGCCGCGATCTCCGGCACGACGCCGCCGAAGGGCGCGTGCTCGGCGATCTGCGAATGGACGACGTTCGAGAGGATGCGACCGCGCCCGTCGGCGTCGCGTTCCACGACCGCCGCCGCCGTCTCGTCGCAACTGGTCTCGATCCCGAGGATCCGCACGCTCTCGTCCTCAACTTCGCCGACGAAGGGTTCCCCTCCGGGGTCGTCCTCATGGCATCGGATATGGCGGGCGGGCCGTCTTTCCTCTAGAGAAGACGAAAGATCGCCCGAGGCGGGCCGTCGGGCCCGTTTTCCCGCGCCCTGCCCTATCACCGGATGGGAACGCCGTGCAATCCGAGAAGTTCGACGACAAGATCCGTATCGGCACGCGCGGCAGCGCGCTCGCCTTGGCGCAGGCCTACGAGACCCGCGAGCGCCTCGCCGCGGCGACCGGTCGTAGCCCCGACGATTTCGAGATCGTGGTGATCAAGACCACCGGCGACCGCATCCTCGATCGGCCGCTCTCCGAGGTCGGCGGCAAGGGTCTGTTCACCAAGGAAATCGAAGAGGCGCTGCTCGACGGCTCGATCGATCTCGCCGTCCATTCGTCGAAGGACATGCCGACGGTGCTCCCCGACGGGCTCGTCATCTCCGCCTTCCTGCCGCGCGAGGACGTCCGCGACGCCTTCCTGTCGCGCAACGCCAAGTCGCTCGCCGATCTGCCGGCGGGTGCGAAGGTCGGCACCTCGAGCCTGCGTCGCCGCGCCATGGTGCGCCGCCTCAGGCCCGACCTCGAAGTGGTCGAGTTCCGCGGCAACCTCCAGACCCGATTGAAGAAACTCGACGACGGCGTGGCCGACGCGACGCTTCTCGCCAACGCCGGTCTGCGCCGTCTCGGCCTCGAGGCCGAGATCGCCTCGCTGATCGAGACCGATGACTTCCTCCCCGCCGTCGGCCAGGGGGCGATCTGCATCGAGACCCGTGCCGACGACGAAGCGACGCTGGCCCTCGTCGGTCTGATCCATCACGCCGACACCGCCGCGGCGCTGACGCTCGAGCGCGCCTTCCTGCGGGTGCTCGACGGCTCGTGCCGTACGCCCATCGCAGGGCTCGCCAGAGTGGTCGACGGCGTGCTGCACTTCGACGGGCTGATCCTGCGCCCCGACGGGTCGGAAGCCCATGCGATCAGCCGCGAAGGGCCTGTCGCCGACGCCGAAGCGATCGGCGCCGAGGCGGGCGAGGTCCTGAAGTCGCTCGGTGGGCCGGACTTCTTCACGGTGGGATGATCGAGCGATGCGCGTGCTGGTGACCCGAGCCGAAGAACAGGGGCGTGCCACCGGCAAGCGCCTGGAAGCGGCCGGCCACGATGCCGTCACCGCACCGCTCACCCGCACCGTGCTCGACGGCGATGCCGAGATCGCGCTCGACGGCGTTCAGGGCCTGCTCGTCACCTCGGTCAACGCCGTCACCGCGCTCTGCCTCAGGCCCGACGTCGACACCTTCCGCGCCCTGCCGACCTTCGCCGTCGGCGACAAGACCGCGCGGACGGCGCTGGACCGCGGCTTTCAGAACACCGTCTCGGCGTCCGGCAACCGCCACGACCTCGTCGCCCTCGTCGCCGGCCGGCTCGACCCGCTCGACGGGCCGGTCCTCTGGGCCGCCGGCGAGGACCGCACCGCCGATCTCGAGGACGATCTCGTCGCCCGCGGCTTTTCGGTCCGTGTCGCCGTCGTCTACCGCATCGAGCCGGTCGAGACCCTGCCGGAGGGCGTCGCCGACGACCTGCGCTCCGGTCGGATCGACGCCGTCGCCGTCTATTCGCCCAAGAGTGCGGAAATACTGGTCGACGCGCTGGCGGCACGCGGCATCACGGCGGAGACGTCGAGTTTCCGCATCCATGCCATCTCCGAGGCCGCCGCCGCGCCGCTTCGCAAGGCCGGCTTCGATCGCGTGGTCGTCGCCGCCAGACCGGACGAACCCGGTCTGCTCGTCACCTTCGTCCAATCCTCCGGCGTCCCCGTCGTCGCCGAGACCACCGTCCTCGAGGGAGCATCCGACATGGCGGCCAAACACGAGCCGGAACGCACGCCCGACAGCGCCGCGACCGAGCATCCCGCGACCGAGGCGTCGCCCGCCACGTCGCCCGAACCGACCGCGGAAGCGACGGAGATCGTCGCCGCCGAGCCGGCGCCGGAGAGCCCCGCCGAGGCCGTGAGCTCCGAGACGCCGATCGAGGCGACCGAGCCCGCCGCCGCGACGACGACCGACGCGACGCTCGAGGCGGCGGTCGAACAGGCCGTCGAGCCGGAAGCCCCTGCGGCTGCGCCCGAGGCGCCCGCTCCGGAAGCCCCGGTCGCCGCTCCCGCCCCCGCCCGCCGGGGCATCGGCGGTGGTGCGCTGACCGGCGCCGTGGTGGTGGCGAGCCTCGTCGGCGGTGCCATCGGCGTGGTCGCGCCGCGCGTTCTGGCGCCGCAGGTCGACGCCCTCGTCGGCCCGGCCGCACCCGCCGCGCCGAGCCCGGAGCTGAAGGCCGCGCTCGACCGCGTCGCCGCCCTCGAAGCCCAGGCCAAGGCGCGCGCCGCCGAGAAGCCCGTCGACCTCGTGCCGCTCGAGAAGCGCCTCGCCGCGCTCGAGGCGGCGCCGGCGCTGAAGATCCCGGCCGATCTCTCCGCCCGCGTCGAGGCCCTGCAGGCGGCGGCGGCGGAACGCGCCGAAGCCGCCAAGACCTCGGTCGCCGAGAGCCTCGCCAAGCTGCCTGCCGACGGTACCGCGCTCGCGCAGCTGGCGACCAAGGTCGATCAGGCGATCGCCGCCGCCCGCGAGAGCTCGGCCGCCGAGATCGCCCGTCTGAAGACCGAGCTCGAGGCCACCCGCGCCGAACTCGCCGCCCGCGGCAGCGACATGGGCGCCGAGGCCAAGGCGGCGCTGGCGGATGCCGCCGCCCGGCTCTCGACCGAGGCCGAGAAGCGCAAGGCCGATCTCGACGCGGCGATCGACGGGTTCCGCAAGCGGCTCTCGGGTCTCGAGGGGATGCGCGCCGAGGTCGACGGCCTCGTCGGCCGGCTCGGCGGCGTCGAGACCTCGAACGCCGAGGCCAAGGCCGACCGCGGCCGCATCGCCGAGACGCTCGACCAGACCAAGTTCGCCGCCGAAGGCCTCGTCGGTCAGGTCGAGACCAAGATGGCCGCCATCGAGGCCGGCGCCAAGGCGGCGGAAGAAGCTCAGGCCCGCGCCGTTCTCGCCGTTGCCCTCGCCGACCTCAAGTCGGCGGTCGACGCCGGCCGTCCCTTCGCCAGCCAACTGGCGGTCGCCCGCCGCGCCGCCGGCACCGGCGGTGTCGCCGGTCTCGCCCCCCTCGACGCCTTCGCCGACAAGGGCGTGCCCTCGGTGACCAAGCTGCGCGAGGAACTGCCGAAGCTCACCCGCGCCATGGCCGATGCCGAGGAGAAGCCGGCCGGCGAGGAGAGCCTCTTCGATCGCTTCACCCGCAACGCGCTCTCCGCCGTGCGCATCCGCCCGGCGGGTGAGACGGCGGGCGAGAGCCTCGCCGCCAAGGTGTCGCGCGTCGAAGGCCGCATGACGGCCGGCGATCTCCCCGGCGCGCTCGCCGCCTGGAAGGCGCTGCCCGACAAGGCCCGTGCGGCGTCTGCCGCGTGGGGCGGTGCCCTCGAGGCGCGCGTTGCCGTCGATGCCGCGCTCGCCGCCGAGACCGCGGCGGTCGTCTCCAAACTCTCTGCTCCCAAGTGAGGTCCCGACGATGATCCGGTTGCTCGTCTTCCTCGT
Source organism: Pinisolibacter sp. DMC19 (assembly GCF_056313985.1). Lineage (NCBI taxonomy): Bacteria > Pseudomonadati > Pseudomonadota > Alphaproteobacteria > Hyphomicrobiales > Ancalomicrobiaceae > Pinisolibacter > Pinisolibacter sp. DMC19. The sequence continues at coordinate 273,808 of NZ_JBQUZF010000005.1, read as the reverse complement.
CGCCCTCGTCGGCCTCGCCTTCGGCTTCTCCTGGCTCGCCGATCACCCCGGCGAAGCCTCCGTCTCCTGGCTCGGCCAGCGGGTGGAGACCGACACGACCACGCTCGGCATCGGCCTCGTCGTCTTCGTCGTGGTGGTGATGATCGTCGTCGCCCTGGTGCGCATGATCTGGAACATGCCGGGTTCGATCGGCTCGTTCTTCGGCCGCCGCCGCCGCGACAAGGGCTGGTCGGCGCTGTCGCGCGGCATGATCGCGGTCGGCGCCGGTGACCTCGGCACCGCGGGACGCGCCGCCGGCGACGCCCGTCATCTCCTCGGCGACGAGCCGCTGGCGCTGCTGCTGGAAGCCCAGCACGCCCAGCTCCTCGGCGACCGCGGCACCGCCGAACGCGCCTTCACCGCCATGCTGGAGAAGCCCGAGACCCGCGTCCTCGGCATGCGCGGCCTCTATGTCGAGGCCGTGCGCTGGGGCGACGGCGCTGCCGCCCAACGATGGGCCGAGGCCGCCCATCGCGCCGCGCCGCGTCTCGCCTGGGCCGGTCAGGCCCTGGTCGAATACCGCACCCGCGGCCGCGACTGGCAGGGGGCGCTCGAGGTCGTGGACCAGAACCGCCGCAACGGCGTCATCGACAAGGCCGCCGCCCGCCGTCTGCGCGCCGTGATTCTCACCGCCGACGGGCTGGAGCGCGAAGCCTCCAAGCCGGAGATCGTCCGCGGCACCGCGCAGGAGGCCCACGGCCTCGCTCCCGACCTGGTGCCGGCGGCGACGCTCGCCGCCCGTCTCGCGGCGCGCGCCGGCGAGCTGCGCAAGGCGACCCGCATCCTCGAGGCCACCTGGAAGGTCGCCCCGCATCCCGAGATCGCCGAGGCCTATGCCCATCTGCGCGCCGGCGACGGTGCCGCCGATCGGCTCGCCCGCGTCCGCAAGCTGATCGCGATCCGCGCCAACCACGTCGAGGGCACGCTGGCGCTCGCCCGGGCGCTGGCCGACGTCAAGGACTTCGCCGAGGCCCGCAAGGTGCTGGAACCGGTCGTCGCCGCGGGTCCGACCCGCCGCGTCTGCCTGCTGATGGCGGAGATCGAGGACGGCTCGGGCGGTACGCCCGGCGCCGTGCGCGGCTGGCTGACCCGTGCGGTCCATGCCCGGCGCGACGCGACCTGGGTCGCCGACGGCTTCGTCTCCGACCACTGGGCGGCGATCTCGCCGGTCACCGGCCGGCTCGATGCCTTCGAATGGACGACGCCCCCGGAAGACGTCGCCGCGCTCACCTGGGACGATCCGATGGACGAGGCCGACGAGGTGCTCGCCGCCTCGGGCTCGATCGTCCCGGTCGAGACTGCGCCGCGCACGCCGCATGCGCCCGAGCCGGTCGTCGAGCCGACCCCGGCGCCGAAGCCGGTGGTGGTCGAGGCCGCAGCCGAACCGGCGCCCGCTCCGGTGACGCCGACCGTGGTCGAGACGCCCGCCCCGGCCCCGGTGCCGCCGGCGGCCAACGACGCCGAGCCGGTGAAACCCGCTCGTGATGCCGCGGCGGTCGAGCCGCAGGCCCGCCTGCCCGACGATCCGGGTCCCGGCGAGACCGAAGAGCCGGTCAAGAAGCGGCGCTTCCGCCTGTTCTCCTGAGGCCCTCGACGACGAGGCCGAATTCCTCCGCCAGGATCGCGTCCCGCTCGTCGGGCGCGATCCTTCGCGTCTCGATCCGCCCGTCGACGGTGACCCCGCTGCCGGCATCGCCGTGGCGTCGGGGCGGCGCTCTCGACCGGCGGCGATGACGCGCGCCGGGTCTTCACGCGCGAAGGGCCCGGATCTCGCGATCCGAGCCCCATGGGCGGGACGTCCCCCGAACCCGTTCCCCGCGGGGGATCAGGCCTTGGCCATCTTCTTGCCGATCGCCTCGGAGAGGTAGCCGAGCGCCGCGCCGATCACCAGCGACACCAGGATCATCCCCGCCTTGGTGGTGAGGGCGGAGCCGCCGTTGGCGCCGAACCAGGTCGCCGCGCCGAAGAAGGCGCCGGGGATGAAGCCGAACAGCGGGATGTTGGCCTGCAGGACCATCAGGCCGGCGGCGACGCCGACGATGACGGCGAGGACGAGGATGTTGCCGCCCCCGACGAGGCCGAACAGCAGCAGGGCGAGGAAGGCCCAGATCGCACCGCTGAGGTTGCCGGCCAGCGCCTTCTTCAGGCCGTCGAGACCACCGCCGGCCGCGTAGAAGGATCCCCAACCGATGACGCCGGCCCAGACCACGAGATCCAGGTTCGGAATTCCGATCGCGACATAGACCCAACCGATCACCAGGACGGTGATGCTGACTGCCAGAGAAACCAACAGGTTCATCGCAATTCCCCCTTGTTCCGACCCGACTTCGATCATGCGAGCGAACATGGAACGATCGGCGCACGACTACGCGCCGACGATCTCGCTCGAGAAGTCGCTGGTTCGTTGCGTAGACGCTACCGACAAAGTCTCATCGATCGCGTGATGAAGACATCGCGCGACTGACATCGCGGCCGATTTCGGCCGTTGTCTTCGGTAGTGCTACGGTGCGGACGCTAGGAGTGAATATTGGGTGGAGCCATAGGACGAAGGTACAGAATAATCGACGTGAAATGTCTTTGGACGATTTGACACACCCGCACGATTATTGGACCGAGCCGGAAGGCTGGACCGCGTCCATGCGGGATCGGCGGCCGAGCGAGGCCCCGGCACCCGATCGAACACGACGGCACACAAACGAAGAGAGGCCGGTGAACCGGCCTCTCACTGTCGAATTCTGTCTGTGGCGACGAGATCGCCCGCCCGATCACTCGGCGGCGGCGGGCTTCTTGTCCTGGCGCTCGACGATGCGGGCCGCCTTGCCGGTCAGGCCGCGCAGGTAATAGAGCTTGGCGCGACGCACCTTGCCGCGACGGACGACGTCGACCGACTCGATCAGGGGGGTGTAGACCGGGAACACGCGCTCCACGCCCTCGCCGTAGGAGATCTTGCGGACGGTGAAGGACTCGTTGATGCCGGCGCCCGAACGAGCGATGCAGACGCCCTCGTAGGCCTGCACGCGGGTGCGGTTGCCTTCGACGACGCGCACGTTGACGCGGACGGTATCGCCCGGCTGGAAGGCCGGGAGGGTGCGCTTCTCGGCGATGACCGCAGCCTGTTCGGCTTCGAGCTGTTCGATGATGTTCATGGGTACCACCTGTTCGGAATTTGCGTTGCCTATACTCGATGTCCGCCGCCTTGTCATGCCCTCGTTGCAGCGTCGAGGGCCGAGACGGCGCCGATTCGTCACTTTTTGTCGCCCTTGCCCTCGGTCGTCGCGGTTGCCCGCGCCGCCCAGAGGTCCGGTCGACGCTCCCGGGTGATCGCTTCGGCCTGCGTGCGCCGCCAGCGCGCGATGGCCGCATGATTGCCCGAGGCGAGTACCTCCGGAATGCCGCGCTCCTCCCAGACCTGCGGCCGGGTGTAGTGCGGGTATTCCAGGAGCCCGGTCTCGAAACTCTCTTCCGATCCGGACTCCGTCTTGCCCATCACCCCCGGCAGAAGGCGGACGATCGCGTCGAGCACGACCATCGCCGCCGTCTCTCCGCCGGAGAGAACATAGTCGCCGACCGAGACCTCCAGGAGGTTCCGCCCGTCGATCACCCGCTGGTCGACCCCTTCGAACCGACCGCACAGGATCACCACGCCGGGCCCTTCCGCGAGTTCGCGGACGAAGCCTTGCGTCAACGGCCGACCGCGCGGGCTCATCAGGAGCCGTGGACGTTCGTCCGTCGCCACCGAGTCCAGCGCCCGGCCGACCACGTCGGCGCGGAGCACCATGCCCGGTCCACCGCCCGCCGGCGTGTCGTCGACGTTGCGGTGACGACCCTCGGCGAAGTCCCGGATCTGCACCGTCGCGAGCGACCAGATGCCGTTGTCGAGCCCCTTGCCGGCGAGTGCCGTACCGAGCGGCCCGGGGAACATCTCCGGGTAGAGCGTGAGCACCGTGGCGGAAAATCCGGTCACGGCTCCTCGCGCTCCGCGTCCGCCACCTCGCCGCCGTCCTCGCCCGGTTCGGGCTCGGCCACGACGAAGAAGCCCTCGGGCGGCGCGATCACCACCCGACCACCGGCCACGTCCACCACCGGCACGAAGGCCTTGGTGAAGGGCAGGTGGAAGCTCTTCGCGCCCTCGGTGCGGATCTCCAGGAGATCGCCCGCACCGAAGTCGGGAACCGCGATCACCCGACCGCGCGACGTGCCGTCCGCTTCGACCGCCTCCAGGCCGATCAGGTCGGCGTGGTAGAAGGTCTCCTCGTCCTCCGCCTCCGGCAGCGCCGAACGCGGAATGAAGAGATCGCGGTTGGTGAGCCGTTCGGCCGCCGTGCGATCGGCGACCTCGCGGAACTTCACCACCAGCATGTCGCCCTGCGGGCGCAGCCGCTCCACCGTCAGCGTCCTGCCGTCGGGGAGGCTCAGCGGGCCGTAGTCGGCGACGGCATCGAGCGGGTCGGTGAAGGACTTCACCCGGACCTCGCCCTTGATGCCGTGCGCCGCGCCGACACGCCCGACGAGGATCGGTTCGTCGCTCATGACGTCTCGCCTCTCCTCGTGTCGACCACCGATCACTCGGCGGTCGCGGCCTCGGCCTTCTTGGCCTTCTCGGCGGCGCGCTCCTGGGCCTTCTTGCCCGGGACGGCCTTCTCGGGGTTCGAGCGGGCTTCGCGCTTCAGCAGGCCGGCGGCGTCGAAGAAACGAGCGACGCGGTCGGTCGGCTGGGCGCCGACGGACAGCCAGTGGGTGGCGCGCTCGGCGACGATGGTGATGCGATCGGCCGAGTCCTTGGCCAGCATCGGGTTGTAGGTGCCGATCTTCTCGATGAAGCGGCCGTCGCGCGGGGCGCGGGCGTCGGCGACGACGATGCGGTAGACCGGGCGCTTCTTGGAGCCACCGCGGGCGAGACGGATCTTGAGCGACATGGGCTCGGTTCCTTTCTGATCACTTCGATTGCACGAGCCTCGGGTTGCCCCGAGGAATTCCGATGTCTCCTCTCCGCGTCTCCATCGCCGGCCTCTGGCCGTTCGACGGGGGGCGGAGAAAACTCACTTCTTGCGGAAGCCCGGGGGCAGCGGCCCCTTCGGCATTCCCATGCCCGGCAGGCCGAGACCGGGCGGCAGACCCGGCATGCCGCCGAGGCCACCCGGCATCGACGGCATCTGGCCGGACTTCGCCATCTCTTCGAGCTGGGCGGGATCGATCTGCGGCATGCCGCCGCCGAGCATCGAGCCGAGGCCGCCGAACAGGCCGCCCTTCTTCTTGCCCATCATCTTCATCATGTCCGCCATCTGGCGGTGCATCTTGAGGAGCTTGTTGACGTCCTCGACGCGGGTGCCGGAGCCGGCCGCGACGCGGCGCTTGCGGGACGCGGCGAGAAGCTCGGGCTTGCGGCGTTCCTTGGCGGTCATCGAACGGATGATGGCGACCTGGCGGTCGAACACCTTCTCGTCGAGCCCGTCGAGCTGGCCCTTGAGCTTGCCCATGCCGGGAAGGAGACCCATGATCCCCTTCATGCCGCCGAGCTTCTTCATCTGCATCAGCTGATCGGCCAGATCGTCGAGGTCGAACTGACCCTTCTTCATCTTGGCGGCCATCTCGGCCGCCTTCTTGGCGTCGATCTCCTGCGCCGCCTTCTCGACCAGGGCGACGATGTCGCCCATGCCGAGGATGCGGCCGGCGATGCGGCTCGGATCGAAGTCCTCGAGCGCATCGGCCTTTTCGCCGGTGCCGACCAGCTTGATCGGCTTGCCGGTGACCGCACGCATCGACAGCGCGGCGCCGCCGCGGCCGTCGCCGTCCATGCGGGTCAGCACGATGCCGGTGATGCCGACGCGTTCGTCGAACGACTTGGCGACGTTGACCGCGTCCTGACCGGTGAGGCTGTCCGCCACCAGCAGGATCTCGTGCGGGCGGGAGATCTTCTTGATCTCCGCCATCTCGAGCATCAGCGGCTCGTCGATGTGGGTGCGGCCGGCGGTGTCGAGCAGGATGACGTCGTAGCCGCCGAGGCGGGCGGCGGTGGCGGCACGTTCGGCGATCTGGGTCGGCGACTGGCCCTCGACGATCGGCAGCGTGGCGATGCCGACCTGCTCGCCGAGCACGCGCAGCTGCTCCTGCGCCGCCGGACGGCGGGTGTCGAGCGAGGCGGCGAGAACCTTGACGTTGTGGCGTTCCGACAGACGCTTGGCGATCTTGGCGGTCGTCGTCGTCTTACCCGAGCCCTGCAGGCCGACCATCATGATGGCGACCGGGGCGGGCGCATGCAGATCGATCGGCTTGGCGTCGGAGCCGAGCGTCTCGATCAGCACGTCGTGGACGATCTTGATGACCTGCTGGCCCGGCGTCACCGAGCGCAGAACCTCGTGACCGACGGCGCGGTGGCGCACCTTGTCGGTGAAGGACTTGACCACGTCGAGGGCGACGTCCGCCTCGATCAGGGCGCGACGCACCTCGCGCATCGCCTCGCCGACGTCGGCCTCCGAGAGGGCGCCGCGGCGGGTGAGCTTGTCCAGAATGCCGGAAAGGCGTTCGGAGAGCGTGTCGAACATGGGGTCTTCGTCCCTTTCGGGGGGTCTTGGTCCCGGTTGATCGCCGCGGCCCCGACACCGAACCTCCAAACGGAAACGCGCCCGCGGGCGCATCGCGCTGGCGGACGGTGACCTCCGGGGTCGAATGGCATGCCCCGGTCGGCGGGTCGGCGACGGAGAAGTCGACGAGAATGGTGGTGTCTCTAAGCGAGACGGGCGCGAGAGTCAACGCATTGCTCGACGCGTCCGCCGCGATTTCCGGGCGAAACGGCGCCCGGCCGGCTCACTTCACCAGCACCCAGACGTCGATCACGGTGCGGTCCTCTTCCGAGCCGAGGGCGTTGACGTCGTAGCGCTCGAGGATCGACTTGGCCTCGAGGCCGAGCCGGGTCATCTCGTCGTCGATGCGGGCATAGACCTCCTCGAGGTCGTCGATCGGTCCGTCGTGACGGAACTCGAGCGCGCGGCCCGCCGGCGACTTGCCGACCTTGACGCCCTTGGGCAGCTTGGCGTCGGCCTTCGGCGGGGCGGCGAGCGGCAGCATCGCCTTGAAGCCGACGTCGTCGCTGTCGCTCTCGATGTATTCGACGAGCGGTCCCTCGGTCGGCTCCAGCCCGAGCTTCTTCGCCGCTTCCGCCAGCTTGTCGAAGACCGAGCCGAGCTTCTCCTCGGCTTTCTCCCAGGTGGTGACACCGGTGACGAAGAGCACCGGCTTCGCCGCCAACACGATCTCGACCGCCACCGGCTTCGGCGCGGCGGGCTGCGCGGGTTGCTGGGTCGCTTGGGGCACCGGCTGGGGGGCGGCCGGAGGGGGAGGAGCGGGCGTGGCTTCGGTGGGCTTGGCGCCGTCGGCCGGCGGCGTCACGGGAGCCGGCGTCGCAGGCGCGGCTTCGGCCGGCTTCGGCGTCTCGGCCGGCGGCGGCGAATGCGGCGTCTGACTCTGGAGGACGGGAGCCTGAGCGGGCGCCGGCAACGGCGTGGGCTTGGGCACCTCGGGCACCGCGACCGGACCGGGGCCGGGCGGGATCACGATCGGTGCGACCGGCGTGGGCGCCTGCGCGGCGAGCGGCGGACCGCTCGGCTGTGGCACCAGCACGGGGGCGGGCGCGACGGGCCGGGTCGCGAGCGGCGGCTGCGTCTCGATCGCCAGGGGAACCGTCTGCGCGCCAGCCCCGCCGGTCGCCGCGATCACCGCCAGTCCTAGCACCATGCCGAAGCGCATCGATCGCCCTTCGCCCGTCATCGCCGTCACTCCGCCGATCCGGCCGTCCCGAATCGCCGCAACCATCGCACGCGGCGGGCCGCGCGACGAGGGGGCTTTCCGCCCGATTTCGCGGCGTCAGCCGAGACGGCGGGGCATCTCACGCGCCCAGGGGTGGTTCGGCCCGACCGCGGCGATGCGCTGCACCACCTTGTCGCCCTGCGCCCCGGTCGCCGCCGCCGGCAACTCGCCCTGCTCGTAGGCGACGATCACCAGCCCCTCGGTCAGCGCCGGCGAGAGCAACTCGTTCGGCGCCAGCAGGAACTGCGGGTTGGACGGCTTGCCGTGGCGCTCCTGGCCGAGCGAGAAGGTCTCGTAGATCAGCACGCCGTCGTCGGCGAGCCGCGACCGCAGCACCGGGAAGAGCGGGCGGAAGAGGTAGTTGGTCACCACGATGCCGGCGAAGCGGCGATCGGCGGCGAGCGGCAGGTCGACCCCGCCCGGCCCTTCGAGGTCGTGGGAGAGGATCTCGACGCGGGGATCGCCCGAAAGATCGGCGAGGCCGGAGACGTCGCGATCGATCGCCACGACCGGATGGCCGGCGGCGAGTGCCGCCCTCAGATGCCGTCCGGCGCCGCAGGCGAGATCGAGCACGGTGCCGCCCGCCGAGACGCCTTCGAGAAACCGCGTCACCCAGTCCGACGGCCGCCCGTGGCCGTGCGGGTTGACCATCGTCACCGGAACATCGCTCATCTGCCGCCTCGCACTGGTCTTTTCGACCGAGTTTCGCCATATGTGATGCGACCGGCGCCCGCAAGACTGCAGCGTGCCGCATCTCCGGAGCGACCATGACGACCGCGATCCCCTTTCGCAAGATGAACGGGCTCGGCAACGACTTCCTGGTGTTCGACGCGCGCGGCGGCGCGCCGCGTCTGACGTCGGAGGAAATCGCCCGTCTCGGCGACCGGAAGACCGGTATCGGCTTCGACCAGATGATCACCATCGAGCGTTCCGACGCCGGAGCCGATGCCTTCATGCGGATCGACAACGCCGACGGCGGCGAGGTCTCTGCCTGCGGCAATGCGACCCGGTGCATCGGCTGGGTGCTGATGCAGGAGAAGGACAAGGCGTCCGTCACCATCGAGACCCGCGCCGGGCTGCTCTACGCCTCGGACGCCGGCGAGCCCGAGCTCGTCACCGTCGACATGGGCGAACCGCGGCTGAAGTGGAACGAGATCCCGCTCTCCGAGCCCTTCGCCGACACCCGCGCCATCGAGCTGCAGATCGGCCCGATCGACGCGCCGATCCTGCATTCGCCCTCGGTCGTGTCGATGGGCAACCCGCACGCGATCTTCTTCGTCGACGACATCGAGATCTACGACCTCGCTGCGATCGGCCCGATGCTCGAGCATCACCCGATCTTCCCCGAGCGTGCCAACATCTCGCTGGCGCAGGTGACGAGCGACGAGAGCCTGATCCTGCGCGTATGGGAACGCGGCGCCGGCCTCACCCGCGCCTGCGGCACCGGCGCCTGCGCCGCCGCCGTCGCCGCCCATCGCACCCGCCGCACCGGTCGTCGCGTCCGCGTGTCGCTGCCCGGCGGCGATCTCCTGATCCATTGGCGCCCCGAGGACGGTCACGTCATGATGACCGGCCCGGTCGAGACCGAGTTCGAGGGCGTGCTCGATCGCGACACCCTGACCTGGACGCGGGCACCGGCCCGAGGAGCGGCGGAGTGAGCGTCGAGCTGGTCACCCTCGGTTGCCGTCTCAACACGGCGGAATCCGAGACCATGCGCGAGCAGGCGCGTGCCGCGGGGCTGGACGATGTCGTCATCGTCAACACCTGCGCGGTGACGGCGGAAGCCGTGCGTCAGGCCCGCCAGACCATCCGCCGCGCCCGCCGCGACAATCCCAAGGCCCGTATCGTCGTGACCGGCTGCGCCGCCCAGGTCCAGCCCGAGACCTTCGCCGAGATGGGCGAGGTCGATCTCGTCATCGGCAACGACGCCAAGCTCGAGGCCTCGTCGTGGTCGGCGCTGGCCGATTTCGGCATCGCCGAGAGCGAGAAGGTTCGCGTCAACGACATCTTCTCCGTGCGCGAGACGGCCGAGCACATGGTGCACGGCTTCGCCGAGCACACCCGTGCCTTCGTCCAGGTGCAGAACGGCTGCGACCACCGCTGCACCTTCTGCATCATCCCCTACGGCCGCGGCAATTCACGCTCGGTGCCGGCCGGCGCCGTGGTCGAGCAGGTCCGCACCCTGGTCGAGCGCGGCTACCGCGAAGTGGTGCTGACCGGTGTCGACATCACGTCGTGGGGCGGCGACCTGCCGGGCACGCCGAAGCTCGGCCGCCTCGTCGGACAGCTGCTGCGCGGCGTCGAGGGGCTCGAGCGGCTGCGCATCTCCTCGATCGACAGCGTCGAGGCCGATCCGGAACTGATCGAGCTGATCGGCGCGGAGACGCGGCTGATGCCGCATCTCCATCTGTCGCTCCAGTCGGGCGACGACATGATCCTCAAGCGGATGAAGCGGCGCCATTCCCGGGACGACTCCGTCCGCTTCTGTGCGGACATCCGCGCCCGTCGCCCCGACATCGTCTTCGGCGCCGACCTCATCGCCGGTTTCCCGACCGAGACGGACGAGATGTTCGAGGGCTCGCTGCGGCTGGTCGAGGACTGCGGCCTGACCTTCACCCACGTCTTCCCCTTCTCGGCCCGCCCCGGCACGCCGGCCGCGCGCATGCCGCAGCTCGCCAAGACGGTGGTCAAGGAACGCGCCGCCCGTCTGCGTGCGGCCGGCGAGGCGGCGCTCGGCCGCGCGCTCGACGCCGAGGTCGGCCGCATCGACCGCGTGCTGATCGAGAAGGCCGACCAGGGTCACACCGAACGTTTCTTCCCCGTCCGCGTCGACGCCGCCGGGGTCTCCAATCTGCCGATCGGCGACATCGTGCCCGTGCGGGTCGTCGGCCATGCCGACGGCGTGCTGCGGGCCGTCGCCCTCCCCACCGACGACGTGAAGGCGTGACATGAGCGAGAACGAGAAGCGCGGCCTGTTCGGTCGTCTGTTCGGCAAGGCCGCCCCCGAGGTGGCCCCGGCCGTCGCGCCCGTCCCGCCGGTCGTCGAGCCGGCACCCGCCGAGGAAGCGGTCGAGGTGGTGGAGGAGGTCGTCGCCGAGGTCGTCGCGGCGCCCGTTCCGGCGGCGCTGGACATCACGACGTCCGCTCCGGTCGATCTGGCGCCCGCCGCGGCGCCGAAGCTGTCGTGGTGGCAGAAGCTCAAGTCCGGCCTCGGCCGCACCTCCTCGGCGCTGACCACCGGCATCGGCGCGATCTTTACCAAGCGCCGTCTCGACGAGGCGACGCTGGAAGAACTCGAGGACGTGCTGATCCAGGCCGATCTCGGTCTCGCCACCGCCATGCGCATCACCGACGTGCTGCGCCGCGACCGCTTCGACAAGGAGATCGGCGACGACGAGGTCCGCGCCATCCTGGCGTCCGAGATCGAGAAGGTCCTCGCCCCCGTGGCGAAGCCGCTGGTGATCGACGGACCGGCGAAGCCCCACGTCGTCCTCGTCGTCGGCGTCAACGGCTCGGGCAAGACCACGACCATCGGCAAGCTCGCGATGAAGCTCGCCCGCGAGGGCAAGAAGGTGACGCTCGCCGCCGGCGACACGTTCCGCGCCGCCGCGATCGAGCAGCTGAAGATCTGGGGCGCCCGCACCGGTGCCACCGTCATCGCCCGCGAACCCGGGGCGGACGCCGCCGGCCTCGCCTTCGACGCGCTGGTGGCGGCGAAGGAGAACGGCTCCGACGTGGTGGTGATCGACACCGCCGGGCGGTTGCAGAACCGCACCGAACTGATGGCCGAGCTCGAGAAGATCGTCCGCGTCATCAAGAAGAACGATCCGACCGCGCCGCACGACGTCGTCCTGACGCTCGACGCCACGACCGGTCAGAACGCCGTCACCCAGGTCGAGATCTTCGGTCGGGTCGCCGGCGTCACCGGCCTCGTGATGACCAAGCTCGACGGCACCGCCCGCGGCGGCATCCTGGTCGCGGTCGCCGAGAAGTTCGGCCTGCCGGTCCACTTCATCGGCGTCGGCGAGGGCGTCGAGGATCTCGAGCCCTTCGACGCGGCCGATTTCGCCCGCGCGCTGGCGGGACTGGAGCACTGAGAGCGGACAGTGTCGTCGCGTCGGGGAGGTCGATCCCGTCCCGGGCTCAGGCGCCCGGCGGGGTGCGGAAGCGCTCGTCGACCTCGACACCGAGGGCGGTCACCATGCGATTGGTCTCCGCCGCCATGCCGACCACCGACACCAGTTCCATGAACTGCGCCTCGCTCATGCCCTTGGCGCGGGCGGACGCGGTGTGGGTGTGGATGCAGTAGTCGCAGCCGTGGGCGATCGAGACGGCGACGTAGATCATCTCTTTCACGAGCGGATCGATCGTGCCGGGGCCCATCACCTGCTTGAGGCTCTCCCAGGTGCGCCGGAGCGTGACGGGATCGTGGGCGAGCGCCCGCCAGAAGTCGTTGATGTAGTCGGTGTTGCGGGCGGCGCGGATCTCGGCGAAGACGGCGGCCGCTTCGCTCGAGAGTTCGTCGTCGGAAAGCAGCCGGACGGTCGCCATCGGGGCCTCAGCGCGACAGGGAGATCCCTTGGGCGGTGGCGGTCTTGCCGGCGAACTTCTCGCCGCCGGCGTTGACCAGCGTCGCCACGGTCGAGCCGTCGGAACCCTTCAGCGTGACCGTCTTGCCCTCGAGGTTCCAGGCCGAGATCTTCTGCAGTTCCAGCGTGTTGCAGCCACGGGTGGTGGCGCGGTAGCCGCCGGCCCAGCTGGTCAGGTTCATGAAGAGCTGGCAGTTGTCGCTGCCCGCGGCCATGCGCCAGCCGCCGAGCAGGTCGGTACGGCCGATGGCCGGGGCCTTGGCGGCATCGGGCATGGCGATCGGCGCGGCCGGTGCGGCGGCGACGCCGGGCTGGCCGGGAACCGGGGCATTGGGGTCGACCGGCGCCTGGACACCGCCGGGAGGCGGCAGCGGCTGCAGCGTCGCCTGCGTCACCGGCGCAGTCGGGGCGGCGGGCAGCGGCTCGTAGGTGGCCGGCGCCGGACGCGATCCGTACGAAGGCCCGTCGCTCAGCCCCATGCGGGAACAGCCGGCGAGAGCACCGGCGAGCATCACGGCAACGGCAATCCGATCGGCGCGAATCATTGCGCAGTCTCCTCGACAACTCGCCTTCTTCTACAGCGAGGCTTTCAGGGATGCGACTCTTCTCGTGCTTTCGGGCGGAATGGCGGCGCTGCGAGCACGCTCTTCGTTGCATGGCGGACGTGTCGTTCCAGCGCCTCATACGCAAATTTGCATAACTGCCATTTTCCAGCCTTATTGCATTGCGAGAAGTTCTTGCAGAAACATGCTGCGATGCACCATCGCGATCGACAAGGAGTGAGACCGATGAACGCGCTGACCGGCGGCGGTTCGATCCGCAAGCTGTGGGTGGCCGACACGGCCGCCTTCAAGGACCATCTGATGCGGCTCGATCCGCAGACCCGCCGCGCCCGCTTCGGCATGGCGGCGTCCGACGAGTTCGTGGCGCGCTATGCCGAGACGAGCTTCGCGCTCGACACGCTGATCCACGGCGTCTTCGTCGGCGGCAATCTGGTCGGCGTCGGCGAGCTGCGCTCGCTCGGCCGTTCGCGCACCGAGGCGGAGGCGGCCTTCTCGGTCGAGGTCGACTGGCAGGGCCGCGGCTTCGGCCAGCGGCTGATGGACCGCGTCCTGCTCGCCGCCCGCAACCGGCGGATCGAGCGGCTCTACATGAACTGCCTCGCCTCCAACGGCCAGATGCAGCGCCTCGCCCGCCGTGCCGGCGCCGATCTCGAATACGAGGGCGGCGACGTCGTCGGCCTCGTGGTGCCGCAGACCCCGACGCCGGCCTCCTGGCTGCGCGAGGCGGTGCGCGACGGCTACGGCTGGGCGAGCGCCGTCGCCGACATGCAGAAGCGGGCGAGCCCGATGCGCCTCTTCGGCCGGGCGAACTGATCGCCCGAAACATCGTTCGAAACGACGAAGGCCCCGGCGGATCCCGCCGGGGCCTTCACGCATCGTGAGCTTCGAGACCGTCAGAGACGGCGCTCGATCAGCATCTTCTTGATCTCCGCGATCGCCTTGGCCGGGTTCAGACCCTTGGGGCAGGTGTTCGCGCAGTTCATGATGGTGTGGCAGCGATAGAGGCGGAACGGGTCCTCGAGATTGTCGAGGCGGTCGCCGGTCGCTTCGTCGCGGCTGTCGATCAGCCAGCGATAGGCCTGCAGCAGGACCGCCGGGCCGAGGTAGCGGTCGCCGTTCCACCAGTAGCTCGGGCACGAGGTCGAGCACGAGGCGCACAGGATGCACTCGTAGAGACCGTCGAGCTTGGAGCGATCCGCGTGGGACTGCTTCCACTCGGTCTGCGGGGTGGGCGTGACCGTCTGCAGCCAGGGCTCGATCGAGCGGTGCTGGGCGTAGAAGTTGGTCAGGTCCGGGATGAGGTCCTTGACCACCGGCATGTGCGGCAGCGGATAGACCTTCACGGCGCCCTTCACCTCGTCCATGCCCTTGGTGCAGGCGAGGGTGTTGAGACCGTCGATGTTCATCGCGCAGGAGCCGCAGATGCCTTCGCGGCACGAGCGACGGAAGGTCAGCGTCGGGTCGATCTTGTTCTTGATGTAGATGAGACCGTCGAGCACCATCGGACCGCAGTCGTCGCGATCGATGTAGTAGGTGTCGAGCTGCGGGTTGCGGCCGTCGTCGGGACTCCAACGATAGACCTTGAATTCCTTGAGCCTGGTCGCTCCGGCGGGCTTCGGCCAAGTCTTGCCGATCTGCACCGTGGAGTTCTTCGGAAGCGTGAGCTGAACCATTGCGGTCTCACCTCTTCAGGATGATCGTCGAGGTCCGTCGGCCGTGGCGGCCGACGGGTCGATGCGGGCGGGATCAGTACACGCGAGCCTTCGGCTCGATGTAGGCGATGTCCTGCGACATGGTGTAGGTGTGCACCGGACGGTCGTCGAGCTTGACCGACTTGGTCGCGCCGTCGGCCCAGGCCAGCGTGTGCTTCATCCAGTTGGCGTCGTCGCGGTTCGGATAGTCCTCGCGGGCATGCGCACCACGGCTCTCCTTGCGGGCTTCGGCCGAGTTCATGGTGACGACCGCCTGCTCGATCAGGTTCTCGAACTCGAGGGTCTCGACGAGATCCGAGTTCCAGACCAGCGAGCGATCGGTGACCTTGACGTTCGGCAGGCCTTCCCAGACCTGCTGGATGAGCTTGACGCCCTCTTCCAGAACCTCGCCGGTGCGGAACACCGCGCAGTTGTTCTGCATGGTGCGCTGCATGCCGTTGCGCAGCTCGGCAGTGGACGTCGAGCCGGCGGCCCAACGGTACTTGTCGAGGCGGGAGACGGCGAGATCGCCGGCACCGGCCGGAAGCTCCGGCTGGCGGCCGTTCGGCACCACGGTCTCCTTGCAGCGCAGGCCCGCCGCGCGGCCGAAGACCACGAGGTCGGTCAGCGAGTTGGAGCCGAGACGGTTGGCGCCGTGGACGGACACGCAGGCCGCCTCGCCGATCGCCATCAGGCCCGGGACCACCGAGTCCGGATCGCCGTTCTTCTTGGTCAGCACCTCGCCGTGATAGTTCGTCGGGATGCCGCCCATGTTGTAGTGGACGGTCGGCAGGATCGGGATCGGCTCCTTGGTCAGGTCCACGCCGGCGAAGATCTTCGCCGATTCCGTGATGCCCGGCAGGCGCTCGGCCAGGATCGCCGGATCCAGGTGGCTGAGGTGCAGGTGGATGTGGTCCTTGCCCTTGCCGACGCCACGGCCTTCGCGGATCTCCATGGTGATGGAGCGCGAGACGACGTCGCGCGAGGCGAGGTCCTTGGCCGACGGCGCGTAACGCTCCATGAAGCGCTCGCCCTCGGAGTTGGTGAGATAGCCGCCCTCGCCGCGCGCGCCCTCGGTGATGAGGACGCCGGCGCCGTAGATGCCGGTCGGGTGGAACTGCACGAACTCCATGTCCTGCATCGGCAGGCCGGCGCGCAGGATCATGCCGCCGCCGTCACCGGTGCAGGTGTGGGCCGAGGTGCAGGAGAAGTAGGCACGGCCGTAGCCGCCGGTCGCCAGAATGGTCTTCTGCGAACGGAAGCGATGCAGCGTGCCGTCCTCGAGGCAGAGCGCCACGACGCCGCGGCAGGCGCCGTCGGCATCCATGATCAGGTCGATGGCGAAATACTCGATGAAGAACTCCGCCGAGTGACGCAGCGACTGACCGTAGAGCGTGTGCAGGATGGCGTGGCCGGTCCGGTCGGCGGCGGCGCAGGTGCGCTGGGCGATGCCCTTGCCGTAGTCCGTGGTCATGCCGCCGAACGGGCGCTGGTAGATCTGGCCACCCTCGGTGCGCGAGAAGGGAACGCCCCAGTGCTCGAGCTCGTAGACGGCGTCGGGCGCGTTGCGCACGAGGTACTCGATCGCGTCCTGGTCGCCGAGCCAGTCGGAGCCCTTGACGGTGTCGTACATGTGGAAGCGCCAGTCGTCGCGACCCATGTTGGAGAGCGAGGCGGCGATGCCGCCCTGCGCCGCGACCGTGTGCGAACGGGTCGGGAAGACCTTGGTGATGCACGCGGTCTTCAGACCGGCCTCGGAGGCGCCGACGACGGCGCGCAGACCGGCGCCACCGGCGCCGACCACCACCACGTCGAAGGTGTGGTCGATGAAGGAATAGGCGGCGCCGGTGGTGCCGGGCGCCTCGAGGATGTTGTCAGCCATGGTCTCAGACCCCGAACGAGAGCTTGGCGACCGCCCAGAGCGAGCCGACCACGATGAGAGCCGCGAAGAACCAGTTCAGCACGACGCAGGCGACCTTCCACGGCTCGCCGTGGACGTAGTCCTCGATGATGACCTGCATGCCGATCTTCATGTGGATCGCGCCGGCGATGATCGTCGCCGCCAGCAGGATCGCCACGAAGGGATTGGCGAGCGCGGCGCGCGCCGAGGCGAAGGACGCGCCGGCATGACTGACCAGGAAGACGATCAGGAAGACGCCGAGCGGGACCAGTGCGGCGGCGGTCAGCCGCTGCATCCAGTAGTCCTCGGTGCCGTACTTGGCGGAGCCGCGGCCGCGAACCTGGGAAAGAGGGGTGCGCATGGGTGTCACCTCACTTCACGGCGTAGCCGACGACCCAGAGCAGGAGCGTCAGCGGCACGGAGAGGACGATGTTGAGCTTCGACAGCATGAAGCGCGGCTTCTCTTCGAAGCACTTGCCGAAATCCCAGATCAGGAAGCGGATGCCGCCGATCAGGTGATGGACGAGAGCCCAGGTGTAGCCGAAGAGCACCAGGCGGCCGATCCACGAGCCGAAGACGGCCTGAGCGGTCGCGTAGGGCGCCTGACCGGCGGCGGCTGCGATCAGCCACCAGGCCAGGAGGACGGTGCCGAAGTAGAGCGCGGCGCCGGTGATGCGATGGACGACGGACATGACCATCGTCCAGGAGGGCGCGTAGATGAAGAGGTGCGGCGAAAGGGGGCGCTCGACCCCGGTGCCGGCTTTCGTCTTTGTCGTCGACATCGGCCTGTCTTCGATCCCTGGGAGGTTGAAGGGGCGGTCGAACCGATCACGCCCGCGGCACGATGCCGCGGCCGGTGCGGGTTCGGGCGCACGGCTGGAAGCCTTCTAACCCCTTTGGGGGCAGTGCGTCAAAACGTCCAAAGGGATGATGACACGAGCCATGACGCCGGCGCGATCCAACACCCGCGCCGGTTTCGCTGCCAGAGCGTGTCAGTGCGGATGCCGAACATGGCATGGCACCGATGCGGTCGGGGGATACCTCGCGCTCCGATCAGCGCGGCATCAGCGCCCAATAGTCGAGATCGAGGATGACGGCGGGGTCGTATTCACCGTTCTCGAGCTTGTAGGGCAGGTCGAGGCAAGGCCTGTCCTTGGTGGCGACGAGGCGCAGGCGCAGCGCGCCGACGTCGTCGCGGCCGGGCAGTTCCGCCGTCTCCAGCACTTCCGACCAGGCGAAGACGGTCAGGCCGGCGAAGAGCGGGTTGACGTGGCGGCCGCCGTTGATCGCGGCGACGTGGAAGGCGTTGCCGAGCCCGTTGAACGACAGCGCGCGGGCGAGCGAGATGACGTGGCCGCCGTAGATCAGGCGGCGGCCGAAGCGGCCCTGACCCTCGGTGTACTGGTTGAAGTGGACCTTGGCGGTGTTCTGCCAGAGTCGCGTGGCGAGCATGTGCTCGGCCTCTTCCACCGTCATGCCGTCGACGTGGTCGATGCGCTCGCCGGCCTTGTAGTCGCCGAAGCGGTGGCGCGAGCCGGAGAGCACGTCGTCCCAGGTGTCGCGGTCGAGCAGCGGCACGGCCGAGCCGAGTTGGTCGGGCGAGAGCGCGGCGGGGAGTTCGGGGATCAGCTGTTCGGCGACGACGGCCTTCTCGTCGGCCTTGCGCACCATGACCCAACGCACGTAGTCGAGGACTTCCTCGCCGTGCTGGTTGTAGCCGGTCGAGCGGACGTAGACGACGCCGGTCTTGCCGTTGGAATTCTCCTTGAGGCCGATCACTTCCGACACGGTCGACAGCGTGTCGCCGGGGTAGACCGGGGCGAGGAAGCGGCAGCCGGCATAGCCGAGGTTGGCGACCGCGTTCAGCGAGACGTCGGGCACGGTCTTGCCGAAGACGACGTGGAAGACGAGGAGATCGTCGACCGGGGCTTCCGGGTAGCCGATCGCGCGGGCAAAGGCGTCCGACGACTGGACCGCGAAGCGCGAGCCGTAGAGCGCGGTGTAGAGCGCGACGTCGCCGTGCGTGATGGTGCGCGGCGTGGCGTGCCGGATCACCTGGCCGATGCGGAAGTCTTCGAAGAAGTTGCCCGAATTGGTCTTGGACACGGCGTCTCTCCCGGCGCGCGAGGCTGCTTTTCCTCGTGAATGGACCAAGCCGAAGAGGCCGTCCATTCCGCGAAGGTCGTATACGCTGCATTGCAGCGCAAATCGGTTCGATTTTCACGCGGCGCCCCGCGCGGCGGGGTGTCGCAGGTCTATGCGGGATCCGGCAGATCGCTGCGCGATGGCGGATCACGCCATGATGCGGATCGGCAGGCCGCGCGGATCGACGAGCGGCGGGTCGGGGAAGGAGACCGCCTCGCCGCGGGCGACGCGACGGGCGACGAGCGCCAGAACGCAGGCGTCGATCAGGTCGTCTTCGCCCGCACCCCGCGGTGGGCGGACGAGGCTGTCTGCGGGAAAGCCGAGGCGGGCGAGGAGGGCGCGGCGTTCGTCGAGGCCGGGCGGGTTCGGCCGGCTCTTGACCTTCTTGGGCAGCGTCATCGCCGCGCCGCCGTTGAGCACGGCGAAGGCGACCTCGGGGTGAGCCTCGACGATCCGGGCGGCGCGCTCCGGCGTCATCAGCCGGTCGATCTCGCGGATCTTGGGGAAGAGGCAATAGGCCTGTTTCGACACTTTCTTCGGCGGATCGGACGTGGCGAGCGCCGCGGCACAGGCCGCCGCATAACCTTCGCGGTCGTCGAGGCCTTCACCGGCGAAGATCGCCGACCGCGCCGGAATCGAGAAGACCGAGGACTGCCGCTCGCCGAGCATCGGGCGGACGAGGCGCTCGGGGCCGCGTCCCGTCGGGCCGATGACGTCGGGCAGGCCGATCGGCATGTCGATCGCCGCGACGAGGGGCGCATCGGGGGCGTCGAGGAGGTCGGCGAGGCGGGGAACGATGCGGATCTCGGGGGCGATCGGGCCGTCGTCGGCGACGAGGCAGGCGATCCAGCCGGCGGGGCAGCCGTCGATACCGGCGAGGCGTCTGCCCGCAGGCAGCCCACTCATTCGTCGCCTCCGACCGGCGTCACGGTGCGCGGCGGCGGGCGGCGGCGGGTGGCGAGACCCTGCGGCGCCTCGCCGATGCGGCGGACGGAGACCTGGGCCATCGGGTGGACGAAACGGTCCTGCTCGCGGGAGAGCGCCAGTTCGTCGAGCCCGTCGCGGGCCGATCGGGCGACCACCTCGAAGACGCCGGCGACGGCACGGGCGGTGGCGGCTTCGGTCGACAGGCCGTCGCAGAGGCGGGCGGCGAGCAGGCCGGCGAAGAGGTCGCCGGTGCCGTGGGCGTCGGTGTCGACCAGCGGATGTTCGAACTGCACGGCGCCGTCGGCAGTGACGAGCAGCGTCGCGATCGCGCGCAGCATCAGCGCCGGGGCGGAGGTGGCGACGACGATCGGGGCCGGCAGCGCGCGGGCGGCGGCGATCGCTTCGGCGGTGGTCGTGACCGGCATCCCCGCGAGCCAGCCGAGCTCGAAGCGGTTCGGCGTGGCGACGTCGGCGAGCGGCAGCAGGCGGTCGCGCACCGCGCGGGCGAGGCCTTCGCCGACATAGAGCGCGCCGCGGCCGGTCGCCTCGGCGTCGCCGATGACCGGATCGACGATCAGGCGCAGGCCGGGGGTGACGAGGCGCAGGCGCTCGATCAGGCGGGCGACGGCCTCGACCTGTTCGGCGTCGGCGAAATAGCCGGTCAGCACCGTGTCGATCTCGGCCGCCTTGGGGCTCTCGGCGATCTCGGCGAGGGCGGCGGCGAAGCCCGCGGGGTCGGGGGCGAGGCGGGTGGCGCGGCCGTGGCCGGGGTGCCAGGGCAGCCACACGGTCGGCACCAGCCAGACCGCATGGCCGAGGCGTTCGAGGGCGAAGCCGGCGGCCCGCGAGCCGATGGCGCCGCGCGCCACCTGCGAGGAGATCACGAGTACCGTCGATCTCGCGTCTCCGTCCGCCATCGCGCTCCGCCTCAGATGATGTTGGCCTCGACCACCGGGCGACCGGCGGCGAGCCGATCGTAGCCGAAGACCGAGAGGTCGATCGAGCGGTATTCGCCGAAGGCGATGAGTTCGGCCACCGCACGGCCCGCACCCGGACCCTGCTGGATGCCGTGACCGGAGAAGCCGTTGCAGAAGACGAAGTTCGTCACCTCCGGGTGGCGGCCGATCACCGCGTTGTGGTCGAAGGTGTGGAAGTCGTAGTGGCCGGCCCAGGCGCGCACCATCTTCAGCGCCTCGAAGGCGGGGATGCGGGTGGCGAGACCCGGCCAGATCACGTCGTCGAAGAGCGAATAGTCGACGTCGAAGTCGTCGTCACCGGCGCGGCCGTCGGCATTCTCCTCCGGTGACACGCCGCAGATGAAATACTGGCCCTCGGGGCGGACGTAGACGCCGGACGAGATCACGGTGCCGTCGATCAGCATCGGCAGACCCTCGACCGTCTCGCGGCAATGGACGACGAAGACGAAGCGCTTGCGCGGCTCGACCGGCAGTTCGATGCCGGCGAGCCTCGCCACGTCGCCACCGGCCGGGCCGGCCGCGTTGACGAAGGTGCCGCAGGCGATCTCGCGACCGTCGGAGAGTGTCACCGAGGTGACGCGGTTGCCCTCGCGGGCGATGCCGGTGACGGCGGCGTGGGTGTAGACCGCGCCGGCGCCCTTGGCGGCCTTGCGGATCATGTCGAGCCACATCCAGGCGTCGAACCAGCCTTCGCCCGAGTTGCCGTAGGCCGCGAGCGCGACGCCGTCGGTCGAGAGGCAGGGCCAGCGTCGGGCGATCTCGTCGGGCGCGATCAGTTCGATGTCGGAGCCTTCGGCGGTCTGGATGGCGTGGTTCGCCTTCAGGATCGGCACGCCGGCCTCGGAGGCGAGCGTCAGATAGCCCTTCTCGTGGAAGCCGATGTCGGCGTCCGGGCCGAAGCGCTCCTTCAGCGAGCGGATGACGTCGATGCCGAAGCGCGACAGGCGGATGTTCTCCGGCGTCGAGAACTGCTGACGGATCGAGGCGGCCGAGAGCATGGTCGCCGACCGGGCATAGGTCGGGTCCTTCTCGACGACGAGGACGGAGCCGGAAAAGCCGAGTTCTTTCTTGAGGAACCAGGCGGTGGAAGAGCCCATGATCGCGCCGCCGGCGATCACCACGTCGAAATGCTCGGCCACTTCCTTCTCCCTCGTCACGGGTTGGAGTTCTCTCCCGATATCCCCTTTTCTGCGGCTCCGTCATGCGTGGAGCGCGTGGCTCCTTCCACCGTGCGGGCCACCGGGCGGGGGCTCGCGAGCCCGGCGCCGCGGCCGGCGACCAGCCAGTGGGTGAAACCGGCGACGAGGCCGATCGCGGCGACGACCTGGATCTGGCCGACGACGAGGAGCGGCACGCCGCCCATGACGCCGACGACGGCAATGCCGGTGGCGACCACGAGATGGACGAAGAGCGAACGGGTGGCGGTCACCTCGCCGAGCACGATCGCCGCGGCCCAGGCCGGCCAGACGATCGCCGGCAGGAGCGGCAGGACGATGCTGCCGCGCATCAGATTGGCGACGAAGGCGACGATACCGGTCATGTCGCCCACGGCGGCGCGCTCGCCGGCCTCGATCGCGCCGAGGCCGAGGACGCCGACGACGAGGCTCGCGACGATCGCCAGCGACAGGCCGATGCCGGCGGCGAGCAGGCGCCAGAGGAGGCGCGAGAGGGAGGTCATCGTCGGGTTCCTCGCGAGATGGTCAGATGTCGGCCCAGGGGTCGCGGACGGGCGGCGGCGGTGCGGAGCGGACGGCGACGATCCAACCGACCGAACCGGCCAGTGCGCCGGCCAGCGCGTCGAGGCCGAGGAGGCCGAGGGCGGGCGCGGGTGCGTCGAAGGGGACGGTGACGAGAAGCTGGGCAATCACCGCGATCACCGCGCCGGCGAGGATCCAGGCGAGGCGCGAGCGCGTCGCCCGACCTTCGGCGACGACGAAGAAGGCGGTGGCGAAGGGGGCGGCGGCGATCAGCGCGACGACCGAGGTCATGATCGGCACGACGACGAGGCTCGACCAGCCGAAGCGGCGGACGATGCCGGAGAAGCCGGAGGTCAGGCTCTCCTCGATCACCAGACCGAAGGTGCGCAGCAGCGCGCCGACCACGACCGCCACGACATAGGCCGTGACGATGCGGCCGATCCGCCCGGAGGCGACGCGGTCGGCATCGAAGGTGAGATCGTCGTAGCGCCGGAGGGGGTCGGGCATGGGAGACCACCGGTTGGGAGTTCCCGCGCAGGCGCATCGAGGACCGACCCGGCGCGGGCGAGTCGGCCCGGTCCATGGTGCGTCGCGGCGCCGGCCAGTGTCCAGTGGTGCCGGCCGGCCGCCGAGACGTCAGTCCTCGTCGTCGCCGCCCGAGGCCATCATCGCCTCGAGCGCCAGACGCTCGGCGACCTTGAGGCGTTCGGAGGCCGACTTCAGCTGACCGCAGGCGGCGAGGATGTCGCGGCCGCGCGGGGTGCGGATCGGGCTCGCGTAACCCGCCCGATTGACGATCTCGGCGAAGGTCTCGATCGCATCCCAGTCGGGGCATTCGTAGGCCGAGCCGGGCCAGGCGTTGAAGGGAATCAGGTTGATCTTGGCAGGGATGCCGCGCAGCAGGCGGACGAGCTCGCGCGCATCGGCCGGGCTGTCGTTGACGCCCTTCAGCATGACGTATTCGAAGGTGATGCGGCGGGCGTTGGAGAGGCCCGGATAGTCGCGGCAGGCCTGGAGCAGCTCGGCGATCGGGTACTTCTTGTTGATCGGCACCAGAACGTCGCGCAGGTCGTCGCGCACGGCGTGGAGCGAGATCGCCAGCATGACGCCGGTCTCGGCGCCGATCTTGGGGATCGCCGGTACGACGCCGGAGGTCGACAGCGTGATGCGGCGCTTGGAGAGCGAGAGACCGTCGCCGTCGGCGAAGATCAGCATGGCGTCGCGCACCGCCTCGTAGTTCATCAGCGGCTCGCCCATGCCCATCATCACGATGTTGGTGACGAGGCGGCCCTCCGAGGGCAGCTGGCCGGCGGCCTTCTCGGCGGCAGGGAAGTCGCCGAGGCGCTCGCGGGCGACCACCACCTGGGCGACGATCTCTTCCGCCGTCAGGTTGCGCACCATGACCTGGGTGCCGGTGTGGCAGAAGGAACAGGTGAGCGAGCAGCCGACCTGCGACGAGACGCAGAGCGTGCCGCGGCCCTCTTCCGGAATGTAGACGGTCTCGACCTCGACCGGGCGGCCGGCGCCGCGCGGCGGGAAACGGAACAGCCACTTGCGGGTGCCGTCGACCGAGATCTGCTCGGCGACGAGTTCGGGACGGCCGACGACGTAGCGCTCGGCGAGCGTCGCGCGCAGGTCCTTGGAGACGTTGGTCATCGCCGCGAAGTCGGCGGCGCCGCGCAGGTAGATCCAGTGCCAGAGCTGGTTCACCCGCATGCGGATCTTCGCCTCCTCGACGCCGACGGCGCGCAGCGCGTCGGCGAGGCGGTCGCGGGTCAGGCCGAGGAGCGAGGGCTTGGCGTCGGCGGTGGCGACGGCCTGCGGTCGCTTGACGATGGCGTCGAGCACGTCGTCGGTCGGCATCGCGGCCGTGGCGGGGCGCGTCATGGGGGTCTGTCCTCGATGGTCGGGTCTGCGGCGTCGCGCGACGCGAAAGGCGGACGGGTCACCCCATCCGCCTGAAACATCGTCCATCCATAGCCGAAAACCGCGCCGCGAGGAAGCCCGCGGCGCGTTCGCGTCACTTGCATTCCTTGGCGGCGCCGTCGAGCGCGGCGGAGATGCCGGAGAGCGAAAAGACGTAGGACGTCGGGTTGCCGCGGCCGGAGGTGGCGGCGATCGACAGTTTCGAGCCCTTCTTGAGGGCGTCGAGGAAGGCGCCGACCTCGTTGTCGTGCTCGAGCCAGGCGCCGTCGGCCTTGGTGAACATGGCGAACTTCTTGCCGTCGATGTCGGCGGCTGCCTTGGAGCCTTCCTTCATCGGATAGCCGACCTGCAGGCTCGGCTCGTTGCGCACGCCTTCGGCGGGCCGCGTCGAAATGAAGAAGAAGACGTCGCCGTGATTGAGCGAGGGCGGTTCCATCTTGGTCGGCTTCGACAGGGCGAAGCAGACCTTGCCCTTGGCGGTGCCGGCGGTGAAGGCGCGCCAGTCCTTGGCCTCGACGATCAGCAGCGGCGAGGCCGGCGCGGCGGGGGCCGCCGCCGCGGGCTTGGCGGGGGTGGCGGGCTTGGCGGCGGCGGGCTTGCTCTCGGCCAGGGCGGCACTCGTGCCGGCCACCAGAATCGCTGCCATGGATGCGGCGGCGAGGGCGATCTTCATCTCGTCGTACTCCGTCTCGCGGTCAGACGCGCGGCCGCCTTCGCGGGCGACCCTCGGTTCCTTCAGAAACCACGCGCATGGTTACCAGAAGGTTGCCGGGTCGTGCGGCAGACGGTCTCGACGGGGGAGCCCGTCGGTGCGTGGCCTCTGTCTGACGAGACGAAGGGGCGAAATTCGGGCGAGGCGGCCGGCTTCGACCAAGGGACGGGCTGACGCGGCCGGCCGGCTTCCCCATCTTCGGCGTCCGAGAACGAAAAACGCGAGGAAATGCCATGAAGGCGATCGTCTGCCGTGCCCACGGGCCGGCGTCCCAGCTGACGTTCGAAGACCTGCCCGATCCGGTCGCCGGCCCCGGCGAGGTGGTCGTGGCGATGCGGGCCTGCGCCCTCAACTTCTTCGACACGCTGATCATCCGCGATCGCTACCAGTTCAAGCCGGAACTCCCCTTCTCGCCGGGCGGCGAGATCGCCGGGGTGGTCGAGAGCCTCGGAGAGGGCGTCTCGGGTGTCGCCGTCGGCGACCGGGTGCTCGCCTACGTCAAATGGGGCGGGGCGCGCGAGAAGGTGGTGGTGAAGGCCGCCGATCTGGTGGCTCTTCCCGAGAGCCTCGACTTCGTCACGGCGGCGACGCTGTCGGTGACCTACGGCACGGCGGTGCACGGGCTCGTCGACCGCGGCAGGCTCCGCGCCGGCGAGACCGTCGCCATCCTCGGCGCCTCGGGCGGGGCGGGGCAGGCGGCGATCGAAGTCGCCAAGGCGGTCGGCGCGCGGGTGATCGCCTGTGCGAGCGGCGCCGAGAAGCTCGCCTTCTGCCGGTCGATCGGCGCCGACGAAGTGGTCGACTACGACGCCGAGGACCTGAAGGTTCGGCTGAAGGAGCTTTCCGGCGGGCGCGGCGTCGACGTCGTCTACGACGCGGTCGGCGATCGCTATGCCGAACCGGCGGTGCGGGCGACGGGTTGGCGCGGGCGCTATCTCGTCGTCGGCTTCGCCGCCGGCGAGATCCCGAAGATCCCGCTCAACCTGCTGCTGCTCAAGGGATGCGACCTCGTCGGCGTGTTCTGGGGAGACCACATCGAGCGCGAGGGGGACGCCTTCCGCGCCGAGATGGCGCAAATCGTCGCCTGGGCGGCGGAGGGGCGGGTGAAGCCGCACATCCACGCCGTCCGCCCGCTCGCCGAGACCGCGGCGGCGATCGAGGAGATCGCCGCGCGACGGGTCAAGGGCAAGATCGTCGTGACGGCGTGAGGGGTCACCCCTCCCGCAGCGTCTCTTTGGCCTTTTCGCGATGATCGTCGCGGATGTGGCGGCCGACGATGGCGATTGCCGCGGCGAGGACGCCGACGTCGTCGGTCCAGCCGACGATCGGGATCACGTCGGGGATGAGGTCGGCGGGCGCGATGAAATAGGCGAGTGCGGCGAGCAGCGTCCAGCGCACCGAACGCGGCGTCTCGGGATCGAGGGCGCAGTGCCAGGCCGCCACCACGTCCTCGGCGAAGGGGATGGCGCGGGCGGCGCGCTTCAGCGTGTCCCTGAAGCCCGAGCGCACCCGCTCCTCGCGGGTCTCCTCCGGGCCTAGGATCTCGGGGTCGTTCCAGACGCGACGATATTCGGACGCTGCCATCGAGGACCTCCCGCGAGCGGTCGAGGCGACCGCCGAACGGATCGAGAGATCGGGAGGCGGGAAGCCGGTTTCAAGGGGCGGGGGGAGACGGCGAAGAATTTCTTCGCTCATCCGTGAAAATCCGCATGAGCCCCCCTTTGCGGACCCGAAAACCCGCGCTACGCTTCCTTTCATGAAACTCGGTCAGATCGGTATCAGACGCGCGGAGGTCGCGGACGCCGGTCGCATCGCCGACGTTCACGACGCGGCGTGGCGACAGGCATATCGCGGTATCATTCCGGGCACGGAGCTGGAGCGCATGATCGCGCGTCGCGGACCCACGTGGTGGAAACGCGCGCTCGAACGGCACACGGCGATCCTCGTCCTCGAGGTCGGCGGCCGCATCGCCGGCTACGCCACGCTCGGACACAACCGCATGCGGATGCTGCCGCACGCCGGCGAGATCTACGAGCTCTACATCGATCCCGAACACCAGGGCCTCGGCTTCGGCCGGTCGCTGTTCGCCGCCGCCAAGGCGGAGCTGCGGCGCTACGGGCTGGCGAGCTTCGCCGTCCGGGTGCTGGCCGAGAACACGCCCGCGCTGGGTTTCTGGGAGCGGATGGGCGGCAAGGTGGCGGCGGAGACCGGCGAACGGCTCGGCGAGACGACGCTCGCCGTCGAGGTCTTCGGTTTCGATCCCGAGTGATCGTCCCCTTTCACGACACGGTCGAATGGCTGGACGTCGTCCGAACGGCGACGTTTCGCCGCGGCGCATGATCGGGTATGAGATGCCCCGAACACGGTCGCGTCGCGACCGGGACTTCGTCCGTACCTTCGGCGCGGACGGCCGGGTGGTCGAGGGGCTCCCCGGCGGCACGCGAGACCGGGCGGGTCGACCGCCCTTCGGGAGACAACCATGCGTATCGACGCCATCGCCATCGGCAAGAACCCGCCGGACGACATCAACGTGATCATCGAGGTGCCGATCGGCGGCGAGCCGATCAAGTACGAGCTCGACAAGGCCTCGGGCGCGCTGGTCGTCGACCGCTTCCTCTACACCTCGATGCGCTACCCGGGTAACTACGGCTTCGTGCCGCACACCCTGTCGGACGACGGCGACCCCATCGACGTGGTGGTGATGAACTCTCGCGCCATCGCGCCGGGCGCCATCATGTCCTGCCGTCCGGTCGGCGTGTTCTTCATGGAAGACGAGAGCGGCGGCGACGAGAAGATCATCGCCGTGCCGGTTTCCAAGCTGACGCCGCGCTACGACCACGTGCAGAACTACACCGACCTGCCGAAGATCGCGATCGATCAGGTCCAGCACTTCTTCGAGCACTACAAGGACCTCGA
Source organism: Pinisolibacter sp. DMC19 (assembly GCF_056313985.1). Taxonomy (NCBI): domain Bacteria; kingdom Pseudomonadati; phylum Pseudomonadota; class Alphaproteobacteria; order Hyphomicrobiales; family Ancalomicrobiaceae; genus Pinisolibacter; species Pinisolibacter sp. DMC19. The sequence goes on along the minus strand of NZ_JBQUZF010000005.1, from coordinate 245,923 downwards.
GCCCGGCAAGTGGGTCAAGGTGGTGCGCTGGGGCGATGCGACCGAGGCCAAGAAGCTGATCGTCGAGGCGATGGATCGCTACAAGGCCGACAAGGCCAAGTGATCCCTCGGGATGGAATGCGAAAGGGCGGCCGCGAGGCCGCCCTTTTTCGTTTCATGCCGGTCCGGACGATCGGCCCCGCGCGAGGCGGGGCCGGAGGCGTCAGTGGCGGAAGTGGCGCATGCCGGTCGTGACCATGGCGATGCCGGCCTTGTCGGCGGCCTCGAAGACCTCGTTGTCGCGCATCGAGCCGCCCGGCTGGACGACGGCGGTGGCGCCGGCCTCGATCACCACTTCGAGCCCGTCGGCGAAGGGGAAGAAGGCGTCGGACGCGGCAACCGAACCCTTGGTCAGCGGCTCGCTCTCGCCCGCCGCGGCAGCCGCATCGGCGGCCTTGCGGGCGGCGATGCGGGCGCTGTCGACGCGGCTCATCTGGCCGGCGCCGATGCCGACGGTGGCGAGACCCTTGACGTAGACGATGGCGTTCGACTTGACGTGCTTGCAGACGCGGAAGGCGAAGGCGAGGTCGGCGAGCTCGGCCTCGGAGGGCGCGCGCTTGGTGACCGTCTTCAGCTCGAGGCCGTCGACGGTGCCGTTGTCGCGGGACTGGACGAGGACGCCGCCGGCGACCGTCTTGGCGGTGATGCCCTCGGCCGCGGCCTTGGGCAGACCGCCGGCGATGAGCAGGCGCAGGTTCTTCTTGGTGGCGACGATCGCCTTCGCCTCGTCGGTGGCGTCGGGGGCGATGATGACCTCGGTGAAGATCTTCACGATCTCCTCGGCCGCCGCCGCGTCGAGCGTCTGGTTGAAGGCGATGATGCCGCCGAAGGCGGAGACCGGGTCGCAGCGCAGCGCCTTGAGATAGGCTTCCTTCAGCGACGCACCCTCGGCCACGCCGCAGGGGTTGGCGTGCTTGATGATGGCGCAGGCGGCGGTGCGGGCCGGGTCGAACTCGGCGACCAGCTCGTAGGCGGCGTCGGTGTCGTTGATGTTGTTGTAGGAGAGCTGCTTGCCCTGGACCTGCACGGCGGTGGCGACGCCCGGACGGACCTCGGCCGACTTGTAGAAGGCGGCCTTCTGGTGCGGGTTCTCGCCGTAGCGCATCACCTCGGTCAGCGTGCCGCCGACGGCGCGGTACTTCGGCGCGTCCTCGCCGATCGCCGCGGCGATCCAGTTGGAGATGGCGGCGTCGTAGGTGGCGGTGCGGCCGAAGGCCTCGAGGGCGAGCGACTTGCGCAGGTCCAGCGTGGTGGCGCCGTCGTTGGCCTCGAGCGCGGCGAGCACGTCGCCGTAGCGCGCCGGGTCGACGACGACCGCGACATAGGCGTGGTTCTTGGCCGAGGCGCGGATCATCGCCGGGCCACCGATGTCGATGTTCTCGATCGCGGTCGCCCAGTCGGCACCCTTCGCCACCGTCGCCTCGAAGGGATAGAGGTTGACGACCAGCAGATCGATGCCGCCGATGCCGTGGGCCTCCATGGCGGCGACGTGCTCGGGGTCGTTGCGGACGGCGAGGAGACCGCCGTGGACCTTCGGGTGCAGCGTCTTGACGCGACCGTCCATGATCTCCGGGAAGCCCGTCACCTCGGACACGTCCTTCACCGGAAGCCCGGCATCGGCGAGCGCCTTGCAGGTGCCGCCGGTCGACAACAGCTCGACGCCGTGGGCGGCGAGCGCGCGGGCGAAGTCGATCAGCCCGGTCTTGTCGGAGACGGACAGCAGCGCGCGCTTCAGAGGAACGCGGTCGGGCGGGGTGATGTTCTTGACGGTGATCGACATGGGGCGCTCTGGCCTTTCGCGGAGCCGGTCGAAAACGGATCCGCGAGGCGCGGAACGGTTGCTCGTGCCGTTCGGCTCGTGTCGTCGTCGGGATCCGGAAGTCTGCGAGCGGGCGGATAGCACGAATCGCGTCCGCCGCAAACCCGACGTCCGGCGAAAGCGCCGCTTTTCCGCCATGCGCACGCCGATCAGCGGCGCGGCACCAGCGAGCGGGTGGCGTGGACGAGGCTCCAGGCGAGCTCGCGCGGGCCGCCGGCCTCCACCGTCAGGGTGATCTGCTCGGCGCGGCGCAGCCCGTGGGAATCGGCCAGATGCACCGAAGGCTCGATCTGTGGCACGACGTCGAGGCAGGCGAAGATCCAGGCCTCGCCGTTGGGGGCGGAGAGTTGGATGCCGACCTCGGTCGCCTCGGCGCGGACGGACGGGTGGAGATGGAAGCGCACGACATAGCCGACGTCGGCGGGCGTACGGCCCTCCGCCGGCAGGATGCGGTCGTGGCCGTCGACGTGGTCGCCGTCGGCGGAGAGCACGATGCGGCGCTCGTGCAGGATGCCGTAGGCGGCGGCATAGCCGTCGTGGGTGGCGGTGACGGCGACGTCGCTGCCCTCCTCGCCGCGTGGGGTCTCCTGTCGATCGACGGTCACCGCGTGCGGGCCGGGCACCAGTACCGGGCCGAGCAGACGGGCGAGCGCGCCCTTGTCGCGGATGCGGCCGGAGGAATGATCGTCGACCACCAGCGACGAATGGGCCGCGGTGGTGCGGGCGAGCCCCCGCCAGTCGCCGATCGGGCGGAAGGGGGCGCCGCAGTTGACGACGAAGCGGGAGTGGCCGGACGACATCTCGAAGGCGAGCGTGCCGGCATGGGCGTCGCGGGCGATCTCGACGGGGGGCGGTGTGCCGCAGTCCATGACGAGGACGGTGCCGTTCGCCTCCAGCCGCTGGTAGCCCGAATGGGACGCATTGCCGTGCGGTCGGCTCTGGGCATCGTCATAGGCGAAGACGGTGGCGATGACGCCGGTCGAGGTCGACGAGGCGCCGTTGAACAGCGCCAGCGTGCCGTCGTCGTGACGGAAGAAGCGGACCATCGGCATCATTCGGTCGATCGACGACGTCAGCGCCTGCGACACCGGGAAGGAGCGCGCCACCAGCACCTGACGGATCGGCAGGAGATCGACCAGGACCTCGACCACCGAATTGGGATTGCGGTCGACGTGGCCGCCGTCGGGCAGGATCTGGCGGCCGAGTTCCTCGTCGAGCCGGCGCGACAGCGGTCGGACCCAACGACGGAAGCTCTCCACCGTGACGACGCAGGCGAGCAGCGCCAGCATCACCTTGAGCCGCGGCAGACCGGCCGGCTCCTCGCCGCGGTGGATGCGCAACTGACGGAAGTGGCGGGTGATGCCGGCGAGGAAGCGGTGGTAGAAGCCGGGGTCGGCGTCGGTCAGGATCATCGGCGCCTGGGTCAGCCAGGCGAGCAGGCGACGGGCGGCGATCTCCTGGTCCCAGGCGACGGCGGGGAGCTGCGACTTGCGCAGCCAGTCGTCGACCAGGGCGCGGGCGTTGGCGCGCGACAGCGGCGTCTCGGCGGCGCGCAGGTGGCGCATCCAGCCGAAGCCGTGCAGCGCGCGCTCCCATTCGGCGCTCGGCGGCGGCACGTCGAAGGGCGAATGACCGCGGCATTCGACGATCTGGCCGGCGAAGACGAAGATGCCGGCGTAGATGTCGTCGGCCATGGTCGGATCGGCGGTGCGCAGATCCTGCGGCGCGATGGTCAGGCGGTCGGCGGCGGGCTCGACATAGGTGCGGGCGGCGCGGATCGCCCGGATCGCCGGCGCGAGGAGGCGACGGGCGACCAGACGGCCGACCAGACGCATTTCCGCGATTCGTCCCGCACCCGCCCGAGCCATCGACCTCACCACGGCACGACCACCCGGCGCGTCACGCGGCCGGGCACCTCGCCCCATGATCCAAGGCACTTCATCTGGGTTAACGGCGCGTTAAGCCGGCTCTGGAATTTCGCTGCGATCATCAGGCCTTTCGGCGCAGGCGCGCGGCGAAGAAGCCGTCGAGACCGGCGAGCCGCGGGTCGTCGTTGGGCAGAAGATCGGGCCGGGTGCGCAGGTCGCCCTCCGCCGTGATCGCCGCCTCGAGCCCGCCGATCTCCTCGGCGCGCACGGGGATGCGCTCGAAGTCGGGGTGGCCGTCGAGGAAGGCGGCGATGCGGTCTTCTCCTTCCGCCTTCTGCAGCGAACAGGTGCACCAGACGAGGAGGCCGCCGGGCTTGACCCAGCCCGCCGCCCGTTCGATCAGGCGGCCCTGGAGTTCCACCAGTTCCTCCACCGTGCCGGCCTTCTTGAGGCGGCCGACGTCGGGATTGCGGCGCAGCGTGCCGGTCGCCGAGCAGGGGGCGTCGAGCAGGATGGCGTCGAAGGGCGCATCGGGCGTCCACTGCTCGAGGTCGGCGGCGCGGGTCGTGACGTCGCCGAGGCGCAGGCGGGCGACGTTCTGCTTCAGCCGCTCGAGGCGGTGGGGCGAGAGGTCGACGGCGGTGACATGGGCGCCGCGGGCGGCGAGCTGGGCGGTCTTGCCGCCCGGCGCGGCGCAGAGGTCGGCGACCGAGAGGCCGGCGACGTCGCCGAGCAGGCGCGCCGGCAGGGCGGCGGCGGCGTCCTGCACCCACCATTCGCCTTCGGTGAAGCCGTCGAGTTTGTCGACCGGTCCGTGCGGCACGAAGCGGACACTGCCGGTCGGCAGGACGATGCCGCCGAGGCGGGTCGCCCAGCCTTGCGGGTCGGACTTCACGGTCAGATCGAGCGCCGGTTCGATCATGTGGGCGGCGCCGAAGGCGCGGGCCGTCTCTTCGCCCCAGGTCTCGCACCACGCCCGCCACAGCCACAGCGGCGTGACGAGGCGGGTGGCGTCCTGATCGGCGAGGATGGTCTCGCGCTCGCGGGCGAGGTTGCGCAGCACGCCGTTGACCATCGCCTTCCACGGCCGGATGCGTTGGTCGCGATCGGCGAGCGTGGTGGCGATCGACACGGCGGCGTGGTCTGGCACCTCCATGAAGAGGAGCTGTGCCGCGCCGACCCTGAGGATCTGGCGGGCGCGCGCCGCCTTCGACGGCAGCGGGCGGGTGAGCAGGCGCTTCAGCGCGTCGTCGACGAGGCCGAGGCGGCGCAGCGTCGTCGAGACGATGGCGCGGCAGAGCGCCCGGTCGGCGGGCGGCATGTTCGTCCAGGCCGGGATGGTCGAGCGGTGGTCGAGCACCTGATCGAGCGGCCTACCCTCGTCGAGCGTCGCCGACAGGATTTCGACCGCCTGGGCGCGGGCGGCGACGCCGGGTTCCTCGCGACGGGTGGGCGCGGCGGTCTCCCTCGCCTCTCCCTTCGCGGCGTCGCGCGGCCGACCCTTCGGGCCGGGGCGGCCGCGATGCGGCGAGGAGGGCTTGCCGCCGGGGCGGCGGGGGGCGCGCGGGCGTCCGTCTTCGGTCATGCGGGGCTCGGATCTCGTCGGTTCGGCGGCGCGTGGGGGCGGCCGGAGGCATGTCTGGGGTGTGGGGCGTGGTTCGACGCCGGTCGGAGCCCATGCTATCACTCCGATCGCAGCCGGGATCAAGGAGCCGAGGCGATGATGGGCGCGGAAGACCAGCCGAAGAGCGAAGCGACGAGCGTGGGCGAGGCGCCTGCGGCGGAGACCGCACCGGCGCGTCCGCGTTTCGAGGATCTTCCGCCCGCCGCCCAGCGGGCGCTGCGCGAGGCGGAGGAACGCCGCCGTCTCGCCGACGAGGCGGCCGCTGCCGCCGCCCCCGCGCCGAAGGAACTGCGCGGCCGCGACGGGCCGGAGCCGGTGCGCTACGGCGACTGGGAACTCAAGGGCATCGCCAGCGACTTCTGAGACGGGACGGCTCACCTTCCGAACAGCCGTTTGTCGAGTTCGGCGAAGAACGCCGGCGGCGTCAGGCCGCGCCGCCGATGGGCGGCGATCAGCGTGTTGGCGAGCAGGGTGGCGACCGTCATCAGGCCGACGCCGCCGGGCACCGGCGTGATGGCGCCGGCCACCTCCTTCGCCGTGTCGAAGTCGACGTCGCCGACCAGACGGGTCTTGCCTTCGCCCTTCTCGGGGGCGGGGATGCGATTGATGCCGACGTCGATCACGGTCGCGCCGGGCTTCACCCAGTCGCCGGGGATCATCCGCGGGCGTCCAACCGCAGCGACGAGGATGTCGGCACGCCGGCAGACCTCGGCGAGGTCGCGGGTCTTGGAATGGGCGATGGTGACGGTGCAGTTCGCCATCAGCAGCAGTTGGGCCATCGGCCGACCGACCAGCTCGGAGCGGCCGACCACCACCGCGTCGAGGCCGGCGAGCGGCCGACCGACCCAGTCGAGCATCATCATCGAGCCGTAGGGCGTGCAGGGCACCAGCCCGGGTCGACCGGCGGCGAGGCGGCCGGCGTTGACCTCGGTGAGACCGTCGACGTCCTTCAGCGGATCGATCGCCGCGATCACCCGGCCGGCGTCGATGTGGCGGGGTACCGGCAGCTGCACCAGGATGCCGTCGACCGAGTCGTCGCGACCGAGGGCCTCGACCAGCGCGATCAGGTCGCTCTCCGACGTGTCGGCGGGCAGGCGATGCTCGAAGGAACGCATGCCGACTTCGACCGTCTGCTTGGCCTTGGAGGCGACATAGACGGTGGAGGCGGGATCTTCGCCGACCAGCACCACGGCGAGACCGGGAGCGGCGCCCTGGGCGGCGGCGAAGCGGGACACTTCTTCGGCGACGGTCTTGCGCAGGGCCTCGGCGCGGGCCTTGCCGTCGATGATGGTTGCGGTCATGGAAAATCCCCCGTCGCTGCCGGCCGCGGGCGGCCGTCGGTTTGGCGATGGTCGCGTGGGCTCGCGTCAGCGCGCCGGTCGGGTCGCCAGCGCGGCCAGGGCCGCGGCGAGCGTCGGACCGTCGCCCTCGACGTGAAGCACCTTCACCCGGCTGGTGTGGCCGGACACGACGTCCACCTTCGATCGGGCGACACCAAGGCATTCGGCGACGAGGCGTGTCAATGCCGTATTCGCCGCACCGTCGGCGGGAAGCGCCCGGACGTGGGCGATCATCACCTCGTTGCCGTCGGCGAGCATCTCCAGCGCCCCGAGTGCGTCGCGGGAGGCGCGCGGCGTCAACCGCACCCTGAGGCGCACACCGTCGGCGCGCGCCTCGATCGCCGCGGCGGGGGCGGTCGTCATGATCAGCGAATCAGCATGCGCAGGTACTGGCGCACCAGGAAGATGGCGAGGAAGACGACGAGCGGCGACAGATCGAGGCCGCCGAGGTTCGGCAGGAAGCGGCGGACGGGCGCCAGCACCGGCTCGGTCATGCGGTAGAGCGCGTCGCCGATGGCGGCGACCGCGCGGTTTCGCGAGTTGACCACGCCGAACTGATAGAGCCACGAGAAGACGATCGCGGCGATCAGCACCCAGCCGTAGAGGTCGAGCACGAGATCGAGGACGAGGATGATGGGCGTGACCAGAGCCATTGCGCGTTTCCCGTTTCAACGAGCCTCTGATGTAGCGACGGGGGGGCGACTTGCCAAGACGTCCCGCGGTTTCGCGACGACGGAGCCGCGTCGCGCGACCCCGCCGCGCCGCTCGGCCGGCCGGTGCGGCGCCTGTGGCGGCCGGCACAGGCGGGGTCGCGGACGGGACGGCGCGCGCGGGTCGCGAGGAGTGCTTGACAGTCTCGGGCGGGTGCCGTAAACGGCCGGCATCCGACGCGGGGTCCCCCATGACCCCGCCCGAGACGGTCGGGGCTGTAGCTCAGATGGGAGAGCGCTGCAATCGCACTGCAGAGGTCAGGGGTTCGATTCCCCTCAGCTCCACCAACTGTCCCGACAAGCCGCTGGTCTCAGCGGCTTTTTTGTTGCCCGGACGGACTCCGGATCCGCGCTCCGAAGGTCACTCGCTCTGCCCGAAGACGGCCGGGTCGTAGGGTGTGGCGGCGATGTCTTCGCTCGCGCGGTCGCGGGTCGGTGGGGCGTGATCGCCGGACCAGACGCCGCGGCGGGCGGTGCGGGCTTCTTCGAGGGCGGCGCGGCCCCAGTCGCCGCGGTCGGGGGCGGGGAAGGCCTGGCCCATCCGGATCATCCGTTCGGCGAGATCCTCGCCGTCGACCCGGCAGTCGGCGACGACGACCGGGCCGGGCGCGGTCGCGAAGCGGCGCAGGCAGGCGACCGATCGGTTGGCGAGATAGTTCTGCAGGGCGGCGCGGCCGGCGAGGCCGCAGGCGATCTTGGCGCCGCCGGCGCCGTTGCAGACCTCGCCGCGGCCGACCGGCCAGACGCCGTCGAGGCGGACGCGAATGCCGCGCGCGTCGAAGACCGTCGAATCGACCGCCATGTAGGGCGGCTCCAGCCGGATCTGCGCGGCGAAGCCGTCGGTCGCCACGCCGACGGGGGCGAGCGGGTCGAGCGGATCGGCGCGGAAGGCGGAGAGCCTGCGGGTGGCGGTCTGGCGCTCGACCGAGGCGACGGCGGCACGTGGGGGCTCGCGGGTGGCGGCAGGCGGAGTGGCGGGCGTCTCGCGGACCGGGTTCGCGGGGCCGCCGCGGGTCGCCAGGATCAGCGGCACGGCGACGGCGACCGCCACGAGACCGACGGCGATGCCGGCCAGCGGCAGCCGGCGACGGGGCGTCTCGGGACGGATGGCCGGGCGGGCGGCCTCGGGACCGGTCGGCATCACGGGGGTCGTTCCGGCGCGTCGAGGAAAGGGAGCGTGCCTTGATAGCACGACCCGCCGTCGTTGAAATCCGCCCGAGACTCCGATCGCGGCAGGGATCGTTTGTCGGGCGCGGCGCGGCGGACTATAGGTCTTGATGCGGTGCTCAGGCCGCCGACGGACGAGACGATGCAGACCAACGCCTGTACCAGCGGTGCCCTGCGCATCCTCGCCGCCTGCGCACGCGGCGCCGGCGAGCCCCTGACCATGCCCGAGATGGCGAGCCGGCTCGGCATGACCGAGGCGCTGGTGGTCAAGGCCTGTCACCGGCTGATGCGGGCGGGCTATCTCGTCGGGTCGCGCGGACGGGGCGGTGGCTATCGCCTCGGCCGGCCGGCCGAGGACGTGACCGTGCTCGAGGTGGTGTCGCTGTTCGAGGACAAGTCGGAGCTCTTCCCCTGCGGCCTCAGCCCGGACGGCGCCTGCCGGGTCGCCCGCGTCTGCCGCCTGCGCGAGATCTGCGCGACGGCGTGGAGTGCCTGGGAGGGACGGCTGGCGGCCGCCACCATCGCCTCGATCGTCGCCGGCGAGGGCGTCGTCACGCCGCCGCCGGCCCGAGCCCCAGCAGAAGCCTGAGGTCGCCGTCGTCGGCGATCACGTCGCCGATGGTGTGATCGTCGAGCACGGCGAGGAAGGCGGCGTTGGCGTCGTCGAAGATCGCATTGAGCCGACGCTCGTCGTCGTCGCTCGCCTCGGCGGCCTGGCCGGCGCCGAAGCTCTCCTGCGTCAGGCGGACGATCTCGCCGATGGTGATCGCCTCCGCCGGTCGGGCGAGGCGGAAGCCGCCGCCGCGGCCGCGGACGTTGACGAGATAGCCCCACTGTCCGAGCTGGTGGACGCATTTCACCAGATGGGTGCGCGAGATGCCGTGGGCTTCGGCGACGTCCTGAACGCGTACCAGATTCGGCGCCTCGAGGGCGGCGAACATCAGGGTGCGAAGGGCGTAGTTGGTGTAGGCGGTCAGGCGCATCGGGGTCTCGGCTCGATTTCGCGCGAAGCTACACCGCGCGGACGCATCGCGCCATCGCCGTGGCGGGCCGCGACCGGTGCGTCGTGATGCAAGGACACCACAGCCACGCGAACTCGTTACCGCAGCGTCAGCGGCCGATTGACGGGTTTCGAGCCGGTCAACATCCTGAGGAATGTTTCGCGATCGTGCCGGTCTTCCGCGCGATTCGCCGATCGGGAGGGGATCGGATGGACCGTCGTTCGTTGCTCGCCGGTGCCGCGGCCTTCGCCGCGACCGCCTCGTTGCCGTCTTACGCCCGCGCCGACGTGCCCAAGCCCTACGACTGGAACGTCACGCCGCCGATCGGCGACGAGAAGAGCTTCGTCCAGTGGATGGTCGCCAACCGCGGCGAGGACCCGAAGTATCTCGCCGAGCGCTTCCAGCGGTTCCAGACGATGATCGCCAACCGCGATCTCTGGGAGACCCGCAACAAGCGCGCGTTCCTGATGACGCCGCGCGAGGAATTCGTGCTGCCGGCGAACCTCGCTCGCGCCTACGAGCACGCCTTCCTCGACATCGGCTGGGGCGTCACCATCTCCGGCCCGTTCCTGGTCGGGCGCATGACCTCGACGATCGATCCGAAGATGGGCGAGAAGGTGCTCGAGATCGGTACCGGCTCGGGCTATCAGTCGGCCTATCTCGCCAATCTGACCGACAAGGTCTTCTCGATCGAGATCATCAGGCCGCTCGCCGAACGCACCCGCTCGATCTACGACAAGCTGATCGCCCGCGGCTATTCCGAGTTTTCCGCCATCAAGTCGAAGAACGCCGACGGCTACTACGGCTGGGAAGAGGAGGGGCCCTTCGACAAGATCGTCGTGACCTGCGGCATCGACCACATTCCCCCGCCGCTCCTCCAGCAGCTGAAGCCGGGCGGCATCATGGTCATTCCGGTCGGCCCGCCGGGCGCCCAGCGCGTGCTGAAGGTGACCAAGGAGGTCGCCGCCGACGGCACGGTCACGGTGCAGCGCTCGGACATCTACAACGGCAAGATCGTGCCCTTCGTGCCCTTCACCAAGCTCGAGGGCGAGGCCATCCAGGGCACGCACAACAAATGACGAGCTTCGACGAGCGCCGACACTGGAGCCTCTTTCTCGCGGTCGGCCTCGTCGCGGGCGCGGTGATCGCGCTGCAGATCGGCATCATGCGGATCTTCTCGGTGGGGAGCTGGGCGCATTTCGGCTCCTTCGTCGTGTCGCTCGCCATGCTCGGCTTCGGCCTGACCAGCGCGGTGATGAGCGTCGCCACCGGCTGGTTCGACCGGCACTGGCGCGGCGTCTCGACCGCCGCGCTGCTCGCCTTCGGACCGCTGACGGTCGCCTCGAATCTGGCGGCGCAGCAGGTGCCGTTCAACGCCATCTTCATGCTGTCGGACCCGATGCAGAAGTGGCGGCTCGCCGCCAATTTCGGGCTCTATCTGCTGCCGTTCCTGGCGGGTGCCGCCTTCCTCGGCGTGGTGTTCCAGCAGGCGCGGACGTCGTTCAACCGCTTCTACTTCGCCGATCTCGCGGGCTCGGGCCTCTGCGGTCTCGTGTTCCTCGCCGCGATGTGGGTCTTTCCGCCGGAGGATCTCGTCACGGTGCCGCTGATCCTGTGGGCGGCGGGGTCGCTCGCGTGGTTCCTCGCGCTCGGGCTCAGGCGCGAGGCGTGGGCGCTGCTCGCGCTGGCGATCGTCGCGACGGCGGGGCACCACGTGCTGCCGCAGGCGGCGGGGCTGACCAGGCTCGCGACCTCGGACTACAAGGGCGTCGCCTATGCCCGCAAGTTCCCGGACGCCAAACGGGTGCTCGAGCGCGACTCGCCCTTCGGCCGGGTCGAAGTCTACGCGAGCTCGTACCTGCACTTCGCGCCCGGCCTCTCGGACAATGCCGCCTTCAACCTGCCGGAGATGCCGGCCAACGCCTATCTCGGCCTCTATGTCGACGGCGAGGGGCCGAGCGGCGTGATCGGGCGGCTGCCGGAGAAGCAGACCGCCTATTTCCGCTACCTGCCGATGGTCTATCCCTATCTGCTCGCCGAGCGGCCGAAGACCTTCGTCACCCAGTTCGGCGGCGGCATTTCGACGGCGGTGGCGCTGGCGTCGGGCTCGTCGACGGTGACGGTGGCGGAGGGCAATCCGACCATTCTCGACGCCTTCCTCAACGATCCGGTGCTCCGGACCTTCACCGGCGACGTACTGCGCGATCCGCGCGTCGAGGTGATCGACCGCGAGGGCCGGCTGTTCCTCGGCCATACCGACCGCCGCTTCGACGTGATCGACCTCAGCCTCGCCGACAGCGCCGGTCTCTCCAGCCCCGGCGGCTTCTCGATCGTCGAGAAGTTCTCCTACACCCGCGAGGCCTTCGCCGCGGCGATGCGGGCGCTGGAGCCGGGCGGCATCTTCTCGGTCACGCTGTGGAACAAGGAGGAGCCGCCGAAGTCGGTCTTGAAGCTCTACGCGACGCTGGCGCTGGCGGCGGGCGACGTCGAGCCGGCGAGCCGGGCGACGAGCTTCTACGCGGTCTCGACCTATCTCTCGACCACCACGGTGCTGTGGCGGCGCGGCGGCTTCTCGGCCGCCGACGTCGCGAAGCTCCGGGCGCATTCCAAGGCCATGTCCTTCGACGAGGTGGCGGCGCCCGATCTCGTCGTCGACACCGCCGAGCTGCCGAAGCTCCTTTCCGACTACCGCGCCCAGATCTTCGGCGACGGCAAGCCGGCGGCCGACGCCCCGCCCGGCGCCGATGCGGCCGGTGGACCGGATGGCGGGCCGGAGGACGGGGCGGGCGCGATGCCGTCGACGCGGCTGGCGCGTTTCGCCTGGAACGCGCTGCTCAACGGTGGCTGGGACGAGATCGCCCGCGACTGGGTGTTCGACGCCCGCCCGTTGACCAACGACCGGGCCTATTTCGCGGCTTACGTGAAGCCGGCCGATCTCGGCCGCGTCACCGACCGGCTGGAGATCCTGCAGGACGAATGGGGCTATCTGCTCTTGTGGGCGACGCTGGCGGTCGCCTGCGTCGCGGCGGCGGTGCTGGTCGCCTTTCCCGTGGTCTTCGGCTGGCGGACGATCTTCTCGGCCTATCCCGGCAAGGGGCTGACCATCTTGTTCTTCGCCTGCCTCGGGCTCGGTTACATCACCGTCGAGGTCGGGCTCATCGCCAACTTCGTGCTGGCGCTGTCGAACGCCACCGTCTCGGCCTCGGTGCTGATCACCGGCATGCTGGTCTTCTCCGGCCTCGGCAGCCTCGTCTCCGAACGCATCCAGGCGCGGGCAAGGCAGATGCTGCCGCCGATCCTCGCGGCGATAGGGGCGATCCTGATCGTCTACGGCCTGGCGCTCGATCGCGTGCTCGATCTGATCGGCGGCTGGTCCTATGCGGCGCGGCTGGTCTTCTCCTTCGTCCTGATCTTCCCGCCGGCCTTCCTGATGGGCTTCCCGATGGCGACGGCGATGGGCTGGCTCGCTCGCCTCGGCAAGGAGCCGATGTTCCTCTGGGCCTGGGGCATAAACGGCTGTTTCTCGGTCATCGGCGCGGCGATCGTGCCGATCGTGGCGACGAGCTTCGGCCTCGGCGCGGTGCTGTACATCGCCGGCGCGGCCTATCTCGTGGCGGTCCCGGCCTTCTTCGCGGTGCTGAGGCCGGTCGCGAGCGACGATGCGGCATCCCGTCGAATGGTCGGCGCCCACGGTTGAGGCAATCCTCGGAGGCGGTCATGGCCGATGCCTCGCAGCCCTTCTCGCCCGACCGTCGCCGGCTCCTCGCCGGCGCGGCGGCGACGCTTCTCGCGGTGGGCCGTCCGGCGCGGGCCGAGGGACGGGCGACGACGGCGATCGTGCCCTTCGAGACCGCGGCCTTTCCCTACGACGGCGAGATCCCCGACCGCGGCGGACCGTTCCTCGACGTCCTCCGCGACGGCCGGCGCGGGCATACCTCGCCGCGCGGCGGGGTCTATTTCGAAGCCCCGACCTATGCCTCGCGCGACGTGCTGATCGCCGCCCCCACCGGCCTCGATCCGGCGCGACCGCTCGCCCTCGTCGTGTTCTTCCACGGCAACCGGGCGCGGCTCGACCGCGACGTGATCGGCCGCCAGGGCGTGGTGCGCCAGCTCGCGGCCTCGGGGCTGAACGCCGTGCTGGTCGCGCCGCAGATGGCGGTCGACGCGCTCGACAGCAGCGCCGGGCGGTTCTGGACGCGCGGCCACTTCGCCCGCTTCCTCGCCGAGGCGGCGACGAAGGCGGGTGCGGCGCTCGGGCGGCCGGAGCTCGAGGCGGCGCTCGGGCGGGCGCCGGTCTTCGTCGTCGCCTATTCCGGCGGCTATCTGCCGACCGCCTTCGCGCTCGAGCGCGGCGGGGCGGGCGAGCGCATCGGCGGGGTGATCCTGCTCGACGGGATCTATGCCGAGGAGGGGCGGTTCGCCGACTGGATCGGCCGGCGGGGACGTGCCTTCTTCTTTTCCGCCCATTCGCCGTCGACGCGGGCGGCGAACGCGACGTTGCGGGGCATTCTGGCGGCGCGCGGCGTGGCCGTCGCGGACGGGTTGCCGAAGGCGTTCGCGCCGGGCGAGGTACGGTTCCTGGCGACACCGGCAAACGTCGTCCACGACGACTTCCTGACGCGCGCCTGGGTCGCCGATCCGCTGGCGGCGGTGTTGTCGCGCATTCCGGGCTTCCCGCGGTAGCGGCGGATGCGCAGAACCCCGCGCTGGTGGATCGACCGCGGCGCGCCTAGATTCGATCCAGGGACGGCAACGGCGGGAGGACATCATGGCCCACGGCGGTTCGACCCTTCTTCTCGCAGGCGCGACGCTCCTCCTCCTCGCCGCACCCGCGCTCGCCGACGGTTCGCCGGAGCGCGGCGCGGTGCTGGCGAAACGCTGGTGCGCGGCCTGTCACGTGGTCTCGGCCGACCAGACGACGGCTTCGGCCGATGCGCCGAGCTTCGCGGCGCTCGGTGCCTCCGGACGGATGACGCCGGAGGTCCTCGCCGACTATCTGGCGATGCCCGGCACGGTGCACGGGCGGATGCCCGACTTCCAGCTCGGCCGCGGCGACATCGCCGACCTCGTCGCCCACGCCAAGGCGCAGGCGCGCTGAAGACCGATGCCGCGCCCTTGCGGAAGGCGCGCGCGATCCCCATTCTCGCCCTCTCGGAGGGCGCGATGAACCGACGCGATGAGATCGAAGCGGAACGGCGGCGCGAGGCCGAGGCGGCGTTGGCCGGCGTGACCCGTGACGGCGAGGTGATCGGCACGTCCGGCGCCGCCCGCGTGCTGCGCGAGACCGCCGAGAAGGTCGGCGGCCATTTCGCCGGCGCCGATGCCGCCTCCGACGACGCGGTCGAGATCTGGGGCAGGCGCATCGGCCGCGCTCTGGCGCTCGTCGTGGCGATCGGCCTCGTCGTCCATCTCCTCACCACCTATGTCCTGCGCTGATGCCATGAGCGAGCTCCGCGACGATCCGATCGACGAGAGGGCCCGCGAGCGCGCCGAGGCCGCCGTGCGCGCTGGCGGCCTCGCGCCACGCGGCGTCGTGGTCTTCGGCGAGGCGGACGAGGCACCCTTCCTCGCCGACGGTCGGCCGGCGCGATCGGCGCTGCTGGTCGGCTGGCGCGGGCGCGAGGGCTGGGCCGCTTTCGCCACCTCGCCGGAGCGGACGGACGGGCTTCCCCACCCGCTCGACCGCTGGTCGGAACGGGTGATCGGCGGGATCGCGGACGATCTCGGCGCCGCGGCGATCTTCCCCCATCGCGGCCCGCCGTGGTGGCCCTTCCAGCGTTGGGCGATGCGGTCGGAAGGGCTCGCCCGATCGCCGACCGGCATGCTGATCGATACGACGCTCGGCCTCTGGCACGCCTTCCGCGGCGCGCTCCTCTTCGACCGGGTCGTCGGTCGCGAGGCCGCCCCGCAGGCCTCGCCCTGCGAGACCTGCCGGACGCGTTCCTGCCTCGTCGCCTGCCCGGCGGATGCCTTCACCGGCGAGGCCTACGACGTCGGGCGCTGCCGTGGCTTTCTCGAGAGCCATGCCGGCGGGCTCTGCCGCACCGACGGCTGTCGGGCGCGCGACGCCTGCCCGGTCGGCCGCGCCCATCGCTATGCACCCGATCAGATCCGCTTCCTCATGAGCGCCTTCCGCGCCTCGCTCCCGGAGACCTTCTCTTGACCACGCCCGCCGCGATCCTCGACTGGACCCATGTGACGGCCCCCGATCTCGATGCCTTCGAGGCGCTGGCGCATCAGACCTACGCCGCGCTGCCGGAAGAGTTCCGTCGGCTGACCGGCGAGGTGATCATCGCCATCGCCGAGTTTCCCGAAGACGACGTGCTGGAGGAGATGGAGCTCGAGAGCCCGTTCGATCTCCTCGGCCTGTTCCAGGGCATCGGCCTGCCGCAGGGCGGGGCGGTGGCCGAGACCGGGCGCCTGCCCAACCGGATCTGGCTCTATCGCCGGCCGATCCTCGACTGGTGGGCCGAACACGACGAGAGCCTGGGGACGATCGTCTCCCATGTGCTGATCCACGAGATCGGCCATCACTTCGGCTTCTCCGACGACGACATGGAGGCGATCGAGGCTCTGGTCGCCGACTGAGGCGGCGCCGAGAGATCGCCGTCCGATGCCCTTCGGGGCTTTGACGGCCCGTGAAAACGCGCTAGAAGCCGGTCAACGGATTTCGGAGGTCTTCCCATGGACAAGTTCACGACGCTGACCGGCGTTGCCGCGCCGCTGCCGATCGTCAACATCGACACGGACATGATCATCCCCAAGCAGTTCCTGAAGACGATCGAACGCACGGGCCTCGCCCGCGGTCTCTTCTTCGAGCTGCGGTTCAACGAGGACGGTTCGGAGAAGCCGGACTTCGTTCTGAACAAGGACAGCTGGCGCAAGGCGCAGATCATCGTCGCCGGCGACAACTTCGGCTGCGGTTCGAGCCGCGAACACGCGCCGTGGGCGCTGCTCGACTACGGTATCCGCTGCGTGATCTCGACGTCCTTCGCCGACATCTTCTACAACAACTGCTTCAAGAACGGCATTCTGCCGATCCGCGTGTCGCAGGCCGACCTCGACAAGCTGATGGACGACGCCAACCGCGGCGCCAACGCCACGCTGACGGTCGATCTCGAGGCGCAGGAGATCCGCGGTCCCGACGGCGGCGTCGTGACCTTCGACATCGACCCGTTCCGCAAGCACTGCCTGCTCGAGGGTCTCGACGACATCGGCCTGACGATGCAGAAGGGCGCGGCGATCGAGGCCTACGAGGCGAAGACCGCCTCGGCGCGCCCCTGGGCTTGATTTCGGCTTCACCGCCGCAGAAGATCGAGAAGGGACGGCCATGGCCGTCCCTTCGACTTTCTGGACACGACTTCCGCGAAAGGACGCTGCGATGGATCTCGGAATCTGGCCGATCTTCGTGCCCGCCGCCTTCGCCATGAACATGTTTCCCGGCCCCAACAACGTGCTGGTGATGAGCCATGCCGCTCGCCACGGGCTCGGCACCGCGGTCCTCGCCGCGGGCGGACGCTTCCCGCCCTTCGCCTTCTTCGTGCTCGCCGCGGCGATCGGCCTCGGCGCGCTGCTCGCCACCTCGGCCGAACTCTTCGCGGCGCTGAAGTTCGTCGGCGCGGCCTATCTGATCTGGCTCGGGATAGCGATGATCCGGGCGAAGCCGGCGGAGGATGCGGGCGACGAGGCGACGAGCCTGAAGGGGCTTCTGTCGCGCGAGTTCTTCACCGCGGCGACGAATCCCAAGGCGATGCTGGTGTTCTCCGCCTTCTTCGCGCCCTTCGTCGATCCGAGCCGCCCCGCCTTCGGACAGATCCTGACGCTCGGTGCGGTGGCGCTCGGGCTCGAATTCGTCGCCGTGATGCTCTATGCCATGGCCGGATCCCACGTCGGCCGCTTCGCGCGCTCGCCCCGGGGGCTCGTTCTCGTCGAACGAATCTCGGGCGGGGCGCTGATCGCCGCCGGCATCGCGCTTCTCTTCGCTCGTCGCCCGGCGAGCGCCTGATCGATCGAAAGGATGTTCCCATGACCACTCGTCGTCTGATCTCCTCCGGTTCCGCCTTCGAGAAGGTGGGCGGCTATTCGCGCGCCGTGGCGCAGGACGACTGGTGCTGGGTTTCCGGCACCACCGGCTACGACTATGCCGCGATGCAGATGCCCGAGAGCCTCGAGGCGCAGACCCGCAACGCCATGAACACCATCACCAAGGCGCTGAACGAGGCGGGCTTCCTGCTCCAGGACGTGGTGCGGGCGACCTACTATGTCACCGAGGCCTCGATGATGGACGTGGTGTTCCCGATCGTCGGCGAGTATTTCGCGGAGGTGCGCCCGGCCGCGACGATGATCGTCTGCGGTCTGGTCAAGCCCGAGATGAAGATCGAGATCGAGGTCACGGCCAAGCGCAAGGCGTGATCGCGCGTCCCGTCCGGTCGCGACGGCGAAGGGGGAATGGGACGATGTTGGGTTTTCTCGGGCAGGC
This sequence comes from Pinisolibacter sp. DMC19, assembly GCF_056313985.1. Taxonomy (NCBI): domain Bacteria; kingdom Pseudomonadati; phylum Pseudomonadota; class Alphaproteobacteria; order Hyphomicrobiales; family Ancalomicrobiaceae; genus Pinisolibacter; species Pinisolibacter sp. DMC19. The sequence goes on along the minus strand of NZ_JBQUZF010000005.1, from coordinate 227,876 downwards.
GAGCGATCTCGTCGTGCTGTCGCTTCTGGCCTTCGTCTCCGGCGCGATGGCGATCGGGGTGGCTGAGTTCGCGCATCGCGTCCTCTTCGTCCGTCGGCTCCACGAGGTCGATCCCCATTCCAAGCAGTTCGAGGTGGTCCACGGCAGCCTCCTCGCCTTCATCGCCTTCATGTTGGCGATCTCGGTGACCGACGTGCGCACGAACTTCGGCGTCGCCGACGACGCGGTGTCGCGCGAGGGCATGCACGTCGCCTCCTTCGCCCGCGACATCGGCGAGCAGGACGACGCCGTCTGGGTGGGCGAGACGCAGGCGCTGCTGCGGCGCTACGTCGAGGTGGTGACGACCGACGAATGGCCCCGGCTCGGCGCGGCCGCGCCGCACCTGTCGCCCGATGCGCAGACTCTGCTCGATCGGATGCGCGGCAAGCTGCGCGAGCTGAAGGTCGGCGACGTGACCCGCAGCGCGCTCTTCGCCCGCCACGACGCGCTCGAGCTCGATCGCTCGATCCGCTTCGAACACGCCACCCGCTCGATCCCGCGCGTCTTCTGGTTGCTGATCGGCGGCTTCCTGGTCGGCGCCATGGTGATGAACGGGCGCTATCGCCAGACCTTCTTCACCCGGACGCTGGTCGGGGTGCATTTCGCCGCCATCGGCATGTCGGTGGCGCTGATCGTCATTCTCGACGCGCCGTTCCGCGGCGAGACCTCGATCGCGCCCGCCCCGCTCGTCGAGGCGCTCAAGCGCTTCGCCTGACCCCTCACGCCGACCGTACCGCGACGAAGAACAGGCGCGGGAAGCGGAAGAGCACCCGGCCGTCGGCGACGCGCGGATAGGCCGCCGCGATCTCGACGGCATAGGCGGCGACGAAGGCGGGGCGGGTCTTCTCGTCGAGCGCATCGACGAAGGGGCGCAGGCCGGTCGAGGCGACCATCTCGACGATGGCCTCGGGGCCGGCGAGCGGATGGACGTAGGTCGTCCGCCAGACGTCGACGCGGGCGGCGTGAGGCGCCAGGAGATCGTAGGTCTTCTCGATCGAGGAAATCCGCGTGCGGGAATCGACCACGTCGGCGAGGGCGGCCGCGAAGGCCGGCCGGCGGGCGACGTCGCGCATGCGGGCGTGGCTCGGCTCGTCGAGATTGTCGGGCATCTGCACCGCCAGGACGCCGCCGGGGGCGAGATGGCCCATCAGCCGCGGCAGCAGGGTCTCGTGGTCCGAGAGCCACTGCAGCGCGGCGTTGGAGAAGATCAGATCGACCGGCGCCTCGGGCGACCAGGCCGCCGCGTCGGCTTCCGCGAAGCGGGCGGCGGGCAGGCGTGCGCGGGCCTTGTCGAGCATCGCCGGCGAGGTGTCGATGCCGAGGACGTCGGCCTCCGGCCAGCGCGCGACGAGCGGCGCGGTCGAGGCACCGGCACCGCAGCCGAGATCGACGATGCGCTTCGGCGCGTCCAAGTCGACGCGCGCGAGGAGATCGGCGATCGGCCGGTCGCGTTCGTCGGAGAAGCGGGCGTAGAGGGCGGGGTTCCAGTCGGCCATGGCGTGCTCCTTCGGCCGGCGAGCCTAGCGCCATCCCACGACATGCGCGAGACGCAGACGAAAACGGCGCCCCGAGGGGCGCCGTTCGTGTCTCGTCGATGGCGCTCGCGCCGATCAGGCGGCCTTGCCGGCCTTGGGCGTGATCAGCTTGCGGTTGATCAGCACTTCGGCGATCTGGATGGCGTTGAGCGCCGCGCCCTTGCGCAGGTTGTCGGAGACGCACCAGAAGGCGAGGCCGTTCTCGACGGTCGTGTCCTCGCGGATGCGGCTGATGTAGGTCGCGTCTTCGCCGGCCGCCTCGTAGGGGGTGATGTAGCCACCCGGCTCGTGCTTGTCGATGACCAGGCAACCCGGGGCTTCGCGCAGGATGTCGCGCGCCTCGTCGGCCGAAACCGTCTTCTCGAACTCGACGTTGACCGACTCGGAATGCGAGATGAACACCGGCACGCGGACGCAGGTGGCGGTCAGCTTGATCTTCGGATCGAGGATCTTCTTGGTCTCCGCCATCATCTTCCACTCTTCCTTGGTGAAGCCGTCTTCCATGAAGACGTCGATCTGAGGAATGAGGTTGAAGGCGATGCGCTTGGGGAACTTCTTCGGCTCGACCGGATCGGTGACGAACACCGCGCGGGTCTGGGTGAAGAGCTCGTCCATGGCTTCCTTGCCGGCGCCGGAGACTGACTGGTAGGTCGAGACCACCACGCGCTTGATGGTGTACTCGTCGTGCAGCGGCTTCAGCGCCACGACGAGCTGGGCGGTCGAGCAGTTGGGGTTGGCGATGATGTTCTTCTTGGTGAAGCCGACGATGGCGTCGGCGTTCACTTCCGGAACGATCAGCGGCACCTCGGCGTCGTAGCGCCAGGCCGAGGAATTGTCGATGACGACGCAGCCCTGGGCGCCGATCTTGGGCGACCACTCCTTCGACACCGAACCGCCGGCCGACATCAGGCAGATGTCCGTGTCGGAGAAGTCGTAGTGGTCGAGCACCTTGCACTTCAGCGTCTTGTCGCCGAAGGAGACCTCGGTGCCGAGCGAACGGGCGGAGGCCAGCGCCACGACTTCCGAAACCGGAAATCCGCGCTCGGCCAGGATGTCGAGCATTTCACGTCCGACGTTGCCGGTGGCTCCGACGACTGCGACCTTGTAACCCATCTTCAGATTCCCCGCATGAACGACCACTCTCCCGTTTCACGGAGAGGACCTCGGGGATCGCTTTTTCGAGGGTGTCGAAGAAGGAACCGTTCGGTCCTCCGCTGCCCTCGTCACCCGCCGGGAGAGGGCTGCGGGAGGTCGAGAGCCTGCGTCAGCCGGCGACTTTCGTCGCCGTCGTCGTGGTCGTTTTGGTTTTCGTCGTGGTGACGAACGACATGACGGACACGTGTTCCCGAACAGTTGATCCCGCGCGACGCGCGAGCCCTTCCGAAAAGCCCGAAAGAGGCGGGGAAGTCAAGGGGCGCGCGCCACATCCGCGCTTCTCCGCAACCGCCCCGCCTGCCGTTCGCGAAACGAACGGGCGACCGAAAAAATGCCGCACTCGACGAAATTGCGGAATTCCGAGGTTGCCGTCGGGCCGCGATCGCGCGACAGTTCCGCCACGATCGGCCAGCGAGAAACGACGGGCCGACGGTGGGGAAACCAGGGAGAGACGGCCATGAAGGCACGTTCCGCGATCGCGGCGCTCGGTGCGCTGGCGATCATCACGGCGTCGTCGATCGGCGCGCGCGCCGACGAGTTCATCACGGTCCTGACGGGCGGCACTTCGGGCGTCTACTACCCGATGGGGGTGGCGATCGCCAAGATCTACGGCGAGAAGATCGCCGGCGCCCGGCCGACGGTGCAGGCCACCAAGGCCTCGGTCGAGAACCTCAACCTGCTGCAGCAGGGCAAGGGCGAGGTCGCCTTCACCCTCGGCGACAGCCTCGCCGCCGGCTGGACCGGCGACCAGGAAGCCGGCTTCAAGGCCAAGCTCGACAAACTGCGCGGCATGACCGCGATCTATTCGAACTACATCCAGGTCGTCGCCTCGTACGACAGCGGCATCAAGACGCTGGCCGATCTCAAGGGCAAGCGCCTGTCGGTCGGCGCGCCGAAGTCGGGCACCGAGCTCAATGCCCGGGCGATCCTGGTGGCGGCGGGCCTGACCTATGCCGATCTCGGCAAGGTCGAGTATCTCTCGTTTGCCGAATCCGTCGAGCTGATGAAGAACCGCCAGCTCGACGCCACGCTGCAGTCGGCCGGTCTCGGCGTCGCCTCGATCCGCGACCTCGCCACCTCGGTCGACATCACCGTCGTCGAGATCCCCAAGGCGGTGGTCGAGAAGGCGGGGGCGCCCTTCGTCGCCGCCGACATTCCGGCAGGCACCTACGGCAAGCAGGACAAGGCGGTGCCGACGGCGGCGGTGGTGAACTATCTCGTCACCCGCTCCGATCTTCCCGACGACCTCGTCTACCAGATGACCAAGGCGATCTACGAGAACCTCGGCGAGCTGCAGGCGGCCCACGCCGCGGCGAAGGCGATCAAGATCGAAAACGCCAAGGTCGGCATGCCGGTGCCGATGCATCCGGGTGCCGCCAAGTATCTCGCCGAACACGGCGTGAAGTGATCCCGCGACGCCCGGGCGGGGATCCCCCGCCCGGCGCTCTCATCGCGCGTGGACGGGGGGTCCGCGCGACGGCGCATGCTCATTCGGGAACGGCGAGATGGCCCATCAGGCGACGACGCACGACGACGAAGGTCCGATCGGTCCGGCGATCGATCCGGAACACGGCATTCCGGCCGAACACGGTGACGGCTTCGGTGGCCGGCTGTTCTATTGGATCTCGGTCGCCTTCGCGGCCTTCCAGGTGGTGACGGCCTTCTCGATCCCGCTCGACAAGCCGATCGTCGCCGGCCTCACGGTGATTCACCTCACGGCCGCGGCCTTCGCCCTCTGGGCGGTGTGGATCGCGATCGAGGGACTTCGCGGGCGGCTCGGGCTCGACGCGCCGATCGGCTTCGTCGCCCTGCTCGTCGCCTTCGGCCTGATCGCCTGGTACACCGGCAATCCGCCGAGCCAGATCGTGCGGGCGGTGCACGTCGGCTTCCTCTGCCTCGTCGGCGGCCTCGCCCTGGCGCTGCACCGCTCCAAGGGACCGATGGACCGCGCCTTCCTCGTCGTCCTGGCGGTCGCCGGCTTCGCGGTCGGGCTCTATCACTGGGCCTTCTATCACGATCTGGTGGTGCGGTCGGGCGAGCTGACGCGGGCCGACCTGGTGGTCGGCATCACCGCGATCTCGGTGCTCTTCGTGCTGGTCTGGCGCTTCATGGGGCCGGCGCTGCCGATCGTGGCGGGGACGTTCCTCGCCTACTGCCTGTTCGGCCACTGGCTGCCCAAGCCCTTCGACCATCGGCCCTACGGGCTCGAACAGGTGGTCGAGCACATGGCCTTCGGCACCGAGGGCATCTACGCCACACCGACCCTGGTCTCGGCGACCTACATCTTCCTCTTCATCCTGTTCGGCTCGTTCCTGGAGAAGGCCGGGATGATCGGCCTCTTCACCGACGTCGCCATGGGGCTCTTCGGCTCGGCGCGCGGCGGGCCGGCCAAGGTGGCCGTGTTCTCCTCGGCGCTGATGGGCACGATCTCCGGCTCGGGCGTCGCCAACGTGGTGGCGGTCGGCCAGTTCACCATTCCGCTGATGAAGCGCTTCGGCTACCGGGCGGCCTTCGCCGGCGGCGTCGAGGCGACGGCTTCGATGGGCGGGCAGATCATGCCGCCGGTGATGGGCGCGGTCGCCTTCATCATGGCCGAGACGATCGACGTTCCTTATGTCGAGATCGTCAAGGCGGCGGTGGTGCCGGCGATCCTCTACTACGTCTCGGCCTTTCTCGCGGTGCATCTGGAAGCCGGCAAGTGCGGTCTCCTCGGCCTGCCGAAGGACCAACTCCCCGATGCGCTCGGCTCGCTGAAGCAGCGCTGGCATCTGGTGCTGCCGCTCGCCGTTCTCGTCTGGCTGCTGTTTTCCGGCTACACGCCGCTCTTCGCCGGCTCGGTCGGCCTGGCGCTGACGGTGCTCCTGGTGATAGCCGGTTCGCTGATGCTCGGGGTCGAGCGACAGGTGATCCGCTTCGGTTTCTGGATCGGCCTCGGCGTCATCGCCGGGGCGTCGCTCGCCGTCGGCGTCACCACCATGCTGGCGCTGGTCGGGTTGGCGGTGGTGATGGGCACGCTGTCGGTCGGCGGGCGGGCGACGCTGATCGTCTGCCGCGACGCCTTCGCCGACGGTGCCCGTCAGGCGCTGCCGGTCGGTCTCGCCTGCGCCGTGGTCGGCCTCGTCGTCGGTACGATGACGCTGACCGGTGTCGGCACGATCTTCGGCAACTGGGTGGTGGCGGTCGGCAAGGATTCGCTGATCGCCTCGCTGATGCTGACGATGGTGGTCAGCCTGATCCTCGGCATGGGCATCCCGACCATCCCGAACTACATCATCACCTCGTCGATCGCGGCGCCGGCGCTCTTGGCGCTCGGCGTGCCGCTGATCGTCTCCCACATGTTCGTCTTCTACTTCGGCATCATGGCCGACCTGACGCCGCCGGTGGCGCTCGCGGCCTTCGCCGCGGCGCCGATCGCCCGGACATCCGGCTTCAAGATCGGCTTCGAGGCGATGCGCATCGCGCTGCCGGGCTTCGTCATTCCCTATCTGGCGGTCTACGACCCGGCCTTGATGCTCCAGCCGCACGGCGCGGCGAGCGCCTTCGCCCATTGGTTCGACGTCGGCTACATGGTGGTGAAGGCGGCGACGGCGATCGCGCTGTGGGGCGCGGCGGCGGTCGGCTACGGCCGGGCGCATCTGACGCTGATCGAACGGGTGATCGCGGTGGCGGCGGCGGGCTTCCTGATCACCGCGGCGCCATGGACCGACGGTGTCGGCTTCGCGCTCGCCATCGGCTTCCTCGCCCTCCATCTCCTGCGCACACGCGGCGTGACCGCGGTCGCACCGGCGAGCCGGTCGTGAAGCTCTGCCTGATCGCCGGAGGGATCGTCGTCGCGCTCTCCGGCGACAGGGCGACACTCGCATGGACCCACTCGGTCGAGCGTCAGGTGTGGGATGAGGACTGGCGCGCGACCGAACGCGGTCCGGTGGTCGAGACGGCGCGGGTGCGTGGGTCGGGCGCCGGGATGGAGCCGGGGGCGGACGCGCGGCTCGTCGACGGCGCCTGGGTCTGGCACCCGAAGGTTCCCCCGACCCCCGCCGTGCGTCTGGCGCGCTCCGGTGCCACGGCGGATTGGCGGATCTGCGAGGGAGGCGCCTGTCGGCCGCTCGGGGCCGTGTTGCCGACGAACGTGCCCTCGGTCGATCTGACCGTCTGCGACGATAAGGGCGAGCCGCTCACGCCTTCGGGCGGAACGGCGCGATGAGCTTCTCGCCGAGACGGGCGAGGAAGGCCTCGACGGCGTCGACCTTCCCCTGATCGAGGCGGACGAGAACGAGTTCGCGCAGCCCCAGCAGCACCGTCGCGATCAGGCACCACGAGATCATCACGTCCGACAGGAAGTGCGAGCCGAAGATCACCCGGTTGAACGAGATCGCCAGCGTCCAGCCGACGGTGACGACCAGCGTCGCGCGGCGGAAGCGTTCCGGCACGACGAAGACGAGGCCGACCAGCCAAGCCGCACTCGCCGCCTCGCCGGAGGGGAAGGAGCAGTTGTTGGTCGGGCAGTCGCCGCCCAGCACCCAGGCCGGCTGGAAGCGCCAGTCGCCGCCGAAGATCGTCGTCTCGATTGGCCGCGGTCGGCTCCACAGTTCCTTGAAGAAGACGTTGATCATCAGGCCCGGGCCGGCGGCGAGGGTCGCCAGCACGTAGAGGAGGCCGCGCATCGGGATCGCCCTGGCGAGCATCGGCACGAGGATCTTGGCGAGAACCGCGAGGACGAGGAGGACCGCCGCCCAGCGCGTCACGCCCATGCCGGCGCGGCGCAGCGCGAGGAGGGCGGGCACGTCCTCGAGCGGAAAGGTCGTCGTCGGCCTGACGCCGGGATGGAAGAAGAGGCGTGCGACGGCGAGATCGATCGCCGGCAGCGCGACGGCGACGAGCGAGACGAAGGCGGTGAGGAGCGCTGCGGCGAGCACGGGTCGGGTGGTCGCGAGTGTGGCGATGCGCGCCCGGTAACCTTCGATGCCGTCGACCATGCCGTCTCCTCGTGTCGTGCGCCGTCGATCCGGCAGCGGAGCTGCCTTTCGGTCCATGCTCTAGCCGGTTCGGGCGACGCGTGCAAAAGTCCGCCGCGACGACACCCGATCACGAGAGGGCGAGCGCATGATCGACGGCGGATGGATGGCGGCACTGCCCTCGACCGGGACGGTCGCGGCCTATGTGGCGGCGGTGCTGTTGCTGGTCTTCACGCCGGGGCCGGACATGGCGCTGTTCCTCGGACGGACGCTCGCCCATGGGCGGAAGGCGGGCTTCGCCGTGCTCGCCGGCACGACGGCCGGGCTCTATGTCCACACTGTGCTCGCCGCGCTCGGGCTCTCGGCACTGCTCGCGGCCTCGGCCACCGCCTTCGCGGTGCTGAAGTGGATCGGCGCCGCCTATCTCGTCTGGCTGGCGGTCGCGACGCTGCGCCACGGTTCGGCCTTCAACCCACGCGCAGCGGGGGCGGCTGAGACGCCGATGCGGTCTTTCCTGGTCGGGGTCGGGGTCAACCTGCTCAACCCGAAGATCGTGCTGTTCTTCGTGACCTTCCTGCCGCAGTTCGTCGATCCGGCCGATCCGCACGCCGCTTTCCGCATCGCCTTCCTCGGCGGGCTCTACGGGCTGATCGGGGCGCCGTGCTGTGCGGTGCTGATCCTGGGGGCGGAGCGGGTTTCGGGGGCGTTCGCGCGCTCCGAACGGCTGCGCCGGGCACTCGACTGGTCGGTGGCGACGCTCTTCGGTGCCTTCGCGGTGCGGCTGGTGCTTTCCAGAGGGTGATCAGCCCCGATCGGACGGCGTGGCCTCGTCCTCGGCCGGCGTCGGGCCGTGCTTCTGGATCAGCGGCACCTGGGAAAGCGCGAAGAGGAAGGTGATCGGCATCACGCCGAAGACCTTGAAGGTCACCCAGCTCGACTGGGCGATGGCGCCGGTGCCGACCATGTGGCGCAGCACCTCGTTGACGCCGGCGAGGAAGAAGAAGAACAGGCCCCAGCGGAAGGTGAGCTTGCGCCAGCCCTCGGCGTCGAGATCGAAGGCGGCGTCGAGCGCCACCTGAAGGAACGACTTGCCGAAGAAGAGGCCGCCGAGCAGCGTCGCACCGAACAGGATGTTGACGATGGTCGGCTTCAACATGATGAAGGTGTCGTCGGCGAAGATCAGCGTCAGTGTGCCGAACACCAGCACGACCGCGCCGGAGACGAGCGGCATCACCGCCACCTTGTGGAAGAGCCGCCAACCGACGATCAGCGCCACCGCCGTCGCCACCATCAGCGCTCCGGTCGCCGGCAACAGGCCGTGGTCGCGGTTGGTCAGCATGTAGACGAGGAAGAACACGCCGAGCGGTCCCATCTCGAGGGCCGGGCGTCGCCAGTCGTGGCTCGGTCGGGCGGCCGCGGGGGTCGTCTGCGTCTCGGGCGTGATGCTCATGGTCTCTTCCGTCGCGTGTCGCCGTTTCCCGTCCGCGGGATCCGGCCAGAGGCTCGTATCACATGGTGCGTGTTTCGTCGCGCGCCAGAGCGGGGCACTCTTGCTGCCACGCGACCGATTCGCCCCCGGGGTCCCCCATGCTCGCCGAAGTCGTCACCTGGCTCGCCACCCCCGCCTCGCTCGATGCCCGGCGGACCGGCCATCTGACGGCGGCGGTGTCGCTGTGGTCTCGCGGCTTCCGCTGCCGCCGCGCCTGGGGGCCGCACGAGGCGCATTGCCACGCGATCGTCGACCGGGCGATCGCGGGGTGCGAGCAGCGCCGCACGGCGATCGTGCTCGGCTCGGGACTGGTGCGCGACGTGCCGCTCGACCGGCTGGCGGCCGCCTTCGAGACGGTGCTGCTCGTCGACGTGGTGCATCTGTGGCCGGCGCGCTGGAAGGCGCGGCGCCATGCCAACGTCCGCCTCGTCGATCTCGACATCACCGGCTCGACCGACCTGATCCTCGACCGGGCGACCGGGCTCTCGGACCCGCTGGCGCGGCTTTCCGCCGATCCGACGGTCGATCTGGTGATCTCGGCCAACTGCCTCAGCCAGCTGGCGCTGCTGCCGCTGGAGCGGCTCGCGGCGATGAACTCCTCCAAGCGCCGTCGCTTCGCCGATCTCGGGCGGCGGATCGTCGAGGGGCATCTCGTCGCGCTCGAGCGTTTTTCCGGCCGGGTCTGCCTCCTCACCGACAGCGAGGGGCGCGACGTAGACGCGGAAGGCAACGTGCTCGAGCGCCGCGACCTGCTCGAAGGCGTGACTCTGCCGCCCGCCGACGAGGATTGGGACTGGGAACTGGCGCCGATCGGCGAGCAGGCACCCGATCATGCCATCGTCCACCGCGCCCATGGCTTCGCCGACTGGCACGGCTCGGTGGCGCGCGGCCGCCGGTCGCGCGCGGGTGGACCTGCTCGATGACGGAATTCGTCATCGTCGCGGGCCTTTCGTCGGCTTGAACGCGCTCGCGTCCCCGCGTAGCTTCCGATCGATGGGTCGACGTCGGGTGGACCCCGGGGGGCCCGATCGGGCGAGGGCTTGGGAGGCAGGGATGTCGTCGACGGACAGCAACCGGGTGGCGAAGGCGGTCGGCCGGATCGCGGGCATGGCGCTCGTCGCCGGCGCGGCGATGTTCGGCGCGACGATGTCGGGCACGACCGCGGCACGGGCGGGCACGCCCTATTCGATCGACCGCGAGGTCGACGAGGTGCGCGGCTGGACGATCGCCGCCAATGCCCAGCGCCAGGGCTGCTTCGCCTTCGCGACCTTCAAGTCCGACACCTCGATCGAGCTCGGCTTCGACACCAAACAGGACAACGCCTTCATGGTCTTCGCCAACGAGAGTTGGGACAAGATCAAGGTGGGGACGAGCTACGATCTCAAGCTGATCTTCGACAGTTCCAAGAGCTGGAACGGCAAGGCGATCGGCGTGAAGATCGGCAAGCTCTACGGGCTGGCGCTGGAGAACGTGAAGGCCGAATTCGTCATCGACTTCGCCCGCCATTCGACCATCCAGGTGAACTACAACGGTAAGCGGCTCGACGGCTTCAACCTCGCCGGCACGCGTTTGGCGATCCAGTCGGCGATCTCCTGCTCGGAAGACGTCCAGAAGGGCCGCGTCTCCTTCGACGAGGAGAAGGCGAGCGAAGAGACACCGCCGCGCCGCGAAGCCAAGGAGGAGAAGCCGGCCGAGACCCCGAAGAAGGGGGCGAGCGTCTCCACCGGCACCGGCTTCTTCGTCACCGACAAGGGCCACCTGATGACCAACGCCCATGTCGTCGAGGACTGCGACGAGGCCGAGCTGAAACTGCCCGACGGGCGCGCCGCCAAGGCCTCGATCCTGGCGCGGTCGAGCCAGAACGATCTCGCCGTGCTGAAGACCGATCTGAAGCCCTCCGCCGTCGCCAAGTTCCGCTCCGGCGGGCAGATCCGCCTCGGCGATCCGATCGTGCTGTTCGGCTATCCGCTGGCCGGCGAACTGACGGTCACCGGCAATCTCTCGACCGGCCTCGTCTCGGCGATGGCCGGCCCCGGCGAGGACGTGACGCGGATGCAGATCTCGGCGCCGGTCCAGTCGGGCAATTCCGGCGGCGCGGTGGTCGACCAGTCGGGCAAGGTGGTCGGTGTCGTCGTGGCCAAGGCCAACACGCGGGCTCGCGGCGACGGCGCGACCGAGGTGCTGCAGAACGTCAACTTCGCCATCAAGTCGGGCGTCGCGGGCTATTTCCTCGACGCCAACCAGGTGCCCTACACGCAGGAGCCGGCCGACGGCGACAAGTCGACGGCCGACGTCGCTTCGATCGCCAAGGACTTCACCGCGCTGGTGATCTGCCGCAGCCGCTGAGGCGGACGGCGGGTCCGGAGACCCGACATGACGGGCGAACGCTTCTCGGTTCTCTGGCTGCAGGCCGGCAGTTGCGGCGGCTGCACCATGGCGGTGCTCGAACACGGCGCCCGTGGCCTGTTCGACGCGTTCGACCGCGCCGGGATCGAACTCCTGTGGCATCCGTCGGTCAGCGTCGAGACGGGATCGGAGGCGCGCGCCATCCTCGAGAGCGTCGAGCGCGGTGAACGGCGGCTCGACGCGCTGGTGATCGAGGGCTCCGTCCTGCTCGGACCGAACGGCTCGGGGCGCTGCCAGATGCTCGCCGGCACCGGGCGGACGATGGCCGACTGGGTGCGCTCGCTGTCGACCCGCGCCGGCGTCGTCGTGGCGGTCGGCTCCTGCGCCGCCTTCGGCGGCATTCCGGCGGCGGCCCCCGATCCGGCCGAGGCGATCGGTCTGCAGTTCGACGGGACCGAGCGCGGCGGCGCGCTGGGTGCCGACTTCGAAGCGCTGGGCGGGTTGCCGGTCGTCTCGATCGCCGGCTGCGCGCCGCATCCCGGCTGGATCGTCGAGACGCTGCAGGCCCTGGCGCGCGGTGCGCTGGTGGCGAGCGATCTCGACGCCTTCGGTCGGCCGAAGTTCTTCGCCGACCACCTCGCCCATCACGGCTGTTCGCGCAACGAGTTCTACGAGTTCAAGGCGAGCGCCGAACGGGCGTCGGACCGTGGCTGCATGATGGAACATCTCGGCTGCAAGGCGACGCAGGCCGTCGGCGACTGCAATCAGCGCGGCTGGAACGGCGAAGGGTCGTGTACCCAGGGCGGCTATGCCTGCATCGGCTGTACCTCGCCGGGCTTCGAGGAGGCGCGCGGCTTCCTCGCCACGCCGAAGATCGCCGGCATTCCGGTCGGCCTGCCGCTCGACATGCCCAAGGCCTGGTTCATGGCGCTGGCGGCGCTGTCGAAGTCGGCGACGCCGAGACGGGTCCGGGTCAACGCCGTCGCAGACCGGGTGGTGGTGCCGCCGGGGCGCGGCCGCAAGGGCGGCGAAGGGAGCGAGACGTGACGCGGGTTCTGGTCGGGCCGTTCAATCGCGTCGAGGGCGACCTCGAGATCGCGCTCGACATCGAGGCGGGCGTCGTCCAACGGGCCGAGGTCGGCGTGCCGCTCTATCGCGGCTTCGAGCAGATCCTGGTCGGCCGTCCGCTCGACGACGCGCTGGTGATCGCGCCGCGCATCTGCGGCATCTGCTCGGTGTCGCAGTCGCTCGCGGTGGCCCGCGCCATCGCCTCGTTCTCCGGCCTCGTGCCCGAGCGCAACGGCGAGCTGGCGGCGGCGATCGCCCACGGGGCGGAGAACGTCGCCGACCATCTGACCCATTTCCACCTCTTCTTCATGCCCGACTTCGCGCGGGCCGCCTATGCCGACCGGCCGTGGTATCCGGCTGTCGCCGAGCGCTTCGCGGCGATCCATGGGACGACGTCGGCGACGTTCCTGCCGGCGCGGGCACGGCTGCTCGAGGTGATGGGCGTCGTCGCGGGCAAATGGCCGCACAGCCTCGCCTTCCGTGCCGGCGGCACGACGCGGGCGCTGGGGCTCGGCGAGATCATGCGGCTCGGCACCATCCTCGCCGATGTCCGCGCCTTTGCGGAGGGACCGCTGTTCGGCCGGCCGCTCGAGGCGATCGCCGGACTCGCGAGCCTCGCCGATCTCGATCGGGTCTCCGACGGTCCGAGCGACTTCTCGGCTTTTCTCAGGCTCGCCCGCGATCTCGATCTCGCCCGGCTCGGCCGCGGGCCGGGCCTCGTCATGAGCGTCGGCGCCTATCCCGGCACGGGTCCCGACGGGGGCCACGCCTTCCGCGCCGGGGTGATGGAGACGGCGGATCTCGTCCATCGGCCGCTTGCGATCGACGCGATCACCGAAGATCCGGCCCATGCCTGGATCGCCGGCGAGGCGGGGCCGCCGGCGCGGGCGACGACGGCGCCGGATCTCGAGCGCGCCGGCGCCTATTCCTGGGCGCGGGCGCCGCGGCTCGACGGAAGGGCGGTCGAGGTCGGCGCACTGGCGCGCCAGCTGGTCGACGGCGATCCGCTCGCCGCCGCGCTGGTGCGCGAGGCCAGCGGCACGGGTGTGGCGGCGCGGGTGATCCTGCGGCTGGTGGAATCGGCGCGCGTCCTCCTCGCGATGGAACGCTGGCTGACGGCGATCGCCCGCGGCGCGCCCTTCTGTTCGGAAGGGCAGAGCCAGACCGACGGCTCGGGCGTCGGCCTGGTGGAGGCTGCGCGCGGCAGCCTCGGCCATTGGACGACGGTGCGGGGCGGCCGGATCGGCCGCTGGCAGATCGTCGCGCCGACCACCTTCAACTTCTCGCCGCGCGACGCGGCCGGCATGCCCGGCCCGCTCGAGGGCGCGCTCGAAGGGCTCGCGGTCGGCGAGGCGGGAGCCGAGGCGGTCGCGGTGCAGCACGTGGTGCGCTCCTTCGACCCCTGCATGGTCTGCACCGCCCACTGAGCGGTGCACCGCCCGCCCGTCTTCTCGCGTCCGGATAACCCCCTCGAACACCGTGCGACGACCTCTTCGCCACGCGCCGTGCCCGATCGTGGCGTGTCGGGTGGTGTACATTCAGTTTCCGCATCCGGACACCGTTCTTCCGGATGGAGGCAGAAACGGCGGCGCGATCGAGTCGATGCCTGCGACAGGGACGACCTGCGAATGGCGGGAATCCGGAGGTTTTCGTAAGACGATCGGTCGCGGGCCGGACGCAGTGGTAATTGGCCTACGATTTGCTCTCAGAGATGCATCGCTACGAAACGTCCGTCGTGGCCGGTGCGAGCGTCTCTCGGGGGGCGCGGATCGGGATGCGGCGAGACCGTCCTGGGGGATACGCGCGATGAGTGCAGCCACTGAAACGTTCTACGAAGTGATCCGGCGTCAGGGGATCACGCGGCGCAGCTTCACCAAATTCTGTTCGCTCACCGCGGCGAGCCTCGGGCTCGGCTCGACGGCGGCGTCCGAGATGGCGCATGCGCTGGAGACCAAGCCGCGCATTCCGGTCATCTGGATGCACGGCCTCGAGTGCACCTGCTGCTCGGAGAGCTTCATCCGCTCGGCGCATCCGCTGGTGAAGGACGTGGTCCTGTCGATGATCTCGCTCGACTACGACGACACGATCATGGCGGCGGCCGGCCATCAGGCCGAAGCGATCCTCCAGGAGACCCGGGAGAAGTACAAGGGTCAGTACATCCTGGCCGTCGAGGGCAATCCGCCGCTCAACGAAGACGGCATGTTCTGCATCGACGGCGGCCGTCCCTTCGTCGAGAAGCTGAAGGAAATGGCGGAAGACGCCATGGCCGTCATCGCCTGGGGCGCCTGCGCCTCGTGGGGCTGCGTCCAGGCGGCGAAGCCGAACCCGACCCAGGCGACGCCGATCGACAAGGTCATCAGGAACAAGCCGATCATCAAGGTCCCGGGCTGTCCGCCGATCGCCGAGGTGATGACCGGCGTCGTCACCTTCGTGACCACCTTCGGACGTCTGCCCGAGCTCGACCGTCAGGGTCGGCCGAAGATGTTCTATTCGCAGCGCATCCACGACAAGTGCTACCGCCGTCCGCATTTCGACGCCGGCCAGTTCGTCGAGGAGTGGGACGACGAGGGCGCCAAGAAGGGCTACTGCCTCTACAAGATGGGCTGCAAGGGTCCGACGACCTACAACGCCTGCTCGACCGTGCGCTGGAACGCCGGCGTCTCCTTCCCGATCCAGTCGGGCCACGGCTGCATCGGCTGTTCGGAGGAGAATTTCTGGGACAAGGGCTCGTTCTACGACCGTCTCACCGGCATCAACCAGTTCGGCATCGAGGCCAACGCCGACAAGGTCGGCGGCACGGTGGCCGGTGTCGTCACGGCCGGCGTGGTCGCTCATGCCGCGATCACCGCGGTGAAGCGCGTCACCTCCAAGAAGCCCGAGCAGGTCGACTGACGGCCGCCCCGAACCAGAACACTTGAAGAGGACGCGCCGTCATGGGCATCCAGACTCCGAACGGTTTCAATCTCGACAACTCCGGCAAGCGCATCGTCGTCGATCCGGTGACCCGCATCGAGGGTCACATGCGCGTCGAAGTGAACGTCGACGAGAACAACGTCATCCGCAACGCGGTGTCGACCGGCACCATGTGGCGTGGCATCGAAGTGATCCTGCGCGGCCGTGATCCGCGCGACGCCTGGGCCTTCACCGAGCGCATCTGCGGCGTGTGCACCGGCACCCACGCGCTGACCTCGGTGCGCGCGGTCGAGAACGCGCTCGACATCAAGATCCCGGAGAACGCCAACTCGATCCGCAACATCATG
The DNA here is from genome assembly GCF_056313985.1 of Pinisolibacter sp. DMC19. Taxonomy (NCBI): domain Bacteria; kingdom Pseudomonadati; phylum Pseudomonadota; class Alphaproteobacteria; order Hyphomicrobiales; family Ancalomicrobiaceae; genus Pinisolibacter; species Pinisolibacter sp. DMC19. The sequence goes on along the minus strand of NZ_JBQUZF010000005.1, from coordinate 212,029 downwards.
CAGCTGGCGCTGCAGGTGCACGACCATCTGGTCCACTTCTACCACCTGCATGCGCTCGACTGGGTCGACGTGGTCTCGGCGCTCTCCGCCGACCCGAAGGCGACGTCGCAGCTCGCCCAGTCGATCTCCAACTGGCCGCTGTCGTCGCCGGGCTACTTCAAGGACCTGCAGGGTCGCCTGAAGAAGTTCGTCGAATCGGGACAGCTCGGCCCGTTCAAGAACGGCTACTGGGGCCACAAGGCCTACAAGCTGCCGCCGGAAGCCAACCTCATGGCGGTCGCCCACTATCTGGAAGCGCTCGACTTCCAGAAGGAGATCGTCAAGATCCACACGATCTACGGCGGCAAGAACCCCCATCCGAACTGGCTGGTCGGCGGCGTGCCCTGCGCCATCAACGTCGACGGCGTGGGCTCGGTCGGTGCCATCAACATGGAACGCCTGAACCTGGTCTCGTCGATCATCGACCAGTGCATCGCCTTCACCGAGCAGGTCTACATCCCCGACCTGATGGCGATCGGTTCGTTCTACAAGGACTGGCTCTACGGTGGCGGTCTGTCGGGCAAGTCGGTGATGTCCTACGGCGACATTCCCGAGCACGCCAACGACTATTCGCCGGCTTCGCTCAAGCTGCCGCACGGCGTCATCCTCAACGGCAACCTCAAGGAGGTCATGCCGGTCGATCTCAAGGATCCCAACCAGATCCAGGAGTTCGTCACCCATTCCTGGTACAAGTACCCGGACGAGACCAAGGGCCTGCATCCGTGGGACGGCGTCACCGAGCCGAACTACGTGCTGGGTCCGAAGACCAAGGGCACCAAGACCAACATCCAGGCGCTCGACGAAGAGGGCAAGTACTCCTGGATCAAGTCGCCGCGCTGGAAGGGCAATGCCGTCGAAGTGGGCCCGCTCGCCCGCTACATCGTCGGCTACGCCCAGAACAAGGCGGAGTTCAAGGAGCCGGTCGACAAGCTGCTCAAGGACCTCGGCGCGCCGATCTCGGCGCTGTTCTCGACGCTCGGCCGCACCGCGGCGCGCGCGCTCGAGTGCCAGTGGGCGGCGCATCAGATGCGCTACTTCCAGGACAAGCTGGTCGCCACCATCAAGGCGGGCGACTCGTCGACCGCCAACACCGAGAAGTGGAAGCCGGAGAGCTGGCCGAAGGAGGTCAAGGGCGTCGGCTTCACCGAGGCGCCGCGCGGCGCGCTCGGCCACTGGGTGAAGATCAAGGACGGCAAGATCGACAACTATCAGGCCGTCGTGCCGACCACCTGGAACGGCTCGCCCCGCGACCCGAAGGGCGGCATCGGCGCCTTCGAGGCCGCGCTCATGGACACGCCGCTGGCGGATCCGGAGAAGCCGCTCGAGATCCTGCGCACCCTCCATTCCTTCGACCCGTGCCTGGCGTGCTCGACGCACGTCATGTCCGAGGACGGCCAGGACATGGCGACGGTCACGGTGCGCTGACCGGAACGGCGGGACGGCGGTTCGCCGCCGTCCCCTCCCTCAGGTTCGAGTACGATCACCGCATGGTCGACCCCGGTCGGCGCGGCGGGTGATCGTCGGGAGGATCCCATGACGACGCAGATCGCCGAAATCAAGGGCGCCTACGACGCCTCCGGCAAGGAAAAGGCGCGCGCGCTCCAGACCATCTACGTCTACGAGGCGCCGGTGCGCCTGTGGCACTGGGTCAATGCCCTGTGCATCCTGGTGCTGTGCATCTCCGGCTACTTCATCGGTTCGCCGCTTCCCTCGGTTCCGGGCGAGGCTTCGAACAACTTCCTGATGGGCTACATCCGCTTCGCGCATTTCGCGACCGGGCAGACGCTCATCGTCTTCTTCCTGTTCCGCCTCTACTGGGCCTTCGTGGGCAACGCCTATTCGCGTCAGCTCTTCATCCTGCCGGTGTGGAACAAGACCTGGCTCTGGGGTGTGATCTACGAGGCCAAGTGGTATGCCTTCCTGGTGAAGGACCCGAAGAAGTACATCGGCCACAACCCGCTGGCGCATATCGCCATGTTCACCTTCATGCTGTTCCTCGTCTTCATGATGATCAGCGGCATGGCGCTCTATTCCGAGGGTGAGGGACAGGCGAGCTGGCAGTACAAACTGTTCGGCTGGGTCTTCTCGATCTTCCACAACAGTCAGGACCTCCACACCTGGCACCATCTCGGCATGTGGGCGATCGTGACCTTCGTGGTCGTGCACGTCTACGCCGCGGTGCGCGAAGACATCCTCAGCCGCCAGTCGATGATCTCGTCGATGGTGTCGGGCGAACGTCTGTTCCGCGACGATCTGAAGGACTGAGACGATGGGACAAGCGACCTCGCGCACGCTGGTGCTCGGCATCGGCAACATCCTGTGGGCGGACGAGGGCTTCGGGGTCAGGGCGGTGGAGGAATTCCACCGCCGCTACCGCGTTCCCGACGACGTCACCGTCCTCGACGGCGGCACCCAGGGGCTCTACCTCGTCAACTTCCTGCAGGAGCACGACCGCCTGCTGGTGTTCGACGCGATCGATTACGGGCTGGAACCCGGCACGTTGAAGATCGTCCGCGACGACGAGGTGCCGAAGTTCACCGGCGCCAAGAAGATGTCGCTTCACCAGACGGGCTTCCAGGAGGTATTGTCGGCGGCGGATCTGCTCGGGGCCTATCCCCGGGAGCTCGCGCTGATCGGCTGCCAGCCGCTCGATCTCGAGGACTGGGGCGGACCGCTCACCGGGCCGGCGCGCGATGCGCTGGAACCGGCGCTCGCCGCCGCCGTGGCGCTGCTCGCCGAGTGGGGCATCGCGGTGGAGAGCCGGGCGGACGCGGCCGAGCCGCTGCTGGCCAACGACATCGACTTCGTCGCCTACGAGCGACGGGTCGGCTGAGACTTCGAAGGGACGAGCAACCATGTGCCTCGGGATTCCGATGGTCGTCGTCGAAGGCGACGACATGACCGCACTCGTCGCCCGCGGCGACGAGCAGCGGCGCGTCTCGATGCTGCTGATCGGCGAGCAGCCGGTCGGTACACGGGTGCTCGTCCACATCGACAGCGCGGTGCGCGTGCTCGACGAGGCCGAGGCGACGATGATCGACAATGCGCTGCGCGGCCTCGCCGCGGCGCTCGACGGCGAGAGCTTCGACCATCTCTTCGCCGATCTGGTCGGGCGCGAACCGCAGCTGCCCGACTTCCTGCGCGAAGACGGCGGCGAGGACGTCCCCGCCGCGACGGCCTGACCGGGCCTTCACGCACCCCGCGCAACGGCGCGCGGGATACGCGGTCCGATCAATTGATTTCCATCGATGGAAAGTGCACGGTCGTATCCGGAAGCGGCGCTCGGGGTGTCCCGACGGTCGTGACCGGAAAACGGCGGTCGTTTGCTTGTCATCGGGTGGACGGAGTGTTGGCATACGGCTTGCTGAACCAGAGGGAGGCGGGCCACAGACAAACGCGAAGCCCGCACCGGGAGGACGCATGACACATCCCCTCGTCGCCGCATTGGCCGATCGCTACGGCCTGCCGGTGGTCGATCCCTCGTCGATCGACGCTTTTCTCGCGCCCGCGGAGGGGGAACCCCCGCATGCGCTGCTGTTCTTTCCCGGCGATCCGGCGACGCGGGCGGAAACGCTCGACGTGGCCGTGGTGATGCCGGAGGTGCTGGCCGCCTTCCAGCGTCGCCTGCGCGGCGCCGTCGTGGCGACCGGCGCGGAGGCGGCGCTGTCGTCGCGTTTCCACGTCGCGGTGTTGCCGTCGCTCGTCGTGACGCGGGGCATGGAGACGATCGCGGTTCTGCCGAAGATCCGCGACTGGTCGGAATACATGGAAAAGATCGAGACGGCGCTGGCGGCGGACGCCCCGGCGCTGATCAAGGACGAGAAGCCGCGGGTGGCCTTCACCACATCGCAGGCCGCGAGGGGAGACGAGGCATGAAGGCTGGATTCTGGGTCGCGCCGGACGGCGCCGACGAAGGCGTGTCGATGGTGCCGATCGGCATCGACGACAAGGCTTCGGGTTTCGCCGGTCGCTCGGGCCTGACGGGCACCGGCACCATCTCCTTCCTCGCCACCTCGAGCGCCGAGGAACTGATCGCGCGCTGTCCGCGGGTGGCGAGCCTGTTGCCCGAGATGATCGCGGCGCTGGAGACGCAGGAGGTCGGCCGGCCGAGCCGGCTGTTCGATCTCGACGGCTATGGCGCCGACGATCTCGAGCTGCTCGGCCAGGTGCTGGGCGAGGGCGAGGTCTCCGCCACGGTGGCGCTGCCCGAAGGGGTCGTGGCGCAGGTGCAGGAATCGGTGATGGCCGGCCTGTGGCGGGTGCGTTTCACCGACGCCTCGGGCGCCCGCGTCGCCGACTACGTCGAGGTCGCCTCGGTGCCGGCGGCGGTCGAGCGCGCGGCGTCGATGACGACGGTGCTCGAGGATCTGCCGCCGCCGCCCGAGGGCGCGATGAACGTGATGTCGCTCCTGACCGAGATCCGCGACCGCGCGCTGGCGCATCGTCCCGGCGATCCGTCCCATGCCATCACCTTCTCGCTGTTCCCGATGTCGGAAGCCGACATGAGCCATCTCCAGGACACGCTGGGGCCGGGGCCGGTGCAGATGCTGTCGCGCGGCTACGGCACCTGCCGGATCGTCGCGACCGGCACGCGGAACGTCTGGTCGGTGCAGTTCTTCAACGCCATGGACACGATCGTGCTCGACACGCTGGAGATCGGCGACGTGCCGGTGACGGCGCGCGCGGCGGTCGAGGACTTCCGCGATTCGGCCGAGCGCTTGAAAGACATCCGCGAGGCCTATTTCCAATGAGTGGCTTCGAGAACTTCGGCGTGAAGCAGGATGTGACGGCGGAGACGAAGATGGAGTGCGGCATCTGCTGGCACGTCTACGATCCGGCCGAAGGCGACGACGCCTGGCAGGTGCCGCCCGGCACGTCCTTCGCCGATCTGCCGGAGGAGTGGACCTGCCCGAACTGCAGCGCGCCGCGCTCGAAGTTCATGATCCTCGGATCGGGAGGCTGATGTCGTGACCGAGACCGCGCCGTCGACCCTCGTCTCGCCGAAGCCGCAGGCCCTGCCTGCGGACGATGCTGCGGCGTCGGTCGTGGCGGCACGGCTCGAGGCGGCCTTCCGCGTGGTGGCCGACGGGCCGATGCGCGACGTGCCGCTGGTCAATCCGGCGCTGGTGGTCGAGGCGGTCGGCTTTCGCCCCTGGGGCTCGCGCATCGTCGGGGTGATGGCGACGCCGTGGTTCATGAACCTCGTCGTCACCGCGCCGCCGGACGGACCGGAGCTCGAGCCGGCTTCGCCCGGCTCGACCGTGGTCCATGCCTTCCCCGGCGGCGACTTTCCCTGCGTGGTCGGGGCGGTCGACGGGTTCGGCCGGCTCGACAGCGCCTCGTTCTTTTCGCCGATGTTCGAGTTCGACGATCCGGCGGTCGTCCGTGCGGTCGCCGAAGCGGCGATCGAGGAAGTCTTCCGGGCACCCGAGCCGGAGCCCGAACCGCAGCCCGAGAAACGGGCGCCGACGGCGATCGATCGCCGCGCGCTGCTCTTCGGCCGCCGCGGCGGGGAGGGCTGAGCATGGCGGCGGTCGCACCTCTTTCGGCCGGCGGGATCCGGCTCGAGATCGCGGTCGATCCCGAGACGCGAACGGCGCGTCGCGTCGCGATCAGCTCGACCCGGCCGACCGGCTTTTCGGGTCGTCTGCTCGCCGGGCGTTCGGCCGGCGAGGTGCCGGCGCTGCTGGCGCGGATGCATGCGCTGTGCGGCCGCTCCCACTGGGTGGCGGCGGAAACCGCGATCATCGCGGCGATGGGGCGCGACGTCGAACCGATCGTCGCCGAACGGATGCAGGGTCTCGCCGCCGAGCGGCTGGGCGAGCATCTGAGGGCGATGGTGACCGGCTCGGGCGTCGGCGGGGTCGACGCCACCGATCGCGAGACGCTCGCCGACGTGCGGGCGGTGCTCGCCGGCGTCCATGCCCTGCTCGGCACTGCGGTCGGTGGTCCCGTGACCGAGGCGACGGGGGCGATCGACCGCATCCGCGGCGCGCTCCTGCGGCTCGGTCCGACGATCGATCGGCGCGGGCGGCTGGCGGTCGCCTCCGGTTCGTGGGCGTCGCGGGCGCTCGAGGCGATCGCGGCGGAGACCGACGACCGCTTCGGCCGTTGCGACGCGTTGCGGCCGAGCGACGACGAGGCGGTGATCGCCGAACTGACGCGCGATCCGGAGGGCTTCTCGGCGCTGCCGCGGCTCGCCGGGCGCAAGCCCGAGGCGGGACCGGGGGCGCGGGCGGCGACGTCGCGGACGCTCGCCGATGGGCGCTTCCGCCTGGCGGCGCGGCTCGCCGAGATCGCGGAAGCCGCCGAACTGCTCGACGCGCCGCAGGACGATCGCCTGCGCATAGGCGCCGACTGGATCACCGGGCGACAGGTCGGTCCACGCACCGGCCATGCCGCGGTCGAGAGCCCGCGCGGCCGGCTGCACCATCTGGCGCGGGTCGACGAGGATGGACGCGTCGTTTCCTGGGCGATCGTCGCGCCGACCGAATGGAACTTTCACCCCGACGGGCCGCTCGCAGCGACGCTCGCCGCCAACGTCTTTCCCGCGGGCGCCGAAGGGCTGGCGCGGGCGGAGCGGATCGGGTCGCTGTTCGACCCCTGCGTCGGTTGGGACGTGGCGATCGAGGAGATGCTCGATGCATGAGATGTCGCTCATGGAGAGCGTGATCGAGATCGTCGAGGAAGAGGCGCGCCGCGCCGGGGCGACATCGGTCAAGGTGGTCAAGCTCGCGATCGGTGAACTGTCCCACGTCGAACCGGACGCCATGCGCTTCTGCTTCGAGGCGGTGACCGGCGGAACGATCGCGGCGGGCGCCGTGCTCGAGATCGAACGTGTGCCCGGCGAGGGCTGGTGCATGGACTGCGGCAAGACGGTGCCGCTGTCGGAGCGCTTCGGGGCCTGCCCCGAATGCGGCAATCACAGGGTTCAGATGACCGGCGGCGACGATCTGCGCGTCGCGGAGTTGGAGGTTGAGTGATGTGCACGGTCTGCGGTTGCGGCACGGCGACGGTCGAAGGTAAGCCGGTGGGCGACCACCATCATGGGCACGACCATGATCATCACCACCACGATCACGATCACGATCATGGGCACGACCACGACCATGACCATGATCACGTCCACGACGCCGATCATGCCCATGCGCACGATCACGGCCATGCCCACGTCCATTCGCACGACCACGATCACGACGGCCATTCCCATGCCCACGAGCATGAGCACGGCCACGACCACGGCCATTCCCATGCCCACGGCCACGATCACGGGCACACCCACGACCATGATCATGACCATGACCACGGGCACGACCATGATCATGACCACGTGACGAAGTCGGGCGACGACCTCCACTACGGCGGCGGTCTCGCCGGGGTCCATGTGCCGGGGATCTCGCAGGACCGGCTGGTGCGGATCGAGCGCGACATCCTCTCCAAGAACGACCGGCTCGCCCGCGACAATCGCCGGGCGCTGGCCGAGAAGGGTGCCTTCGCGCTGAACTTCGTCTCCTCGCCCGGCTCGGGCAAGACGACGCTTCTGTGCAAGGTCATCGGCGATCTGAAGGGCCGTTACCCGATCTCGGTGATCGAGGGCGATCAGCAGACCTCCAACGACGCCGATCGCATTCGCGCCACCGGCGTCAAGGCGATCCAGGTCAACACCGGCAAGGGCTGCCACCTCGACGCCTCGATGGTCGGCCGGGCGCTCGGCGATCTCGATCTGCCGGAGAACGCGCTGCTCTTCATCGAGAACGTCGGCAATCTCGTCTGCCCGGCCGCCTTCGACCTCGGCGAGGCGCACAAGGTGGCGGTGCTGTCGGTGACCGAGGGCGAGGACAAGCCGCTCAAGTACCCGGACATGTTCGCCGCCGCCGACCTGATGCTGCTCAACAAGTCCGACCTGCTGCCGCATCTCGACTTCGACGTCGCGGCCTGCATCGCCGCGGCGAAGCAGGTCAATCCGCGGCTCGAGGTGCTGACGGTGTCGGCGCGCACCGGCGAAGGGCTCGAAGCCTTCTACGCCTGGGTCGACAAGCGCGCCGCCTTCGCGCGCCGTCCGGCCTGAGGAGGGACCATGTCGCTCGATCCGCTCTTCGCACGCCAGGGACAGGACGAGGTCGCTTCCGCGATCGATCGTCTGCGCCTGCGCGTCCGGGGTGCGGTTCAGGGTGTCGGCATGCGGCCCTTCGTCTACGGGCTGGCGATGCGGTTCGGGCTTTCGGGCTACGTGCTCAACGACGGCGACGGCGTGCTGATCGAGGTCGAGGGCGAGGGGCTCGACGCCTTCCGCGCCGCCCTCGAAGCCGAGCGCCCGCCGCTCGCCCGTTTCGACGCGATCGAGACGGTGCCGCTGGCGCCGCGCGGCGAGACCGGGTTCCGCATCGTCGAGAGCATCGCCGGCAAGGTGCGGACGCGGGTGCCGGCCGATGCCGCGACCTGTTCGGCCTGTCTCGACGATCTCTTCGATCCCGAGAGCCGCTATCACCTCTATCCCTTCGTCAACTGCACCCATTGCGGGCCGCGGCTGACGATCACGGCGCGGCTGCCCTACGACCGGGCGCAGACGTCGATGGCGTCCTTCCCGATGTGCGGCTCCTGTGCCGCCGCCTATCGCGACCCGACCGATCGGCGCTTCCATGCCGAACCGGTCGCCTGTCCGGCCTGCGGGCCGCGGCTGACCCATTCGGTCGAGACGATCGTCGCGGCGATCCGCGCGGGGAAGATCGTGGCGCTGAAGGGCCTCGGCGGGTTCCATCTCCTCTGCGACGCGCGCAACGAGGCCGCGGTCGCCGAACTGCGTCGGCGCAAGCAGCGCGATGCCAAGCCCTTCGCGGTGATGGTGGCGAACCTCGCCTCGCTCGACGGGCTGGTCGTGGCGAGCGAGGCCGAGCGGGCGCTCCTCGCCTCGCCGGCGGCGCCGATCGTGGTGATGGACGCGGTTGCGGGCGCGGTGGCGCCGTCGATCGCGCCCCATCTCTCCCGCCTCGGCGTCATGCTGGCGGCGACGCCGCTGCACCACCTGCTCTTCTGGGAGGCAGCCGGGCGGCCGTCGTGCAAGGCGGTGCGCGAGGGGGCGAACGACTTCGTCGTCGTCGCGACCTCGGCCAATCCCGGCGGCGAGCCGCTGGTGATCGACGACGCGGATGCGCAGCGCCGGCTCGGCGGCATCGCCGATCTGATCGTCGGCCACGATCGCGGCATCGTCATCCGCGCCGACGACAGCGTCATGCAGGTGGTGGCCGGGCGGCCGAGCTTCATCCGCCGGGCGCGCGGCTTCGTGCCGGAACCGATCGACCTCGGCGCCGACGGCCCCTCGGTGCTGGCGACCGGCGCCCATCTCAAGGCGACGGTCTGCGTGACGCGCGGGCGCGAGGCCTTCGTCTCGCAGCATGTCGGCGATCTCGACACCGCCGAGACGGTCAAGTTCTACCGCGAGACGGCGGCCCATCTGATGGCGCTTCTCGACGTCGAGCCGGAGCTGGTCGTCTGCGACCTCCACCCCGACTACCGCTCGTCGCGCTTCGCCGCCGAGTTCGCCGTGCCCTGCCTGTCCGTGCAGCACCATGCCGCCCATGTCGCGGCGGTGGCGGCGGAACACGGGATCACCGGGCCGATCTTCGGTCTGGCGCTCGACGGCATCGGCCACGGCGACGACGGTGCCGCCTGGGGCGGCGAGGCGATCCGGGTCGAGGGATCGGGCTTCGCCCGGCTCGGCCGGTTGGCGCCGATCGCCCTGCCGGGAGGTGACCGCGCGGCGCGCGAGCCCTGGCGCATGGCGCTGGCGGCGGCCCATCTCGCCGGCGACCTCGAGGCGGCGAAGAAGCGTTTCGCCGCAGATCTCGAGGCGGCGAACCATCCCCGCATGCCGGCCGCGATGGTCGGGCCGCTGGCCGATCGTCTGGCCTCGGGGCGCGAGGCGACGACGACGTCGCTCGGTCGGCTCTTCGACGCCGCCGCCGGTCTTCTCGGTCTTCGCCTGGTGCAGGACCACGAGGGACAGGCGGCGATGGAGCTCGAGGCGCTGGTCCGCGCGCCCGTCCGCGGCTCCGGCCTCTACCGGATCGAGGACGGCGTGCTCGACTTCCGACCGCTGCTCGTCGAGCTCTGCCGGCCGGGGATCGATCCGCGCGCCGGCGCCGAACTCTTCCACGGCGCCGTCACCGACGGGCTCCTCGCCCTCGTCGCCGCACTCGCCGTGCCCGGCGAGCGTGTCGCGCTCGGCGGTGGCTGCCTGATGAACCGCGTGCTCGCGACCGGGCTCGACGAAGGCCTCGTCGCGCGCGGCTTCCGTCCGCTCTTTGCCGAGAAGGTCCCGCCGGGCGACGGCGGCCTCTCGCTGGGTCAGGCCGCGCTCGGCCGTGCCCATCTCGTCACCCCGATCCAAAACGACAAGACGATCCCCTGAAGGAGCCGACACCATGTGTCTCGCCATCCCCGCTCTCGTGAGTGAACTGCTTCCCGACGACATGGCGCGCGTCAATCTCGACGGCGTCACCAAGGAAATCTCGGTCGCGATGGTCGAGGGCGTGACGCCCGGCGACTACGTGATCGTCCATGTCGGCTACGCGCTCGCCAAGATCGACGCGGAGGAAGCAGCCGAGACGCTGCGTCTCCTCGCCGAGGCCGGCGCCTTGGCGAAGGGAGCGGTGCAATGAAATACGTCGACGAATATCGCGACGGCAAACTCGCCCGCGCGGTCGCCGCGACCATCGCGGCCGAGGCCGATCCGGCCCGCTCCTACGCCTTCATGGAGTTCTGCGGTGGCCACACCCATGCGATCTCGCGCTACGGGCTCGAGGATCTGCTGCCGAAGAACGTCAGGATGATCCACGGTCCGGGCTGCCCGGTCTGCGTGCTGCCGATCGGCCGGATCGACGAGGCGATCGAACTCGCCAAGAACCCGGAGGTGACGCTCCTCACCTACGCCGACCTGATGCGCGTGCCGGGTTCCAAGGGCACGTCGCTGATCAAGGCGAAGGCGGCGGGCAGCGACATCCGCATGGTCTATTCGACCCTCGACGCGGTGCGCATCGCCGAGGAGAACCCGAACCGTCAGGTCGTGTTCTTCGCCATCGGCTTCGAGACGACGACGCCGCCGACCGCCATGGCTGTGAAGCTGGCGCGGAAGAAGGGGCTGACCAACTTCACCTGTTTCGTCAACCACGTGCTGACGCCGTCGGCCATTCGCGCCATCCTCGATGCGCCGGAGATCGACGGTCATTCGCCGGTGAAGATCCAGGGCTTCCTGGGGCCGTCCCACGTCTCGGCGGTGATCGGCCTCGAGCCCTACGACACGTTCGTCGAGGAATACGGCCAGCGCATCGTCGTTTCCGGCTTCGAGCCGCTCGACGTGATGCAGTCGGTGCTGATGCTGGTGCGTCAGATGAACGAGGGCCGCAACGAGGTCGAGAACCAGTACATCCGCGCCGTCACCCGCGAGGGCAACCGGGCGGCGCAGGCGCTGGTCGCGGAAGTCTTCGATCTGCGCGACGCCTTCGAATGGCGCGGTCTCGGCTCGATCCCGAACTCGGCGCTGAAGCTGCGCGACGAATGGGCCGAGTTCGATGCCGAGAAGCGTTTCGCGGTGAAGCGCATCGAGGCCTCGGACAATCCGGCCTGCGAATGCGGCACCATCCTGATCGGCGCCAAGGAGCCGGCCGACTGCAGGCTCTTCGGCACGGTCTGCACGCCCGAGACGCCGATGGGCTCCTGCATGGTGTCGTCGGAAGGCGCCTGCGCGGCGCACTGGACCTATGGCCGCTTCCGGGTGAAGGCGAAGCAGGCTGAAAGGAAAGCCTCGTGAACGAGATCTCCAATCCCCGCGTGCGTCATCGCAAGATGGATCTCAAGAACGGCCGCGTCGACCTCTCGCACGGCTCGGGCGGCCGGGCCATGGCGCAGCTGATCTCCGAGATCTTCCACGAGGCCTTTTCCAATCCGCTGCTCGACCAGGGCAACGATCAGGCGACCTTCCCGACGCCCGCCGGCCCCGGTGAGAAGATGGTGATGACCACCGACGGCTACGTCGTGTCGCCGCTGTTCTTCCCCGGCGGCAACATCGGCTCGCTGGCGGTGCACGGCACGATCAACGACGTCGCCATGGGCGGCGCGCGACCGGTGGCGCTGTCGGCCTCCTTCATCATCGAAGAGGGCTTCCCGCTGGCGGATCTGAAGCGGATCGCCGACACGATGGGCGAGGCGGCGCGCGAAGCCGGCGTGCCGATCGTCACCGGCGACACCAAGGTGGTCGAGCGCGGCAAGGCCGACGGCGTCTTCATCTCCACCGCCGGCATCGGCGTGGTGGCGGCGGGCGTCGAGCTGTCGGGCGACCGGGCGCGGCCGGGCGACAGGGTGATCGTCTCCGGCTCGATCGGCGATCACGGCGTCGCCATCATGTCGAGCCGCGAAAACCTGACCTTCGACACCGCGATCGTCTCGGATTCGGCCGCCCTCCATGGGCTGGTCGCGGCGATGATCGAGGCGGGGGCGCCGCATCTGCGCCTGCTGCGCGATCCGACGCGCGGAGGGCTCGCAGCCACCCTCAACGAGATCGCCCACCAGTCTCGGGTCGGCATCCGCATCGAGGAAGACGACGTGCCGGTGAAGCCGGAGGTCCATGCTGCCTGCGAGTTCCTCGGTCTCGATCCCTTGAACGTCGCCAACGAGGGCAAGCTCATCGCGGTCGTCGCGCCGGAGGGGGCCGAGGCCGTGCTGGCGGCGATGCGCGCGCATCCGCTGGGGGCGGAAGCAGCGATCGTCGGCGAGGTGATCGAAGACGATCAGTTCTTCGTGCAGATGACGACGTCGTTCGGCGGCGGTCGCATCGTCGACTGGCTGTCGGGCGAGCAACTGCCGCGCATCTGCTGATGCCGATCGAGGGGAACGATCGTGGTCCAATCGGGGGAACAGTGATGCCGGGCAATGCCACGGTGCTCGTCATCGACGACGAGATCCGCAGCCTCGAGGCGATCCGCCGCGTGCTGGCGGAGGAGTTCGAGGTCATCTCCGTGCGCGGGGCGGCGGAGGCCGAGGACGTGCTGGCCGGCGAGATGGTGCAGGTCATCCTGTGCGATCAGCGCATGCCGGGCGAGAACGGCGTCGACTTCCTGAAGCGCGTCCGCGACCAGTGGCCCGACCCGATCCGCATGATCATCTCGGGCTACACCGACAGTGAAGATATCATCGCCGGCGTCAACGAGGCGGGGATCTATCACTACATCACCAAGCCCTGGCACCCCGATCGGCTGATCGACACGGTGCGCGAGGCCTCGCGGCTCTATTGGGCGCAGCGCGAGGCCGGCGGCGCCGGGGCGGTGGAGGCGAAGCCCTCGCCGAAGCGGCTGACCTCGGTGGTCGGTGATCTGCGGCGGGCGCAGCGACGGCTCGGCGACTTCGACAAGATCGTCCACGAGCCGGCGAGCCCGGTGGCCCATGCCATCGCGCTGGCCAAGCGGGCGACCGACTACGACATCTCGGTGCTGATCACCGGCGCCTCGGGCACCGGCAAGGAACTGCTGGCGCGGGCGATCCACAACGGCTCGGGCCGGGCCGATCAGCCCTTCGTCGTCGAGAACTGCGGTGCACTGCCGGACGATCTGCTCGAGAGCGAGCTCTTCGGCTGCAAGAAGGGCGCCTTCACCGGCGCCTATCAGGACCGCATCGGCCTGTTCGAAGTGGCCGACGGCGGCACCATCTTCCTCGACGAGATCGGCGAGACCTCGCCGGCTTTCCAGGTGAAGCTGCTGCGCGTGCTGCAGGAGGGCGAGATCCGTCCGCTCGGCGCGCAGCGGCCGCGGAAGGTCGACGTCCGCGTCATCGCGGCGACCAACCGCAACCTGATGGGCGAGGTCGACGCCGGGCGCTTCCGCCGCGACCTGTTCTACCGGCTGGCGGCCTTCCCGATCCATCTGCCGTCGCTCGCCGAACGCGCCATGGACGTGCCGGCGATCGCGGCGCGCATCCTCGGCGACGTCAATCGCGCCTTCAAGCGCGACGTGTCGGGCTTCACCAGCGAGACGCTGGCGGCGATGACGCGTTACGAGTGGCCGGGCAACGTCCGCGAACTCGCCAACGAGATCCAGCGCATGGTGGCGCTGTCCGACCGCGACGGCGCGCTCGGGATCGATCTCCTGTCGCCGCGCATCGCCCATGCCGGGCGGCCGGTGCGCGTGGTCGACGCTTCCGGTCCGCGGCCGCAGCTCAAGGAGCGGGTCGAATCGTTGGAACGCGAGGTGATCTCCGAGGCGCTCGATCGGTTGAACGGCAACATCTCGCGGGTCGCCGCCGAACTCGGATTGTCGCGCGTCGGTCTCCGGGCGAAGATCCACCGCTACGATCTGAGACGAGACCTCGATGACGACGAGCGAGACTGATCTGCGGCCGCGGCCGGCGAACCTGATGGCCCATGTCTTCGACGAAGGCGGGGCCGGGCTCGACGGCGCCGGTGAGGAGATGTGGATCGACGTCATCGCCAAGATGGACGCGGTCTACTCGGATCTCCTGCGCTACGAGGCGGATCTCGAGACCAAGAACGCCGAGTTGGAAGCGGCCGAGGGCTTCATCTCCTCGGTGATCGCCTCGGTCTCCGACATTCTGGTGGTGGTCGACGAGCGCGGCGCGGTGGTGAAGGCCAATCCCGCTTTCTCGCGCATCATCGCCCGGCCGCTCGAGGCGGTGCTCGGCGAACGGCTCGGCGATCTCGTCGTCGAGGGCGACCGGGCCAAGGCGCGCAACGCGCTGCTGTCGGGCGTCGAGGGCGAGGTGCGCGAGCTCGAGCTGTCGTTCCTGACCGCCGAGGGCGCCTCCGACCTGATGGCGATCAACGTCTCGGCCCGTTTCGACCACAACGGTCACCGGGTCGGCGCGGTCTTGACCGGGCGGCCGATCGGCGAGCTGCGCCGCGCCTACGAGGCGCTGCACAAGGCGCACATGGAGCTGCAGAAGGCGCAGCGCAAGCTGATCGAGCAGGAGAAGATGGCGAGCCTCGGCCGCCTCGTCGCCGGCGTCGCCCACGAGCTCAACAACCCGATCTCCTTCGTCTACGGCAACATCCACACGCTCGAGCGCTATCGCAAGAGCCTGGAGCGCTACATCGGCGCGCTGGAAGAAGAGGCGCCGCGGGCCGCAGTCGACCGGCTGAAGCGGGAGAGCAGGGTCGGCGCCATCCTCGCCGACCTCGCGCCACTGATCGAGGGTACGCTCGAAGGCGCCATGCGCATTTCCGAGATCGTCAAGAACCTTCGCCGGCTTTCCTTCTCGCGGGCGAGCGAGAATGCCAACGTCGATCTCGCCAAACTGATCGGCACGGCGGCGCAATGGGCGATGCGGGCGAAGAACGTCCCGGCCAAGCTCGAGACCGATCTCGAACCCGGCCTGACGGTCGAGGGCGAAGAGGGCAAGATCCACCAGGTGCTGGTCAATCTGGTCGACAACGCGCTCGACGCGGTCAAGGCGGTGCCCGAGCCGCACGTGACGATCGCGATGCACGCCCAAGGCGACGACGTGGTGATCGAGGTCGCCGACAACGGCGCCGGCATCGCCGACGGCGTAGCCGACAAGATCTTCGAGCCCTTCTTCACCACCAAGGTGGTGGGCGAGGGGACGGGTCTGGGGCTCTGGATCTCCTACGCCATCGCCCGCGAGCACGGCGGCTCGCTCTCGGCGGCGAACGGGCCGGTCAAGGGTGCGGTGTTCCAACTGCGCCTGCCGCGCCACCAGCCGGGCAGCCGCCGCGCGGGTGGGTGAGGGGCAAGCGGCTTCCGGCCCTTCGATGGAACTCCTGGCGTCGCCGCCGCTTCCCCCTCCCCTGATGGGAGGGTGGGAGCGCCGCGCATCGTGGCGCGACCCTTCGTCCCACGGCGCCGCGTTGCAAACGGCGGCGGCACTACGGCCGTCCGCGGTGTGTCGAGTGCCTCGTTTCGGCTCTGCCTCGAGATCGGGCAACATCTCCGCAAAATCCCGCTTGACGACGAAAGCTCTTTGACGACCGTATCACACGGATTTCGGCGGGGGCCGAGGGCGCGAGAGGGCGGGAAGCATGCACGACGTCATCGTGATCGGAGCGGGCCACAACGGGCTGACGACGGCGGGCTATCTGGCGGCCGGCGGGTTGAAGGTGTTGGTGCTCGAGCGACGCGACGTCGTCGGCGGCTGTGCCGTCACCGAGGAGTTCCATCCGGGCTTCCGCAACTCCGCCGCCGCCTACACGGTGTCGCTGCTCAATCCGAAGGTGATCCGCGATCTCGAGCTGGCGAAGCACGGGCTCGAGGTGGTCGAGCGGCGGATGTCGAACTTCCTGCCGCTGCCCGACGGGCGGGCGTTGGAGATCGGCCCCGGCCGGACCAAGGCGTCGGTCGCGACCTTCTCGGCGCGCGACGCCGAGCGGCTCGACGCTTACGGCGACCGGCTGGAGCGGATGGCCGACGTGCTGCGCGATCTGGTGCTGGAGACGCCGCCCAACGTGACGACGGGACGTGGGCTGATCGAGACGCTCGGGCAGATGCTGGTCGCCGGCAAGGTCGGCAACCGCTTCCGCCGGCTGGATCTCTCGGGCCAGCGCGACCTGCTCGAGATCTTCACCCGTTCGGCCGGCGACTTCCTCGACCAGTGGTTCGAGAGCGATCCGATCAAGGCGATCTACGGCTTCGACGGCATCGTCGGCAACTATGCCAGCCCCTATGCGGCGGGTTCGGCCTATGTGCTGCTGCACCACTGCTTCGGCGAGGTGAACGGCAACCGCGGCGTCTGGGGTCACGCGATCGGCGGCATGGGCGCGATCACGCAGGCCATGGCGTCGTCGGCGCGTGCGCGCGGCGTCGAGATCCGGACGGAGGCGGGCGTCGCCGAGATCCTGGTCGAGAAGGGCCGCGCCGTCGGCGTGGTGACGGAGGCGGGCGAGACGATCCGCGCCCGCGCGGTGGTCTCCAACCTGCACCCGAAGCTCACCTTCGAGAAGCTGCTCGACCCGGCGACGCTGCCGGACGACTTCCGCGACCGCATTGCCTCGTGGAAGTCGGGATCGGGCACCTTCCGCATGAACGTGGCGCTCTCCGAGCTGCCGAGCTTCACGTGTCGGCCGGGCCGCGAGGTCGCCGACCACCACACCGCCGGCATCGTGATCGCGCCGTCGCTGAAGTACATGGAGGACGCCTTCTTCGACGCTCGCCGCGACGGTTGGGCCAAGGCGCCGATCGTCGAGATGTTGATCCCCTCGACGCTCGATTCCTCGCTGGCGCCGCAGGGCGCGCACGTCGCGTCGCTGTTCTGCCAGCAGGTGGCGCCGACGCTGCCGGACGGCCGGTCGTGGGACGAGGCGCGCGAGGAGGTCGCCGATCTGATGATCGCCACGGTCGACGCTCATGCGCCGGGCTTCGCGGCGTCGGTCGTCGGGCGGCAGATCCATTCGCCGCTCGATCTCGAACGCAAGTTCGGTCTGATCGGCGGCGACATCTTCCACGGCGCCCTCGGCCTCGACCAGATGTTCTCGGCGCGGCCGGTGATGGGACATGCCGATTACCGCGCGCCGGTCGCCGGTCTCTACATGTGCGGGTCGGGCACCCACCCGGGCGGCGGCGTGACGGGCGCGCCCGGTCACAACGCGGCGCGCGAGATTTTGGCCGATGCGAAGCGTCGCCGCCTCTGAGCGGGCGGGATGCGGCGGTGTCGAGGAAAATCCATCCCCGAAACAACCTTCCGATCGCTGTTTTTTCCGGTTCCATCCGGCGATTTCGGCGTTAACATGCGGCCAAGGACCGGCACCCCGTCGGCCCTCCGCGCCTTTCGCCACAAGAGGCAGATCCCCATGATTTCCAAGTCGAAAGTCCGTCTCGGAATTGCTCTCGTCGCCTTCGGTGCCTTCGTCGGCACCGCCGCGGCCGCCGACAAGATCGGCAACTGCGAACTGACCGGCAAGAAGGGCGAGTTCTCGATCACGCCGGCCATTCCGGGCCAGCTGACCTACGAGACCAATCTTCCGGCCCCGGGCTGGAACAACGGCGACACGCCGGAAGCCATCAAGGACGGCTACGAGTATTGCCTCGCCGCCAACATCGCGTGGCGCGTCGGTCTCGACAAGGTGGTGCTGAAGAACGTCGACTTCGACGCTCTCGTCGCCGGCAACACCAAGGATTTCGACATCGCCCTGTCGCAGATCTCGATCACCGACAAGCGCAAGGAAGTGGTCTCGTTCTCGGTTCCCTACTTCGACAGTGACGTCGGCGTCCTGGCCAAGAAGGGCAAGAAGATCGAGAGCGGCGACATGAAGGGCCTGCGCATCGGCGTCCAGGCCGGCACCACCGGCACCGACTTCGTCAAGGAGACGCTGAAGCCGAAGACCGAAGCCAAGGTGTTCCCGGACACCCCGGCGATGTTCACCGCGCTGATGGCCAACCAGATCGACGTCGCCATGACCGACACGGCGATCGTGCTCGGCCAGGCCGCCGAATCCAAGGGCAAGATGGTCGTCGTCGGCCAGTACTCGACCGGCGAGAAGTACGGCGCGCTCTTCCCGAAGGGCTCGGCCAACGCCGCGACCCTCGACAAGGCGCTGCAGGCTCTGATCGCCGACGGTACCACCAAGAAGCTCGCCGCGAAGTATCTCGCCGCGTCCTGGGGTGCGGATCCGACCAAGATCCCGTATTTCAAGCCCTGATGTTCCGAGCCGATCTCGGCTGAAGCGGACGGCGGCGGGGAAACTCGCCGCCGGTCGCACGACCGGATCCCTCCTTCCGATCCTCGCGCCCGGCGCCGCCGGGCGTGCGGTCACTCGGTCCCGACACGAGCGAGACGCAGCATGGACGACACTCCCGACGCATCGCAGCCGCCGCGAATCCGGGCGCCGCGCGCCACCCGCAAGTGGACGCCGGCGCCGCCGAAATCGGCAAAGGGGATCGCGCTTCTGGCGATACTCGTCGTCGTCGGCCTGATCGCGTGCGGTCTCTTGACCGCCGGCGCGGTACGCGACGGGCTCGCCTCGATCGGCGTGGAGTCGGACTGGGCGACCGCCGGGCTCTTCGCGGTGGTGGCCGGTTTCCTCGTCGTCTTCGTGCCGGCGCTGCAGGGCTTCTTCGGGGCCGTCAAGGCCGACCGTCTGGCGGTGACCGACGTCGCCGAGGCGCGAGCCGAGACGGCGGCGGCGCGGGAACATTCCTGGGTCGCCATCGGCTATGCGGCGGCGGCGGCGATCGTGCTGTTCTTCGGCCTCTTTCTGGTGGCCAACGAGGTCGCGGTCGGGCGCACCTTCTTCGATCTGTCGCTGATCTTCGAGACCTTCCACCTCGTCGGCGCCGCCTTCTGGATCAACGTCGAGATCTTCGTGATCGCCGAGATCCTGGTGCTGATCTGGGGCCTGCTCATCGCGGTGGCGCGGCTGGCGCCGGGCCGGGCGGGCGCGCCGGTGCGCCTGATCGCCACGGCCTATGTCGATCTCTTCCGGGGCCTGCCGGCGATCATCGCGATCTATCTGGTCGGCTTCGGCCTGCCGCTGACCGACCTGCCGATCCTGCGCGACATGTCGCCGACGATGTTCGCCATCCTGGCGCTGACGCTGACCTACGGCGCCTATGTCTCCGAGGTCTATCGCTCGGGCATCGAGAGCGTGCACTGGTCGCAGACCGCGGCGGCGCGCTCGCTCGGCTTCTCGCACACCCAGACGCTGCGCTTCGTCGTCGTGCCGCAGGCGGTGCGCCGGATCATCCCGCCGCTGCTCAACGACTTCATCTCGCTGCAGAAGGACACGGCGCTGGTCAGCGTCATCGGCACCGTCGACGCCTTCAACCAGGCCAAGATCATCGCCTCGAACCACTTCAATCTGTCGTCGGTGACGACGGTCGCGGTGCTCTTCGTGCTCATCACCATTCCGCAGGCCCGCCTCGTCGACAAGCTGATCGAGCGCGATCAGAAGCGCATGCGCGCCGGCAGCTGAGGACGGACGGAGAAACCCATGGCACTCGTCGAGATCCGCGACGTCCGCAAGTCCTACGGCGGGGTGGTCCCCGTTCTCAACGGCATCACGCTCGACATCGAGGAGCATCAGGTGGTCTGCCTGATCGGCCCCTCGGGTTGCGGCAAGTCGACGCTCCTGCGCTGCATCAACGGGCTCGAGACGATCGATTCCGGTGAGATCCGGCTGCACGGCGATCGCGTCTCCGGCCCCGGCGTCGACGTCGACGCGCTGCGCCGCGACGTCGGCATCGTCTTCCAGTCGTTCAACCTCTTCCCGCACATGAGCGTCCTCGACAACATCACCGCGGCGCCGGTGAAGGTGCTCGGCCAGAGCCGTGCCGAGGCCAAGGAACGGGCGATGGAGCTCCTCGCCCGCATTCGCCTCGACCACAAGGCGAACGAATTCCCCGATCGGCTGTCGGGCGGCCAGCAGCAGCGCGTGGCGATCGTCCGTGCGCTGGCGATGGACCCGATCGTCATGCTGCTCGACGAGATCACCTCGGCGCTCGATCCCGAACTCGTCGCCGAAGTGCTCGACATCGTCCGCGACCTGCGCGACGAGGGCATGACCATGGTGCTCGCCACCCACGAGATGGGCTTCGCCAAGGAAGTGGCCTCCAAGGTCTGCTTCCTCTACGGCGGCGTGGTCCACGAGGAGGGTCCGCCGAGCGAGATCTTCTCCGACCCGAAGGACGAGCGCACCCGCGCCTTCCTGCAGCGGATCATCGAGGCGGGACGACTGTGAACGCGGACGAGCGCGCGGCGCGCGAGACGGTGGTCGCGGCGAAGTGCGAGCTCGGCACCTCCGGGCTCAATCGCGGCACCTCGGGCAACGTCTCGCTGCGCTTCGGCGAGGCCATGCTGATCACGCCCTCGGCGGTGCCGCCGGCGGAGCTGACGGCCGATCTCGTCGCGAAGATGGATCTCGCCGACGAGACCGGCGGATGGGAGGGGCCGCGACCGCCGTCGTCGGAATGGCGCTTCCACCGCGACATCTTGCGCGCGCGGCCGGAAGCGAACGCCGTGGTCCACACCCATTCGCCCTACGCGACCGTTCTCGCCATCGGCCGGCGGCCGATCCCGGCGGTCCACTACATGATCGCCGGCTTCGGCGGCTCGACCATTCCCTGCTCGGACTATGCGACCTTCGGCACGCCGGAACTGTCGGCGGCGGCACTCGCCGCGCTCGAGGGGCGCAACGGCTGTCTCCTCGCCAATCACGGCGCGATCACCGTGGCACCGACCATGGCGCGGGCGCTGTGGCTGGCGGTCGAGCTCGAGACGCTCGCCTTCCAGTACCATCAGGCGCTGCTCCTCGGCGATCCGGTGATCCTCACCGACGACGAGATCGCGGCGGCGGCGGAGAAGTTCTCGACCTACGGCCGTCGCTAGACGATCGGCGATCGCGAGGGAGCGATCGGCGCATCGGGGCGTTCATCCCGGAGCGATACGGCGCGGCATTTCGGCCACAGGCCGCCGCTTCGTGATCGAGCGGTGCTGCGGACCTTTCCTCGCCGCATCTCTGCCCCACTATCTCCATGTGGGGTGGTGATGGTCGGGGCCGTTCGCAGTCGAGGTGATTCATGTTCGAAGACATTTTCCGCGAAGGCGGGCGCGGCGCGGCCAAGACCTGGTCGCGACGCGCTCTGATCGCCGGTCTGCCTCTGGCGCTGGCCGGCTGTGCCGCCTCGGCGCGCGTCGAGCGCTGGGATTTCGAGAGCGACGGTTACGAGACGCGGGTGCGTCGCCGCGCCACAGAGGTCGGCACCGGCGGCCACATCCCTTCGCAGTATCTCACCATGTACGGCGAGATCGACGACGGCCGCTTCGTGGTCGATCCGCTCGATTTCTCCGAGGTCGATCCGGCCTACCTGCGCGCGCTGGTGCGCTGGCGCGGGCCGGAACAGCCCGGCACGATCGTCATCGATCCGGGCGAGCGCTACCTCTATCTGGTGCGCGACGACGGTGACGCGATCCGCTACGGCGTCGGCGTCGGCCGCGAGGGCTTCGCCTGGTCGGGGCGGGCGACGATCCGGCGCAAGGCGGA
The DNA here is from genome assembly GCF_056313985.1 of Pinisolibacter sp. DMC19. Lineage (NCBI taxonomy): Bacteria > Pseudomonadati > Pseudomonadota > Alphaproteobacteria > Hyphomicrobiales > Ancalomicrobiaceae > Pinisolibacter > Pinisolibacter sp. DMC19. The sequence continues at coordinate 189,999 of NZ_JBQUZF010000005.1, read as the reverse complement.
ATGGCCGACCTGGACGCCGCCGCGCGAGATGACGCTGCGCGACGAGGAGGCCGCCAAATGGGCCTCCGGCATGCCCGGCGGGCCGGAAAACCCACTCGGCGCCCGCGCGCTCTACCTCTACCAGGGCGATCGCGACACGCTCTACCGCATCCACGGCAACAACGACGCCTCGAGCATCGGCAAGGCGGTCTCGTCGGGCTGCATCCGCCTGCTCAATCAGGACGTCATCGATCTCCATCGCCGGGTGCCGATCGGCACGCCGGTCGTGGTGCGCCCCGCCTGAGGTGCGAAGGGCGCCCGACCGGGATGATCCGGGGCGCCCTTCAGACGGTCGACGCCGCGCCGCTCACGCCGCGCCCTGCGGCAGGACGATGCGGCGATAGAGATGCCAGGTGGCGTGACCGAGCACCGGCAGCGTCACCAGCAGGCCGAGGAAGGCCGGCAGGATCGACAGGAACAGCGTCGCGGCGACGATCACACCCCAGGAGATCATGGTCCGCGGGTTGAGCATCACCGTGCGCACCGAGGTGATCATCGCGGTGACGAAGTCCACCTCCCGATCGAGCAGCAGCGGGAAGGCGACGATGGTCAGCGAGAAGGCGACCAGCGCGAAGACCAGTCCGTCGAGATGGACGAGACCGAGAAAGAGCCAGCCCGACGGTGTCGACGTCACGGCGTGGAAGAACTCGCCCAGTGTGGCGAAGCCGCCGAAGCCGAGCGTCAGAATGAACAGCACCCGGACCTGATACATCCAGAGCAGGAAGACGAAGAGCGTGACGAAGGCCATCCAGCCGAACTCGCGGCCGCTCTGGCGTCCCATCACGGTCAGGACGGCGGCGAAGTCGAGGGGCTGGCCCGCCTCGCGCCGGCGGCTCACCTCGTAGCAGCCGACCGCGACGAAGGGGCCGAGCAGGGCAAAACCGGTCGCCATCGGATAGGTCAGCCAGCCGAGGCCGGCGCCGACCGTCAGCCAGGTCAGAAACAGGCCGCCGAAGGCGAAGATGCCGCCGAAGAACAGCCCGTAGCCGGGCGCGGCGCGGAAGTCGGCGAAGCCGAGGCGCAGCGCCTCGATCACGTCGGCGGCGCCGACGTCGAGGACGCGCGGCGCGGTGGGCGACAGGCCGGTGGCATGGGAACGAGATACGTCCGTCATCGTAACCCTCCTCGAAATGTCCGCCGGTCGCGGCCGCGTCTCTGCGGCGGCAGGCCGGTGCATGCGGAATCGTATCGATTAGATTAGCGGAAATCGGCCGTCTCGCCAGAGCGGAATCCGTGGCTTCCCGCTGACGTGATGGCGCGCGCGCCGTGCGTCGGCGACGAGGCCCGGCGGGGGCCTTGGCGGATGGGGAAGGCCGGCGTCGTGTCGCGGTCTCAGGCCGGTGGGGCGGGGACGGAGAGGGCGTCGAGCGCCGGGTCTCTCGCCTCGACGACGTCGACGGCGACCGACAGGCCCTGCTCGCCGCTCGACGACAGGATGCCGATCACCGGGGCGGCGTCGACATAGTCGCGGCCGAAGGCGACGACGATGTGGTCCTCGCCGGCGAGGACGGCGTTGGTCGGGTCGAAGCCGATCCAGCCGAGTTCGGCGCCACACCACACCTCGACCCAGGCATGCATGGCGTCGGCGCCCTCGAGCCGCGGCTTGCCCGGCGGCGGCAGGGTGCGCAGATAGCCACCGACGTAGGCCGCCGGCAGGCCGAGGCCGCGCAGGCCGGCGATCATCACGTGGGCGAAGTCCTGGCAGACGCCGCGGCGCTCCTCGAAGGCACGGGCGAGCGGCGTCGCCACGTCGGTCACGCCCGGCATGTAGCGGAATTCCGCGTGGAGGCGTCGCGTCAGCGCCAACGCCGCTTCGAGGATCGGCCGGCCGGGGGTGAAGCACTCGATCGTCCAGCGCGTCACCACCGGGGTCAGCGGCACGGCGCGGGAGGGGAAGACGAACTGCACCGGATCGTCCGGGCTGAGCGAACGCGAATGGGCGGCGCGGGCGGCGACTGTCTCCCAGGCGGCCGAGGCGGCCGCGTCGAGGGGGGCGAGCGGCAGGGTCGTCACCGTCGCGGTCGAGCGCAGCGTCAGGCGCGAGTGGGGCGCGCGGAAGGCAATGCGGGTGACGTGATTGCCGAACCAGTCGACCTCGTCGACGACGTGTTCGGGCTGCGGATCGATGACGAGACGCGAGACGTGGACGCGCTGACCGCGCCGCTCGATCGGCGTCAGGCGCAGGCGGCAGTCGGCGACCGGCACCGGGCCGCCCCAGTCGTAGACGGTGACGTGGGTGACGTCGAAACGCATCAGGCCTCCTCCTCCGTCGCCGGCAGGAGCGAGCCTTGCGTGAAGTAGCGGGTGGCGACGGCATCGGAGATCGCCATCAGCGCACCTTCGACGCGACGGATGCGGGCGACGTCGAAGAGGCCGGCGTCGTCGGTCTCGAGTTCGGCGGCGAGCCGCCGTGCGGTCTTCAGTTCGAGCGACAGGAGATCGCCCTCGCGTCGGTCGGCGAGGCTCTCGAGATGATCGAGGACGCGGGCGACCTGATAGGCGACGGCGCGCGGATTGGCCTCGTCGAGCAGCACGAGGTCGAGCACCGGGCGCCGCGCCGTGCCGCCGAGATAGCGGGTGCGGTAGGTGACGCGGCCGTCGGCGAGGTCGAGCAGCATGTCGAGCGCGTCGGTGTCGGCACTCTCGTCGCAGAAGCCGCGGGCGGCCCGCGCCAGCCCGATGCCGCGCTCGATGCGGCGGCCGAGATCGAAGAAGTGCCAGCCTTCGCGGCGGTTCATGGTCTCGTGGGCGAGGCCGACGATCGCTGCGATGGTGCGGAGCGTTCCGTCGACTTCGGCGAAGACCTGCAACGGCCGTCCGGCGGCGTCGAGACCGCGGTCGAGCCGGTCGCGCAGGCCGGCGAGCGCGCGCCAGGCGTCGGGCGACAGGCGGTCGCGCACCACCGAGGCGGTGCGGTGGGCCTCGGCGACGAGGCGGCCGACGGCGCCGGGCAGGGGCGACCAGACGGCGGCTTCGGCGAGCGTGCGGGCGCTGCCGGCGGTCGAGGGCACGGCGAGGCCCTGGTCGAGCAACTGGGCGATGCGGCGCTGGAGATCGCGCGAGATCTCGACGACGCCGTCGTCGCCGTGGCCCTCGAGGCCGCGCAGCAGGCGGGCGGTCTGTTCGGCGCGCTCGAGATAGCGGCCGAACCAGAACAGGTTGTCGGCGGCGCGCGACGGCAGGATGCCGTTGTCGCGGCGGATCGCCACCTTGTCGGGCTCGGGCATCAACCGGGCCTCGGGCTTCGCCTCGCTCGACGTGGCTCCACGGGCGCCGAGCACCCAGACGTCGCCGGAGCGGCCGCCGCGCTGCATCGACAGGAGGCGGACGTCGGAGCGTTCGGCGAAACGGGCGAGGCCGCCGGGCATCACCGACCAGCCGTCGGCTGTGCGGGCGACGAAGACGCGAACGGCGAAGGGGCGGGGTACCAGCCGGCCCTTCTCCCACACCGGCGCGGTGGAGAGGCGCAGCGGCTCGCGGCCGACGAAGTCGATGCCGCGGCGGCCGAGCTTGGCGGCATAGCGCTCGCGCTCGGCGCGCGTCAGCTTCTTGCCGAGCACGCCGGCGCTGTCGAGGATGCCGGGCAGGGTACGGCCGAAGGCGGGGGCGAGCACCAGATCGTCGAGGCCGGCGATCACCGCGTCGCGCGCCGCCGGTTCGCCGCACCACCACGTCGCGACGTTGGGCAGCGCCAGTTCCTCGCCGATGAGGCGGCGGCTCAGCGCGGGGAGGTAGCCGGTCAGCGCCGGCGCCTCGACCAGCCCGGTGCCGAGCGCGTTGCTGACGACGACGCGGCCGGCACGCACCGCCTCGACGAGGCCGGGGACGCCGAGGCGCGAATTGGGATTGAGCTCGAGCGGATCGGCCCAGTCGGCGTCGATGCGGCGCACCAGCACGTCGATCGGCTCGAGACCGGCGACGGTGCGCACCGCGACGCCGGTCTCGGAGGCGACGAGATCGCCCGCCTCGACCAGCTGGAAGCCGAGCGAGCGGGCGAGGAAGGCGTGTTCGAAATAGGTCTCGGACCAGGGCCCCGGCGACATCAGGGCGATGCGCGGTTCGGTGCCGCGGGCGGCGACCTGGGCGAGGCCGACGCGGACCGCCTGGAAGAACGGGCCGAGGCGCTCGACGCCGATGTCCTCGAAGGCCTCCGGTAGGGCGCGCGACAGGGCGACGCGATTCTCGATGGCGTAGCCGGCACCCGACGGCGCCTGGGTACGGTCGGCGAGCACCCACCAGCGGCCGTCGGGCGCGCGGGTGACGTCGGCGGCATAGAGATGCAGGAAATGCCCGCCCTTGGGGCGGATGCCGGCGACGGGCCGCAGGAACTCGGGATTGCCGGCGACCAGTGCGGCGGGCACGGCGCCGGAGGCGACGAGATCGGCCGGACCCATGAGGTCGGCGATCAGCGCCTCGAACAGGCGGGCGCGCTGCTCGACGCCGTGGGCGAGGCAGGCCCAGTCGGCGGCGTCGAGGACGATCGGCAGATGGGCGAGCGGCCAGGGGCGGTCGAAGTTCTGCCCGTCCTCGTAGACGCGGTAGACGACGCCGCTCTCGCTCAGATAGCGGTCGGCACCGGCGAAGCGGGCTTCGACGTCGGTGGGGCCGTGACGGCCGAGATGGGCGAGCAGCGACAGCCAGTGCGGACGAATGCGACCGGCCTCGTCCACGAGTTCGTCGTGGACGCCGGGTACCGGTCGATAGCCGGCGACGAGCTCGGCGATGGCCGGATCGACCTCGCCCGACCAGCGCATCGCCAATTCCAACTGGGTCGAGTTCACCATGCCCCCCGGGCGCGTGTCCGCGTCGCCTTCCTCAGGTCCGAGAGGGGGGGCGACGCAGGTCGAGAGTCAAGGGGTATTCGCTCGTCCGCTCGGACGGGGGAACGGTGATGAAACCCGGCGTGTGGCCGTGGTCGACGAAACGCGCCAGACGACGCGCCTCGGCCTCGTAGGAGTTGACCGGGAAGGTGTCGTAGTTGCGCCCGCCGGGATGGGCGACGTGATAGACGCAGCCGCCGAGCGACCGCCCCGTCCACCGGTCGAGGATGTCGAAGGTGATCGGCGGGTGGGTCGGGATGGTCGGGTGGAAACCCGAGGCCGGCTGCCACGCCTTGTAGCGCACGCCCGCCACGGCCTCGCCGGAGGTGCCGGTCGAGGCGAGCGGCACGGGACGGCCGTTGGCGGTGACGACGTGGCGCTTGGGGTCGAAGCCCTCGACACGGACCTGCAGGCGTTCGACCGAGCTGTCGACATAACGCACCGTGCCGCCGACCGCGCCCTCCTCGCCGGTGACGTGCCAGGGCTCGAGCGCCTGACGGATCTCGAGCTTCACGCCGCCGTGCTCCACCGTGCCGTAATAGGGGAAGCGGAACTCGAACTGCGCCTTGAACCACAGCGGATCGAAGGCGTAGCCGGCGCGGCCGAGGTCGTCGAGCACGCCGAGGAAGTCCTCCCACACGAAGTGGGGCAGCATGTAGCGGTCGTGCAGCGCGGTGCCGAAGCGCGAGAACTCGCCCTGCTGCGGCTCGCGCCACAGCCAGGCGATCATCGCGCGCAACAGGAGCTGCTGGGCGAGCGACATGCGCGCGTCCGGCGGCATCTCGAAGCAGCGGAACTCGACGAGGCCGAGCCGGCCGGTCGGCCCGTCGGGCGAATAGAGCTTGTCGATGCAGATCTCGGTGCGATGGGTATTGCCCGAGACGTCGACGAGGAGATTGCGGAAGAGCCGGTCGACCAGCCACGGCGGCGGCGCGTAGCCCTCGCCCGGGGCCGGCACGTTGGCGAGCGCGATCTCGAGTTCGTAGAGCCCGTCGTGGCGGGCCTCGTCGATGCGCGGCGCCTGGCTCGTCGGGCCGATGAAGAGGCCCGAGAAGAGGTAGCTGAGTGAGGGGTGGCGCTGCCAGTAGAGCACCAGGCTCTTCAACAGGTCGGGGCGGCGCAGGAAGGGACTGTCGCCCGGCCAACGGGCGCCGACCACGACGTGGTTGCCGCCGCCGGTGCCGGTGTGGCGGCCGTCGACCATGAACTTCTCGGTGCCGAGCCGCGACAGCCGCGCCTCCTCGTAGAGGCGGGTGGTGATGTCGACGCATTCGGCCCAGGAGCCGGCGGGCTGGACGTTGACCTCGATGACGCCGGGGTCGGGCGTGACCTTGATCACCTCGAGCCGCGGGTCCCACGGCGGCGGATAGCCCTCGATGTGGACCGGCAGGCGGTGGGCCTCGGCGGAGGCCTCGACCGCGGCGAGGAGCTCCAGATAGTCGTCCAGCGTCGAGACCGGCGGCATGAAGACGTGGAGGATGCCGTCGCGCGGCTCGATCGACAGAGCGGTGCGCACCTGATCGGCGCCGATCTCCTCGACGAAGCGCTGGGTGACGCGTTGCGCCGGGCCGGTGCGGCGATAGACCTGCGCCAGCTCGTCCGGGTCCGGCAGGTCGGGACGCTCGACGAAGGGGTCGAGCTCCATCACGTAAGGATAGGACGACGGCGGGATCCACGGCAGCGAGGCGATCGGCAGGCGATAGCCGACCGGGCTGTCGCCGGGGATCAGGAACAGTTTCTCGCGACGCAGCCGCCACTTCTCGGAGTACCAGCCCTGACCGGCGCGGCTCTGCCAGCGCTGGACGGGGAGGACGTGGCCGGTCGGTTTGGTCAGGCCGTGGTCGAAGACGCGGGCGATGCGGTGGCGGTCCTCGGCGTTCTCGAGCTTGGAGTTCGACGGGTCGAGATTGACCGGCAGCTGCGCCTCCTGGACCAGCCAGTGGGCGGGGTCCTCGAAGGCGGGGATGACGTAGTCGCCGCCGATGTCGAGCCGCTCGGCGACGCCGTCGGCGATCAGCTTCGAATGTTCGGCCGTCGCGGCATGGGTCTCGCCTTCGGAGGCGATCAGCGTCGGATCGCGCCAGATCGGCTTGCCGTCCTTGCGCCAGTAGAGGGCGAAGGCCCAGCGCGGCAGGCTCTCGCCCGGATACCACTTGCCCTGGCCGTAGTGGAGGAAGCCGCCGGGGGCGAAGCCCTCGCGCAGGCGGCGGATCAACTCGTCGGCCTTGACGCGCTTGGTCGGGCCGACGGCGGCGGTGTTCCACTCGGCCGACTGATAGTCGTCGATCGACACGAAGGTCGGCTCGCCGCCCATGGTCAGGCGGACGTCGTGGCGGGCGAGATCCTCGTCGACGCGGGTGCCGAGCGCGTCGAGGGCGTCCCAGGCCTCGTCGGAGAAGGGTGCGGTGACGCGCGGCTTCTCGGCGATGCGGTCGATGTGCATGTCGAATTCGAACTGCACCTCGGCCGGATCGACCAGACCGGTGATCGGCGCTGCCGAGCGATAGTGCGGCGTGCCGCAGAGCGGCAGGTGTCCTTCGCCGGCGAAGAGGCCGGAGGTCGGGTCGAGGCCGATCCAGCCGGCGCCGGGCAGATAGACCTCGCACCAGGCGTGGAGATCGGTGAAGTCGTGGTCGGTGCCGGACGGGCCGTCGAGCGCCTTCACGTCGGGCTTCAGCTGGATCAGGTAGCCGGAGACGAAGCGGGCGGCGAGACCCATGCGGCGGGCGATCTGGACCAGCAGCCAGGCGGTGTCGCGGCACGAGCCGGAGCCGAGTTCCAGCGTCTCGTCGGGCTCCTGCACGCCCGGTTCCATGCGGATGACGTAGCGGATGTCCTGGCTGAGGCGCTGATTGAGGCGGACGAGATAGTCCACCGTGCGGACGTCTTCCTCGCGCACCGCCTCGAGATAGGTCTCGAAGCGCTCGCCGGTCTTCTCGGCGACGAGATAGGGCTTCAGCTCCTCCGCCAGCTCGGGCTTGTAGGCGAACGGGAAGGTCTCGGCATATTCCTCGAGGAAGAAGTCGAAGGGGTTGAACACCGCCATCTCGGTGAGCAGGTCGACCTCGATGCGGAACTCGCGTGTCGTCTCGGGGAAGACGAAGCGGGCGAGCCAGTTGCCGTGCGGGTCCTGCTGCCAGTTGACGAAGTGGTTCTCCGGCGTGATGCGGAGCGAATAGCTCGTCACCTTCGTCTTGCAGTGGGGCGCCGGCCTCAACCGGATGATCTGCGGCCCGAGCTGGACCGGGCGATCGTAGGCATAGGCGGTGAGGTGGTGCAGGGCGACTTGAATGGCCAAGGCGTGGCTCTCTCGGCAAAGGGGCGGCGACCGGACGTCTGGGTCAGCCTAAACCGTGTGCAACGCGGCGCAAGGTGCGATTGGGGGCAGGCTGTGCCCACTTCTCGGGCAGGAGCGGCGCTATGCGATTTCGAAAATCTGTCGGCGCAATGGCCCGGCCGATGGTGCGAAGCGATGTCAGTCTGGCAGGAGTTGCGCCATTTTCCGAGCCCAGTGGTCGAGCCTGCCAGCCTCGAGAGTCAACTTGCCTTCGAGTTGGTCGCCGGACGGGTCTCGCATTCGAACGCTCAGCCCGATGTGTCCGAGACTGCCGCACGTCGCGCTCAGCGTCAGGGCGCCATCGACGTCGCCCCAAATCTTTTCGCCCGACCAGCCACGCCAGTCTCGGGCGACTTCGGTGAAGAGACGTGCCGGACTGCCTGAAAAACAGGTCGAACAACGGACGGCTCCGGAGAAAGCCGTGCCGACGTACTCGACATCGAAATCAACGCCGCCGGGTGTTCCGCTCCGACGCACGAAGCTCAGTGAACAACCGGGATTTTCTGACGAGGCAATCCGCAGTGAGGTCTCGCTCTCGGAGTCCGTCATGGGTCACCCATCTCATGCCGATGATTGCAGATGGCGACATGCGGCAAGTCGGGGGCGGATTCGCCCCCGACTTCCATTCGATCACTTCGCGCGGGCGTCGAGCGCCTTGATGACGGCTTCGCCCATCTCGGTGGTCGAGACGGTGTTCTCGCCCGGCTTGGCGATGTCGGCGGTACGGGTGCCGGAGGCGAGCACGTCGGCGATCGCGCCGTCGAGCAGGTCGGCCGCCTCACCGAGGCCGAGCGTGTAGCGCAGCGCCATGGCGAAGGAGCCGATCATGGCGATCGGGTTGGCGAGACCCTTGCCGGCGATGTCCGGGGCCGAGCCGTGGACGGGCTCGTACATCGACTTGGCGCGGCCGGTCTTCGGATCGGGGCTGCCCAGCGAGGCCGAGGGCAGCATGCCGAGCGAGCCGGTCAGCATCGAGGCGACGTCGGAGAGGATGTCGCCGAAGAGGTTGTCGCAGAGGATGACGTCGAACTGCTTGGGGCGACGGACGAGCTGCATGGCGCAGTTGTCGGCGAGGATGTGCTCGAGGGCGACGTCGGGATAGTCCTTGCCGACGGCGGTCGCCACCTGCTTCCACAGCACGCCCGACTTCATGACGTTGTGCTTCTCGGCCGAGTGGACCTTCTTGCCACGGGTGCGGGCGAGGTCGAAGGCGACGCGGGCGATACGGTCGATCTCGTGGGTGGTGTAGACTTGGGTGTCGACGGCGCGCTTCTCGCCGTTCTCCAGCGTCACGATCTCCTTCGGCTCGCCGAAGTAGACGCCGCCGGTGAGCTCGCGGACGATGAGGATGTCGAGGCCCTCGACCAGCTCGCGCTTCAGCGCGGAGGCGTCGGCCAGCGCCGGGTAGCAGATCGCCGGGCGCAGGTTGGCGAAGAGGCCGAGGTCCTTGCGCAGACGCAGCAGGCCGGCTTCCGGGCGGACGTCGTAGGGAACGTCGGCCCACTTCGGACCGCCGACGGCGCCGAAGATGACGGCGTCGGAGGCCTGGGCCAGCGCCATGTCGCTGTCGGAGATCGCCTTGCCGTGGGCGTCGTAGGCGGAGCCGCCGACGAGGCCGCGCTCGCGCTCGAACGTGGCGACGCCGCGCTTCTCGAACCAGGAGACGACCTTCTCCACCTCGACCATGATTTCGGTGCCGATGCCGTCGCCGGGCAGAAGGAAGAGATTGAAGGAGGCCATGGGTTCGGTTCCTCGGGAGGGGCTGAAAAAGGGGTGAGCGGTGGCCCGCGCGGGGCCACCCTCTAGCAAGTCCGGCGACCGGCATCAACGACCGCCTGCCGGGAAATGCCGGCAAACGGTCGGATTTCCGCCGGTCGGCCCGGCTCAGGCGGCGATGTCGGGCGTCTCGAGCCGGTTCCAGACCTCGGCGAACTCGTCGTAGACGTGCAGCTCGCCGAGCGCGATGTCGAACCAGGCGCCGTGCAGGCAGATCTCGCCCTTGCGCTCCAACAGGCGGATGCAGGGGAAGGTGCGCAGGTTCGCCAGCGAATTGACGATCGACATGTGCTCGAGGCGGTTGATCCGCTCCTCCTCGGTGTCGTCGGCATGGCAGAGGCATTCCGCCTTGGGCTTCTCCAGCAGCGAGATCCACTTGCCGATGAAGTTGCCGGGCGACAGCGGTTCGGCATCGTCGGAGGCGAGCGCCGCCTTGATGCCGCCGCAGCGGCCGTGGCCCATGACGACGACGTCCTTGACCTTCAGCGCCATCACCGCGAACTCGAGCGCGGCGGAAGTGCCGTGGTAGTCGTCGTCGGGGGCGTAGGGCGGCACCAGATTGGCGACGTTGCGCACCACGAAGATCTCGCCGGGCGAGGCGTCGAAGATCAGCTCCGGCGCGGCACGGCTGTCGCAGCAGGCGACGATCAGCACGCCGGGGTTCTGTCCGGTCTCGGCGAGGCGGCGGTAGCGCTCGTTCTCGGCCTGGAAGCGGCCGTTGCGGAACGAGGCGTAACCGTCGAGAAGGCGTCTGGGCAGCATGCGTGGCTCCTTTGTCGGCACCGCGCGTTCGGGCGGGCGGCGCCTCTTCGGGGCGAAGGTCTCAGCCGGCGAGGGCGGCGAGCGCGGTGAGGTCGACGTTGCCGCCGCACACCAGCACGCCGACGCGTTCCCCGGCACGCGGCATGTAGCGCCGTGCCAGCAGCGCGGCCAGTGCCGTGGCGCCACCCGGCTCCGCGGCGATGCGCAGGCTCGACCACAGGCGCGCCTGGGCCTCGACGATGGCGCTGTCGGGAACGAGCAGCACGTCGTCGACGAAATCCTCGGCGATGGCGTGGACCAGCTCGCCGACGCGCTTGGCGCCGAGGCTGTCGACGGCGACGGATTCGGTCTCGACGTCGACCGGGCGGCCGGCCTCGCGGGCGGCGTGGAGGGCGCGCGAGCCCTGCGGCTCGACGGCGATCACCCGAGTGCGGCCGTGGAACCACAGCGCGACGCCGGAGACGAGACCGCCGCCGCCGGCCGCCACCAGCACGGTGTCGAGGCCGTCGACCGCGTCCTCTTCCCACTCCAGGCCGACGGTGCCCTGGCCGGCGATGGTGTAGGGGCTGTCGTAGGGGTGGACGACGAGGGCGCCGCTCTCTTTGGCCCAGGCCTCGGAGAGGAGGGCGGCGTCGGCATAGCGATCGCCGGCGACGACCACCTCGGCGCCGTAGGCGCGGATGCGGTCGATCTTCACCGGGCTCGACACGGTCGGCACGAAGATGCGGGCGCGATGGCCGAGGCAGGCGGCGGCATAGGCCACGGCGGCGCCGTGGTTGCCGCCCGAGGCCGCGGTCACGCCGATCTTCGGCACCGGTCGGGCGAGGAGATTGTTGAAGGCGCCACGCGCCTTGAACGACCCGGTGTGCTGGAACAGCTCGAGCTTCAGATGGACCCGGTCGGCGAGGCCGAAGGCGGCGCCTTCGACGATCATGCCGGGGGTGTGCCTCACATGGGGGCGGATGCGGGCCTCTGCGGCCTCGACGGCCGCGGGGGAGAGCACTTCGGCCATGGTTCGCGCGTCGCTCCCTCGTTTGTCGTCCCCGGCGAAGGGTTCGCCGATCTCGCCGGCGGCGATGAGGACATGCGGCCGACGCATAGCGGATCGCGCCCCTTTCGCCAAGAGCGCAGGGCGCAGGGCGGGCCTCCGCTCCTGCAGCCTGCGGTCGGTTTCCGAACGAAATGCTGCACCGCAACATAATTGCTTGCGGCGACGGTGCTGGCGTCTACAATGGATGATCGCCGCGAAGCCGGCGGCGCTGCCGATCCTCGGTGGCGCCACGAGGATGCCCATGACCGAACACCCCGTCTTCAGCACGTTCGACCATCTGGTCGCCCTCGGCAAGGCCTGCACCGAGATCGCCAGCCTCTCGCCGATGGTGATCGCGTTGCGCACCGACGCGGCGCTCGGGGCTCTGGTCGATCCGGAGGCGATGCCGACCGGCGAGCCGGCGCGGATGGTGGCCGAGAAGATCGACGCGGCGGCCGAAGGGGCCGTGGCGGCGATGCTGGAGAGTGGGCTGGCCTTCGGGCGGGTGCTGGGTGGCAGCGAGACGCCGCTCGATGCGGCGATCGACGTGGCACGGGCGGCGGTCGAACCGGCGCGGTCGCGGCTGCGCGCCAACGTCCGGCGGCTGGGCCGTCGTGCGGACATCCCTGCCTGAACGGACGTCGATCGAGCGGGCGGCCCGCGACGAAGGTCGTGCGTCGCGCAGGTCACCCTTGCTTTGACAGCGGCTCCGTCGCCGGGCTACCGGAGACGAACCGGGCCGAGCGGGCATCTCTCCCTCGCCCACGAGCGGAGCGATCGTCCCGACATGCCGCATTCCGAAGACAGGATGCACACCGTCTCCGGCCGCTACGAGGCGCTGGTCGCCTCCGGCGCCATTTCCTCCGATCCCGCCCAGGTGCGGCTGACCAAACGGCTCGACCGGCTGGAGAAGGAGATCGCCACCTCCGATCTGGCGGTCAAGGGCTCGTCGCTCGGTTGGCTGTTCCAGCGCAAGGCGCCCAAGCGCGAGACGATCCGCGGGCTCTACGTCCACGGCGACGTCGGTCGCGGCAAGACCATGCTGATGGACCTCTTCTACGAGGTCAGCCACGTCCACAAGAAGCGGCGCGCGCACTTCCACGCCTTCATGGCCGACGTGCAGGACCGCATTCACCGGGCGCGCGGTGACATTCTCGCCGGCCGCATCAAGGGCGACGATCCGATCGCTCCCGTCGCCGCCCAGATCGCCGAGGAGACGCGGCTCCTGTGCTTCGACGAGTTCGCCGTCTACGACATCGCCGACGCGATGATCCTCGGGCGCCTGTTCGAGAAGCTGTTCGAGGCCGGCGTGGTGGTCGTCGCCACCTCCAACGTCGCGCCGCAGGATCTCTATCGCGACGGGCTCAACCGAGCGCTGTTCCTGCCCTTCATCGGCCTGCTGCAGTCCCACGTCGACGTCGAGCGGCTGGCGGCGGCGACCGACTATCGGCTGGAGAAGACCGACGCCGACGCGGTATGGACCACGCCGCTCGGTCCGGCGACGGATCTGGCGATGGAAGAGGCGTGGTTCCGCCTGATCGACCATCGGCCGAGCGCGCCGGAGGCGATCCCCTTCCGCGGCCGCGAGATCCGGGTGCCGCGGGCCTGCGGGCCGTTCGCGCGCTTCGACTTCCTCGACCTCTGCGACCGGCCGCTCGCCGCCGCCGACTATCTCCAGGTGGCGCGGCGTTATCACACGGTGATGATCGAGCGTGTTCCGGTGTTGACCGCCGATCGCCGCAATGCGGCCAAACGGCTGATCAACCTCGTCGACGCGCTCTACGACTGCCGGGTCAAGGTGGTCGTGTCGGCGGAAGCCGAACCGGAAGCGCTGTGGACAGGGGTGGAAGGAACGGAGACGTTCGAGTTCGCCCGCACCGTCTCGCGGCTCACCGAGATGCGTTCGGAAGAATATGCGGCGAGCCCCCATCTGGGGGTCAACGGAGGGGTCCTGCGGGAGGACGACGAGGGCTCGGACGACGGTTCCGAGCCAACCTGAAACCTCTTGCAAATTGCAATGAAATTGCCGCTTTTTCAGTCGTCTTGCGGAGGGTGGTAAACCTTCGGCCGACTTGCACCCCTTCCCGGAACAGAGTATCGAACCGCACGACAGGATGTCGCACCGACTTCCGATTGACGAAAAGGGAAACCTCTGAAATGGCGCGGAAAAAGATCGCCCTCATCGGCGCGGGTCAAATCGGCGGCACGCTCGCTCATCTGGCGGGCCTCAAGGAGCTCGGCGACATCGTCCTGTTCGACATCGTCGACGGCGTTCCGCAGGGCAAGGCGCTCGACATCGCCGAGTCCTCGCCGGTCGACGGCTTCGATGCGGGCTTCTCGGGCGCGTCGTCCTACGAGGCGATCGCCGGTGCCGACGTCATCATCGTGACCGCCGGTGTGCCGCGCAAGCCGGGCATGAGCCGCGACGACCTCTTGGGCATCAACCTCTCCGTCATGGAGAAGGTCGGCGCCGGCATCAAGGAATTCGCCCCGAACGCCTTCGTCATCTGCATCACCAACCCGCTCGACGCGATGGTGTGGGCGCTGCAGAAGTTCTCCGGTCTGCCGGCGAACAAGGTGGTCGGCATGGCCGGCGTGCTCGACTCGGCCCGCTTCCGTTACTTCCTCGCCGAGGCGACCGGCGTCTCCGTCAAGGACGTCCATGCGATGACGCTGGGCGGCCACGGCGACGACATGGTCCCGCTGGTGCGCTACTCGACCATCGGCGGCGTGCCGCTGCCGGAAATCGTCAAGATGGGCTGGCTCACCCAGGAGAAGCTCGACGCGATCGTCGACCGCACCCGCAAGGGCGGCGCCGAGATCGTCGGCCTGCTCAAGACCGGTTCCGCCTTCTACGCCCCGGCCGCTTCGGCGATCGCGATGGCCGAGTCCTATCTCAAGGACCAGAAGCGCATCCTGCCGGTGGCCGCTTCGCTCAACGGCGAGTACGGCCTCAAGGACATGTATGTCGGCGTTCCGGCGCTGATCGGCGCCGGCGGCGTCGAGAAGATCGTTCAGGTGGAGTTCGACGCCACCGAAGCGGAGCAGTTCAAGAAGTCCGTCGCCTCGGTGACCGGCCTCGTGGACGCCTGCAAGCAGATTCAGCCGGCGCTCGCCTGAGCGTCCTGAACGGAATTCCTTCGGGCGTCCCGATCCCCGGGGCGCCCAGCGGAATCGGTCGATCGATGCGCGGAGCCGGAAGACAAGCCGGCTCCGTCTTCTCGCGGGTGGAGGACCCGCGAGCGGGGGGTGACCTCGTATCGTCGTCGCGGACGGCTCGATGGGGTGCGTGATCGACGCGCCGCATGTCGGTCGACTGCCGATTCCGACAGTTTCTCAATCGAATTCTTCGAGGCGAGACGAGGCGATGAACATCCACGAATACCAGGCGAAGGCGATCCTTCGCGAATACGGTGCGCCGGTGTCGCGCGGTATCCCCGCGTTCACCCCGGCCGAGGCCGCGAAGGCGGCGGAGGAGCTCGGAGGCCCGCTCTGGGTCGTGAAGTCGCAGATCCACGCGGGTGGCCGCGGCAAGGGCAAGTTCAAGGAACTGCCGGCCGACGCCAAGGGTGGTGTGCGTCTCGCCAAGTCCGTCGCGGAGGTGGAGGCCTTCGCCAAGGAGATGCTCGGCAACACGCTCGTCACCGTGCAGACCGGCCCGGCCGGCAAGCAGGTCAACCGCCTCTACATCGAGGACGGTTCCGACATCGAGCGCGAGCTCTATCTCTCGGCCCTGATCGACCGCGCCACGGGTTCCGTCGGCTTCGTCGTCTCGACCGAGGGCGGCATGGACATCGAGGCGGTCGCCCACGACACGCCGGAGAAGATCCACACCTTCCACGTCGATCCGGCCGCGGGCTTCCAGCCCTACGTCGGCCGCAACATCGCCTATGCGCTGGGCCTCCAGGGTGCCCAGATCAAGCAGGCGGTGAAGCTGATCGCCGATCTCTATCGCGCCTTCGTCGACAAGGACATGGCGATGCTCGAGATCAACCCGCTGATCGTCACCAAGGAAGGCGATCTGCGCGTCCTCGACGCCAAGGTCAACTTCGACAGCAACGCTCTCTTCCGTCATCCCGAGATCGTCGCCCTGCGCGACGAGACCGAGGAGGACGCCAAGGAGATCGAGGCTTCCAAGTTCGACCTCGCCTACATCGCGCTCGACGGCACCATCGGCTGCATGGTCAACGGCGCGGGTCTGGCCATGGCCACCCTCGACATCATCCAGCTCTACGGCGAGAGCCCGGCCAACTTCCTCGACGTCGGCGGTGGTGCCAGCGAAGAGAAGGTGACGGCCGCGTTCAAGATCATCACGTCCGATCCGAACGTGAAGGGCATCCTGGTCAACATCTTCGGCGGCATCATGAAGTGCGACATCATCGCGCGCGGCGTGCTGGCGGCGGTGAAGGCCGTCGGCCTGCAGGTTCCGCTGGTGGTGCGTCTGACCGGCACCAACGAAGAACTGGGCAAGCAGATCGTCCGCGAGTCCGGCCTCAACGTCATCCCGGCCGACAACCTGGACGACGCCGCTCAGAAGATCGTCAAGGCCGTTCGGGGAGCTTGATCAGATGTCGATTCTCGTCAGCAAGGACACCAAGGTCATCTGCCAGGGCTTCACCGGCGCGCAGGGGACCTTCCACTCCGAACAGGCCATCGCCTACGGCACCAAGATGGTCGGCGGCGTGACGCCGGGCAAGGGTGGTCAGATCCACCTCGGCCTGCCGATCTACGACACCGTGTGGCAGGCCAAGGCCGCCACCGGCGCCGATGCCTCCGCGATCTACGTCCCGCCGCCCTTCGCGGCCGACGCGATCCTCGAGGCGATCGACGCGGAGATCCCGCTCATCGTCTGCATCACCGAGGGCATCCCGGTGATGGACATGGTCAAGGTCG
Source organism: Pinisolibacter sp. DMC19 (assembly GCF_056313985.1). NCBI lineage: Bacteria > Pseudomonadati > Pseudomonadota > Alphaproteobacteria > Hyphomicrobiales > Ancalomicrobiaceae > Pinisolibacter > Pinisolibacter sp. DMC19. The sequence goes on along the minus strand of NZ_JBQUZF010000005.1, from coordinate 173,342 downwards.
GCAAGGCGCTCAAGGGCTCCAAGTCGCGCCTGATCGGGCCGAACTGCCCGGGCGTGCTCACGCCGAACGAGTGCAAGATCGGCATCATGCCGGGTCACATCTTCAAGCGTGGCTCCGTCGGCATCCTGTCGCGCTCCGGCACCCTGACCTATGAAGCGGTCAAGCAGACCTCGGACGTCGGCCTCGGCCAGACGACGGCGGTCGGCATCGGCGGCGACCCGGTCAAGGGCACCGAGTTCATCGACATGCTCGACATGTTCCTGAACGACCCTGAGACCCAGTCGATCATCATGATCGGCGAGATCGGCGGTTCGGCCGAGGAAGAGGCGGCGGAGTTCATCGCCGCGCATCCGATCAAGAAGCCGATGGCCGGCTTCATCGCCGGCGTCTCGGCCCCTCCGGGCCGTCGCATGGGCCACGCCGGCGCGATCGTGTCGGGCGGCAAGGGCGACGCCAAGTCGAAGATGGCGGCGATGTCCAAGGCGGGCATCAACGTGTCGCCGTCGCCGGCGCGCCTCGGCGAGACCCTTCTGGAGGCCATCAAGGCCTTCGAGAAGTGATCGAATACGAGGGGAGCCCAGGGCTCCCCTCGTCGTTCTCGCGGGATGCGGATCCGATCCGCAACCCGCCGCCGGCGCCGGCGAGACGGCGTGTCGCCCCCACCGCGGGGGCGGGAAGACGAGATGCGGATCGAGCGTGCACGACGTGTACGTCAATCGATTCGATGGATCGGCGGCGACGCCGGCGGATGGCGGGATCCACGCTGCGGCGGGGGTCCTCCGGAAACGACATCGAGGCGGAGCCGCGAGGTTTCGGGACGCACCATGGAACGTGACGAGAGCCAGCTGACTTCCTTCCTCTACGGTGGCAATGCCGCCTGGATCGAGGAATTGCATGCCCGGTACGAGGAGAACCCGGCGTCGGTCGACGCGAGCTGGCGAGCCTTCTTCGCCGAACTCGCCGACGACAAGTCGGGCGTGCTGAAGAGCGCCAAGGGCCCGGCCTGGAAACGGTCGAACTGGCCGATCCCGGCCTCCGGCGAGATGGTCTCGACGCTCGACGGCGACTGGGCCTGGCTCGAGAAGACGCTCAAGGACAAGGTCAAGGGCAAGGCCGACGCCAAGGGTGTCGCCATCACCCAGGACCAGCTGCAGGCGGCGGCGCGCGACTCGGTCCGCGCCATCATGATGATCCGCGCCTATCGCATGCGCGGCCATCTGCATGCCCGTCTCGACCCGCTCGACATCGCGGCCGACAAGGATCACGAGGAGCTGCATCCGGCGTCCTGGGGCTTCACCGAAGCCGACATGGATCGCAAGATCTTCATCGACCACGTGCTCGGCCTCGAATTCGCGACCGTGCGCGAGATGGTCGAGATCCTGCGCCGCACCTACTGCTCGACGCTCGGCGTCGAGTTCATGCACATTTCCGACGCCCACGAGAAGGCCTGGATCCAGGAGCGCATCGAGGGGCCGGACAAGCACATCGCCTTCACCCGCGAAGGCAAGCGCGCCATCCTCAAGAAGCTGGTCGAGGCCGAGGGCTTCGAGAAGTTTCTCGACGTCAAGTACACCGGCACCAAGCGCTTCGGTCTCGACGGCGGCGAGGCGCTGATCCCGGCGCTCGAGCAGATCATCAAGCGCGGCGGTAATCTCGGCGTGAAGGAAATCGTGGTCGGCATGGCCCACCGCGGTCGCCTCAACGTGCTGACCCAGGTGATGGGCAAGCCGCACCGGGCGCTGTTCCACGAGTTCAAGGGCGGCTCCTTCGCCCCCGACGAGGTCGAGGGTTCGGGCGACGTGAAGTACCACCTCGGTGCCTCGTCCGACCGCGAGTTCGACGGCAATCGCGTCCACCTGTCGCTGACCGCCAACCCGTCGCACCTCGAGATCGTCAATCCGGTGGTGCTCGGCAAGGCCCGCGCCAAGCAGGACCAGCTCGCCAAGGATCCGACGGCGGAGATCATCCCGCTCGACGAACGCAGCCAGGTTCTGCCGCTGCTCCTCCACGGCGACGCGGCCTTCGCCGGTCAGGGCGTCGTGGCCGAGTGCTTCGGTCTCTCCGGCCTCAAGGGCCACAAGACCGCCGGCTCGATCCACGTCATCATCAACAACCAGATCGGCTTCACGACCTATCCGCGCTTCTCGCGCTCGTCGCCCTATCCGTCGGACGTCGCCAAGATGATCGAGGCGCCGATCCTGCACTGCAACGGCGACGATCCGGAAGCGGTGACCTTCGCCGCCAAGGTGGCGATCGAGTTCCGGCAGCGGTTCCACAAGCCGGTCGTGATCGACATGTTCTGCTACCGCCGCTTCGGTCACAACGAAGGCGACGAGCCGAGCTTCACCCAGCCGATCATGTATCGGAAGATCCGCAACCATCCCTCGACGCTGTCGATCTATGCCGAGAAGCTGGTCGGCGAGGGCGTGGTCACGCGGGCCGAGGTCGACGACTGGCAGGCGGAGTTCCGCAAGCACCTCAACGGCGAGTTCGAGGCCGGCCAGTCGTTCAAGCCGAACAAGGCCGACTGGCTCGACGGTCGCTGGGCTGGCCTCAAGGCCGTCGGCATCCACGACGATTCGGATCGTTCCGGCGCGACCGGCGCGCCGATGGCCGATCTCAAGGACATCGGTGCCAAGCTCTGCGAGGTGCCGGCCGGCTTCAACGTCCACAAGACGATCCTCCGCTTCCTCGACAACCGCCGCAAGGCGATCGAGACCGGCGAGGGCATCGACTGGGCGACGGCGGAAGCGCTGGCCTTCGGCACGTTGGCCAAGCAGGGCTTCGGCATCCGTCTGTCGGGTCAGGACTGCGAGCGTGGCACGTTCTCGCAGCGCCACACGGTGCTCTACGACCAGGAGACCGAGGCCCGCTACATCCCGCTGAACAACCTCGCGGAAGGGCAGGCCAAGTACGAGGTCATCAACTCGATGCTCTCGGAAGAGGCGGTGCTCGGCTTCGAGTACGGCTATTCGCTGGCCGAGCCGAACACGCTGACGCTGTGGGAAGGCCAGTTCGGCGACTTCGCCAACGGCGCCCAGGTGGTGTTCGACCAGTTCATCTCGTCGGGTGAGCGCAAGTGGCTGCGCATGTCGGGCCTCGTCTGCCTGCTGCCGCACGGCTACGAGGGGCAGGGTCCGGAGCACTCCTCCGCCCGTCTCGAGCGCTATCTGCAGATGTGCGCGGAAGACAACATGCAGGTCGCCAACTGCACGACGCCGGCGAACTACTTCCACATCCTGCGCCGCCAGCTGATGCGCGACTTCCGCAAGCCGCTCATCCTGATGACGCCGAAGTCGCTGCTGCGCCACAAGCGCGCGGTGTCGACGCTGGATCTGCTGGCCGAGAACTCGCGCTTCCACCGCATCCTCATCGACTCGGCGGAATCCGGCAAGGAACCGACGACGACGAAGCTGGTCGGCGACGACAAGATCCGTCGCGTCGTGCTGTGCACCGGCAAGGTCTACTTCGACCTGCTCGAGGAACGCGAACGGCGCGGCATCGACGACGTCTATCTGATGCGCGTCGAGCAGATCTTCCCGACGCCGGTGAAGTCCCTGGTCCGCCTGCTGTCGCGCTTCAAGGGCGCGGAAGTGGTGTGGTGCCAGGAAGAGCCGAAGAACATGGGCGCCTGGTCCTTCATCGAACCCTATCTCGAGTGGGTGCTGACCCAGGTCGGCGGGGCTTCCAAGCGGGCCCGCTACGCCGGTCGCCCGGCCTCGGCGGCCACCGCGACGGGTCTGGCCTCGCGCCACAAGGCGCAGCTCGAGGCGTTCCTGGAAGACTGCTTCAAGGCGTGACGACATCCGAGCCCCCCGGTCGGCGCAGACGCCGACCGGTCGGGACGATCCTGAAAACGATCAAAACGAAGAGACGACGATCATGGCGATCGAGATCAAGGTTCCGACGCTCGGCGAATCCGTCACCGAGGCGACCATCGCGAAGTGGTTCAAGAAGCCGGGCGAGGCGGTGAAGGCCGACGAGCCGCTGGTCGAGCTCGAAACCGACAAGGTGACGGTGGAAGTGCCCTCGCCGGGCAACGGCGTGCTCGAGGCGATCGTCGCCAAGGACGGCGACACCGTCGGCGTCGGCGCGCTGCTCGGCACGCTGGCCGAAGGCGGCGTCGCCTCGGTGGCTCCCGCCGCCGCGGCCGCTCCGGCCCCGGCTGCGGCGCCGGCCGCTGCGCCGACCGCGTCCTCCACCACCATGCCGCCGTCGCCGGCCGCAGCCAAGCTGATGGCCGACACCGGCGTCGCCGTCGATGCCGGTTCCGGCAAGCGCGGTCAGGTGCTGAAGGGCGACGTCCTCGCCGCGGTCGCCACCGGCGCAGCCAAGGCGGCGGCGCCTGCCGCGGCCCCGGTCGTCGCCGCGCCGCGCCCGGCCTCGGTGCCGGAAGATGCCGCCCGCGAAGAGCGCGTGCGCATGACCAAGCTGCGCCAGACCATCGCCCGCCGCCTCAAGGAGGCGCAGAACACCGCCGCCATGCTGACGACGTTCAACGACGTCGACATGAGCGCGGCGATGGCCCTGCGCACCCAGTACAAGGACATCTTCGAGAAGAAGCACGGCGCGCGTCTCGGCTTCATGGGCCTCTTCGTCAAGGCCGCGGTCGCCGCGCTGAAGGACATCCCGGCGGTCAACGCCGAGATCGACGGTCAGGATCTCGTCTACAAGAACTACTACAACATCGCCGTGGCGGTGGGCTCCGACAAGGGTCTGGTGGTTCCGGTGGTGCGCGACGCCGACAAGCTGTCGATCGCCGGTGTCGAGAAGACCATCGCCGACTTCGGTCGCCGCGCCCGCGACGGCCAGCTGAAGATAGAGGAGATGCAGGGCGGCACCTTCACCATCTCCAACGGCGGCGTCTACGGCTCGCTGATGTCGACCCCGATCCTCAACGCGCCGCAGTCGGGCATCCTCGGCCTGCACCGCATCGAGGAGCGGCCGGTGGTCAAGAACGGCCAGATCGTCATCCGTCCGATGATGTACATGGCGCTCTCCTACGATCACCGCGTCATCGACGGCAAGGAGGCGGTCACCTTCCTCGTCCGCATCAAGGAACTGATCGAGGATCCGCAGCGTCTGGTGATGGACATCTGATCCGGCAGGATCGATCCTCACGACCGCGGCGAGCCGTTCTCGCCGCGGTTCGCTGTTCGGCGGCCCGCGTTCTCGCGCAGCTTGGGAAAGGCGGCGGAGCATCATGGCAGACACCCGCGACATCGTCTTGGTCACCGGCGGCAGCCGTGGCATCGGGCGCGCGATCTCCGTGAGCGTCGCCGCGACCGGTGCCGCCGTGGTGGTGAACCACGTCGGCAATCTCGCCGCGGCGGAAGAGACCGTCGCCGAGATCATCGCCGCCGGCGGCACCGCGATCGCCGTGCGGGCCGACGTCGCCTCCGAGGCCGACGTCCTCGCCCTCTTTGCGGCGATAGAGGCCTTCGCCGCGCGGATCGGCGGCCGCCTCGCCGCGGTCGTCAACAATGCCGGCGTCGTCGACGTCGCCACCCGGGTCGAGGACATGTCCGCCGCCCGCATCGAGCGGATGTTCCGCATCAACGTCTTCGGCACCATGCTGGTGGCGCGCGAGGCGGTCCGCCGCCTGTCGACGCGCCACGGCGGCGCCGGCGGCGTGATCGTCAACATCTCCTCGATCGCCGCGCGCCTCGGGTCGGCCGGTCAGTACGTCGACTATGCCGCCGCCAAGGCCGCGGTCGACACCTTCACCCTCGGCCTCGCCCACGAGGTCGCCGACGAGGGCATCCGCGTCGTCGCGGTTCGTCCCGGCATCGTCGAGACCGAGATCCACGCCTCCGGCGGCCAGCCCGATCGGGCGCGCGCCATGGCGGGACACATTCCGATGAAACGCCCCGGCCGGCCGGAGGAGATCGCCTCGGCGGTCCTCTGGCTCCTGTCGCCGGGGGCCTCCTACACCACCGGCTGCCTTCTCGACGTCTCGGGCGGGCGGTGATTTTTCATCCCATGCGATCAAACGGGGATCAGGCAATGGCTCAAGTATACGATCTCGTCGTCATCGGCACCGGCCCGGGCGGTTACGTCTGCGCCATTCGTGCCGCCCAGCTCGGCATGAAGGTGGCGGTCGTCGAGAAGCGCAAGACGCACGGCGGCACCTGCCTCAACATCGGCTGCATTCCGTCGAAGGCGCTGCTGCATGCCTCCGAGCTCTTCGAGGAGGCCGGTCACGAGTTCGCCCATCTCGGCATCGAGGTGCCGAAGCCGAAGCTGAACCTCACGACGATGATGAAGCACAAGCAGGACGTCATCGACGGCAACGTCGGCGGCATCCAGTTCCTGTTCAAGAAGAACAAGATCGACGTCTTCACCGGCATCGGTTCGATCGTCTCGAAGGGCAATGTCGGCGTGCTCGCCGAGGACGGCACCAACCAGGTGGTCGAGACGCGCAACATCGTCGTCGCCACCGGCTCGGACGTCGCCCGTCTGCCGGGCATCGAGATCGACGAGAAGGTGGTGGTCTCCTCGACCGGCGCGCTCGAACTCGACAAGGTTCCGGGCAAGCTGATCGTGGTCGGCGCCGGCGTCATCGGCCTCGAGCTCGGCTCGGTGTGGCGCCGCCTCGGCTCGGCGGTCACCGTCGTCGAATATCTCGACCGCATCCTGCCGGGCCTCGATCTCGACAGCTCCAAGCAGTTCCAGCGCATGCTCGGCAAGCAGGGCATGGCCTTCGAACTCGGTATGAAGGTGACGGGCGTCGAGAAGGGCGCCAAGGGTGCCAAGGTCACGATCGAGCCGGCGGCCGGCGGCGAGGCCAAGGTGCTCGAAGCCGATGTGGTGCTGGTGGCGATCGGCCGCGTGCCCTTCACCGACGGTCTCGGCCTCGAGGCGGTCGGCGTGCCCAAGGACGCGCGCGGCCGGATCGAGGTCAACGACCACTTCCAGACGGCGGTCCAGGGCATCTATGCCATCGGCGACGTCATCCGCGGCCCGATGCTCGCCCACAAGGCCGAGGACGAGGGCGTCGCGGTGGCCGAGATCATCGCCGGCCAGCACGGCCACGTGAACTACGACGTGATCCCGGGCGTGGTCTACACCCAGCCCGAGTTCGCCTGCGTCGGCAAGACCGAGGAAGACCTCAAGGCCGCGGGCATCGCCTATTCGGTCGGCAAGTTCCCCTTCTCGGCGAACGGCCGCGCCAAGGCGATGCGCAAGTCGGAGGGCTTCGTGAAGGTCCTCGCCGACAAGGCGACCGATCGCGTCCTCGGCGTCCACATCATCGGCGCCGGTGCCGGCGAGATGATCCACGAGGCGGCGGTGCTGATGGAGTTCGGCGGTTCGGCCGAGGATCTCGCCCGTACCTGCCACGCCCATCCGACCATGTCGGAAGCGATCAAGGAGGCGGCGCTGGCCGTCGACAAGCGTCCGATCCACATGTGATCGACCCGACTCGGTGTCGACGACGAGACGAGAGCGCCTTCGGGCGCTCTTTTTCGTTTCGGGGGGCTCGCGGGGCGGGGGATGGACGGTTCGGCAATCTTTGCGGGTGACAGAATTATGAAGCACTTTTCACGCGATTTTGCCATCGACTCCCGGGTGCGAGGGTGAGACTATTCAAAACCAGCAATTGCTGGAATAACGATGTACAAGGAGGAAGCGCATGTCCGGAACCAAGACGATCACCAACAATTCCGGCGGCCCCATCTCGGTGGTGCTGCGTGGTCGCATGGGTGCGGATCCGCACAACGGCAGCCTGCCGCCGGTGTCGGCTTCGATCCCGGCGCATCAGTCGGTCCTGGTGACCTACGGCAACGACCAGAACCCCTATCTGAACTCGCTGCAGGTCGAGGAGAGCTCCAACGGCTCCGACGTCTCGCAGAGCTACGTCTGTCTGGCCCGCGGCGGGCCGGGGACGCTCGACAACCTCTTCAACGCCAACAGCACCCTGGTGCTGAGCTACTCGGCGGGCAGCTACGGCTACACCCTCGCCGCGCACAACTGAGCGGCGGAACGGACGACGCCCGGTCCACATGTGATCGGACGCGGTCCTCGCGGAACTTTCGAAGGGCGGAGCGGCGACGTTCCGCCCTTCGTCGTCTCGGCGCCGAACGAAAAGGGCGGCCCGAAGGCCGCCCCGCATCTCGTCTCTTCCGAGCGTTTCGCCCGATCAGTCGCTGTTGCGCTGACCGAAGAGCTGCAGCAGCATCATGAAGAGGTTGATGAAGTCGAGGTAGAGGGTCAGCGCGCCCATCACCGCGGAGCGACCGACGGTCGCCTCGTCCGCGCCGGACAGGCCGAAGACGTACTCTTCCTTGAGCTTCTGGGTGTCGTAGGCGGTCAGGCCGGCGAAGACCAGGACGCCCACCACCGAGATGGCGAACTGCAGGGCCGACGAGGCCAGGAAGATGTTCACCAGACCGGCGATGATGATGCCGATCAGGCCCATCATCAGGAACGAGCCCATGCCCGACAGCGAGCGCTGGGTGGTGTAGCCGTAGAGCGACAGACCACCGAAGGCCGCGGCCGAGATGAAGAACACCTGGGCGATCGAGTTGTGCGTGTAGACGAGGAAGATCGTCGCCAGCGACGCGCCCACGAGGGCGGCGTAGAGGAAGAACACGCCCTGAGCCGTGGTCGGCTGCATGCGGTTGATGCGGAAGCCGAGCAGGAACACGAGGCCGATCGGCGCCAGCGCCACCACCCACTTCAGCGGGCTGACGAACATCAGGCGGCCGAACTCGGTCAGCGCGAAGCCGCCGCGAACGGCGGCGACCGCATCGGGAGCGCCGACGGTGGTCACGGCCATGTTGTAGACGACGAGCGCGATCAGGCCGGTCACGGCGACACCGATCGCCATGAAGTTGTAGATCGAGATCATGTAGGCGCGCAGGCCGCGATCGATCTCCCGGGCGTCTGCATGCGCCACGGTCGAACCGAAGCGGGCGTAGCCGTTGTCGAAGTTCGACATCGAATTCATCCTTTCGTTGGCTCCCCTCGAACGAAGAGGGGCCTCGGTGATCGAATATGGGTGCGGCTCGTGACGGCCGCAAGGCGAGATCCGCCCGAATCGGTTCGCATGCGACCAAAAATCCCGTGAACGGGATTAATTCTTCGTCATGTCAGGCAGTTGCGCGCAGCACGTCGGCCGGCCGGGCGGCCAGCGCGGTGCGCGTGGCGAGGAGGCCGAGGCCCACCGTGACGACGAGCGTGCCGACGAGGACGGTCGCGAGCGTCGCGGGATCGGGGGCGAAGGGCAGCTTCATGATCCGCGTCAGGACGTGATGGGCGGCGAGCGTTCCGACGAGGCCGGCGAAGAGCCCGCCGATCAGCCCGAGCAGCGCCAGTTCGACGGCGAGCGTCGCGACGAGCCTGCGACGGGTGGCGCCCAGCGCCACCAGGATCGCGGCGTTGCGGACGCGGGCCTCGCCACGGGCGGCGAGCGAACCGGCGAGCACCAGCGCCGAGGCGACCACGGCGAAGCCGGCGACGACGGAGATGCCCGAGGCCGAGCGGCGCACCAGCGCATCGACCTGGGCGAGTGCGTCGCGTACCCGGACGGCGGTCACCACGGGGAAGCGGTCGACGACGGCGCGCATCAGCGCGGTCTCCTTCTCGGCCTGCCCGCCGCCGGGCCAGGTGACGGTGGCGAGCCGCGTCACCGGCGCGCCGCGGAAGGCGTCGGGCGAGAAGACCATGAAGAAGTTGATCGCCAGCCGGTTCCATTCGATTCGGCGCAGGTTGGCGATCGTCGCCACGATCTCGCGGCCGAGCACGTTGACGGTGACGGTGTCGCCGACGGCGAGGCCGAGGCCGCTGGCAGCGTCGGCGTCGAGCGAGACGAGCGGCGGGCCGGCGTGGGTCTCGTCCCACCATTTGCCCGCGACGATGCTCGAATGGGGCGGCGGGGCCGCCGAATAGGTGATGCCGCGGTCGCCGGCCAGCACGAAGCGCATGCGTTCCTCGATCGTCACCTTCTCGACCGGCACGCCCTTCAGCGCGGTGATGCGGCCGCGCAGCATCGGCACGTCCTCGATCCGGGCGCCGACGGCCCTGTCGGCGAGGAAGGTGCGGAAGGCGTCGGCGTCGCGGGCCGGCACGTCGAGGAAGAAGAAGCTCGGCGCCTCGCCGGGGATCGTCGTCTCGACCGCCTTGAGGAGGCCGCTCTCGATCTCCAGCAGCGCGACGATCAGCGTCGCGCCGAGGCCGATCGAGGCGAGGATGGCGCCCGTCGCCGCCCCCGGCCGCACCATGGCGGAGATCGCGGCGCGCCCTTCGAAACGCTCGGGCCGGGGGAGCCGGGCGAGCAGGGCGACGAGGCCGCGGGCGACCAGTCGCAGGCCGACGAGGGCACCGGCGAGGACGACGAGATAGGGCAGGGTGATGCGTCGATCGGGGGCCGCCGCGACGACGAGGGCGACGAGGGCGAGGCCGACGACGACGGTCGCGACGAGGCCGGCGCGGCGGCGGCCGGGGCCGGCGTCGAGCGTGTCGCGGAAGAGCACGGCCGGCGGGGTCTCGACCGCGCGGGCGAGCGGGCCGACGGTGAAGAGCGCCGCGGTGAGGAGGCCTTCGGCGGCGGCGAGCAGCCAGTCGGCGGGGGCGGCGACCGGGGTCAGCGGCACGCCCAGCGCGCTGCCGATCGGCCCGGCGAGAAAGAAGGGTGTTGCGAGGCCGAGGATCAGGCCGATCGTGACGCCGATCACCGCGATGGCGCCGATCTCGATGCCGTGGACGAGGAAGATCTGGCCGCGGGTCGCGCCGAGCGAGCGCCAGACGGCGATGGTGCGGCGGCGGCGCTCGAGATGACCGCTGACGGCATTGGCGACGCCGATGCCGCCGATCACCAGCGTGGTGAAGCCGACCAGCGTCAGGAACTGGACGAAGCGCTCGATCGTCGCCTTGGTGCCGGGGGCGGCGTCCGTCCGGGTGCGGATCTCCCAGCCGGCGCCGGGGAAGGCGGTGCCGGCGTCGGCCACCGTCGCGGCGAGGCGGGCGGGGTCGGTGAGCGCGACGCGCAGGTGCCAGCGCACGAGGCTGCCGGGGGCGAGCAACCCGCTCGCCTCGAGGGCGGCGCGCGGCAGGAGCAGGCGCGGGCCGAAGCCGATGCCCGAGGCGAGGCGATCGGGCTCTTCGGCGAGGATGCCGGCGATGCGCAGGCGGGCGCCGCCGAGCGCGATCTCGTCGCCGGCGGCGATCTTCAGGCGGGCGAGCAGCGTCTCTTCGGCGAGCGCCGGGAAGACGCCGTCGTGAGGGGGATCCGCGACGACCGGGCGGGCGTCGGCGCCGTCGGCGAGCGTCGCCCGGCCGACGAGTGGCCAGGCGGCGTCGACCGCCTTGGCCTCGACCAGCGCGGTCTCATTGCCGTCGGGCGTGCGGGCCATGGCGCGCAGCGTCGCGATTTCCGAGGTGCGGCCGCGGGCGGCGAAGAAGGCGATCTGATCGGGGGCGAAGGGGCGATGGTTGACCGAGACGGCGAGATCGCCGCCGAGGATGGCGTCGCCCTGCGCCGCCAGCGTCGCCTCGAAGGCGCGGCCGAGCGCGCCGACCGCGGTGATGGCGGCGACGCCGAGGGCGAGGCAGGCGACGAAGATGCCGAAGCCGCGCAGCGAACGCCGCAGCGTGCCGGCGATCTCGCGACCGGCGATGCGGACGGCGGCGGCGAGGCGGGCGCGGTTCATGCCGGCGATCCTGTCGGCGCGCCGTGGGCGGCGGCGTCGACGACGCGGCCGGCGCGGACGTGGACGATGCGGTCGCAGCGGGCGGCGAGGTCACCGTCGTGGGTGACCAGCATCAGCGCCGCGCCGATCTCGCGGACGCGCGAAAACAGCAGATCGGCGATCTCGGCGCCTGTCGTCTCGTCGAGATTGCCGGTCGGTTCGTCGGCGACGACGATCGGTGGGCGGTGGACGAGGGCGCGGGCGATGGCGACGCGCTGCTGCTCGCCGCCGGAGAGCTGGGCGGGGTAGTGGTCGAGCCGCCCGCCGAGGCCGACGGCCTCGAGTTCGGCACGGGCGCGGGCGAAGGCGTTCGGCTGGCCGGCGAGTTCCAGGGGCGTCGCGACGTTCTCGATCGCCGTCATGTCGGAGACGAGGTGGAACGACTGGAAGACGATGCCGATCGTCTCGCCGCGCAGGATCGCCAGCCGGTCGGGATCGAGGCCGGCGAGGTCGCGGCCCTGGACCGCGACGCGGCCGCCGTCGATGCGCTCGAGGCCGCAGGCGACCATCAGCGCCGTCGACTTGCCCGATCCGGACGCGCCGACCACGCCGACGCGCTCGCCCGTCGCGATCTCGAGGTCGAGGCCGCGCAGCACGTCGACGGCGGCACCGCCGCTGCCCAGTCTCAGATGGACGTCGGCGAGGAGGAGGGCAGGCGGGAGGGGCGCGGACAAGGGCGGGCTTCCTGTGGGCGGGCGATCGGACGGCGGGAGGGGGCTGGTATCGCGGTGTGTCGGTTGTCATATGGAGGAGGACGGGGAATGATCCAATCCCCCCCGCGTTTCACGAGACCGTCATGCCGCATCCGACCCGTCGCTCCGTCACCACGGCCCTCGCGCTCGCCCCGCTCGCCGGCCGCCCCGCCGCCGCCGCGCCGCTCCGGCTCGCCGCTCTCGGCGACAGCCTGACCGCCGGCTATGGCCTGCCGCGCGCCGACGGTTTCGTCGCCAAGCTGGAGGCGGCGTTGAAGGCGGAGGGCCGCGACGTCTCCATCGTCGACGGCGGCGTCTCGGGCGACACCACGGGTCAGGGCCTCGCCCGGCTCGAATGGTCGGTGCCGGCGGAGGCGAAGGGCGTCATCGTCGAACTCGGCGCCAACGACATGCTGCGCGGCCTGCCGCCGGCGGAGGCGCGGGCCAATCTCGACGAGATCCTGACCCGGCTCACGGCGCGCGGGCAGAAGGTTCTGCTCGCCGGCATGTCGGCGTCGCGCAATCTCGGCGAGGCCTACGTGAAGGCCTTCGATCCGATCTATCCGGAGCTGGCGGCCAAACACGGCGCGCTGCTCTATCCCTTCTTCCTCGAGGGCGTGGCGCTCGATCCGTCGATGACCCAGCCCGACGGGCTCCATCCCAACGCCCGCGGTGTCGATCGCATCGTCGCCGGCATCCTGCCCAAGGTGCGCGAGCTGATCGCCCGTATCGAAGGCTGATTTTCCTGCCCTTCCTTCCTTCCGTTTTTCAGCGAGATCCCATGCGCCGCAATCGTCTCGGAACGTCCGACGTCACCGTTTCCGCCGTCTGCCTCGGCACCATGACCTTCGGCCAGCAGAACACCGAGGCCGATGGTCATGCCCAGCTCGACTTCGCCTTCGATCGCGGCATCGACTTCGTCGACACCGCCGAGCTCTACGCCATCCCGCCGAAGCCGGAGACGCAGGGGCGGACCGAGGAGATCATCGGCACCTGGATGAAGGCGCGGGGCAACCGCGACCGGGTGGTGCTCGCCAGCAAGGTCTGCGGCCGCTCGGCCTCGACCTGGTTCCGCAAGGACGGTTCGCGCTGCCGCCTGACGAGGGCACAGATCGACGAGGCGGTGTTCGGGTCGCTGCGCCGGCTCGGCACCGACTACATCGACCTCTATCAGGTCCATTGGCCCGAGCGAGCCGTCGCCGCCTTCGGCGCCAACTCCTCGATCTGGACCGATCCCGAGCCGCATGCCGAGGAGACGCCGATCGAGGAGAGCCTCGCGGCACTCGCGGCCCACGTGAAGGCGGGGCGGATCCGGCAGATCGGGCTCTCCAACGAGAGCGCCTGGGGGACGATGCGGTGGTTCGCCGCCGCCGACGCCCTCGGCGTGGCGCGCCCTGTCTCGATCCAGAACGCCTACAGCCTCGTCAACCGCATGTACGAGGTGGCGCTGGCCGAGGTCTCGGCGCGCGAGGGCATCGGGCTTCTCGCCTATTCGCCACTGGGCCAGGGCTATCTCACCGGCAAGTATCTCGGCGGGGCGCGGCCGGCGGGGGCGCGGACGACGCTCTTCGGGCGCGGGCAGCGCTACGAGGGGACGAACGCGGAGGAGGCGATCGCGGCCTATGTGGCACTGGCCGCCGAGCTCGGCGTGACGCCGGCGACGCTGGCGCTGGCCTTCGTCGCCTCCAAGCGCTTCGTCGCCTCGACGATCATCGGTGCCACCACGCTCGCCCAGCTCGAGGAGGACATCGCCGCCTTCGACTTCACGATCACGCCCGAGATCGCGGCGAAGATCGACGCGATCCATCTGCGCTACCCCAATCCGGCGCCGTGAGGCGGAGGGGGAAGGCGTCAGCGGCGGGCGAGGAAACGTCCGTCGGCGGCGAGCTTGGAGAGGAACCAGCCGGTCTGGGCCGCGGCCCAGAAGGCGAGGCAGGCGAGCAGCACCGGCGAGGCGAAACGGTCGGCGGCGGCGGCGAGCAGCAGGGCGATCAGGCAGGCGACGACCAGCACGACCGCGAACTGCGGTCGCGGCATGCGGCGCGCCAAGAGCCAACCGACCAGTAGGCCGGCGAGCGATCCGATCAGCATCGAAGCCTCCCCCCACCCGCTCGCGCGGACGTGAGAGAAATGGTTAACACGCCTCGTCTCCGTCGGGAATGGCGGCGGTCCGCGCGCGATGGTCGCAGCCCCATACCGCTTCGACGAAACGGGGCGGTCAATCGCGGGCGGTGTTCTCGGCGATGATCCGGGTGACGTCGCGGGCGACCTCGAGATGCGGCATGTGGCCGACGCCGGCGAAGACGTGGACACCGACGGTGCCGGGCACGCCGTGGGCCTGGCGCAGCGGCAGGACGCGGTCCTGATCGCCCCAGATCAGGCGGATCGGATGGGGCAGGTCGGCGAGGCGGGCGAGGTCGAAGCTCTTCTGGCGTTCGCCGTCGAGGATCGCCTCGGCGACGATCGACAGGGTGCGTGGGACGTCGGGGTCGGTCCGCACCTCGGCGATGCGGCGGGCGGCGGCGAGCGGCACCGGCTTTTCGAAGCCGAAGAACTGTTCGAGCAGCGAATGGATCTCGTGTTCGTCGGTGGCGGCGGCGAAGCGGCGCAGCAGGCGGTGGTTGATCTCCGGGCCGAAGCCGCCGGGGGCGACCAGCGTCAGGCTCGCCAGCCGTTCGGCCTCGGCGAGTTTGGAGGCGACGATCGTGGCGGTGGCGCCGCCCATCGAATGGCCGACGAGATGGAATCGCTCGATGCCGAGGCCGTCGAGCGAGGCGATCACCGCGGCGGCGGAGATGCCGGCATGGCCGATCTTCGGCCAGTGGAGCGCGGCGCCGTGGCCGGGCAGGTCGAAGGCGATGGTGCGCCGCCGCGTCTCGAGGCCGATCGTCTGGCCGATCCAGGTCTCGTGGTCGCCGGCGAAGCCGTGCAGGAAGACGACCGGCACGCCGCCCTCCGGGCCGCGGGTCCAATGGGGGAGAATCGTCGACATCGGCAGGCTCCGAACGGCGGTGGGGCGCCATCTTCGCGGCTGCCGGACCCGAAGGAAAGAGGGGGCCGCATGGGCCCCCTCGGTGGTCGCGCAAGGTTCGGTCGGCGAACTCAGGTCAGATACTGGCCGCCGTTGATCGACAGGGTCGAACCGGTGATGAAGCCGGCTTCGTCGGAGGCGAGGAAGAGCACGGCGCGCGCGATCTCCTCCGGCTGGCCGAGGCGGCCGACCGGGATGTGCGGCAGGATCTTGGCCTTGAGCACGTCCTCGGGGATCGCCTGAACCATCTCCGTGGCGATGTAGCCGGGGGTGATGGCGTTGCAGGTGATGCCCTTGGTGGCGCTCTCCTGGGCGAGCGCCTTGATGAAGCCGATGTCGCCGGCCTTGGCGGCGGAGTAGTTCACCTGGCCGAACTGACCCTTGTGGCCGTTGATCGACGAGATGACGATGATGCGGCCGAAGTTGCGGTTGCGCATGCCCTCGATCACCGGGCGGGTGATGTTGAACAGACCGTCGAGGTTGATGCGGATCACCGACGACCACTGTTCCTTGGTCATCTTGTGGAAGAGACCGTCGCGGGTGATGCCGGCGTTGGCCACCAGCACGTCGACCGGACCGATCGCCGCCTCCACCTTGGTGATGCCTTCGGCGCAGGCGTCGAAGTCGCCGACGTCCCACTGGAAGATGGCGATGCCGGTCTCGGCGTGGAACTTCTCCGCCGCCTCGACGTTGCCGCCGTAGGTCGCCGCGACCTTGTAGCCGGCCGCGTGCAGGGCCTTGGAAATGGCGGCGCCGATGCCGCGGGTGCCGCCGGTGACGAGTGCAACTCTGCTCATGTGGTCTTCTCCCTGTGGTCCGCCGGGTGCCGTCTGGTGCGGCTTGGCGGCGTCATTTCGATGAATGGTCGCGCACCGAGGCGTCGGCTCGGAAGCCGCGCCGCGCGCTCGGGGATCTCTCCGTTCGGTGGCCGGCCCCGCCGCGGCGCGACGGGGCGGCGTCCGATCAGCGTTCGACGGTCAGGGCGATGCCCATGCCGCCGCCGATGCAGAGGGTGGCGAGGCCCTTCTTGGCGTCGCGCTTCTGCATTTCGTAGAGCAGCGTGACGAGGACGCGGGCGCCCGAGGCACCGATCGGGTGACCGATGGCGATGGCGCCGCCGTTGACGTTGACCTTCGAAGTGTCCCAGCCGAGCTCCTTGTTGACGGAGATCGCCTGCGCCGCGAAGGCCTCGTTGGCCTCGACGAGGTCGAGGTCGGCGACGGTCCAGCCGGCCTTCTCGAGCGCCTTCCTGGAGGCCGGGATCGGGCCGGTGCCCATGATCGCCGGATCGACGCCGGCGGTCGCCCAGGACTTGATGGTGGCGAGCGGGGTCAGGCCGCGGCGGTCGGCCTCTTCCTTGGTCATCAGCACGACGGCGGCGGCGCCGTCGTTGATGCCGGAGGCGTTGCCGGCGGTGACGGTGCCGTCCTTGGAGAAGGCCGGGCGGAGCTTGGCCATGCCGTCGAGCGTGGCGCCGTCACGGATGTACTCGTCGGTGTCGACCACCACGTCGCCCTTGCGGCTCTTCACCGTGACGGGGACGATCTCGTCCTTGAAGCGGCCGGCCTTGCGGGCGGCTTCCGCCTTGTTCTGCGAGGCGGTGGCGAAGGCGTCCTGCTCCTCGCGCGAGATCTGCCAGCGGGTGGCGATGTTCTCGGCGGTGGTGCCCATGTGATAGCCGTTGAAGGCGTCGGTCAGGCCGTCCTTCAGCATAGTGTCGACGAATTCGAGGCTGCCCATCTTGGTGCCGTTGCGCAGATGCGCGGCATGCTGCGACTGCGACATGGATTCCATGCCGCCGGCGACGATGACCTTGGCATCACCGTTGGCGATCTGCTGCAGGCCGAGGGCGACGGCGCGCAGGCCCGAGCCGCAGAGCTGGTTGAGACCCCAGGCGGTCGCCTCCTGCGGCACGCCGGCGGCCATCGCGGCCTGACGGGCCGGGTTCTGGCCGTGACCGGCCGACAGGACCTGGCCGAGAATGACTTCGTCGACGTCGGCGGCGGCGACGCCGGCGCGCTGCAGCGCGGCGGAGACGGCGGTCGCGCCGAGCTGGTGGGCCGAGACGCCCGCGAGGGCGCCCGAGAACGAGCCGACGGGGGTGCGGGCCGCGCCCACGATGACGACGGTGGTCATGCGAATTTCCTCCGGTTTCACTTTCCGACCCGTCTCGGCGTCACGCCCGGGCCGTGCTTCATTTGGATCGTTTGAAACGGCGGATTGCCTCGCGCCGTTCCAAACCTCCCTCGGTGGCGATGAGAGACGACGCACCCCGCCCGTGTCAATGCGACGAGGGTCGGGCGCGTCTCGGCAATCCGTCGGATTCGACGTCGAAATCGGCGTTTCGGCATCAGACCTTCGGCCAAGAGGGCCCGGGTGCGGCGGTTCGGCGTCTTTCGCACCACGGAAAGCGGTGGCCTTGCAGCGCAAAACTTCCTAATCTCGTCCGACCGGGAGGCCCCGCCGATCGACTGCGCTCCACGTCGCGCCTGCGGCCGAGCGCGCGGCGACCGGTGGTCGAAAAGAGTGGCAAAGAAGATGGCAAAGACCGACGAGCCCACGATCATCAAGAAATACGCGAACCGGCGGCTCTACAACACCGGCACCTCGTCCTACGTGACGTTGGAAGATCTCGCCGAGATGGTGAAAGGCCAGGAGATCTTCGTCGTCTACGACGCCAAGTCGGGCGACGACATCACCCGTTCGGTTCTGACCCAGATCATCTTCGAACAGGAAGGCAAGGGGCAGAATCTGCTTCCCATCGCCTTCCTGCGCCAGCTCATCCGGTTCTACGGCGACAGCATGCAGAACCTGGTTCCGAGCTATCTCGAATTCTCGCTCGACGGCTTCGCCCGCGAACAGGAGAAGTTCCGCGAGCAGATGACCTCGGCCTTCCCAGGCAACGCCTTCGAGGCGATGGAAGAGCACGTGCGCCGCAACACCGAGATGTTCGAGCGGGCGATGCGGATGTTCTCGCCCTTCGGCGCGATCATCCCCGAGGGCTTCGCCCCCGCCGCCCCGGCCAAGGCCGAGGAGAAGCCGGCGTCGAGCGAACTCGATCTGCTCAAGCAGCAGATGGAGGAAATGAAGAAGAAGCTCGACTCGCTCGTCTCCAAGTGAGGGCATGCGATGGCGGAGCGCACGGAGGGGGATGACGGTCACCTTCCGCCGCCGGGTGCGGGCAAGGACGTGATCTTCCTGCCCGCCGACGGTCTGTCCCCCGTCATTCGTCATCGCGTCGATGCCCTCGTCGAGGTCGAGACCGGCGATACCGTGTCGCGTTACGACTACTTCACCTACGAGTTCGAGCATCCGCTCGGCCTCGTCCGTGCGCGCGCCTATGTCGACGACATCCGCGTGGTTTCGCTCTTCGGACTGGCGAAGGACGTCGATGTCGAAGAGGCCTATGCCGAGATCCTGGGTTGGCTCCGGCTGCGCTTCCTGCGGGTCATGCGTCTGGGCGACGACGGATACGTCGACGTGTGAGGCCGACCGCAGCGCGCATCGACCGCGTGGCGACGGCGACACGGAGCACCGGTGACGGCGGTTTTTCTCGGGTTCCGTCGTTGACAGCAGCCGGGTTTTCCCCTTATGACACCGCATTCGCGAAGGGCCGGGAAACCGGCTCCGGCGCTGCCCGAGGCTCCAACGACCCCGGTTCCGGTCCGATCCCCTCCGTGAGGAGGCGAGCGGCAGCGGGACCGGTTCGGTTCGTTTCCAAGCCCGTGCGACGTCGCACCGCCTCCGGCCACGGTCGGCGGCGGATGGCTCCGGTTCCCGGAGCCGGCGGCGGAACCGACCGGAAGGTCGGCCATGGCACGGCGCCGAAGGGCGCGTGAAAGAGAAGAGAGAGAGTAAACATGTTCGCGGTCATCAAGACGGGCGGCAAGCAGTACAAGGTCGCCGCCGACGACGTGATCACCATCGAGAAGGTCGCCGGCGAAGCCGGTGAGGCCGTCACGTTCGGCGAAGTTCTCCTGATCGGTGGCGAGACCACCGTGGTCGGCGCCCCGACCGTGGCCGGCGCCACCGTCACCGGCACCGTGGTCGAGCAGGGCCGCGCCAAGAAGGTGATCATCTTCAAGAAGCGCCGCCGCAAGAGCTGGCGCCGCAAGGAAGGTCACCGTCAGGAACAGACCACGGTGAAGATCACCGCGATCAACGCCTGATCCCGTCGCCCGACCCCAGGGTCGGAAAGTCCATTCGAAGCGTCCCCCGGCAGGTCCGGTGCGGGACGAGAGCAGATGAAGGAGCACAATCATGGCTCACAAGAAGGCCGGCGGTTCTTCGCGCAACGGTCGCGATTCTGAGTCCAAGCGTCTCGGCGTCAAGAAGTTCGGTGATCAGGCCGTGATCCCGGGCAACATCATCGCGCGTCAGCGCGGCACCAAGTGGCATCCGGGCACCGGCGTCGGCATGGGCACCGATCACACGATCTTTGCCACCATTCCGGGCCGCGTACAGTTCCGTACGAAAGCCAACGGTCGCATCTACATCTCCGTCATGCCGAATACGGCAGCGGCCGCGGAGTAACCGGCGAAATGATCCTTCGATCCGCCGGTGTCCCATCGACCCGGTGGATCGTCTGATCCGCTGATCTCGGCTCCCGGTTCCGGGGGAAAGGCGAGAGGGGGAGATGGGGCACCATCTACCCCTCTTCTGTTTTTCGCCCCCTTGCCGCTCAGGCGGCACGAACCGGAGGAGCCGCACCATGAGCGGTGTCATCGATACCCCGCCCGACCGGGATCTGCCCGGCCTCGTGATCGAAACCGAACGGCTGGTCCTCAGGCGTCCGGTGCGTGCCGACGCCGAGGCGCTGGCCGATCTCGCCAACGATGCCGGCGTGGCGGAGAATCTCGCCAGTCTGCCGCACCCCTACGGGGTCGACGATGCGCTCGCCTTCATCGACAACGCCGAGGTCGGTCCGGCGCGCTGGAGCCTCGGCCTCTATCTGAAGGACGGGACGGGTGGTGCGGACTTCGTCGGAACCGCGAGCCTGATGCCGCGCGACGGCGAACGTTTCGTGCTCGGCTACTGGATCGGCCGGCCCTTCTGGGACCGCGGTCTGGCGACGGAGGGGGTGCAGGCGCTCTGCGACTTCGCCTTCCAGAGCCTCGACGCGGGCGCGATCGCAGCGGCGACACGGGTGACCAACGGCGCCTCGCGGCGGGTGCTCGAGAAGTGCGGCTTCCAGTATGCCGGTCAGGGCATGGGGCCGTCGCTCTTCCACCGCGGCATGGTTCCGGTCGATCGGTTCCGTCTGGAGCGGTCGATCTGGACGTCGATCAAGAATTGGGCGAAGACCGGCGTCGGAGCGTGACGCCGGCCGACGCGAGCGGGAGCGGGCAGGGGCACGCTCCCCGGCACGAGGTGATGCGATGAAGTTTCTCGATCAGGCCAAGGTCTTCATCCGCTCGGGCGACGGCGGTGGCGGGTCGGTCTCGTTCCGCCGCGAGAAGTTCATCGAGTTCGGCGGACCGGACGGCGGCGACGGCGGCCGTGGCGGCGACGTCTGGGCCGAATGCGTCGACGGTCTCAACACGCTGATCGACTACCGCTATCAGCAGCACTTCAAGGCCAAGACCGGCCAGCACGGCATGGGCCGCAATCGCCACGGCGCCAAGGGCGACGACGTCGTCCTGCGCGTGCCCAAGGGCACGCAGATCTTCGAGGAAGACGGCGAGACGCTGGTCGCCGACATGACGGAGGTGGGCGAGCGCGTGCTGCTGGCGCGCGGCGGCAACGGCGGCTTCGGCAACGACCGCTTCAAGTCCTCGACCAACCGGGCGCCGCGCCGCGCCAATCCCGGCGAAGAGGGCATCGAGCGCTGGCTGTGGATGCGGCTGAAGCTGATCGCCGATGCCGGTCTCGTCGGTCTGCCCAATGCCGGCAAGTCGACCTTCCTCGCCGCGGTGACGGCGGCGAAGCCGAAGATCGCCGACTATCCCTTCACCACGCTCCATCCCGGCCTCGGCGTCGTCCGGGTCGACGCGCGCGAGTTCGTGCTCGCCGACATTCCGGGTCTCATCGAGGGCGCCCACGAGGGCCTCGGCCTCGGCGACCGCTTCCTCGGTCACGTCGAGCGCTGCCGCGTGCTGCTGCATCTGGTTGACGGCACCCAGGACGACGTCGCCAAGGCCTACAAGACCATCCGCAAGGAGCTGAAGGCCTACGGCGGTGGTCTGGCCGACAAGCCGGAGATCGTCGCGCTGTCGAAGGTCGACAGCCTGACGCCCGAGGAGCGCGCCGAGAAGGCCGCCGCGCTGAAGAAGGCGGCGCGCCGCGTGCCGCTCGAGCTCTCCGCGCCGACCGGCGAGAACGTCGAGAAGGTGCTGCGCGCGCTGCGCCGCGCCATCGATCAGGCGGACGCCGCCGATCTCGACGTGCCGGCGGCCAAGGACGAACCCTGGCGACCGTGAAGCTCCGGACGTTTCGTCGCGAAAGGCTGCGAAACGCTTGATCCCATGTCGGTTCGTCGCTAAGGCGAGCCGATCCCGCCGCGACAGCGGCGCGCGGATTCCGGGGTTTGCCCATCATGAACCGTCGTCTGGAAGACTATCGCCGCATCGTCGTGAAGATCGGCTCCGCCCTGCTCGTCGACAAGGCGACCGGGGACATCCACTGGGCCTGGCTCGAGAGCCTCGCGGCCGACGTGGCGCGGCTGATGAAGGCGGGCCGCGAAGTGCTGCTCGTCTCCTCCGGCGCCATCGCGCTGGGGCGTGGGCGGCTCGGCCTGCCGCGGCGGCCTCTGGCGCTGGAGCAGAGCCAGGCAGCAGCCTCCGTCGGCCAGATCGCGCTGGCGCGGGCCTATTCCGAGATCCTCGGCGGTCACGGTTTCATCGCCGCGCAGATCCTGCTCACCCTCGACGACACCGAGGATCGCCGACGCTATCTCAACGCGCGCGCGACGCTCGGGACGCTGCTCGAGGCGCATGCCGTGCCGATCATCAACGAGAACGACACGGTGGCGACCACCGAGATTCGCTACGGCGACAACGACCGGCTGGCGGCGCGCGTCGCCACCATGGTCGGCGCCGACTGTCTGGTGCTGCTCTCCGACATCGACGGGCTCTATACCGCCCCGCCGGCGCAGGACCCGAACGCCGCGCACATTCCGGTGGTCGAGCGCATCACGCCCGAGATCGAGGCGATGGCCGGCGGTGCGGGCTCGGAACTGTCGCGCGGCGGCATGAAGACCAAGATCGACGCCGGCAAGATCGCCACCGACGGCGGCACGGCGATGGTCATAACGCTGGGCAAGCGGATGAGCCCGCTCTCGGCGATCTCGGCGGGCGAACGCGCCACCTGGTTCGAGCCCTCGGCCGATCCGGTGACGGCGCGCAAGAAGTGGATCGCCGGGTCGCTCGACGATCACGGCACGATCGCGATCGATGCGGGGGCGGTGCGGGCGCTGCGGTCGGGCAAGAGCCTGCTGCCGGCCGGCTGCACGCGGGTCGAGGGCGCCTTCGCCCGCGGCGACACCGTGCGGGTGGTCGGGCCGACCGGCGAGGAGCTGGGCCGCGGTCTCGTCGCCTTCGACGCCGCCGACGCGGTCGCCATCCTCGGCCGCAAGTCCCATGAAGTGGAAGACATTCTCGGCTATACAGGGCGGACGGAGATGATCCACCGCGACCATCTGGTGATGAGGGGCGAGTGATGGCGGACGTGAACGACGTCGATGCGCTGATGAACGAGATGGGCGCCCGCGCCCGCGCCGCGGCCCGCGGTCTCGCCCTGGCGCCGACCGCCGCCAAGGACGCGGCCCTTCGTGCGATGGCCGCCGAGATCCGCAAGGCGACGGCCGAGATCATCGCCGAGAACGACAAGGACGTCGCCGAAGGGCGCGCCAAGGGCCTCTCCGGCTCCTTCGTCGACCGGCTGATCCTGAACCCCGCCCGCATCGAGGCGATGGCCACGGGCCTCGAGGACATCGCGGCTCTGCCCGATCCGGTCGGCCGGGTGCTGTCCGCCTGGGAGCGGCCGAACGGGCTGAAGATCGAGCGGGTGGCGACGCCGCTCGGCGTCATCGGCATCATCTACGAGAGCCGGCCGAACGTGACGGCAGATGCCGGCGCGCTGTGCCTCAAGGCGGGCAATGCGGCGATCCTGCGCGGCGGCTCCGACGCGCTGCGCTCGTCGAGCGTCATCGTGGCGGCGCTCCGGCGCGGCCTCGCTTCGGCGGGTCTTCCGCAAGATGCGGTGCAGCTGGTGCCGACGCCCGACCGTGCGGCGGTCGGGGCGATGCTCACCGGCCTTTCGGGCGCGATCGACGTGATCGTGCCGCGCGGCGGCAAGAGCCTCGTCGCGCGCGTCCAGACGGAGGCCCGGGTGCCGGTCTTCTCGCATCTCGAAGGCATCTGCCACGTCTACGTCGACAAGGCGGCCGATCTCGACATGGCGGTCGCGATCGTCGCCAACGCCAAGATGCGGCGCACCGGCATCTGCGGCGCGGCCGAGACGCTGTTGGTCGATCGCGCCTGTGCCGCGACCCATCTCATGCCCGTCATCGCGGGTCTGCGCGCGAAGGGCTGCGAGATCCGCGCCTCGGCCGAGGTGCTGGCGCTGGTGCCGGATGCGGTTCCGGCGACCGATGCCGACTGGTCGACCGAATATCTCGACGCGATCATCTCCGTCGCTCTGGTCGACGGGGTCGACGGGGCGATCGCCCACATCGAGACCTACGGCTCGCACCACACCGAGGCGATCGTCACCGACGATGCCGCGACCGCCGAGCGGTTCCTCTCCGAGATCGATTCGGCGATCCTCCTGTGGAACGCCTCGACCCAGTTCGCCGACGGTGGCGAGTTCGGCATGGGGGCGGAGATCGGCATCGCCACCGGCAAGATGCACGCGCGCGGGCCGGTCGGCGTCGATCAGCTCGTCTCGTTCAACTATCGCGTCCGCGGTACCGGCCAGACGCGGCCGGTGTGATGGACGGCGCGGCTGGCCCTCGGGTGGATCGGGCGGGTGCTGCGGCGCGCGGCGATCTCGTCGTGCCGCCGTCCTTTCCCGGCATGCGCATCGGCCTCTTCGGCGGGTCGTTCAACCCGCCGCACGCCGGCCACGTCCACGTCGCGGAAACGGCGCTGCGCCGCCTGCGTCTCGATCGGCTGTGGGTGCTGGTCACACCCGGCAATCCCTTGAAGGAGAAGGCCGGCCTGCCGACGCTCGCCGCGCGGATCGCGGCGGCGCGGCGGCTGATGGACGATCCGCGCATCACCGTCACCGGCTTCGAGGCGGCCTTCGGCTCGCCCTACACCTGGAAGACGGTCGAACGGCTGGCGGCGACGCGGCCGGGCGTGCGCTTCGTCTGGGTGATGGGGGCGGACAATCTCGCCGGTTTCCACCGCTGGCAGGCGTGGCGGCGGATCGCCTCCACCGTGCCGATGGCGATCGTCGATCGTCCCGAGGCGACGATGGCGGTGCTGTCGTCGCCGGCGGCGCGGACGCTCGCGGGCGCGCGGATCGCGGAGGGTCGGGCCTCGGCACTGGCGAACCGCCCGGCGCCGGCCTGGGTCTTCCTCGAGGGACCGCGCAACGCGCTGTCCTCGACCGATCTCAGGCGCCGCGGCCTCGGGGTCTAGGGCACGCTCCGCTCGGGCGGGTCCGCCCGAGCGATGAGAACCTGCTCAAGAACTCAGTTCGCCGCCCCGCTGCCGGCGAGCGACGACACCGGCACCAGAACCAGGCCGCGGCTCTCCAACGACTTGGTCCAGCTCTCGAGATTGCGCAGCGAGATCGGCAGGGCGGAGGCCGTTCCGATGGCGACGCCCTTGGTGCGGGCGATCTGCTCGAGCTGGGTCAGGCGGGCGCGGATGGCGTCGTCACGGGCGACCTCGTCGATCACCACGTCGGCCTTGGCGAAGGGGGTGCGGGCGGTGCGGGCCACCGGCTCGGCCACCGAGCGCGAGGAGCCGCCGTCGTCGAGATACATCAGGCCACGACCGGTCAGCTCGGCGAGCGTCGCGCCGAGCGCGGTCGGGTCGGCGGTGTAGCGGGCACCCATGTAGTTGACGACGCCGACATAGTTGGTCAGCCGCCCGAGCAGCGTCATCAGCCGATCGGTGTTGGCCTCGGTCGGGGACGAGGCGATCAGCGTCTGCGGACCGGGATCGTTGTCGGGATAGTCGAAGGGTTCCATCGGGAGCTGCAGCAGCAGCTCGTGGCCGTCGCCGCGGGCCTTCTGCATCCAGCGCTCGAGGCTGGCGCCGTAGGGGGCGAAGGCGAGTGTCACGTCGGGGCCGAGGACGCGCAGGGCCTCCTGCGTCGAGGTCTGCGAGATGCCGAGGCCACCGACCACCAGCGCGATGCGCGGCGTCGCCTGCGGCCGCCGCGGGGCGGGGCGGGCATAGACGTCGAGCGGGCGGGTGCCGTCGGTGGCGATGCGCGGCAGCACGCCCCAGCGGGTCTTCTCCGAGACGCGGGCGATCGGCTGGGTCGACAGCGGCTGGCCTTCCGTCGTCTCCGGCACCCGGCGCGGCGGGACCGGAACGAGACCCTTGTCGGGGGCGGGGGCGAGTTCGCTCACCGCCGGTTCGCCCGGCTTGACGGCGTCGGGGGCCTCGGGCCGACCATCGGCGACGGCGACGTCGTCCTTGGCGATGCCGGTCTTGGAACGATCGAGCTTGACCACGGCCTGCGGCTCGCCGCCGCGCGGGTCGCGCACGAAGACCGCCCAGACGCCGAGCGAGACGGCGACCAGCCCGATGATGCCGAGCCCGGCCGCTCCGAAGGGGATGCGCGTCCAGAAGGGACGCGGCCTCGTCAGTCCGAGAGGGGCGTCGAGATCGCCGGCCATGGCCGCTCTCTCCCAGGTTTCCAGTGCCTCGCCGACGATGTCCGGCGCCGCATGCCGCATCGAAGGGGGACCCGCGAATCAGCAGGGCCGCCGAACACATATTCGGCGGCCCTGCCCGAGACGTCACGTCCGATCAATTCGGCACGGCGACCTTGGGGTTCGGCGGGAAGGCGGCGTTGACCTTGATGCCGCGCAGCAGGTCGTAGGCGTAGTTCAGCGCCTTGTCGTCCTTCTGCTCCGGCGGCACGTAGGCCTGCGAACCGGTCTTCTCGTCGGTGGCGGTGCCGTCGTTCGGGTTCTTGAGGTGACCCTTGAGGCTCGCCTCGCCCTTGGTGTCGTCCTTGCCCTTCAGATCCTCGGGCGTGTCCTGCAGGATCTCGATGTCGGGCTCGATGCCCTTGGCCTGGATCGAACGGCCCGACGGCGTGTAGTAACGCGCGGTCGTCAGGCGGATGGCGCCGTTCTGGCCGAGCGGGATGATGGTCTGGACCGAGCCCTTGCCGAAGGAGCGGGTGCCGACGACGGTCGCCCGCTTGTGGTCTTGCAGGGCGCCGGCGACGATCTCGGAGGCCGAGGCCGAACCGCCGTTGACCAGGATCACCACCGGCTTGTGGTCGGTCAGATCGCCGGCCCGTGCGTTGTAACGCTGGCTCTCCTCGGCGTTGCGGCCGCGGGTGGAGACGATCTCGCCCTTCTCGAGGAAGGCGTCGGAGACCGAGATCGCCTGATCGAGCAGGCCGCCGGGGTTGTTGCGCAGATCGAGGACGTAGCCCTTCAGCTTGTCGGACGGAATGTCCTTCTTGATCTTGTCGATCGAGTCCTTGAGGCCGTCGAAGGTCTGCTCGTTGAACTGCGTGATGCGCAGATAGCCGACGTCGCCGCCCTCTTCGCGCGAGCGCACCGACTTGATGCGGATGGTGTCGCGGACGATCTTGATCTGCAGCGGCTCGGCCACGCCGTCGCGCTTGATCGTCAGCGTGATCGGCGCGTTGACCGGGCCGCGCATCTTGTCGACCGCCTGGTTGAGGCTGAGGCCCTTGACCTCGTCGCCGTCGAGCTGGGTGATGATGTCGCCGGCGCGCACGCCGGCACGCGCCGCCGGGGTCTCGTCGATCGGCGCGACGACCTTGACCAGGCCGTCCTCCATCGTCACCTCGATGCCGAGGCCGCCGAACTCGCCGCGGGTCTGCACCTGCATGTCCTTGAAGGACTTCGGCGACATGTAGCTCGAGTGCGGATCGAGCGAGGTGAGCATGCCGTTGATGGCGCTCTCCACCAGCTTCGAATCGTCGGGCTGCTCGACGTAGTCGGAGCGAATGCGCTCGAACACGTCGCCGAAGAGATTGAGCTGCCGATAGGTGTCGGCCGAGGCGGCGGCGACGGCGTCGCCCGCCAGGAACCGCCGGACCTCGCCGAACCCGAGCATAGAGGCGGATCCGAGCAGGACACCGAGCATCACCAGCGAAACTTTGCGCATCATCCGCGAACCTTTTCGTCACGCGCCCGAGCCCACCAGGGCGAGGGGTCTATGGACGTACCGTCTTTTCTGAATTCGACATAGAGGATCGGCTTTTCCGTGGCAGACCCGGCGCCCGTCACCATCTGAGGGCGGGCGCCCATCAGTCCGACCGGTTCGCCGGCCAGCACGGTTTGCCCGATCTCCACGTCGATCCGTTCCATTCCGGCAAGAACGACATGATACCCGCCGCCGCCGTTGATGATCAAGAGTTTGCCGTAGGATCGGAAGGTGCCGGCGAAGAGAACGGTGCCGTCACACGGAGACGTGACCGCGGTGCCCGCCCGCGCCGCGATCGAGATGCCCTTGGCGGCCATGCCGGCGGCGTCGGTCTCGCCGAAACGCAGGATCGTCTCACCGACGATCGGCAGCGGCAGACGGCCGCGCGCCTCGCCGAGATCGGCGCCGGCGGCACGATCGCCGGGCTTCGGCTTCGCCTGAGCGGCATCGAGCGTGGCGACGAGATCCTTGAGCGATCCGGCCTTGGCGGCGAGCTCCTCGATCCTGCGGCGCTCGGCGTCGAGGCCCGCCTCGCGTTCGGTCTCGGCCTTGCGACGTTCGGCGACCAGCAGTTCGACCCGGCGGCGCTCGGCGACGAGATCCTCGCCCTCGGCGCGGAAGCGATCGCGCTCGGCGGCGGCGCTCTTCTCCAGTGCCTCGATCGCCTGGAGGTCGGCGAGGAGCGCGTCGGCCTGATCGCGCAGTTCCGGCAGGACGGCGCCGGCGAGGATCGCCGAGCGGACGGCGGCGAGCGCGTCGGAAGGCCGCACGACGATCGCCGGCGGCGGTTTGCGGCTCATGCGCTGGAGGGCGGCGAGCACGTCGGCGAGCACGGCGCGGCGTCCCTCGAAGGCCTTGCGAGCGCGGCCGAGATCGCGCTCGAGATCGCCGATGCGCCTTTCCGTCACCGCGAGTCGGCCTTCGGCCTCGCGCAGCCGGTCGGCGAGGCGGACGAGTTCCTGGGCGAGGCGACCGCGATCGCGCGCCAGAGTCTCGATCTCGGCGAGGATGGCGGCCTGACGCTCCTTGCCCAGTGCGATGTCGTGCAACACGGCGTCGAGCTCGGTGCGCAGGGCGGCGCGTCGATCGGCGTCCGGGGCGGTCTGTGTGACGGGCGGCGAAGCGGGCTGAGCGTCGGCCGGGCGAGCGAAGAGCGCGGCTCCCGTCGCCACGAGCAGCGCCGCCGCCGCCGCGCGGAGGCGGCGGGCGTCGCGGGGCGCTGAAGGGGCGGCGGTCTGGCACATCGATCTCGGGCTCGCGCGGCGATTCGCGTCTCGCCGATGGTCGTCTCTCGGCGGGAGGGCCGCAACGCCTTCGTGTGGTCGACCGTGCCTCGCCCCGCCGCTCAGGCGCGGTGATAGGGGTGGCCGGCGAGGATGGTGGCGGCGCGGTAGATCTGTTCGGCCGCGAGAATGCGGACGATCTGGTGCGGCCAGGTCATGGCGCCGAAGGCGAGCTTGAGGTCGGCGCGGGTCCGGGCGGCGGGGCCGTGGCCGTCGGGGCCGCCGATCAGCACGGCGAGATCGCGGCCGTCGCGCAGGCGCGCGGCGACGAGGTCGGCGAAGGCTTCCGACGTCAGGGTCGTCCCGGTCTCGTCGAGGACGACGACGAAGGCGCCGTCGGCGAGCGGTTCGAGCAGGAGGGCGGCCTCTTCGGCCTTGCGGTCGTCGGGACGGGCGGCCCGCGATTCGCCGATCTCGCGGACCTCGACGCGCGTGATGCCGAGCGGCCGGCCCTGTTTGCCGGCACGGTCGAGATAGCGGTCGAGCAAGTCCCGCTCGGGGCCGGCCTTCATTCGGCCGACCGCCGCGATGGTCACGCGCAAGGGGACCCCCTCCGGATCAGCGACGCGGCGCGGGCGCGTCGGCCGACCACATCTTCTCGAGGGCGTAGAAGCCGCGCACCTCGGGACGGAAGAGGTTGATCAGAACGTCGCCGGCGTCGACCAGCACCCAGTCGCAGTGGGGCAGGCCTTCGACGCGCAGGTTCTCGACGCCGATCTTCTCGAGATCTTCGATGAGACGGTCGGCGATGGCGCCGACATGGCGATGCGAGCGGCCCGACGCGACGACCAGGCGGTCGGCGAGGGAGGACTTCTCGGCGATGTCGAGGACGACGATGTCTTCGGCCTTGCTGTCGTCGAGGCTCTTCTTCGCCGCTTCGGCGATCACCTCGGCGCTGGGCCAGGAACGGTCGGCTGCGGTCTTCGCGGCCATCGGGATCGAAGCGGCCAGCGCTTCGCGGGTCTGTTGGGCAGGCAGGTGAGTGACCTCCTCTCGAGTGCGGCTCGGGGCAGCGCTGGGGTATCGAGAACGGACTCTCATTCACTCCGAGTTGCCATGAACCGACCGGGCGAACCACCCGGCCTTTCGACATTGAACCGTGCGGCCCGCCATTTCAAGGAAGAAGCGCCGGCGCGGCCGGTGACGAGGCACGAGGGATGGGCTAAGTCTCCTCGGCGCAACAATCCGGGAGCCGTGACGTGACCGATTTCGAGAGCCTTCCCTATCGTCCCTGCGTCGGCATCTGCCTGATCAACCGCGCCGGTCTCGTCTGGATCGGCCGGCGCGCCAACGAGGGGCTGGTCGAGCACGTCGCTCCCGGTCACGAGTGGCAGATGCCGCAGGGCGGCATCGATCCGGGCGAGGACCCGTTCGAGGCGGCCAAGCGCGAGCTGTGGGAGGAGACCAACGTGCGCTCCGCCACGCTGATCGCCGAGGCGCCCGACTGGTATACCTACGACATTCCGCGTTCCGTCGTCGGCGAGCGCTGGCGCTTCAAGTGGCGCGGCCAGACCCAGAAGTGGTTCGCCTTCCGCTTCGACGGCGACGAGACGGAGATCGACATCGACAACCCGCCGGAAGGCGAGCGCGAGTTCGCCGAATGGCGCTGGGAGCCGCTCGCCAATCTGCCGGGCATGATCATTCCGTTCAAGAAGCCGGTCTACGACCGCGTCGCCGAGGCCTTCGCGCCCTACGCGGCAAGGGCTTAAGCCTTCGTTGACCATGTTCGACCACACTTCCCTCCGAACACCACGCGACGGGGGAAGACCATGGTCGAGGCGCATACGACGGTCATGCAGGACAAGGGATCCATCGGCTTCGCCCAGCCGGTCGACGGTGCCTGGCGCGGGGCCGTCGGCACGCTGTCGGGCGCACTGCTGACCGCCGCGGTGTCGGTGATCGTGCTGGCGCGGCCGGGTCTCGATCTCTTCCCCGACGCCTTCGTCTGGTTCGGCTGCGGTCTGTCGATCGCGCTCGGCTCGGCCGGCGTCACTGCGGCCTTGTCGGGCATCGAGCGGGTGGTCTCCTTCCACGGCGCCTCGGCGAGCGTGGTCGAGGAGCTGCGCACCCGCTTCGGCACCGGCATCAGCCGGCATCTCTCCTACGAAGACTGCGGCACGCTCGGCGCGCTGCGCGAGGACGTGATCGGCGGCAGCCTCTGGCATCTCTTCCTGATCGACGCCCGCGACGGTTCGGCGATCGAGATCGGCGACTTCGCCAGCGAAGAGGCGATGCGTCGTTCGGCCGCGGCGATCGCCGCGGTCCGCCCCGACATCGCGCTCGGCTGAGGGACGGGCGCTCCTCCCCGACGATCGAATCATGAAACGAAGAAGGCCCCGATCGACGATCGGGGCCTTCTTCGTGTTCGGTTCGCCGGGATCGGCGGATCGCTCAGTGGGCGGTCGGCGCGGCGGCGAAGACCGCCTTGAGCTGGTCGAGCTTCTGCTGCGCGACGCGCTTGGCCTCGGGCGACTTGGCGTCGGCGAGGTCCTCCTCGGCGTCCTTGATCTCCTTGGCGATCACGTCGGCCTTGAGGTCTTCCACCGCGATCGCCTGTTCGGCGAGGATGGTGAGACCGGCCGGCGAGGCGTCGGCGAAGCCGCCGCGCACGAAGATCCGGGTGACCTTGCCCGCCGCCGAGGTCGATTCGACGACGCCCGGACGCAGGGTGGTCATGAACGGCGAATGGCCCTTCAGCATGGTGAAGTCGCCGTCGGCGCCGGGGACCATCACCTGCGCGACGTCCTCGGAGAGGACCAGACGCGCCGGAGAGACCAGTTCGAACTTGAAGGGTTCGGCCATGTTCGCCTCGTGTCACGGCCCCGCACGCGGGGCCCGTTCTTCATCGGAGTGGCGGCCGGGCGCGAGCCCGGCCGAACCGGTCTTCGATCAGGCCGCCTCGGCGGCGAGCTTCTTGGCCTTCTCGATCGCCTCTTCGATGGTGCCGACCATGTAGAAGGCGGCCTCCGGAAGGTGATCGTAGTCGCCGTCGCACAGGCCCTTGAAGCCGCGGATGGTGTCCTTGAGGCTCACCAGCTTGCCCGGGCTGCCGGTGAAGACTTCGGCGACGTGGAAGGGCTGCGACAGGAAGCGCTCGATCTTGCGGGCGCGGGCGACCGAGATCTTGTCCTCTTCCGACAGCTCGTCCATGCCCAGGATCGCGATGATGTCCTGCAGCGCCTTGTAGCGCTGGAGGATCGCCTGGACCTTACGGGCGACGCCGTAGTGCTCTTCACCGATGACCAGCGGCGACAGGATGCGCGAGGTCGAGTCGAGCGGGTCCACCGCCGGGTAGATGCCCTTTTCGGCGATCGAGCGCGACAGAACGGTCGTCGCGTCCAGATGGGCGAAGGAGGCGGCCGGCGCCGGGTCGGTCAGGTCGTCGGCGGGCACGTAGATGGCCTGCACCGAGGTGATCGAACCGGTGTTGGTGGTGGTGATGCGCTCCTGCAGGGCGCCCATCTCGGTGGCGAGCGTCGGCTGATAGCCCACCGCCGACGGGATGCGGCCGAGCAGCGCCGACACTTCCGAACCCGCCTGGGTGAAGCGGAAGATGTTGTCGACGAAGAACAGCACGTCCTGGCCTTCGTCGCGGAAGGACTCGGCGACGGTGAGGCCGGCGAGCGCGACGCGGGCGCGGGCGCCCGGGGGCTCGTTCATCTGACCGTAGACCAGGGCGCACTTCGAACCGGCGGCCGAGCCGTCGTTCTCGTGCGGGTCGACGTTCACCTTGGACTCGATCATCTCGTAGTAGAGATCGTTGCCCTCACGGGTGCGCTCGCCGACGCCGGCGAACACCGAGTAACCACCGTGCGCCTTGGCGACGTTGTTGATCAGTTCCATGATCAGAACGGTCTTGCCGACGCCGGCGCCGCCGAACAGGCCGATCTTGCCACCCTTGGAGTAGGGCGCCAGCAGGTCGACGACCTTGATGCCGGTGACCAGGATCTCGGCTTCCGTCGACTGCTCGGCGAAGGTCGGGGCCGAGGCGTGGATCGGACGACGGTCGGTGTGGACGATCGGGCCGAGTTCGTCGACCGGCTCGCCGATGACGTTCATGATGCGGCCGAGCGTGCCGGCACCGACCGGAACCGCGATCGGCAGACCGGTGTCGACCACTTCCTGACCGCGGGCGAGGCCCTCGGACGAGTCCATGGCGATCGTGCGAACGGTGTTCTCGCCCAGATGCTGCGCGACTTCGAGCACCAGACGGGAACCGTTGTTGGTGGTCTCGAGCGCGTTCAGAATCGCCGGGAGGTGGTCGTCGAACTGAACGTCGATGACGGCACCCATCACCTGACGAATACGACCGATCTTGCTGTCAGCCATCGTTTTGTCCTCTGAATAAGTGCTCAGACCGCTTCGGCGCCCGAGATGATTTCGATGAGTTCCTTGGTGATCATGGCCTGACGCGACCGGTTGTAGGTCGTCGTCAGCTTCTTGATCATTTCACCGGCGTTGCGCGTCGCGTTGTCCATGGCCGACATGCGCGAGCCCTGTTCCGACGCGGCGTTCTCGAGCAGAGCCCGGAAGATCTGCGTCGAGACGTTGCGCGGCAGGAGATCCGCCAGGATCTCCTCCTCGCTCGGCTCGCATTCGTAGACCGCGCCCGCCGCCGCCTGCTTCGCCTCGGCCGAGATCTCGGCCGGGATGATCTGCTGAGCGGTGGGGATCTGCTGGATCACCGACTTGAAGCGCGAATAGAACAGGGTGGCGACGTCGAATTCGCCGGCCTCGTACATCGCCAGGATCTTCTTGCCGACGCCGTCGGCATGATCGTAGCCGAGCTGCTTGACGGCCTTGAACTCGATCACCTCGACGATCTTGTCGGCGAAGGTGCGGCGCAGGGCATCGGCGCCCTTGCGGCCGACGCAGAGGATCTTGACCGTCTTGCCCTCGCCGATCAGGCGATTGGCGGTGTCGCGCGCCAGACGGGCGATCGACGAGTTGAAGGCGCCGCACAGGCCGCGCTCGGCGGTGCACACCACCAGCAGCCGCACGTCGTCGCGACCGGTGCCGGCCAGCAGCGCCGGGGCATCGGGGCGACCGTCGAAGGCGCCGGCCAGATTGGCGAGCACGCCGGTCATCCGTTCGGCGAAGGGCCGCGCGGATTCGGCCGCCTGCTGGGCACGCCGCAGCTTCGCCGCAGCCACCATCTGCATGGCCTTCGTGATCTTCTGCGTCGCCTTGACCGAGGCGATGCGATTTCTGAGATCCTTCAAGCTCGGCATCGGGCCGTCCTATCCTCGAGCGTGGGAACCGGGCGCGCCCGGCTCTCTCGTCGCCGACCGGGGCGCACACGGCTTGCGCGCGCCCCGAAGATCGGCGGGTTTCCAGGTCTCGTCGCCGATCAGGCGAAGGACTTGGTGTAGGCCTCGACGACGGACTTCAGCGAAGCGCCGAGTTCGGCCGTCAGTTCCTTCTTCTCGCGGATGCCGTCGAGAAGAGCGGCATGCTCGGAGCGAAGGTGACGCAGGAGGCCCTGCTCGTAGGCGCCGACCGAAGCGACCGGGATCGCGTCGAGGTAGCCGTTGATGCCGGCGTAGATCACGCAGACCTGCTCTTCGGTCTTGAGCGGCGAGAACTGCGGCTGCTTGAGGAGCTCGGTGAGGCGAGCACCACGATTGAGCAGACGCTGGGTCACCGCGTCGAGGTCGGAGCCGAACTGCGCGAAGGCCGCCATTTCGCGGTACTGCGCGAGCTCGCCCTTGATCTTGCCGGCGACCTGCTTCATCGCCTTGACCTGCGCCGAAGAACCGACGCGGGAGACCGAGAGGCCGACGTTCACCGCCGGGCGGATGCCCTGGTAGAACAGATCGGTCTCGAGGAAGATCTGACCGTCGGTGATCGAGATCACGTTGGTCGGGATGTAGGCGGACACGTCGTTCGCCTGGGTCTCGATGACCGGCAGAGCGGTCAGCGAACCGAGGCCGTTGTCCTTGTTCAGCTTCGCCGCGCGCTCGAGCAGGCGGGAATGCAGATAGAACACGTCGCCCGGATAGGCTTCGCGGCCCGGCGGACGGCGCAGGAGGAGCGACATCTGACGGTAGGCGACGGCCTGCTTGGAAAGGTCGTCGTAGATGATGACGGCGTGCATGCCGTTGTCGCGGAAGAACTCGCCCATGGCGCAGCCGGCGAAGGGCGCGATGAACTGCATCGGCGCGGCGTCGGAGGCGGTGGCGGCCACGACGATCGAGTACTCGAGAGCACCCTGCTCCTCGAGGACCTTCACGAACTGGGCGACGGTCGAACGCTTCTGACCGATCGCGACGTAGACGCAGTAGAGCTTCTGGCTCTCGTCGCCCGTGGCGTTGATCGGCTTCTGGTTCAGGATGGTGTCGAGCGCGATCGCGGTCTTGCCGGTCTGACGGTCGCCGATGATCAGCTCGCGCTGGCCACGGCCGATCGGGATCAGCGCATCGACGGCCTTGAGGCCGGTCGACATCGGCTCGTGCACCGACTTGCGCGGGATGATGCCCGGCGCCTTGACGTCGACGCGGCGACGCTCGGTGGTGTCGATCGGGCCCTTGCCGTCGATCGGGTTGCCGAGCGCGTCGACGACGCGGCCGAGCAGGCCCTTGCCGACCGGCACGTCGACGATGGCGCCGGTGCGCTTGACGACGTCGCCTTCCTTGATCTCACGGTCGGAGCCGAAGATGACGATGCCGACGTTGTCGACCTCGAGGTTCAGCGCCATGCCGCGGGTGCCGTTGGCGAACTCGACCATCTCGCCGGCCTGGACCTTGTCGAGGCCATGCACACGCGCGATGCCGTCGCCGACGGACAGAACCTGGCCGACCTCCGAAACTTCGGCTTCCTGGCCGAAGTTCTTGATCTGCTCCTTGAGGATTGCGGAAATTTCCGCTGCCCGAATATCCATCAGCGGACCTCTTTCAGTGCGACCTTGAGAGAAGTGAGTTTCGTCTTGAGCGAGGTGTCGATCATGCGGGAGCCCACCTTGACGATGAGGCCGCCGATGATCGAGGGATCCACCTTCGGGACGATCCGGATTTCCTTGCTGTCGCCGACACCCGAGAGGGCCGACTTGAGCGAGGCGATCTGGTCCTCGTTGAGAGCCTGAGCCGACGTGACTTCGGCCACCTGCTCGCCGCGGTGAGCCGCGACCAGCTGGCGATACGCCTCGATCATGCCGGGAAGGACGAACAGCCGGCGGTTGCGCGCCGCCAGGCCGATGAAGTTGGCGGCGAAGCCGCCGATGCCGAGCTTGGCGAGCACCGCGCCGATCGCGCGGCTCTGTTCCTCGGCGGAGAACACCGGGGAGCCCACCAGGCGGCGGAGATCGTCGCTTTCGGCGAGCGCGGCGCCGAAGGTCTCGAGATCCTTGCCGACGGCGTCGATCGCGCCGCCTTCCAGGGCCACTTCGAAGAGCGCGCTCGCATAGCGCCGAGCCACGCCGGATACGATCGAAGTCGTCTCTGCCACCGGTCCGGAACCCCCACGCCAATTCGGGCGTTCGACGCGATGACCGCTCCGGACGCCCTTGAAATCCTTGGAATATTTCGATCGGACAAGGCCTTGTAAGCACTTTTCCTTCGAAGACGGGGGTGTCCTAGCATAGCGAACCGGCCTGCGCAACAAGCCGACCGGCGGCTTTTCCGAAAGTCTAAGACGGCTACCGCGGTGCTCGTCGTGCCCCTGCGAGCGCGCTTTCCACCCGCGGGTCAGAGGAAGCTCTGCGGGTCGACGTCGATCTGCACGCGCAGGTCGCCGCGGACGGGAGGACACTGCGCCATCCATTCGCGCAGCTTCGCCTGGATGTCGGTCGCCCGATCGGTGCGCATCAGCAGGCGGAAACGATGGCGGCCGCGCACGATCGCGATCGGCGCCTCGGCCGGTCCGAGGACCATCGCGTCGCCGTCCCGGGGGGCGCAGGCGGCCATGGCGCGGGCATGGGCGAAGGCCGGTTCGCGCGCCTCGGCCGAGACGACGATGCCGGCGAGGCGGCCGTAGGGCGGCATGCCGGCGCGGCGGCGTTCCTCGCTCTCGCGCTCGTAGAAGCCGTCGCGGTCGCCCGAGACGATCGCCCTGAGGACGGGATGGTCGGGGGCGCGGGTCTGGAGGAAGGCACGCGCTCCACCCGAGGCACGGCCGGCGCGGCCGGTCACCTGCTGGACGAGCTGGAAGGTCTTCTCCGCGGCACGGAGATCGCCGTGGGCGAGGCCGAGGTCGGCGTCGACCACGCCGACCAGATCGAGCAGGGGGAAGTTGTGGCCCTTGGCGAGAATCTGGGTGCCGACCACGAGGTCGGCGGCGCCTTCCGCGAAGGCGGCGAGTTCGGCCTTCATGCGCAGGTTGCCACCCGGCATGTCGGACGAAAGTACGAGACGGCGGGCGTCGGGAAAGAGCACCGCCACTTCCTCGGCGATGCGTTCGATGCCGGGGCCGACGGCGACCAGCCCGTCGACCTCGCCGCAGTCGGGACAGGCGTCGGGCCGGCGCACCGAATGGCCGCAGTGGTGGCACATCAGCTGGCCGCGGAACCGGTGTTCGACCAGCCAGGCCGAGCAGTTCGGGCATTCGAAACGGTGGCCGCAGGACCGGCAGAGCGTCAGCGGCGCGTAGCCGCGGCGGTTGAGGAAAAGGAGGGCCTGTCGCCCGCCGGCGATCGTGTCGCGGATCGCCGAGACGAGGGGGGCGGCGAGGAAGCGGCCGACGTCGGGGCGGTGGACGCGCAGATCGAGGGTGCGGATCTCCGGCAGGCGGCCGGCACCGGCGCGGGTCGGCAGGACATGGCGGCGATAGCGGCCCTGTTCGGCGTTGACCCAGGTCTCGAGCGACGGCGTGGCGGAGGCCAGCACCACGGGGAAGTCGTCGATGCGGCCGCGCAGCACCGCCATGTCGCGGGCGTTGTAGACGACGCCGTCCTCCTGCTTGTAGGCGCCGTCGTGTTCCTCGTCGACGACGATCAGGCCGAGGTCGGCGAAGGGCAGGAAGAGCGAGGAACGGGCGCCGACGACGACGCGGACCTCGCCGGTCGCGACCCCGCGCCAGACCCGGGCGCGGGTCTTGGGTGGGACTTCCGAATGCCACTCGGCCGGGCGGACGCCGAAGCGTTCGGCGAAACGGTCGAGGAATTCCGCCGTCAACGCGATCTCGGGCAGCAACACCAGCGCCTGACGCCCCCGGCGGGCGACCTCGGCGACGGCTTCGAAATAGACCTCGGTCTTGCCGGAACCGGTGACGCCGTCGAGGAGGTCGACGCGGAAATGGCCTTCCGCCACGCCTTCGACCAGCTCTTCCGCCGCCGCCTTCTGGTCGGGGCCGAGCGCCTTGCCGGCGTGGTCGGGATCGGGTTCGGCGGGGGCACGGCCGGGCGGCAGCCAGACTTCTTCGAGCGTGCCTTGGGCGATCAGTCCGTCGACCACCGAGGCGGAGACGCCGGCCGAGGCCGCGAGCCCGGTACGCGACCAGGCGAAGTCGTCTTCGAGCACGGAGAGGACGCGGGCGCGCGCCGCCGTCATGCGCTCGGGGCGCGGCCCGGCGAGGCGGACGCCGCGGATCGGCGCCTCCGGTTCGAGCGCTTCCGGCGCGCGCAGCACCATGCGCAGCACCATGCCGCGCGGCATCAGATAGTAGCGGGAGAGGCGCTCGACGAAGCGGCGCAGGCCGGGGGAGACAGGCGGGCAGTCGAAGGTGCGTTCGATCTCCCTGAGGCGATTGTCGCCGGCGCGCAGGCCGGAGCCCGGCTCCTCGTCCCAGACGACGCCGAGCACCTTGCGGGGCCCGAGTGGCACTTCGACGATCGAGCCGGGGACGACGTCGAGATCGCGCGGAACCCGGTAGGAATAGGCGACGTCGAGGGCGACGGGCACGACCACGGGCACGACGCGCGGCCCCGTCGGGACGGGGCGCGGATCGGAACCGGCAAAGAGGTCGTCGACGGGTGAGGCCATGCGAATCGGAGCTCGGGTGGTTCGGGGAAGATAGGCGGGGGCGGGGGCGGGGGCGAGTCCGGCCCACGCCATGCTTCCTTAACCACGCCGGCGCGATCATCGCGGACACACCCCGGAGCCCCGATGAACGCGCCTTCACGCTCGCCCGAGATCCTGATCTTGGCTGCCCCCGACCTCGTCGCGGCGCTGGAGCGGTGGCGTCGGCATCTCGCGGCCGAACGGCGGGCCTCGCCCGAGACGGTCGAGGCCTACGAGCGCGACGTCGAGCAGTTCCTGCGGTTTCTGACCGAGCATCGCGGCAGCCCGCCGACCATCGCGGCGCTCTCCGAACTCCGCCCTGCCGACCTGCGTGCCTTCCTCGCCCGGCGGCGCACCGGAGCGAAGGCGGGGGCGCGGACGCTCGGGCGCAATCTCGCCGGCATCCGCTCGCTTGCCCGTTTCCTCGAGCGCCGCGAGGGGCTGAACGCCGCGCCCTATCGCGCCGTTCGAGCGCCGAAGGCGGGGCGTTCGTTGCCGCATCCGGTGACGGCCTCGGCCGGGCTTCGGCTCGCCGACGCCGGCGAGAGCCTCGCCGAGGAGCCGTGGGTGGCGGCGCGCGACGCGGCGGTCTTCGCGCTGCTCTACGGCTGCGGCCTGCGCATCTCGGAAGCCCTCGGGCTCAAGCGGGCTGAGGCGCCGACGGCGGAGACGCGGGCGCTCAGGATCACCGGCAAGGGCGGCAAGACGCGGATCGTGCCGGTGCTGCCGGCGGTCGTGGCGCGGATCGACGACTATCTGCGGCTCTGCCCGCTGCATCTGCCCCCCGACGAGCCGCTCTTCCGCGGGGTGAAGGGCGGGGCGCTGTCGCCGCGGATCATCCAACTCGCGATGGAGCGGATGCGCGGCGTGCTCGGTCTCGACGACAGTGCTACGCCGCATGCGCTGCGCCATGCCTTCGCCACCCATCTGCTTGGGGCCGGCGGCGATCTCAGGACCATTCAGGAACTGCTCGGCCACGCCTCGCTGTCGACGACGCAGATCTACACCGAGGTCGATGCCGCCCGCCTCCTCGACGTCTGGGCCAAGACCCACCCGCGCGCCTGAGGGCGCCGGCACACCGTTCCGGTCCTTGCGAACAAATCGCGGAACGGGGGTTCCGCCGTGGGCGGGCGCATGCGACCCTGCCGGCCAAACAAGGATACGCGACCGCCGGGGAGGGACTGATGGCGCGCCGTTCCGCGCTGCTGACGGCGGCGCCGCTGCTCTTCGTCGCCATCTGGTCGACCGGTTGGATCATGGGAAAATACGCCGCGATGGACGGCGATCCCCTGACCTTCCTCGCTGTCCGCTTCGTCGCGGCCATCGCCGTGCTGGTGCCGATCACCGTGGCGATACGGGCGCCCTATCCGCGCGAGCCGCGGGCGATCCTCCATGCCATGGGCTCGGGCGTGCTGATCCACGCGCTCTACCTCGGCGGCG
Organism: Pinisolibacter sp. DMC19; assembly: GCF_056313985.1. Lineage (NCBI taxonomy): Bacteria > Pseudomonadati > Pseudomonadota > Alphaproteobacteria > Hyphomicrobiales > Ancalomicrobiaceae > Pinisolibacter > Pinisolibacter sp. DMC19. The sequence goes on along the minus strand of NZ_JBQUZF010000005.1, from coordinate 132,960 downwards.
TGTGGTGGGCGATCGCCCACGGCGTGCCGGCGGGCCTGTCGGCGGTGATCGCCGCACTCCAGCCGCTGATGACGGCGTCGCTCGCACCGATGCTCGCCGGGGAGAAGATCGGGGCGCGGCGGGCGGCCGGGTTCCTCGTCGGCTTCGTCGGCATCGCCATCGTCGTCTCGCCCAAGCTCCTCGGCCTGACGCCGGAGGCGCTGGCGCAGGTCGCCGTCCCGATCGGCGTCAACGTCGCGGCGATGCTGGCGGTGACGCTCGGCACCTTCTACCAGAAGCGCCGGGTGACCGGCGGCCATCTGCTGGCCGTGGCGACGCTGCAATATGTCGGCGCGCTGGTGGTGATGGTCCTCGCCGCTTTCCTGCTCGAGCCGATGCGCTTCGACCTCAACTGGCGCTCTGCGGCGACGCTGGCGTGGTCGGTGCTGGGCCTGTCGATCGGGGCGATCTGGCTGCTCCTGCATCTCATCCGCTGCGGCGAGGTGTCGCGCGCTGCGGCATTCATCTATCTGGTGCCGCCCGCCGCCGTCACCGAGGCCTGGCTGCTCTTCGGCGAAACGCTGAGCCTCGTTCAGATCGCCGGCATCGGCGTCACCGTGCTCGGCGTCGTGCTCGCCGACCGGCGATAGCGCCGATCTCGCCTTTCGACGCATTGCAAGCGGCGCGGCTTTCGGCTTCTTTCGCACTGCACAACACGAAACGATCCGACCGCGCATCCCGCGAAGGTCGGGACATGGGGAGCACTGACATGGCCGCCGCCTCCAACGGTCGAATCGATTTGGACCTGATCGCCCTCGGTCGCGAGGCCGTCACGGCTCTCGACGGGCTCTATGCCGCGGCGCGGGACGCCGTGCGGACGAAGGTGGTGAAGGACGGCAAGGTCAGCGCGGCGCTGGTCGATCTCGAGCAGCGCGCCACCCACGGCCTCGCCTGGCTCGCGACCTATGTCGAGAGCCTTCGCGAAATGGTCGACTACTCCGAGCGCCTGACGGCGGCCGGTCAGTTCGGCGAGATCGAGCGCGACATCGTCTCGATCGCCTTCGGCGAATATCTGGCGCAGGTCTTCGGCGGCATCCCGATGAATCAGGGCGAGTTCGTCCGTCTCGCCGACATGGGCGTCTCGCCGGAGGTGACCGCGGCCGCCCGCGTGCCGGCGGTCGAGACGCTGATCGCCCACGGGAACACGCCGGCGGTGCGCGCCGCGCTGGTCGCCGCCATGACGCGGCTCGAGGGCGCCGGCTCCTTCGGTGAGCTCGGCCTCGACGAGACGCTCAACCAGTTCCGCGACGAGATGCGCAAGCTCGCCGTCGACGCGGTGCTTCCCTTTGCCCACGAGTGGCATCTGAAGAACGAATACATCCCGCTCGAGCTGATCCAGCAGATGGCGGAGATGGGCGTCTTCGGCCTGACCATCCCGGAGGAATACGGCGGCCTCGGTCTCGGCAAGGAATCGATGTGCGTCGTCTCCGAAGAGCTGTCGCGCGCCTATATCGGCGTCGGCTCGCTCGGCACCCGGTCCGAGATCGCCGCCGAGCTGATCCTGTGCGGCGGCACCGAAGAGCAGAAGCAGGAGTGGTTGCCCAAGCTCGCCTCGGGCGAGATCCTGCCGACCGCCGTCTTCACCGAGCCGAACACCGGTTCGGATCTCGGTAGCTTGCGCACCCGCGCGGTGCGTCAGGGCGACGACTACGTCGTCAACGGCAACAAGACCTGGATCACCCATCCGGTCCGCGCCGATCTGATGACGCTGCTGGTGCGCACCAACCCGGACGAGCCGGGCTGGAAGGGCCTGTCGATGTTGCTGGCGCCCAAGCCGCGCGGCAACGACGCGAACCCCTTCCCGGCGGAAGGCATGTCGGGCGGCGAGATCGAGGTGCTCGGCTATCGCGGCATGAAGGAATACGAGATCGCCTTCGACGGCTTCAAGGTGCCGGCGGCCAACCTCCTCGGCGGTGTCGAGGGGCAGGGCTTCAAGCAGCTGATGCAGACCTTCGAGAGCGCCCGCATCCAGACCGCGGCGCGCGCCATCGGCGTCGCCCAGTCGGCGCTCGATCTCGGGCTGCGCTACGCTCAGGAGCGCGTGCAGTTCGGCAAGGCGCTGATCCACTTCCCGCGCGTCGCCGACAAGCTCGCGATGATGGCGGTGGAGATCATGGTGGCGCGTCAGCTCACCTATTTCGCCGCCCGCCGCAAGGATCAGGATCAGCGCTGCGACCTCGAGGCCGGCATGGCCAAGCTGCTCGGCGCCCGCGTCGCCTGGGCGGCGGCGGACAACGCGCTGCAGATCCACGGCGGCAACGGTTTCGCGCTGGAATATCCGGTCAGCCGCGTGCTGTGCGACGCCCGCATCCTCAACATCTTCGAGGGTGCCGGCGAGATCCAGGCGCAGGTCATCGCCCGTCGTCTGCTCGACGGCGGCAACTGATTGCCGCGGCCACCCTGATTTTTCAGGGATTGGCCGCAGACCACGACCTGCCAAGATGAGCGGGTCGGGAGTTCAGGGGATCTCTCGACGCCGACTCGACGACATTGCCGGCCGAACATGTTTCGGCCGGCCTTTTTTTGTCTCGACCCGCGATGAAGAGCATCGTCGTAGGTGACGTAGGGGCAACGCGAGTTAACCGTCTTTTTGTGTTTCCGTTGATTTCCGGCGGGCAACCTGTCATCCAAGATTCACACACGGTCATCGAAGCTCACGGGAACCGGTCGACACAGTCGGCCGGTTTTCGTTTTCGTGCGCTTGCGTCTAGAACGTCGGCACGCACGACGGCGTGCTTTGCTTCGGAGCGAGAGCGATGACCGATGGTTTCCCCCGCAGCATCCTGATCACCGGGGCCTCGTCGGGCATCGGCCGGGCCGCCGTCGAGCGGTTGGCGGGCGAGGGCTGGCGGGTCTTCGCCACGGCACGGCGGGCCGACGATCTGGCGGCGCTCGGGGCGATCTCCGGCGTGCGGCCGGTCTTCCTCGAACTCTCCGATCCGGCCTCGATCGCCGCTTGCGCCGATCTGGTGCTGGCCGAGACCGGGGGCCGCATCGACGCGCTCTTCAACAACGGCGCCTACGGCCAGCTCGGCGCGGTCGAGGACCTGACGCCGGCGGTGCTGCGCGCCCAGTTCGAGGTCAACGTCTTCGGCTGGCACGATCTCGCCCGGCGCTTGATCCCGGCGATGCGGGCGGCGGGGCGCGGGCGGATCGTCCAGTGCTCCTCGGTGCTCGGTATCGTCGGCATGAAGTATCGCGGTGCCTACGTCGCCTCGAAATTCGCCCTCGAAGGCCTGACCGACGTGCTGCGCATGGAGCTGCGCGGCTCGGGCATCGAGGTCGTGACGCTCCGACCGGGGCCGATCGCCACCCGATTCGTCGCCCATGCGATCGAGGCCTTCGAACGCAACGTCGACATCGCCGGATCGGTCCATGCCGCAGTCTATCGCCATCGGCTCGAACGGCTCCGCCGCGGCGGGGCGTCGCGCTTCAAGTTGCGGCCGGAGGCGGTCGTCGACAAACTGGTCGTGGCGCTGACGAGCGCCCGCCCGCGCGCCTCCCACGCCATCACCGTGCCGACGGTGGTGATGGGCTGGCTCCGGCGGCTTCTCTCCGACACCGTCCTGTCGAAACTGGCGGGGCGGCTCTCCGACCGGGAGTGAGATCGATGACGACCCTGTTCGCCGTGCTGCTCGCCCTCTCGCTCGCCGGCGTGCTGATCGTGCTGGTGCTCGGCCTGACCAATCTGGCGCGGGCCGGTTCGCCGCGACGCTCGCAGATGCTGCAGCGGGCGCGCATCGTGCTGCAGGCGCTGGCGCTCGTCGCGCTCTTCGGCCTGATCTGGGCGCGCAGCTGAGGTTCGGCGTCGGTTCGACGTTTCGGGCCGAAAGCGGCATGGACGGACGGGGAGAATCTCGCCATATCCCCTGGCTCTGGCGCGCGCGGAGGCGGAGATGGTCGTTCTCAATCGGATCTATACCCGCAAGGGCGACGACGGCACGACGAGCCTCGTCACCGGCGAGCGGCTGCCCAAGTCGCATCTGAGGATCGAGGCCTACGGCACGGTCGACGAGACCAACTCGGTCGTCGGCATGGCGCGGCTGCACACCGCCGCCGAGCCGGAGCTCGACGCGATGCTGGCGCGCATCCAGAACGACCTCTTCGATCTCGGCGCCGATCTCGCCACGCCGCCGGAGGCCGAGACCAAATGGGAGCCGCTGCGCGTCGTCGCGGCGCAGGTCGAGCGGTTGGAGGTGGAGATCGACCGGCTCAACGCCGATCTCGAACCGCTGAAGTCCTTCGTCCTGCCCGGCGGATCGCCGGCGGCGGCCCATCTCCACCTCGCCCGCACCGTGTCGCGGCGCGCCGAGCGGCTGATGGTCGCACTGACCGAGGCGGAGGAGGGCGCCGTCGGCAAGCCCGCCATCGCTTATGCGAACAGATTGTCGGATTTCTTCTTCGTCGCGGCGCGCTGGGTCAACGACCACGGCCGTGCCGACGTGTTGTGGGTGCCGGGCGGCAACCGCTGAAGTTCGCGACGCGGACGCCGCACCTCGCTGCGGAAGAGGGGCCTGTGACGACCGATCGCGCCCGGAATTCCGGCCTCGCACAGTACGTCAATAGTCTACCGCAATCGTACACTCGGTGAATTGACAAGGTTGGTCGGCGCAGTTAGCGTCCCGCCCACTTTTTGCATCCTCGCCGATCGGTGTGCGCTGCACAACCAATCGGTTCGTATGATCCACCAGACGGTCGGCCGGAAGCCGGCGCCGGAGGCTCGCCCCATGAAGATTCTCGTGCCCGTGAAGCGGGTGGTCGACTACAACGTGAAGATCCGGGTGAAGCCGGACGGTTCGGGCGTCGATCTCGCCAACGTCAAGATGTCGATGAACCCGTTCGACGAGATCGCCGTCGAAGAGGCGATCCGCCTCAAGGAGAAGGGCATCGCCACCGAGATCGTGGTGGTCTCGATCGGCCCGGCGCAGGCGTCGGAGACGCTCAGGACCGGTCTCGCCATGGGCGCCGACCGCGGCATCCTGGTCAAGGCCGAGGGCGCCGTCGAGCCGCTCGCCGTCGCCAAGATCCTCAAGGGCATCGTCGCGGCCGAACAGCCCGGCCTGGTCATCCTCGGCAAGCAGGCGATCGACGACGACACCAACGCCACCGGCCAGATGCTGGCGGCGCTGACCGGTCTCGCCCAGGGCACCTTCGCCTCGAAGGTCGAGGTTTCCGGCGACACCGTCGCGGTGACCCGTGAAGTCGACGGCGGTCTGCAGACCGTGTCGCTGAAGATGCCGGCGATCGTCACGACCGACCTGCGCCTCAACGAGCCGCGCTACGCCTCGCTGCCCAACATCATGAAGGCGAAGAAGAAGCCGATCGACGAGAAGTCGCCCGCCGACTACGGCGTCGACGCCACGCCGCGCCTCGCCGTCCTCGAGACGCGCGAACCCGCCGCCCGCAAGGCCGGCGTCAAGGTGGGTTCGGTCGCCGAACTCGTCGCCAAGCTCGCCGACGAAGCCGGCGTCATCTGAGAGGGACCCGAACCATGACCGTTCTCCTGATCGCCGAACACGACGGCGTCTCCCTCAAGGACGCGACCGCCAAGGCGCTGACCGCCGCCGCCGCCATCGGTGGCGACGTGCACGTGCTGGTCGCCGGCAGCAGCGTCGGCGCGATCGCCGCGGAGGCCGCGACGCTCTCCGGCGTCGCCAAGGTCCTCACGGCCGAAGCCGCCCATCTCGACCATCAGCTCGCCGAGCCGATGGCGGCGCTGATCGTCGCCCTCGCCGGTCCCTACGACGCGATCGTGGCGGCCGCGACGACGACGGCGAAGAACGTGCTGCCGCGCGTCGCAGCCCTCCTCGACGTGTCGCAGATCTCCGAGATCACCAAGGTGGTCGCCGCCGACACGTTCGAGCGTCCGATCTATGCCGGCAACGCCATCCAGGTGGTGAAGTCGTCCGACGCCAAGAAGGTGATCACGGTGCGCACGGCGTCGTTCCAGGCGACGGCCAAGGGCGGCGCCGCGGCGATCGAGGCGGTCTCGGTTCCGGCCGACCCGGCGCTGTCGTCCTTCGTCGGCGAAGAACTGTCGAAGTCCGACCGTCCGGAGCTGACGAGCGCCAAGATCATCGTCTCGGGCGGCCGCGCCATCGCCAACCGCGAGAACTTCGGCATCTACATCGAGCCGGTCGCCGACAGGCTCGGCGCCGCGATCGGTGCCAGCCGCGCCGCGGTCGATGCCGGCTACGCGCCGAACGACTGGCAGGTCGGCCAGACCGGCAAGGTCGTCGCCCCCGAGCTCTACGTCGCCTGCGGCATCTCCGGCGCGATCCAGCACCTCGCCGGCATGAAGGACTCGAAGGTGATCGTGGCGATCAACAAGGACGAGGAGGCGCCGATCTTCCAGGTCGCCGACTACGGCCTCGTCGCCGACATATTCCAGGCCCTGCCGGAACTCGCGGCCGAGTTGGCCAAGCGCGGCAAGTGACGCACTGAGGTGCGTACCTCGCGTCCGACCATAGGACGACGAGATCCGACTTGCCGTCCGCTTCGGAGCAATCGAATATGCGCTCGCCCGTTCCGACGGGCGAGCGCATCTTTTCGTGGACGAGCGACCGCGGTCGGCCACGGGTCTCTGTCGCGGATGCCCTGTTGCATTGCGGAAGAGACGGCACGAGCCTAGAGTGCGCTCGTGTTCCTCGCGGAACGAACGCGGTGCCTGTCGCCCCGCGTCATGAGAAGACCGAGGCCGTCATGGGGTTCGAAATCAAGCGGGTCGGCGTGATCGGCGCCGGTCAGATGGGAAACGGGATCGCGCATGTCTGCTCGATCGCCGGATATGACGTTTCCCTCAACGACATGTCGACGGAGCGGATCCAGCTCGGATTGGCGACGATCAACGGCAACATGACCCGTCAGGTCAACAAGGGCACGCTTCCGGAGGCCGATCGCGTCGCCGCGCTCGCCCGCATCCAGGCCGCCGAAAACCTCGACGCGCTCTCCGACTGCGACCTCGTCATCGAGGCGGCGACGGAGAACGAGCAGGTCAAGCGCAAGATCTTCCAGCAGCTCTGCCCGGTCCTGAAGCCCGAGGCGCTGCTCGCCACCAACACCTCGTCGATCTCGATCACGCGGCTCGCCGCCACGACCGATCGGCCGGAGAAGTTCGTCGGCGTCCACTTCATGAACCCGGTGCCGGTGATGCAGCTCGTCGAGCTGGTCCGCGGCATCGCCACCGACGACCACACCTTCGATCTCTGCAAGGCCTTCGTCCTGCGGCTGGGCAAGATCTCGACGGTGGCCGAGGACTTCCCGGCCTTCATCGTCAACCGCATCCTGCTGCCGATGATCAACGAGGCGATCTACACGCTCTACGAGGGCGTGGGTTCGGTCGACGCCATCGACACCGCCATGCGGCTCGGCGCCAATCATCCGATGGGCCCGCTGCAGCTCGCCGACTTCATCGGCCTCGACACCTGCCTGTCGATCATGCAGGTGCTCTACGAGGGTCTGGCGGACAGCAAGTACCGTCCGTGCCCGCTCTTGGTGAAGTATGTCGAGGCCGGTTGGCTCGGTCGCAAGACCCAGCGCGGCTTCTACGACTATCGCGGCGAGAAGCCCATTCCGACCCGCTGAGCGCGACCCGCTCGGCAGACGACGACGCGTCCGGACCCCTCCGGGCGCGTCCCGCGTTTCAGGCCCTGTTTTCGGGAGATCCCGGGATGACCGTCCGCACTCGTGCCACGCTCGTCGGCCTGACGGCGATCCTGATGTGGTCGGCGCTCGCGACCCTCGGCACGCTGTCGGGCCATGTGCCGCCGTTCCTGCTCAACGCGCTGACCTTCGGCCTCTCGGGCACCGCGGCGACGATCTGGTTGGCCACCACCGGCCGGCTCGGCGTGCTGCGTCAGCCGGCGAAGGTCTGGGCGCTCGGCGCCGGCGGGCTCTTCGGCTTCCACGCGCTCTATTTCGCCGCACTGCGCCTCGCCCCGCCGGTCGAGGCGAGCCTCGTGTGCTATCTCTGGCCGCTGCTCATCGTCGTCTTCTCCGGCCTGCTGCCGGGCGAGAAGCTGAAGCCGCATCACGTGATCGGCGCGCTGCTCGGCCTCGTCGGCGCGGCGGCGGTGGTCACCAAGGGGCGGGCGCTGTCGATCGATCCGGCCCATGTCGCGGGCTATCTCTGCGCGGCGGGGGCGGCGATCTTCTGGGCCGGCTATTCGGTGCTGTCGCGCTCGGTCGGTGCGGTGCCGACGGCGGCAGTCGCCGGCTTCTGTCTCGCCACGGCGGCGGCGTCTGCCGTCTGTCACGTCGCCTTCGAGGCGACGGTCTGGCCGGCCGGTGCGGTCGAATGGGGGGCGGTGGTGGCACTGGCGGTCTTCCCCGTCGGCCTCGCCTTCTTCGTCTGGGACCACGGCGTCAAGCGCGGCGACATCCAGGTGCTGGGCGCGGCGAGCTACATGGCGCCGCTCTTGTCCACCCTGATCATGATCGCGGTCGGGCTCGGCCGTTTCGAGCCGGCGATCGCGGTCGCCGCGCTGGCCATCACCGCCGGGGCGGTGGTCGCCTCGAAGGACATGCTGAAACGCGCGCCCGCCGCCTCACCGTCCGAGGCGTGAGGGCCGCGGCGACGGCCGCCAGTCGTCGGGGGCGAGTTCGAAGCCGGAGAACTCGAAGCCCGGCGCCACGGTGCAGCCGACCAGCGTCCAGGCGCCGAGGCTGACGGCGGTCTGCCAGGCATGGGCCGGGACGATCACCTGGGGCCGTTCGCCGGTCGAGAGGTCCATGCCGAGATGGGCGCACCAGGCGTCGTGGCCGTTCTCCGAGACCGTCAGGGCGAGGGGCGCACCGGCGTGCCAGTGCCAGGTCTCGACCGCGTCGACCCGGTGCCAGCGCGAGATCTCGTCGCCGGCGAGCAGGAAGTAGATCTGCGTCGAGCGCGCCCGCCCGTCGGGGCCGGCGACGTCGCGAAAGGTCTCGCGAAAGTGGCCGCCCTCGGGGTGGGGCGCGAGTTCGAGGACGCGGATCACCTCGGCGGCGGTGAGCAGGCTCGGGTCTCCCATGGAACCCTCCTTCAGAAGCGGTCCTTGCGGCCGCGGATCTCGGCGAAGACCTCGACGTCGGTGCGATCGGCCATGCCGAGCGCCTTCTTCACGGATGCGACGTTGGCCCGGAGCATCGGGTTGGTCGCCTTCTCGAGGCCGATGGTGGTGGGCAGCGTCGGCAGGCCCTCCATGCGCAGGTCGCGCACCTCGATCAGGCGGGCGGCGAGGCGCTCGTTGTCCGGCTCGATCGAAGCGGCGAAGCGGCCGTTCGCCTCGGTGTATTCGTGGCCGCAATAGACCCGGGTCGCTTCGGGAAGGGCGGCCAAGCGGGAGAGGCTCTCCCACATCTCGGCCGGCGTCCCCTCGAAGAGACGGCCGCAGCCGAGCGAGAACAGCGTGTCGCCGCAGAAGAGCGCATCCTCGGCGACATAGGCGACGTGGCCGAGCGTGTGGCCGGGCACGGCGATCACCGCGACGGGGACGTCACCGAGGCGGATCGTCTCGCCGTCGGTCACGGTCGCGTCGACCAGCGGCACGCGGCCGCGGGCGTGGTCGTAGGCCGACGCCGTGACGCGGGCACCGAAGGCTTCCTTCAGCACCGGGATCGCCTCGACGTGGTCGTAGTGGTGATGGGTGACGAAGATGTCGGTCAGCCGCCAGCCGGTCTCGTCGAGCGCGTCGAGGATGGCGTCCTCCTCCGGCGCGTCGATCGACGCGGTGGCACCGGTCGCGGGATCGTGGACCAGGACGGCATAGTTGTCGTCGCGGGCCGGAAACATGCGGATCTCGATCAAGGGCGGCTCCTCGGCTCCCGCTCCCGTCTCGACAGGGCGGTCGACCTACGACTAACATCCCTCCGCCCGGAAGGCGACCGCCGACCGGAGCGCACGGATGCCCGCATGTACCTCGACGTCGTCGATCTCCGGAACTTCTACGGTTCGCCCCTCGGCGATCTGGTGCGCCGTTCGATCCGTGGCCGGCTCCTCGACATGTGGCCGAAGGTCAACGGCGACCGGATGCTCGGCATCGGCTATGCGACGCCCTTCATGCGCCCCTTCCTCGGAAGCGCCGAGCGGGTGCTCGGCTTCATGCCGGCGCGCCAGGGCGTGGTGAACTGGCCGGCGGAAGGCCCTTCCGCCACCGCGTTGGTCGACGAGACGGCGCTGCCCTTGCCCGATTCCGCCGTCGACCGGGTGCTGCTCGTCCATGCGCTCGAGATGGCCGACGATCCGGCCGAGGTGTTGCGCGAGGTCTGGCGGGTGTTGGCGCCGGGCGGGCGGATGATCGCGGTGGTGCCCAATCGCATCGGCCTGTGGGCGCGGGTCGAGACGACGCCTTTCGGCTACGGCCTGCCCTTCAGCCAGGGTCAGCTCGACACGGCGCTGCGCGATACGCTGTTCTCGCCGATCGACTGGCGCGGCGCGCTCTATGCGCTGCCGTCGGCGCGGCCGACGCTGCTGAAGCTGTCGCGGCCGGCCGAGAGCTTCGGCCACAGGCTGTGGCCGGCCTTCGCCGGCGTGCTGATCGTCGAGGCGACCAAGCAGCTCTATCAGGGCATTCCGCAGCGCATCGGCAACAAGATGCGCCTCGCTCCGGTGTTCCGCCCGGCGCTGGCGCGGCACTCGCGCACGGATGCCTGATCAGGCCCGACGCCGCTTCTCCAGCACGAAGACGCCCTGTTCGCCGAACAGGTTCCAGAACCACCACGGCGCCTGCGAGAACAGCTTGCGGCCGCCGGCGTCGAGCGCATAGGCCTCGACGATCTCGGCATCGACCTCGCGCGTCAGCTCGACGAAGTCGCGGATGGTGCAGAAGTGGATGTTGGGCGTGTCGTACCACGAATAGGGCAGATCCTCGGTCACCGGCATGCGGCCGAAGGCGAGGAACTGGCTCCGGATGCGCCAGTGGCCGAAGTTGGGGATCGACACGATCGCCCTCCGGCCGATGCGCAGCAGCTCTTCCAGCACGTGGCGCGGCCGGTTGGTCGCCTGCAGCGTCTGGGAGAGGATCACCAGGTCGAAACCGCCGTCGGGATAGGTCGCGAGGTCGGTGTCGGCGTCGCCCTGGATCACCGACAGGCCGCGGGCGACGCAGGCGTTGACGCCCTTCTGCGACAGTTCGATGCCACGGCCGTCGATCCGCTTGGTGGCCTCCAGCCATTCGAGCAGGTTGCCGTCGCCGCAGCCGACGTCGAGGACGCGGGCGCCGGGCGGCACCAGTCCGCCGACCACGGCGAGGTCGACGCGGCTGGCGGGGACGGTGGGAACCTTGGGCGAGGCGACGTCGGCCATGTCGTGACCCCTCACAGTCCGCGCGCGCGGGCGGCGCTGTCGATGAAACCCGAGAGGATCGCGTGCATCTCCGGCTCGTCGAGCAGGAAGGCATCGTGGCCGCGGTCGCTCTCGATCTCGGCGTAGGAGACCTTGGCGCCGGCGGCGGCGAGCGCATGGACGATGGTGCGGCTGTCGCGGGTGGGAAACGCCCAGTCGGTGGTGAAACTCATGACGCAGAAGCGGGTCTTCGTGCCCTTGAAGGCATTGGCCAGCACCCCGCCGTGGTCGCCGGCCAGGTCGAAATAGTCCATGGCACGCGAGACGTAGAGGTAGGAGTTGGCGTCGAAGCGATCGACGAAGCTCGAGCCCTGATGGCGCAGATAGCTTTCGATCTGGAAGTCGCCGTCGAAGCCGAAGCCGAGCCGGTCGCGGTCCTGTAGGCGGCGGCCGAACTTCTGGTGCAGCGACACTTCCGACATGTAGGTGATGTGGGCGGCCATGCGCGCCACCGACAGGCCCTTGCGTGGGAAGGTGCCCTCGTCGAGATAGCGCCCCTCGCGCCAGTCGGGATCGGCGACGACGGCCTGACGGCCGACCTCGTAGAAGGCGATGTTCTGGGCCGAGTGCGAGGCGGCGGTGGCGATCGGCGCGGCGGCGAAGACGCGATCCGGATAGGCGGACGCCCACTGCAGCACCTGCATGCCGCCCATCGAGCCGCCGGCGACCAGGAACAGGTCGGGGATGCCGAGATGATCGATCAGCGCCGCCTGGGCGCGCACCATGTCGGCGATGGTGATCACCGGCAGGTCGAGGCCCCAGGCGCGGCCGGTCGCCTCGTTGGTCGAGGCCGGTCCCGTGGTGCCCATGCAGCCGCCGAGCACGTTGGACGAGATCACGAAGAAACGATCGGTGTCGATCGGCTTGCCGGGGCCGACCACCAGATCCCACCAGCCCGGCTTGCCGGTCAGCGGGTGGGTGGAGGCGGCATATTGATCGCCGGTCAGGGCGTGGCAGACGAGAACGGCGTTCGACTTCGCGGCGTTCAGCGTGCCGTAGGTCTCGTAGGCGATCTGCCAGGGGGCGAGCGTGATGCCGCCGTCGAGCACCAGCGGGTGCTCGGCGCCGAAACGGGCGACGCGGCTCGCCGGTTCGTCGGCCATGCGGCGGCGGGCGGTCGCGGTAGCCTCTTCCGCGGTCTCGGTCGCGTCGGTGGTCGCGCTCATCTCAGGTCGTCTTTCGTCGAAACGGACGAAAGGGATGGGCGGGCAGGGCGATCCTGTCAATGTTTTCTTTGATTTCACCGCGGCGCGCGCCTATGAAGACCCCCGACCTGGAACGATCGCGAGGGGCGGCTTCGGCCATGACCGAGACGATGGACGCGGCGAGCCGGCTCGCCGGGCTGCGCAAGGAAATCGACTCCATCGACGAGGAGGTGCACCGCCTTCTCGTGGCGCGGTCGGCCATCATCGACGAGTTGATCAAGGTGAAGGGCACCGCCGTCACCGGCGCCGCCTTCCGCCCGGCCCGCGAGGCCGACATGATGCATCGCCTCGTCGATCGCCATCGCGGCATCCTGCCGATCGTCACGGTCGAGCACATCTGGCGCGAGATCGTCTCGACCTTCACCTTCCTGCAGGCCCATTACGAGGTCTACATGGACGGCGGTCGCGATCCGGTCGCCATGCGCGATCTCGCCCGCTTCTATTTCGGCTTCACCGTGCCTGCCCATCTCGAGAGCGGCCCCGACGAGGTGATCGCCGCGGTCGCCCGGTCGATCTCGGACCTCGGCATCGTCCAGCTCGCCCAGCCGAGCTGGGTGGGGGCGTGGTGGACGAAGCTCGGCGGCGACGGCCCGCGTATCATCGCGCGCCTGCCCTTCATCGTCTTCGACGGCCGTGTCGCCGATCTGCCGGCGCTGGTCGTGTCCAATCCGATCTCGGAAGTCGTCGGGCCGGAAGTGCTGACCCATGCCTTCACCGGCGTCGGCGACCGCGATCCGACCGACGCGCTGACGACCGAAGGCTTCGAGATGCTCGCCCGTCACGACGAGGGCCCGCGCGCCGAGTTCCTGGTGGCGGCGCCGGCCGAGACGCCGGTCGAGGCGATCGTCGCGGCCTTTGCCCGCGCCTCGGTCGAAGTGCGCGATCCCCGCCTCGTCGGCGGCTATCCGCGCCCCATTCGACACCGCGGGCCGAGTGCGGCAACGCCCTGAGGCACGCGCTCGGCGACCGTTCGAACCCGACCGTTTTTCCTTTTCGACGAGACATCCCATGACCAACGACAAGACCCGCTCCGAGCGCCCCGTTCCGCGCGCCGGCGTTCTCGACATCGCCGCCTACGTCCCCGGCAAGTCCACGGCGACGGGCGGCACGAAGCTGCACAAGCTCTCCTCCAACGAGACGCCGCTCGGCGCGAGCCCGAAGGCGATCGAGGCCTACAAGGCCCAGGCCGGCAGCCTCGAGCTCTATCCCGACGGTTCGGCGAGTGCGCTGCGTGAAGCGATCGGCAAGGTCTACGGCCTCGATCCCGACCGCATCGTCTGCGGCAACGGCTCCGACGATCTGCTGCACCTCCTGACCTCTGCCTATGTCGGCGAGGGCGACGAGGGCCTCTATTCGCAGTACGGCTTCCTCGTCTATCCGATCGCCATCAAGGCGGCGGGCGGGCGCCCGGTCGTGGCGCCGGAGAAGAACCTGACGGTCGACGTCGACGCGCTGCTGGCGGCGGTGACGGAGAAGACGCGGATCGTCTTCCTCGCCAATCCGTCGAACCCGACCGGCACCTACATTCCCTTCGACGAGGTGAAGCGCCTCCAGGCCGGTCTGCCGAAGTCGGTGCTGCTGGTGCTCGACGCGGCCTATGCCGAATATGTCCGACGCAACGACTACGAGGCGGGCGTCGAGCTCGTCTCGTCGTCCGACAACGTCGTGATGTGCCGCACCTTCTCCAAGATCCACGGCCTCGCCGGCCTGCGTCTCGGCTGGATGTACGGCCCCGAACACGTCGTCGACGCGGTCAACCGCATCCGCGGACCGTTCAACGTCAACGCCGCGGCGCTCGCCGCCGGCGTGGCGGCGATCGAGGACAAGGCGCATGCGGCGGCGGCCGGCGACCACAACGAGATCTGGCTGCCGAAGGTGACCAAGGCGCTGGAAGGTCTCGGCCTTTCGGTCGCGCCGTCGGTCGGCAACTTCATCCTGATCGCCTTCCCCGACCGCGACGGAAAGCGGGCGCCCGACGCCGATGCCTTCCTGCAGTCGCGCGGCATCATCGTGCGGCGGATGGAGGCCTACGGCCTGCCGAACTCGCTGCGCATGACGATCGGGTCGCAAGAGGCCAACGAGGCGACGATCGCCGCGCTGACCGACTTCCTGAAGGGGTGAGACGATGACCGGTGCCGAACAGGACAAGCCGATCTTTCGCCGTCTCGCCCTGATCGGCATCGGTCTCATCGGCTCCTCGATCGCGCGGGGCGCGCGGGCGAAGGGGCTGGTGGGCGAGATCGTGATCTCGACCCGGCGGGCCGAGACGCTGGCGCGCGCCCGCGAACTGGGCCTCGGCGACGCCTACGAGGCCGATCCGGCCAAGGCGGTCGAGGGCGCCGACTGCGTCATCGTCTCGGTGCCGGTCGGTGCCTCGGGTGCGGTGGCGGCGGCGATCGCCGATCATCTGGCGCCGGGCGCGATCGTCTCCGACGTCGGCTCGGTCAAGGCCGACGTGGTGCGCCAGATGGCGCCGCATCTGCCGGCCCATGCCCGCTTCGTGCCGGCCCATCCGGTCGCCGGCACCGAGCATTCCGGCCCCGACGCGGGCTTCGCCGAGCTCTTCGAGAACAAGTGGTGCATCGTCACGCCGCCGGAAGGCGCCGACGCCGACGCGGTCGAGACGCTGGTCGCCTTCTGGAAGGCGCTCGGCTCCAAGGTCGAGACGATGACGCCGGAGCACCACGACATGGTGCTCGCCATCACCTCCCACATCCCCCACCTCATCGCCTACAACATCGTCGGCACCGCCGCCGATCTGGAGACGGTGACGGAATCGGAAGTGATCAAGTTCTCGGCCGGCGGCTTCCGCGACTTCACCCGCATCGCGGCCTCGGACCCGACGATGTGGCGCGACGTCTTCCTGCACAACCGCGAGGCGGTGCTGGAGATGCTCGGGCGCTTCATCGAGGATCTGTTCGTGCTGCAGCGGGCCGTGCGCTTCGGCGACGGCGAGACGCTGTTCGAGCACTTCACCCGCACCCGCAAGATCCGCCGTGAGATCCTCGACATCGGTCAGGACACGGCTGCGCCGGACTTCGGCCGTTCGCCGAAGAAGGACTGAGGCGGGCGCTGCGCGCCCGTCAGCCCCGCGTGCCGAACTTCTTGCGCGCCTCGGCGGCGGCCCAGGCGGCGCGGGCCTGCTCGTCGGGCATGCGGCCGTGCGAGGCGCACCACAGCATGAAGGAGGCGGCGTCGAAGCGGATGCGCACGACCTTGTCGCCCTTCTCCGTCACGTCGCGCTCGATCTGCCGCGCGGCGACCAGCCACTCGTCGAACGTGTCGAACAGGACGTCGGGGTCGGCCATCAGCGAACGGGCGTCCTGGTAGGACTCGCGGCGGAACCAGCAGAAACCGATGATGCGGGGGCGGTTCGCGTCGTTCGCGGGCTTGGTCATGGAATCGTCCGTCAGGTTGGAGCGCCGAGCGCTTCGCCGGCTTTACCGCTCCGCGCCCGACGAAGCAACGCCCGCGCGCCGTTTTCCGGCGAACGGGCGTCGAAGAGTGGGCAGAGATCGGCTCGGTGGATCAGGTCGTCTGCCGATCGGCTCGGCCGATCAGATGGTCTGATTATACGCGCCGACTTCCGGGTTCTCGCGCAGCACGGCATCCATGGCGTGGAACATGTCGCGGTAGCGCGCCTCGGAGACCGGGCTCTCGATGACGACGACCAGCTCCGGCTTGTTCGACGACACGCGGATCAGGCCCCAGGTGCCGTCGTCGGTCGTCACGCGAATGCCGTTGACGGTGTTGACCTCGACGATCGGGTGGCCGGCGAGTGTCTCGCCCTTCTCCTTCATCGCCGTCAGGCGGGCAATCACCTTGTCGCAGACGGCGTATTTGATCTCGTCGTCGCAATGGGGCGACATGGTCGGCGAGGACCAGGTCTTGGGCAGCGCCTCGCGCAGGGCCGACATCTTCTTCCCCGGATTGCGGTCGAGCATGTCGAGGATGGCGATCGCCGAGACGAAGCCGTCGTCGTAGCCCCGCCCGATCGGGGCGTTGAAGAAATAGTGGCCCGACTTCTCGAAGCCGGCGAGCGCGCCGAGTTCGTTGACGCGACGCTTGATGTAGCTGTGGCCGGTCTTCCAGTAGTCGGTCGTCACGCCGAGCGCGGCGAGTTCCGGATCGGTGTGGTAGAGGCCGGTCGACTTGACGTCGACGACGAAGGTCGGCTTCGCGTGGACCTTCGCGAGGTCGCGGGCGAGCATGACGCCGACCTTGTCGGCGAAGATCTCGTCGCCGGCGTCGTCGATCACGCCGCAGCGGTCACCGTCGCCGTCGAAGCCGAGGCCGACGTCGGCGCCGGTCTTCAACACCTCGTCGCGGATGGCATGAAGCATCTTCATGTCTTCCGGGTTCGGGTTGTAGCGCGGGAAGGAGTGGTCGAGGTCGCAGTCGAGCGGGATGACCTCGGCCCCGAGGCCGGTGAGGATCTTCTCGGCGAAGGCGCCGGCGGTGCCGTTGCCGCAGGCCGCGACCACCTTGATCGGGTGCTTCAGCTTCGGACGGTTCGTCAGGTCGGCGACGTAGCGGTCGGGGAAGGCCTCGACGAAGCGATAGGCGCCGCCGCCGGTCAGGTCGAACTCGGCGGCCAGAACGATCGCCTTCAGCGCCGTCATCTCCTCCGGGCCGAAGGTGAGCGGGCGGTGCATGCCCATCTTCACGCCGGTCCAGCCGTTCTCGTTGTGCGAGGCGGTGACCATGGCGACCGCCGGCACGTCGAGGGCGAACTGGGCGAAATAGGCCATCGGCGTGATGCACAGGCCGATGTCGTGGACGGTGCAGCCCGCCGCCATCAGGCCGGTGGTCAAGGCCAGCTTGATCGAGGCGGAATAGGACCGGTAGTCGTGGCCGACGACGATCTCGCGCTTGACCCCGAGGCGGCCGAGCAGTGTGCCGAGACCCATGCCGAGGGCCTGGACGCCCATCAGGTTGATCTCCTTGCCGAAGATCCAGCGCGCATCGTACTCGCGGAAGCCGGTCGGCTTCACCATCGCCGAGGACTCGTAGTCGTAGGTGTTGGGGACGAGCAGCGGCTTCGGGGTCGGGAACATGGGGCGCGGGGTCCTTGGCGGTCGGAGGCGGGCGAAGGGCGGCGGATCGGGCGGGATGTATCCGTCGGACGACGGGAAACCTCTAGCCGAGGAAGGTTACGATCGCATTGCGCCGACCCCACCGGGCAGCGCGATGACCATGCCGTCGAGGTGGAGCGCGATGGTTTCGCCGTCGCGGAGCAGGCGCCAGCGGCGGAGCGAGGGATGGGCGGGCTCGTCGGGTGCCGGCGTGCCGGCGACGATCACCGGCAGATCGACCGGGCCGAAGGGCGCGACGTCGCGGTGGAGGACCGTCGCGGCGACGCCGTCGAGCCCGTCGTCGAGGCCGACGAGACGGCAGGCGGCGCCGGCGGAGAGCGCCGCGAGCGGGGCGATCAGGCTCTCGAGCGAGGCGGTGGTCTCACGGGCGGCGAGCGTGTCGTCGCGGCCGAGGCCGAAGAGTGTCGGCAGTTCGACGAGCAGGGCGGCGAGGCGGCCGTGGTCGACGTGGAAGACGCGGATGCGGCCGTCGTCGGCATCGCGGGCGACGAGGGCGAGGCAGGGCATGTCGCGATCGATGCGGCGGCGGTCGCGGCCGGCTAGGCGGACGGCGGAGAGGTTGTCGAGCATCTCGTCGAGACGCGGATAGGCCATGTCGTGGGGCCCGTGGACCCAGACTTCGCACGGATGGCCCATGTGGCGGGCGGCGGCCTCGAAGAGCGGCAGGAGCGCGCCTTCGACCACCAGACGGCGCGGCTTCAGCGCGTCGATCGCCCGGGCGACGTCCTCGGCGTCGAGCGACGGGTCGACCAGCGTCGGCACCGCGGCGACGCCCGAGAGGCCGAGCCAGGCGGCGGTGCGTTCCGGTCGAGCCGAGAAGAACAGCGCCACCGGCTCGGCACTGCCGACGCCCTGGACGATGGCGAAGCGGCTCCAGCGGTTGGCGCGCTCGTAGAGTTCGCGGAAGGAGAGGGTCTCCCCGGTGCCGACGAGGGCGGGGCGCTCGCGCCCGGCGGCGGCCCATTCCTCGACCTCGTCGCGGAGCGCCCGGCCCTCGGCGGCGGCGGCCTCGAGGCGACGCTCGATGGCGGTGCGTTCGCGGTCGGCCTTCCAGGCGCCGATCCATTCGCCGATGCGCTTCACGGGCGACCTCCGGCGAGCGATCCGGCCGCATTGCGCTGGGCACGCGGCTCGTCTAGAGGGGCTGGGGCGCGACGCGAGGAGGCGACCATGAGCGATGCGACGGAACGGGTGCTCGATCTCGTCGGGCTGAACTGTCCGCTGCCGGTGATCAAGACCCGACGGGCGCTGGCGCCGCTCGACGTCGGCACGCTGCTGACGGTCCGGGCCTCCGACCCGCTCGCCGATCTCGACATTCCCCACATGTGTGCCGAGGACGGCCACCGGCTGGTCGCGCGCGAACAGGACGGCAAGGTGCTGGTCTTCGTGATCGAGCGCGGGGACGGCACCCGCCCGGTGACGGTCACGACGGACGACCGAACGAGCCGCTGAAGCCCGAGATCGACAGCGGATTGTCGGTCATCGCCTGCCGATCCGGCGTGTCGGGCGCCAGTTCGCCGGCGAAGGCGTCGAACATGCGCTTGACGAAGGCCTCTTCGAGATCGCGGGTGATGAAGACCAGCCGGGTGCGGCGGTCGTCGTCGGGCCAGCGCTCGAGCTGGGCGATCGGGTGGACGACGTGCTGCACGGCGTGAATGACGAGCGGCCGCTCGGGGTCCTCGATCAGCCGCACCACGCCCTTGACGCGCAGGAGCTTCGGCCCGTGCGCGGCGCGCAGCAGCTCGAGGAACATGTCGAGGCTCGCCGCCGACAGGGCACGATCGGTCGCCAGACAGAAGGCGCGGATGTGATCGTCGTGGCGGTTGGCGTCGTGATGGTGGCCGTGATCATGGTCGTGATCGTGCCCATGATCATGATCGCAGTCGGGGCCGCAGACGTGGTCGTCGTCGCCGTGATCGTGCCCGTGATCGTGCCCATGGTCGTGATCGTGGTGGCGATGGGCCTTGGCCTCGGCGCGGCGGCGTTCGGCCTCGCGGTCGCGGAAGGCCTCCTCGGCGAGCCAGCGGGCGACGTCGGCGGTCTTGGTGTCGGGGCGCCAGAGGCCGGTCTCGAGCAGGGCGGTGGGTGCGGCCTCGCCCTTGGCGGCGTCGAGCTGCGGCGCGGCGGGGGCGAGGATCCTGAGACGCGTCTTCAGCGCGACGAGGCCGGCGCGGCGCTCGGGCGTGTCGCAGAGGTCGGACTTGGTGATGACCAGCCGATCGGCGACGGCGGCCTGTTTCACCGCCTCTTCCTGGGCGTCGAGCGTCGCCATGCCGTTGACCGCGTCGACCAGGGTGACGACGCCGTCGAGCCGATAACGGCGCACCAGATAGGGGTGACGCATCACGGTGTGGAGGATCGGCGCCGGGTCGGCGAGGCCGGTCGTCTCGATGACGACGCGGCGCAGCGCCGAGAGGCGGCCGTTGTCGAGGCGCTTCAGCAGGTCCTCGAGGGTGGCGACGAGATCGCCGCGGATGGTGCAGCAGAGGCAGCCGGAGGAGAGCTCGACGACGCCGTCGTCGGCGCGCTCGACCAGCACGTGGTCGATGCCGACCTCGCCGAACTCGTTGACGATCACCGCCGTCTCGGCCATCGCCGGATCGGCGAGCAGACGGTTCAGCAGCGTCGTCTTGCCGGCGCCGAGGAAGCCGGTGATGACCGTCAGCGGGATCGGTTCGGGCGGTCTGCGCTTGGCGGGCTCGGTCATCGGTCGGGTCCTCGGGGGCGAAGCGGGCTGATCAGTTCGCCGGCTTCTTTTTCGGCGGCTCGAGATTCTGCGGCGGGGCGCCGGGGCCGGCCTTGGGCTTGGCGGCGTTGCTCGCCTTGGCGAGCGTGGGCTTCGGCATCGGCTTGGCCGCGGCGGGCTTCGACGGTTTCTCCGGTTCCGCCGCCTTCGGCCGCGCCGCGACGGCGGCGGGCTTGGGGGCCGGCTTGGCGGCGGCGGGTCTGCCGGTCGCGCCGGGCGTGCCGAGCGGCAACGGCTTGCCGTCGGCGGGCGGCAGCGCCGCCTCGAGACCGCCGGTCGACTTCGGCCGGATCGCGCCCATCGCCGCGGCGGGGGGCATGGCGGCGGTGGCGGTCGGGGCACCGGCGCCGGGCGTCGCGAAGAGCAGTGCGCGGGCATTGGCCGGATCGGGGGCGAGCGCCAGCATCGAGGTGCCGGCGGGGGCGTCCTCAATGGTGCCGACCCAGACGCGCACCGGCGGGCCGGGCTCGAAACGTTCGGTGAGGTAGGAGGTGCGCGGCTGGTGCTGCTCGGAGCCGGGGCGGATCACCGCACCGGGGTCCTGGCGGCTGTTGCTCGTCTCGATGCGGCCGAGTTCTTCCGGGTCCGGCGGATCGGCGCGCTTCGGCCCGCAGATCTCCTTCTTGACGTCGCGCACCGGGTTGCCGGCCTCGGCGCCGCGCGCCATGCGATCGATCGTCTCGTGGGTGGAGAAGCCGCCGAAGAGGCCGCCGCCCGAGCCTTCGAAGCCGCGGGTGAAGAGTTCGGCGGCGAGTTCGGCGCGCTGGCGGGCCGAGCGCGAACCGAGCACCACGGCGACGAGCCGGCGATTGCCGCGCGTCGCCGAGGCGACCACGTTGAAGCCCGACGAGCAGATGAAGCCGGTCTTCATGCCGTCGGCGCCGGGGAAGTGGTCGATCAGGTGATTGTGGTTGCGGATGACCTCGTTGCCGAGCTGGATGCCCGGCAGGTGCCACAGTTCCTCGGCCTCGGGGAACTCGTGCAGCAGGGCGCGGGCGAGCAGGCCGAGATCGCGGGCGGTCGTCACCTGACCGGCGTCGGGCAGACCGTGCGGATTGTTGAAATGGGTCGCGTTCATGCCGAGCAGGCGGGCCTGCCGGTTCATCTCGGCGACGAAGGCGTCCTTGGAGCCGCCGACGGCTTCGGCGAGTGCCCAGGAGACGTCGTTGGCCGACTTCACCATGATGATCTTCAGGGCGTTGTCGACGGTCACCACCTGACCGGCATTGAAGCCCATCTTGCTCGGCGGTTGACGGGTGGCGGCCGGCGTCATGGTGACGAGCGAGGCCGGAGTGATGCGGCCGGCGCGGATCGCCTGGAGTGTCACCCAGGTCGTCATCAGCTTGGTGACGGAGGCGGGATGCCACGCCTGATCGGCGTTGTGGCGAGCCACGACCTCGCCGCTCGCGGCGTCGAAGACCAGCCAGGCGCCGGCGCTCGGCGCGGCGACGGCGGGCATCGCGAAGCCCATCGTCAGCACGGCGAGGACGACGGCGGCGATGCGGCGCGGCGCGCTCCTTCGCGTCGGGACCGCGGCGGTTGCGCCGGTCGTCGTGGTGGGGCTCATCACGGCTCTCTGCTTCTGGCGGCGACGTCGGCCGCAAATCCGGAATTCGTCACTCTCGATAACGCATTCGGCCCCGCAGGGCCAAGGCGCGAGCGACATCTGGCATCGTCGAGAGGATACCGCGTCCACAGGTCGCGCCAAAATGCGACGACATCGGGGCGACTGTCCGGCCGGGTCGGCGCAGCCCACGGGTTTCGTCCGGCCGCGTGTCGGTGTAACCGGGAGGACGAGGAGCCCCGATGATCGAACCCGCCCCGACCGCCCCCGCCCAGACCGTCGAAGACCCGATCGTGCTGCAGCGCGCCCGTGGACGCGCGAGCGTGTCCTTCAAGGTGGTCGACGGCGTCACACGGCTCGACCGGCTGTTCCAGGAGGGGCAGGCGAAGATCCGTATACCCAAGCCGCAGGCCGGCGAGGCGCCGACCGCGGTCGCCATCAACACCGGCGGCGGCATCGCCGGTGGCGACCGGATCGCCTGGGGTGTGACGATCGGGCGGGCTGCGCGGGCGGTGGTGACGTCGCAGGCGGCCGAGCGCGTCTATCGCTCGTCGCAGACCGACGGTGAACTCTCCGGCGAGATCGACACCACGATCGCGGTCGAGGCCGAAGGTCATCTCGACTGGCTGCCGCAGGAGACGATCCTGTTCGACGCCTCCGCCCTGTCGCGTCGGCTCGACGTGACGTTGGAGGCCGGGGCGACGGCGCTGCTCGTCGAGCAGATCGTGCTCGGCCGTGCCGCCATGGGCGAGGCGGTCGAGACCTGCCGCCTGATCGATCGCTGGCGCATCCGGCGCGAGGGACGACTGGTCTTCGCCGACACGTTCCGCCTCGAGGGCGCGACGCGGGCGATCCTCGCGGGGCGTGCGACCGGCGGCGGGGCGCGGGCCTTCGCCACCGTCGTCGTCGCCGACCCGGCGGCGGAGGCGCGGCTCGACGACATCCGTGCGGTGCTGGAGGCCGGCACCTGCGACGCCGGGGCGAGCGCCCTCGACGGGCTGGTGGTGGCGCGGCTGGCGCATGCTTCGGCGACGGTGTTGCGATCGGAACTCGTCCGCCTGGTTCTGCACATTCGGCAGGCAGAAATGCCGCGCGTCTGGTCTTGCTGACCGACCGCGCTCGATAGACACTGCCCGAAAGACGATCAGTCCCGATCCGCGCCCGACGCGGCGGGCGCCCACGAAGGACCCTCCGGCGATGAACCTGACGCCCCGCGAAAAGGACAAGCTGCTGATTTCGATGGCGGCGATGGTGGCGCGACGCCGGCTGGAACGGGGCGTGAAGCTCAATCACCCGGAAGCGATCGCGCTGATCTCCGACTTCGTCGTCGAAGGCGCGCGCGACGGCCGTTCGGTCGCCGAGCTGATGGAGGCCGGCGCCCACGTGATCGGCCGCGATCAGGTGATGGCCGGCGTGCCGGAGATGATCCACGACATCCAGGTCGAGGCGACCTTTCCGGACGGCACCAAGCTCGTCACGGTCCATCACCCCATCCGTTGAGGTGTGAGGAAAGTCGCAGCCGAGGGGCGGCGAGGGCGTCAGGCTCGCACCTTCCCCCTCGCAAGACAGGAGACCGGGACATGCTCGAACTCAGACCCAACTGCGAATGCTGCGACCGCGACCTGCCGCCGGACGCCACCGCCTACATCTGTTCCTTCGAATGCACCTGGTGTGCGACCTGCGCCGACGAGGTGCTGAAGGGCCGATGCCCCAACTGCGGCGGCGAGCTGGTGCGCCGCCCGATCCGCCCGGCGGGCAAGCTCGCGAACAATCCGCCGTCGACGAAGCGCGTGCTGCGCGCCGAACCCTGTCCGCCGATCGCCGCCGAGTGAGGAGAGACCCATGATTCCCGGTGAAGTCATTCCCGCCGCGGGGGAGATCGAGCTCAACGCCGGTCTTCCCGTCACCGAACTCGAGGTCGCCAACACCGGTGACCGCCCCGTGCAGGTCGGCAGCCACTATCACTTCGCCGAGACCAATCCGGGCCTCGCCTTCGATCGCGCTGCGGCGCGCGGCCAGCGGCTCGACATTCCGGCCGGCACGGCGGTGCGTTTCGAGCCGGGGCAGACGCGGACGGTGCGGCTGGTCCCCTTCGGCGGCGCCCGGGTCGTCCACGGCTTCCGCGGCGACGTCGCCGGCGCCCTCTGACAAAGCGAACGGACCGCCCGATGTCGATCTGGTTCCTCGTCGCCTTCGTCCTCACCAACATCTTCCTCGATCTGGCGCCGGGTTCGGCGGTCCAGCGGGTGGTGGCCGAGGGCATGGCCAAGGGGCTCTTCGGCGCGCAGGCGGCGATCGTCGGCGTGCTCGCGGCCGACTTCATCTGGTGCTTCCTGGCGATCTCGGCGCTGTTCACGGTGATGGAGACGGTGCCGCTGCTGCTCTACGGGGCGAAGTGGTTCGGCCTCGCCTGCCTCGTCGTGCTGCTCGCCCGGGCGCTCCGCATCGCCGTGGTCGGGCGCGGTGTCCACGTGGTGGCGCCTTGCGACCACGGGCGCGGCTCGGCCTTCGACGCCTTCGGCTCGGCCTTCCTGATGCAGATGCGGCACCCGACGACGATGATCTTCTTCTTCGCGGTGCTCTCGGTCTTCGCCGGCTCGCGCGAGGGCTGGGAGATCCGCCTCGCCGATCTCGGCCTCTTCGCGGTGATCCTCGAATGGCCGGTCTTCGCGCTCTATGCCTTCTGCGGCGCCGAGGCGGCGCGGGCGGCGGGCCGCCGCGGCACCAAGACGATCCAGGAGGCGATCGCCTCGGTCTTCCTTCTCACCGCGACGGGCCTCGTCGCGACCCCTTCGGTTCCCGTCGAAAACAGGTGATGGCCCCATGTCCTTCAAGATGAACCGCGGCGCCTATGCCGACATGTTCGGCCCCACCGTCGGCGACAGGGTGCGCCTCGCCGACACCGATCTGATCGTCGAGGTGGAGAAGGACTTCACCACCTACGGCGAGGAGGTGAAGTTCGGCGGCGGCAAGGTGATCCGCGACGGCATGGGCCAGTCCCAGGTCTCGCGCGCCGACGGCGCCGTCGACACGGTGATCACCAACGCGCTGATCATCGACGCCAGGCTCGGCGTGGTGAAGGCCGACGTCGGCCTGCGCGACGGCCGCATCGTCGGCATCGGCAAGGCCGGCAACCCGGATGTCCAGCCGGGCGTGACGATCGTCGTCGGTCCGGGCACGGAGGCGATCGCCGGCGAGGGCAAGATCCTGACGGCGGGCGGCATCGACACCCACATCCACTTCATCGCGCCACAGCAGATCGACGAAGCGCTGATGTCGGGCGTCACCACCATGCTCGGCGGCGGCACGGGGCCGGCGACCGGTACGGCGGCGACCACCTGCACCCCCGGCCCCTGGCATCTCGCCCGGATGTTCCAGGCGGCGGAAGCCTTCCCGATGAACCTCGCCTTCACCGGCAAGGGCAACGCCTCGCTGCCCGAGGCGCTGGCGGAACAGGTGGTGGCGGGCGCCTGCGGTCTGAAGCTGCACGAGGACTGGGGCACGACGCCGGCGGCGATCCGCAACTGTCTGACGGTCGCCGACAAATACGACGTCCAGGTCGCGATCCACACCGACACGCTGAACGAATCGGGCTTCGTCGAGGACACGATCGCCGCCTTCGAGGGGCGCACCATCCACGCCTATCACTCCGAGGGTGCCGGCGGCGGCCATGCGCCGGACATCATCCGCGTCTGCGGCCTGCCCAACGTCATCCCGTCGTCGACCAACCCGACGCGGCCCTACACGCGCAACACACTCGACGAACATCTCGACATGCTGATGGTCTGCCACCACCTCGACGGGTCGATCCCCGAGGACGTGGCCTTCGCCGAGAGCCGCATCCGGCGCGAGACGATCGCGGCGGAGGACATCCTGCACGACCTCGGCGCCTTCTCGATCATCTCCTCCGACAGTCAGGCCATGGGCCGGGTCGGCGAGGTGATCATCCGCACCTTCCAGACGGCGCACAAGATGAAGGTCCAGCGCGGCCGTCTTCCCGGCGAAGCGGGCGAGAACGACAATCTGCGCGTCCGCCGCTATCTGGCGAAGGTGACCATCAACCCGGCGGTGGCGCACGGGATGTCGAAGCACGTCGGCTCGATCGAGGTCGGCAAGTTCGCCGATCTGGTACTGTGGTCGCCGGCCTTCTTCGGCGTGAAGCCGGATCTGGTGCTGAAGCTCGGCTCCATCGTGGCGGCGCCGATGGGCGATCCCAACGCCTCGATCCCGACGCCGCAGCCGGTCCACTACCGGCCGATGTTCGGCGCCTTCGGCAAGGCGGTGGCGGCGTCCTCGATCACCTTCGTGTCGCGGGCCGCCTGGACCGGCGGCATCGCCGAGAAGCTGTCGCTCGAACGCATCGTCCTGCCGGTCGAGGACTGCCGCTCGATCGGCAAGAAGGACATGGTGCTGAACGACGCCATGCCGGTGATCGAGGTCGATCCCGAGACCTACGAGGTCCGCGCCGACGGCGAGCTTCTCACCTGCGAACCGGCCGACGTCCTGCCGATGGCGCAGCGGTATTTCCTGTTCTGAGGTCGATCCCGAGGTCGATGACCGGCCTCAGGCGCGCATGCGTTCGACGAAGGCGTCGGTCTCGCTGCGCAGGCGCTCGGCGGCTTCCGCCAGTTCGTCGGAGGCCGAGACCATCGACACCGCCGCCTCGTTGGCGAGGCGCGTGGCCGTGTCGACGGAACGGACGTTGTCGGCGACCGCCGAGGTGTCGCGGGTGGTGATCTCGATCGAGCGGTTGATCTCGCGCGTCGCCGCGGTCTGCTCGGTCATCGCGCCGGAGACCGCACCGACGATGGTGCCGATCTCGCCGACCGTCGCGGTGATGCCGCCGATGGCGCCGACCGCCGAATCGGTGGCGGTGCGGACGGCGTCGATCTGACGGGCGATCTCTTCCGTCGCCCGCGAGGTCTGGGCGGCGAGCGCCTTGACCTCCGAGGCGACGACGGCGAAGCCGCGGCCGGCCTCGCCGGCGCGTGCCGCCTCGATCGTGGCGTTGAGGGCGAGAAGGTTGGTCTGGCCGGCGACCGCCTCGATCAGGCCGACGATCTCGCCGATGCGGCGGGTGGCCTGCGACAGATCGGCGACGACGGCATTGGTGGTCTCGGCGCGGGCGACGGCGTCGCGGGAGACCGCGTCGACGCGCAGCATGCGTTCTTCGACCTGGCCGATGGCGCCGGCGAGCTCGCCGGCGGCGGCGGCGACCAGGGCGACGTTGCGATCGGTGCGTTCCATCGCCTCGTTGGTCTCGCCCGAGCGGCGGCTGGCATCGCGGGAGACGTCGTCGACGCGGCGGGCGTCGGTGCCGATGCGTTCGGCGGCATGGCCGAGGCGCTCGACCACCGAGGCGACGCGACGGGCGAAGTCGTCGGCGAGTTCGCGGCGCTCGCGGCGGCGTTCGGCGCGCATGCGCTCGTCCTCCGTCGCCTTCTCGGCCCGCATGCGTTCGCGTGCCTCGATCGCCTCGCGGAAGACGTCGGTCGCCCGTGCCATCTCGCCGATCTCGTCGTCGCGTTCGACATGGGGGACGGTGACGCCGTGGCGATCGCCGGCGAGGTCGCGCATGACGCCGGCGAGGGCGCCGATCGGGCCGACGACGCCGCGCAGCAGCGCCCAGCCGGCGAAGGCGGTGAGGAGCGACATGAAGCCCATGGCGACGGTGGCGGAGAGACCGGCGAAGAATTCGGCCGAGACCAGCGCGTCGAGGCTGATGTGGGTCTCCTCGGCGGCCTTGCTCAGCATGTCCGCACGCACGGTCTGGAGCGCGGCGACCTGCTCGGAGAGCGCATCGGCGGCGGCGTCGAAGGCCGGCATCATGGCGTTGCCGGCACCGGTACCCTCGGCGGCATAGGCCTCGGCCATCTTGCGGCCGGTGGCGAAATAGGGGGCGAAGGCCTTGGTGACGTCGTCGAGTTCGGCAATGACGTCCTTGCGGTCGAGACCTTCGGCGATGGCGCGGGCGGCGGCGACGTGGGCGCGGAAGTCGCCGGCGGCCTTCTCCGCTTCTTCGAGGCCCTTGTCGAGCCCGTCCTCGCCGCGGGTGGCGGAATAGTCCTGGAGGAACTGCTGGACCTGGACGACGTCGCGCTCGAGGTCCTTGATCAACCCGCCGAGCGGGGTGATCCGGGTCTCGATCAGCCGGTTCCGGTCGGCGACGGCAGCGGTCAGCCCCGACGTCTTCTGGGACAGGGCGGCGAGCAGGCCGACGGTGGCGAGATTGCCGCAGACGAGGCAGGCGACGAATGCGATGGTCTTGGTGCGAAGCGAAAGGGCCACAGCCGGTCCTCCGTCGTTTCCCGGATGCTCCATGAGGCCGGGAAAAAGTTGAGAAATCCTGAGTATTCGCGACAAATCGCGACGATCCGCGCCGATCACGCCTGCGGCATCGGGCTTGCCAGCCGGGCGGATCGGGGCGAATGTCGCCGTCCGGTCCGACCGGGCCCGCCATCCGCTCGAGGTCTCGATTGCAATGATCCGCGCCACCAAGGTTCTTCCCGCCGGTACCTGGCCTTCCGCGCTCGCCCGCGACCGCGTCGTGCTCGACGTCGAGGAGCGCCGCCGCCGCCGCGGCGTGGCGATCGGCGAGAAGGGGATCGAGTTCCTCGTCGACCTCGCCGAGACGCCGGTTCTGGCCGACGGCGATGCCTTCGAGCTCGAGGACGGGCGCCTCGTCGCGGTGGTCGCTGCCCCCGAGAAGCTGGTCGAGTTCCGCGTCGCCGACGCCCATGCCTTCACCCGCATCGCCTGGCACCTCGGCAACCGCCACACGCCGACGCAGATCCTGCCGGGCGCGCTGCGGATCCGCGACGACTACGTGCTGGTCGAGATGGTCAAGAAGCTCGGCGGCGCGACGATCGGCTTCGTCGAGGCGCCCTTCGATCCCGAAGGCGGCGCCTACGGCCACGGTACGGTGACCGGCCATTCGATCGCCCACGGGCATTCGCACGACCACGACCACGATCATGGGCACGACCACGATCATGGGCACGATCACGACCATGGGCACGACCATGCCCACCCGCATGCGCCGGCGGTGAGCGATCCGGAACTGGCGGCGGCGCTCGCCCGCCGCGCCGAGCGCCGCGCCCGCCGCGCGCCTCATGTCCACGGTCCCGACTGCGGACCGGACTGCGGCCACGATCACGACCATGCGCACGGCCATTCCCACGATCATGATCACGACCACGGTCATGGACACGATCATCACGGCCATGGTCATTCCCACGACCACGACCACGACCACGACCACGACCACGACCACGACCACGCGCATGGGCACGATCACGACCATGAGCACGGCCGCTGAGACGGGTGGGCGGGCCGATCCGGTCGGTGATCTCCTGACGCTGCAGGTCTGGCTGTCGCCGGCCTTTCCGGTCGGCGGCTTCACCTACAGCCACGGGCTGGAATGGGCGATCGAGGCGGGCGACGTCACCTCCGCCGCCGATCTCGAGGCCTGGCTCGGCGACGTGCTGGTCCACGGCGCGGGACGGTCCGACGCGATCGTGCTGGTCGCCGCCCATCGCGCCGCGGCGGCGGGCGATCTCGACCGTCTCGCCGAGGTGCTCGAACTCGCCCACGCGCTGCAACCTTCCAAGGAGCGGCGGCTGGAGGCGGGGGCGCAAGGCGCCGCCTTCGTCCGGGCGATCGCCGACACCTGGTCCGATCCGCGCTTCGAGGCGCTGACGGCGGCGCTGGCGACGCGCTTCGCCCGGCCGGTCTGGCCGGCGGTGCCGTGGACCCATGCGGTCGCGGTCGGCGTGGCCGCCGCCGCCCATGGGCTCGACCCGGCCGAGGTGGCGCCGGCCTTTCTCCAGGCCTTCGCCGCCAACGTGATCTCCGCCGGCGTGCGTGCCGTGCCGCTCGGCCAGAGCGAGGGGCTGCGCGTGCTGCGCGCGCTCGCCCCCGTCGTTCGACGTATGGCGGACGCGGCGCTGACGGCGACACTCGACGACGTGGGCGGTGCGGCGGTTCTCGCCGACATCGCCTCGATGCGTCACGAAACCCAGTACACGAGGCTCTTCCGCTCATGATCGTCTCAGGGCTTCTCGTCGTCGCGCTCGCCGCGATCACCGCGTTGCATGTGCTCTGGGGGCTCGGCGGGACCTGGCCGGAGCGCGACGAGGCGGCTCTGGCGCGACTGGTCGTCGGCGATCCGAAGTGGGCGGGGATGCCGCCGCGCCCGCTGACGCTCGCGGTGGCGGCGGCTCTGGCGGCACTGACCGTCCTGGCGGGGCTGCTCGCGGTGCGGCTCGGCGGGTGGCTCGATGGCCTCGTCACGCTCGTGGCGGTGCCGGTCGGACTGGTGTTTCTGGCGCGCGGGCTCGTCACCTATACCCCGTGGTGGGCGCGCGTTCACAAGGTGGAGCCCTTCGCGACGCGCGACCGCTTCTTCTACGGACCCCTGTCGGCCGCCCTCGGCGTCGGCTTCCTTCATCTCGTCGCGACGAGGATCTGAACGATGGCATCCAGCATGAACGGCCCCCTTCGCGTCGGCGTCGGCGGGCCCGTCGGCTCCGGCAAGACGGCGTTGATGGACGCGCTGTGCAAGAAGCTCCGGCAGCGCTTCGATCTGGCGGCGATCACCAACGACATCTACACCCGCTGGGACGCCGACTATCTGGTGCGCTCGGGCGCGCTCGAGGCCGATCGGATCATGGGGGTGGAGACCGGCGGCTGTCCGCACACGGCGATCCGCGAGGATGCCTCGATCAATCTCGCCGCGGTCGCCGAGATGCGGGCGCGCTTTCCCGATCTCGATCTGATCCTGATCGAGTCGGGCGGCGACAATCTCGCCGCCACCTTCTCGCCGGAGCTCGCCGATCTGACGATCTACGTCATCGACGTGGCGGCGGGCGAGAAGATCCCGTCGAAGGGCGGGCCGGGCATCACCCGCTCCGATCTCCTCGTCATCAACAAGACCGATCTCGCGCCGATGGTCGGGGCGAGCCTCGAGGTGATGGCGCGCGATGCCGAGCGGATGCGCGGCAAGCGGCCCTTCGTCTTCGCCAACATGAAGACCACCGACGGGCTCGAGGCGATCGCCGACTTCGTGATCGCCCGCGGCGGTCTCGGGGTCTGAGCCTCACGCCGGCTCGGCGACCGGAGGTGCTGCGGCGACGCCGCGAAAGGCGGCGGCGATCCGTTCGAACACCGGCGCCAGCTCGCGGTCGCGGGTGGCGTGCAGGACGATCTCGCTCGACGGCAGGTCGGGCAGACCGAGGTCGGATCCCGCCACCACGACGCCCTCGGGCACCGCCGAACGGCCGATGCAGCCGATGCCGATGCCGGCGGCGATCGCCGCCCTGACCGCCGCGAGACCGCGGCTGGAGAAGGTGACGACGAAGGGCAGGCCCGCCCGCGTCAGCGCCTCGAGCGCCTGATCGTGCACCCGGCAGGGCCGGGCGAGGAGGGCGAGGGGCACCGGACGCCCCGGCCCCCAGGTGCAGGTCGGCGACATCGCCCAGACCAGATCATCGGTGAAGAGCACGTGCCCTTCGCCGCCGGTCTCGCCCAGCGAGGCCGCGTCGCGGCGGAAGCGACGGGTCACCGCCGCGTCGAGGCGGCCGGCCTCGAAGTCGTCGCGCAGTTCCTCCGAGAGACCCAGCGTCATCGACAATGTCAGCCCCGGCAGGGCGCCGTGGAGCGACCGCAGGATGTCGGGAAGGCGGCCGGCCGTCGCGTGCTCGCTGACGCCGAGGCCGACGCGCCGGAGCGGCACCGTCCGGGCGGCGCGGGCGAGCGCGTCGTCGTGCAGGGCGAGGATGCGTCGGGCGTCGGGCAGGAAGCCTTCGGCGAAGGACGTCGGGGCGACGGCGCGCGGCGTGCGTTCGAACAGGCGTCGGCCGAGGCGGTCCTCGAGTTTCCGCAGGCGGACCGACACCGTCGACTGCGTCGCCCCCAGCAGGTCGCCGGCGAGCGTGAAGCTGCGGTGTTCGGCGAGCGCGACGAAGGTGCGCAGGAGTTCGATGTCGAGATCGGCCATGGCACCCTGCAGATTACTTTTTCGAATGATTGAAATGGTATCAATTCGTTTCAGTAATGCAAGCCGCGACGCCATCCTTCACGAACCGGCAAGCCCGCCGGACCGCCAAGGAGCGCGCGCCATGCCGACCATCCATGCCCTCGTCTCGTCGCCTCGCGTCGACGCCGCCGCGATCGGCGAGATCGCCCGCACCCTCGTGTCGCTCTCCGGCCGGTTGCTCGGCAAGGCGGAGGCGGTGACGGCGACGGTGGTGGAGACGATCCCGCCGGCGCAGTGGTTCGTCGGCACGCACTCGCTCGCCGACCTCGACGCGGCGTCGTTCCGGGTGGTGATTCGCGTCTCCCAGGGCACCAACGACAAGGACGAGAAGGCCGCCTTCGTCGCCGCCGCCTCGGCGGCGATGGCGCGGATCCTGGGACCTGCACGGCCGGAGAGCTGGGTCGTCGTCGACGAGGTGCCGGCCGACGCCTGGGGCTGGGGCGGCGAGACGCAGGAACACCGGGCGATCGCCGCCAAGATCGCCAAGGCCGAGACCGAGACGACGGTATTCGACACCTATCGCCGGTTCGGCATCCGTTGAGCGCGCGCGGGGGTGGACGGCAACACTTCCTTTACTCCCGATGCCTAGTGTTCTCGACGCGGGGTTCGAGAGTTCTGCGTGCCCCCGCCGAAATTCGGGATTTTTCTCCGGAGTCCGCCATGGCTGGTCTGTCTACCCTCAGCGTCGGAACCTCGCACGCCTCCTCGGCGGCGACGGGTTCGCGTATCAAGGGCTTCGGGTCGCTCGCCGCCGTGCAGGTGAACGCCGCCAAGCAGGCGCAGGAGAACGCCGGCAAGACCTCGCTCGCCTCGATGCTCGACGACAACATGTATTCGTTGGCGTCCAATTCGGGCGTCGGCGCATCGTCGGTGATGCTCTTCACCGACAGCTGGTCGACCTCGACCGGGACCTCGGGCACGATGCTCGACTACTACGTCTGAGACGGTCCGCCTCGTTTCGACGCATGACGCGCCGCGATCCTCCGATCGCGGCGTCTTCGTTTCACGGCTTCGTCGCCGCCTCGACGAGGGCCAGCGCCGCCGGGGCGTCCCAGTGGGCGGGGCCGGCCATGGTGCCCAGTTCGCAACCCTGCCGGTCGACCAGGATGGTGGTCGGCAGGCCGGAGGCGAGACCGATCTGCTTCAGGGCCTTGAAGACGCCGAGCGTCGCGTCGGTGCGATGGGCGAGCGTGGTGGCGCCGATCTCGGCGAGGAAGGCCTTGGGGCGTTCCGGATCGCGGCTGTCGAGATTGATCGTCACCACCTCGAAATCCTTCGATCCGGCCTTGGCCTGGAGACGGTCGAGGGCGGGCATCTCGGCGCGGCAGGGCGGGCACCAGGTGGCCCAGAGATTGACCAGGACGACGCGTCCCCGCCAGGCGGCGAGGGTGGTCGGGCTGCCGTCGGCATCGCGGAAGGCGAGCGTCGAGAGGTCGCGCGATGCGCTCGCCGGCACGAGGCCTGCGACGTCGTCACGCAGGGCAGGGGCGAGACGTGCCGCCGCGGCGGGCGCGGCGCTGCATTTTCCCGCCGTCTCGTCGTTGCCACCCGCCCCGCCGATCCCGTATACGCGAACTAGACCGAAGGCCGAGAGGCCGACGATCGCGCAGGCCGCCACGATGAGACCGCGCCGCGAGCCCGTTCGGGGGCGCGGGGTCGGTGTGGCGGCGGCGTCTTCGTCTCGTTCGTTCATCTCGGTCTCCGGGTCTTCGACCGTCGAGAAAGGTTCGTCATGTCCAATCGCATGTGGGGCGGCCGCTTCGCCACCGGTCCCGACGCCATCATGGAAGAAATCAATGCTTCCATCGGTTTCGACCAGAAACTGTGGCGTCAGGACATCGCCGGTTCCAAGGCTCACTCCATCATGCTCGCCGAGCGCGGCATCATCTCGGCCGCCGATCGCGACGCGATCCATGCCGGCCTCGACGAGATCGCCGCGGAGATCGAGGCGGGGACCTTCGTCTTCGAGCGCAGCCTCGAGGACATCCACATGAACATCGAGGCGAAGCTCGCCCAGAAGATCGGTCCCGCCGCCGGCCGTCTCCACACGGCGCGCTCGCGCAACGATCAGGTCGCGCTCGACGTCAAGCTCTGGGTACGCGACACCCTCGATCACCTCGACTCACAATTTCATGAGCTGATGAGCGTGACCGCCGCCAAGGCGTTGGAACACGCCGCCGTCGTCATGCCGGGCTTCACCCATCTCCAGTCGGCGCAGCCGGTGACCTTCGGCCACCACCTGCTCGCCCATGTCGAGATGTGGGCGCGCGACCGTGCCCGCCTGAAGGACGCCCGCGCCCGCCTCAACGAGTGCCCGCTCGGCGCCGCGGCGCTCGCCGGCACGTCGTTCCCGACCGACCGGGCGATGGTGGCGTCGGCGCTGGGCTTCGACCGGCCGACCGCCAACTCGATGGATTCGGTCGCCGACCGCGACTACGCCCTCGAGGCGCTGGCGGCGGCGTCGATCGCGGCGATGCATCTGTCGCGGCTCGCCGAAGAGATCGTCATCTGGACCTCGGCGCAGTTCCGCTTCGTGAAGCTCTCCGACAAGTTCACCACCGGCTCGTCGATCATGCCGCAGAAGCGCAATCCGGACGCGGCCGAGCTGGTTCGCGCCAAGACCGGCCGCATCGCGGGCTCGTTCAACGCGCTCATGATGGTGATGAAGGGTCTTCCGCTGACCTATCAGAAGGACATGCAGGAAGACAAAGAGCAGATCTTCGACGGTCTCGAGTCGCTCTCGCTGGCGCTCGCCGCCACCACCGGCATGATGCGCGATCTCGAACCCGAGGTCGCCACCATGCGCAAGGCGGCAGGCTCGGGCTTCTCTACCGCCACCGATCTCGCCGACTGGCTGGTGCGCCGTCTCGGCATCCCGTTCCGCGAAGCCCATCACGTGACGGGCCGCATCGTGGCGATCGCCGCCGACCGCGACACCACGCTCGACAGGGTGACGCTGGCCGAGATGCAGGCGGTCCATGCCGGCATCACCGACGAGGTCTTCTCGGTCCTGTCGGTCGCCAAGTCGGTCGCCAGCCGCGTCTCCTACGGAGGCACGGCGCCGAAGAACGTGCGCGCCCAGGCCAAGCGCTGGGTCGCCCGTCTCGCCAAGGAAAAGCCGGCCTCCGCCTGAGGTCCTCACGCCCGAAGGGTAGGCAGCCATGACCGTTTCGATCACTCTCGAACGTCTCCGCATCCCGGTGCTCGCCGTCGCGCTGGCGCTCGCTCTTTCGGGCTGCGGCCGCAAGGCCGAACCGGAACTGCCGCGCGCCACCGGGCCGGAGGCGTCGCGCACCGCGTTCCCGATCGGGCCGATCGGGCCGTCGGCGAAGCCGGCGGAACCCGCCAAGACCGAGAAGAAGTCCTTCCTTCTCGACTTCCTGCTCTGATCGATCGTCCCGTCCGCGGGGCGCGATCACGATCCCGCGCGGGCCATTGCCGCCGAGGCGGCGGCGTGGGACGTTCGGGCGACCGCGGCGGAGGTCGCGAGCGTCGACGCGATACCTGCGTCGCTGACGCCGGACAGGACGATGGACACCAACGACCACGACGCCCCGCCGACGGGCGAGACCCTCGGCCCCGCAGCGCTCGATCGACGCCTCGGGCGCGCTCGCCTGCGGGCTCGGGCGGTGGTGATCGCCGAGGCGATGGCGATCGAGGCGGCACTGCCGGTCGCGCTCGCCCTCCTCGTCGTGGCGCTCGCCTGGATGGGCCTGCGCGACGCGCTGCCGGGCCTCACAGGGGCGGCACTCTTCTGGATCTTCGGCCTGATCACCGCCGCCGCCTTCGTCCGGGCGGGGCTGCGGCTCGTCCGTATGCTGCCGGCGCGGTTGGCGCGGGCCGCGGTCGTGGCGCGGATCGAGCGCGCCTCGGGGCTCGCGGGTCGCGAACTCGAGATCGTCGACGACCGTCTCGCCGACGCGACCGCCGATGCGACGACGCGGGCGCTGTGGGCAGCCCATCGCGACCGGGCCGCGGCGCGGATCGGCCGGCTCTTCGTGGGCGCCCCGCAGCCCGATCTCGGCCGGCGCGATCGTTTCGCGGCGGGGCCGATCGTCGCCATGGCGCTGTTCGTCGGCTGGTTCGCCGCTGCGGGCGAGCACGGGGCGCGGCTCGCGGGCGCCTTTCTCGCGACATGGCCGAGCGGCCCGGCCGACCGGCTCGACGTCTGGGTCGAGCCGCCCGCCTACACCGGCCTGCCGCCGGTCTCGCTGCTGATCGACGGTCAGCCGCCGGTCGGCGCGAAGAACGATGCCGCAAGCGGCGACGGCGCGGCGCGGACGCTTCCCGCCGGCAGCGTGCTGGTGCTGCGCGCGACCACCGGCGAGGCCGGGCGCGCGCCGATCCCGGTCGAGGCGGCGGCGACGCCGGCCGAGGCGGTGGCGCCGGTCGATGCGGTACCGGCGCGCACCGGGGTCGCCGAGACACGGCGGCGGCTCGTCGGCGACGTCGATGTGATTCTCAGGCGCGACGGCCGCGAGGTCGGGCGTTTCGCCTTTTCGGTCGCGCCCGACACGGCACCGACCATCGCCTTCACCGAGGAGCCGACGCGGGCGGGGCGCACCGGCCTCGGCCTCGCTTACGAGATCGCCGACGACTGGGGTGTCGTCTCGGCGCGGGCGCGGGTGCTGAAACCGGTCGTCGGGCGGCCGCTCTTCGATCCGCCGGAGTTCGCCCTGACGCTGCCGCCCGGCGCGCGCCACGTCGGCCGGGCGCGGACGGTGCGCGACCTGACGATGCATCCCTTCGCCGGCGCCGAACTCGAGATCGAGCCGGTGGCGGTCGACGGGGCGGGCCAAGAGGGCGTCGGCGAGAAGGCGAGCGTGCGTCTGCCCGAACGCGACTTCCGCGATCCGCTCGCCCGGGCGCTGATCGACTATCGCCGCCGGCTGTCGCTCGATGCCGGCGCGATCAAGGGCGTCGCCGCGGCGCTCGAGGCGCTGACGCTGGCGCCTGACCGGTTCAAGACCCGCGCCTCCGTCCATCTCGGCCTGCGTCATCTCGCCCATCACGCGGCCAAGGCGCGCGACGAGGCGGCGATGCGGGGGCTGGTCGAGGAACTGTGGACGGCGGCGGTGACGAT
Source organism: Pinisolibacter sp. DMC19 (assembly GCF_056313985.1). Classification (NCBI taxonomy): domain Bacteria; kingdom Pseudomonadati; phylum Pseudomonadota; class Alphaproteobacteria; order Hyphomicrobiales; family Ancalomicrobiaceae; genus Pinisolibacter; species Pinisolibacter sp. DMC19. Next base: position 95,871 of record NZ_JBQUZF010000005.1, on the reverse strand, counting down.
CGACGCCGGCGACACCGCCGAGGAGGCGAAGGCCCTGCAGACGGCGCGCGAGGCGCTCGCCGAGGCGTTGCGCAACGGGGCCTCCGACGCCGAGATCGAACGGCTGACCCGCGAGCTGCGCCAGGCGATGGATCGCTATCTCCAGGCGCTGCAGGAGGCGGCGCGCCGCAATCCGGAGGCGCGCGACGGGGCGACTGGGCAGGAGCGCCGGATCGACCGCAAGTCGCTCTCCGACATGCTCGACCGGATCGAGAAGCTCGGCCGCACCGGTTCACGCGAGGCGGCACAGCGGCTCCTCGACGAGCTCGGCGACACGTTGCAGGCGCTGCGCGGCGCCAAGCCGGGGCAGAGCCAGGGCATGGCCGGCAGCGACGCTGAGCGGCAGCTCGGCGACATGATCCGCCGTCAGCGCGACCTGATGGACCGCACCCACCGCGCCGACCGCGAGGGGGCGGATGCCGGCGAGCGCGAGCGGCTGACGGAGGAACAGCAGGCGCTGCGCGACGATCTGCGCCGGCTGCGCCGTTCGCTCCAGGGCGGCGAGGGGCGCGACGGGTCGGCCGGCTCCGAGACCGGCGAGGGCGCCGACGGCGAGGAGAACGGTCTCGACGAGGCCGATCGGGCGATGGACGACGCCGGCCGGGCGATCGATCGCGGCGACGGGCGCGGCGCGGTCGGGTCGCAGAGCCGGGCGATCGACGGGCTCAGGCGCGGCGCGCGCGAGATGGCGCGCGGCGACGAGCCGGGCGACGGGCGCGAGGGCAACGGCGAAGAAGATCCCTTCGGCCGGCAGCGGCCGTCGAAGAAGGCGGACGGACGTCGCGTCGGCATTCCGGAGGAGATCGACGTCGAACGGGCGCGCCGCATCCTCGAGGACATCCGCCGCCGCCTCGCCGATCCCGACCGGCCGGGCGCCGAGCGCGACTATCTCGACCGACTGCTCGAGGTCGAGTGATCCCACGCACCAAAACGCCGCCCGGAGGCGGCGTTCGCGACGTCGATCTTCGCTCTGGTGGTCAGCCCGCGAGGCGGGTCGGCCGGTTCAGCCCGCGAGTCGCGTCGGCTCGGGCACACCGGCCAGCGTCGCGGCGACGATGCGGCGGATGTCGGCCAGCGTGAAGGGCTTGGAGACGACGTCGCGGACGATCTGGTCGAGACCGTGGGCGCGCTCGCGCTGGTCGGCGTAGCCGGTCATCAGCAGGATCGGCAGATGGGGGTGGTCGCGGGCGACGTTCAGCGCCAGCGCGATGCCGTCCATGATCGGCATCTTGATGTCGGAGACCAGGAGGTCGAAGGCGTCGTCGGTCTCGAGCGTCTCGAGCGCGATGGCGCCGTCCTCGACCGCCAGCACGGTGTGGCCGTCCATCTGCAGGGCGCGGTCGACGAAGGAACGGACGGAATCGTCGTCCTCGGCAAGAAGAATACGAGCCATTGCGGTTCTCCCATTCCCGCGAATCGTCTCAACGACGAGTGTGTCTCCGATCGGCTGACGCCGGGAGAGGTTTTCTCCGGCGAATCGGGCCGATCACGCGATTTTCATGTCATTCCGCGGCGACGACGTGGCCGATGTAGGGCAACTCGCGGAACGCGTGGCCCATGTCCATGCCGTAGCCGACGACGAAGAGGTCGGGACAGACGAAGCCGACGAAGTCGCCCTCGATCGAAGCGGCGCGGTGGCCGGGCTTGTCGAGGAGGACGGCGAGGCCGACCCGTTCGGCGCCGCGGTCGAGCATCAGCTGCTTGGCGAAGGCGAGCGTGCGGCCGCTCTCGAGGATGTCGTCGACGAGGACGACGTTGCGCCCCTTCACGTCGGTCTCGAGATCGCGCAGCACCGTGACGGTGCCGGCCGAGGTGGTGCCGGAGCGATAGCTCGACAGCGACATGAAGTCGACTTCCGGCGAGACGCCGGCGCCGTGCAGCGCGCGGATGAGGTCGGCGGCGAAGACGAATCCGCCCTTGAGGACCGCGACGACGAGAAGGTTCTCGCCGAGGCCGGCTTCACGGATTTCGGCGGCAAGGGCTGCGACCCGCGCGGCGATCTCGTCGGCGGGGAAGAGGACGTCGATACGGGGCTTCGTCATGGAAGTCCTGCCTGTCGGTTGCGGCGTTCGGCGAAACGCACCTGCAACTCGGCGGCGCGATCGGGCGGCGCGACGAGACGGGTGCGGAACTTGACCGTCTCCCCGGCGGCGATGGTGGTGGCCCGCGGGTCGACGGACCAGACATATAGTTCCTGCGCGTCGCCGTCACGCAGGGCAAAACGAAGGGCGGGGACCTCGCGGGAGGCGGCGGTGGTGTTGGCGATCGAGCCTTCGACGACGAGGACCGGCTTGCCGTCCTCGGTCTCGCGCAGCGTCTCGATCTGTCCGAAGACCATGCCGCGCAGGTTCACCTCGAGCCCGACCATCCGGTAGAAGCCGGCGAGCGAGGGGATCTTGGCGACGACCGGCGCGCGGAAGACGACGAGGCCGGCGACCGCCAGACAGGCCGAGGCGAAGACCGCCGGGCCGAAGAAGGGCGCGAACCTCTCGAGCGAACGCGGCAGATGGAACAGGCGCCGGCGATAGACCGGCCCGCGCCGCGGCTTGGCGGGACGCGGAGCGACCGGAGCGGCGGCGGGCGCGGCGGCGACCTCGGGCTCGGCCGTGGCCTCCATCGTGGCGACGGGTTCGGCCGCGTCGGTCGTGTCGGCCGAGGCGTCGACGTCGTCGGTCGTGTCCATGTCGAAGCCGGCGAAGGCATCTTCGGCCTCGGTCTCGGTGGTGGCCGTCTTGTCGCCGGAAAGCGGGCCGAAGAGATCGTCGACCGCCGACTGGCCCATCGGCGCGCCGCCGTCTTCCTCGGCGGCACGGGCGAATTCGGCATCGATGTCGGAGACGATCTCGGGCGCACTCTCGGCTGCGGCGGCCGGGAAGACGCGCCATTCCTCGCCGCAGCGGGTGCAGCGGACCTTGCGCCCCTTCGGACCGATGCGGTCGTCGGGGATCGTATAGGCGGTTTCGCAGGCCTGACAGATCGTGCGCATGGGTCTTCGGTCGCCGTTTTCGCCAGCATCTTCGCGGGGCCGGTCTGAACGGGGCGTAAACCAAGGGGGGCGCGTGGGGCGCACGAGGGGGGTACCCATACATTCTTGGTTAACGAATTCTCAACGCGGCGGGACGAGGATGAGGGTGGACCCGCGTGCCTGCCCGCGGGCGATGGAGCATGGATTGATCGAATTCGAGAACGTCGGCCTCAGATACGGAACCGGACCGGAGGTACTGCGCGATCTCAACTTCGCGATCGCCCCCCGTTCGTTCCAGTTCCTGACCGGCCCGTCGGGCGCCGGCAAGACCTCGCTCATCCGCCTTCTGTTCATGTCGCTGAGGCCGACACGCGGTCTCATCCGCGTCTTCGGCCGCGACACCGCGCGGGTCGGCCGCGACGAGTTGCCGGGGCTCAGGCGCCGGATCGGCGTGGTCTTCCAGGATTTCCGCCTGCTCGACCACCTGACGACCTACGAGAACGTCGCGCTTCCCCTGCGTGTCGCCGGCAAGGACGAGGCGAGCTATCGCGCCGATGTGGTCGACCTGCTCGAGTGGGTCGGGCTCGGCGAGCGGATGCACGCGATGCCGCCGGTGTTGTCGGGTGGCGAGAAGCAGCGCGCGGCGATCGCCCGTGCTCTCATCACCCGCCCCGAGATCCTGCTCGCCGACGAGCCGACCGGCAACGTCGATCCGCCGCTCGCCCGCCGCCTTCTGAGGCTCTTCGTGGAACTCAACCGGCTCGGCACCTCGGTGCTGATCGCCTCGCACGACCTGGCCCTGATGGACCAGTTCGACGCCCGCCGCATCGTGCTGGCCGACGGCACGATCGAGATCTGGGAGTAGGCCATGGCGATGCCGACCAGAAGGGGCGCACGCGACGAGGGCCGCCTCGAAGCGCCTGGGCGCGAACCGATGCGGCAGGCGGAGGGCGGCAACGCGCTGGTGCCGCCGCGTTCGGTCGCGGGCCGTGCGCTGGTGTCCGTGGTGGCGATCATGTGTTTCCTCGCCTGCCTCGCGGTGGTGACGCTGGTCCAGGTGAGGACGGCGGCACGCGACTGGCAGGTCGACGTCAGCCGCGAGGCGACGATCCAGGTGAAGCCGATCGGCGATGTCGGCATGGAGATGCGTCTCGCCCGCGCCCTGTCGCTGGCGCGCGAGACGCCGGGGGTGCGCTCGGCCCGTCTCGTCGACGAGAAGGAGAGCACGGCGCTGCTCGAGCCCTGGCTCGGACCGGGGCTCGACGCCAAGACGCTGCCTATCCCGCGGCTGGTGGTGCTCGAACTGGTCGATCCGGCGACGGCGGATCTCTCGGGTCTGTCGAAGAAACTCGCCGAGAACGTCGAGGGCGCGGTGCTCGACGATCACGCCGTCTGGGCGGCGCGGCTGCGCACCATGGCCGGGGCGGTGGTGCTCGCCGGCGTGGCGGTGGTGGCACTGGTGCTGGTGGCGATGATGCTGTCGATCGTCTTCGCGACGCGGGCGGCGATGGCGGCCAATCGCGAGGTACTCGAGGTGCTGCATTTCGTCGGCGCCGAGGACACGTTCATCGCGCGCGAATTTCGCCGTCATTTCGTGGCACTGGGATTGGAAGGCGGCGTCATCGGCGGATCGGCGGCGCTGGCGCTGTTCCTCGTCGCGGGCTTCGCCTTCGGCGGCGGGCGCGGCGATCCGGTCGGCGATCAGGCCCAGGCCCTGTTCGGCGGCTTCTCGATCGGCTGGGGCGGCCTTCTCGGTATCGCCTCGATGGTGGTGCTGGTCACGGTGCTGACGGGGGTGGCGTCGCGCGCCACCGTCCTCGGGCACCTGTCCCGCCTGGAGTGAGGATCGGCCATGCTCGGGATCGAGGTGAACGGTCCGGATTCTGATATGGTCGGCGGCGAATGGATTCGCTCCGGATCGACGAGGACGATCGCCGCCGGAAAACTCGGGTCTGCGAAGCCGATGAACTGGTACGAGACAGTGTCGCCGGGCGTGGTGATCGCGTGGGTTGCCCGCGCGGTCGGTCTCGTCGTGGCGACCGGCATCGTCGTCTTCGGCGTCGGCTTCCTCGTCTTCGCCTTCGCCGTCACCTCGCAGGAGGAGCCGGCCGATCCGCGCGCCGACGCCATCATTGCGCTGACCGGGGGGCGCGACCGCGTCACCGAGGCGATCGAGCTGCTGGTCGCCGGCAAGGGGCGGCGCCTGCTGATCTCCGGCGTCCATCCCCAGACGCGGGCCGTCGACATCAAGCGGGCGGCCGACGTCGGCGGGCAGGTCTTCGACTGTTGCGTCGATCTCGGGCGGATGGCCCAGTCGACCGCCGGCAACGCCGAAGAGGCGGCGCGTTGGGTCGAGGAACACGGCTTCACCAGCCTGATCGTCGTCACCAGCGCCTATCACATGCCGCGCTCGATGATCGAACTCGACCGGGCGCTGCCCCACGTACGCAAGGTGCCCTTCGTGGTGGCGCGGCCCGAACTCAACCTCGACACCTGGTATCGCCATCCGGCGGCCGCGAAGCTTCTCTTCGGCGAGTACGTCAAGTATATCGTGGCACGGTTCGCGCACTCGGCGCCGCGGGCGAGCGCCACGCAGGTGGTGCGGCTCGACGGCACGGCGGCGCATTGATTCCTCTGAGACGGGTGCGCGCGTCCATGCCGGTCACGATCTTCCTCAGGTCCCTGGTCTTCAACGTCTTCTTCTACGTCCACACGCTGGTGTGGATGCTGGTGCTGCTGCCGACCGTCTTCTTCCCGCGCTCGGCCATGCTCGCCGGCATCAAGCGCTGGGCGAAGACCAACCGTCAGGCGCTGGAGATCATCGGCGGCGTCCGCACCGAGCTGCGCGGACTGGAGAACATCCCGCCGGGCGGGGCGATCATCGCCTCCAAGCATCACTCGACCTACGAGACGGTGTCGATGCTCGACCTCTTCGCCGACCCGGTCTACGTGATGAAGAAGGAACTGCTGTCGATCCCGCTCTTCGGCTGGTACGCCAAGAAGGCCGAGCAGATCCCGGTCGATCGCGCCTCCGGGCGCACCGCGCTGGTGGAGATGACGCGGCGGGCCCGCGAGGAAGTGGCGCGCGGACGCCAGCTGATCATCTATCCCGAGGGCACGCGCCGGCCGGCGGGCGCCGAACGGGCCTACAAGCACGGCATCGTCAACCTCTACGAGGCGCTCGGCGTGCCGGTCGTCCCGGTGGCGCTGAACGCCGGCCTGTTCTGGGCCCGCCACGTCTTCACCCGCCATCCCGGCACGATCGTCGTCGAATTCCTGCCGCCGGTTCCGGCGGGCGGCGACGGCGAGGTCTTCTTCGCCGATCTGCAGGAAGCCATCGAAACGGCGACCGACCGGCTGATCGCCGAGGCCTTCGCCGGGCCGAACCCGCCGCCGATCCCGCCGGGCGGCGAGGCGTGGTCCGCCCGTGCGCCGAAGGTCTGAGGCATCGTTCCTTTTTTGTTCCAGAATCCACTTGCGTGATCCATCGGAGTGTTCCATCTTTGTTCCAGGCAAGGATGGAGGGTCCGATGGACGGACGCGGGATGGTCGGCAGTGCCGCGATGCGGCGGCGCGAATTCGTGGTGGTCGATCGGGCGGCGGGTGACCGCGCCTCGTCCGGGCCGACCTTCGGCCGGGTGCCGGCCTTCGACGGCATCGCGGGGCCTGCCGGTTGGCTCGCGAACCGTTTCCTCGTCTGGCGCGGCGCCTCGGGCCGGGCGCATGTCTTCTCCCGTTGCGACGACGTCGACGACATCGCCGGCGACGCGCTGTTCCTGATCCCGCGGGTCGATGCCGCCGGGCGCATCGTCGGTGCGCGCGTCGGGTTGCGGCCGGAGCCGGGACGACCCGCCTGGGTGCATTTCGTCGGCGACGACGAGGGCGCGCTCCGGCGTGCGCGGATGGATCTCGCCGCCGCCCCGCGCGGGCCGGTGCCGCCGACGATCGCCGATCGGGATCTGCCGCGCGCGGCGTGATCCCGCGACCGGGCCGCAGCGTCGGGCGTGACGGCGGGGCTTCCCGACGGGTGGACGTCCGCGGCGATGCGGCCTATCTCGGAGGACCGCCGATCCGATCGAGAGTGGACCCATGACCGAGACCACCGGAACCGACCATCCGCCGAAGCGCCGCCGGGCGCCGCAGATCGCGCTGGGCGTCGTGGTGATCCTCGCGGTCGCCTGGAGCGGCTTCTGGTTCTGGGGCCGCGGGCGGCTCGCCGAGGAGATGGATCGTCGGCTCGCCGAACTCGCGACCCGCGGCGTCTCCGTGGTCTGTCCGAACCGGACGATCGGCGGCTTCCCCTTCCGCATGGAGGTCGGCTGTTCCGATCCCGGCCTCGAGATCGCGGGCCGCGGCATCGGCGGTTCCGTCTCGGCCCTGCGGGTGGTGGCTCAGGTGTGGAACCCGCGTCTGATCATCGCCGAGTTCGACGGGCCGCTGGTCTTCGCCGACGGGCGCGGCGTCAGGGTCGACGCGACCTGGCGGACGCTCCGGGCCTCGGCCCGACTCGCGGCGAGCGGGCCGGAACGGGTCTCGATCGCGGCGGAAGGCATCGACGCGCGGACGACCGACGCGGCGAACGTCGTCTCGCGGCTCGTCGCCGAACATCTCGAACTGCACGGACGGGTCTCGGGCGAGACGGTGCATGATCTCGACGTCGCGGTCTCGGCCGCCTCCGCCTCGCTCGACCTCGAAGGCCGCCACGTCGGCCCGCCGCGCTCCGATCTCGCGGTCGCGACCACGCTGCGCGACTTCCTGCCGCCGCGTGCCGGAGACGTGCCGCGCGGCTTCGCCGAACGCGGCGGGCGGATCGAGCCGATCCGGGTCGACTGGTCGGTCGGCGGCATGGCGGTCGCCGGCAAGGGGGCGCTGACGCTCGGCCGCGACGGGCTCCTCGACGGGGCGATCGGCTTCGCCGCGCGTGGTCTCGAGATGCTGGCGCTGCAGGGCAAGGCTCTCGGCGCCGAGACGGCGGGCCTCCTCGGCGGTTTCATCCTGCTCGGCAAGACGTCGAGCGATCCGGAGCTTCCCGGCCGGCGGCTCGATCTGGTGATCGAGCACGGACGGCCGCGTTTCGGCCGGGTGGTCGGCCCGCCGATGGCACCGCTCTTCGTGCCGTGAGGCGACGTCGATCGGCACGTCGCGGTCGTCGGACGGATCGTTCGACGTTTCGGCGCTGGACCTCGGGGCTCTCCCTCGCCACATGTCGAGGCGACGGGACGGCCTTCGCCGTCCGCCGAGGATGACCGCATGACCGAACGCCGCGTCGAGACCCTTCTGTCCGCCCCCTCCCGCCACTGGGTGGGCGACGGTTTTCTCGTCCGCCCGATCTTCGGGCAGGCCGCCTTCACCCGCGTGGTGAGCCCGTTCCTGATGTTCGACTTCGCGGCGGAACGCGAGTTCGCGCCGTCGCCCGCTCCGCGCGGCGTCGGGCCTCACCCCCATCGTGGCTTCGAGACGGTGACGCTGGTCTATGCCGGTGCGGTCGATCATCGCGATTCGGCCGGCCATGCCGACACGATCGGCGTCGGCGACGTGCAGTGGATGACCGCGGGCTCGGGCCTCGTCCACGAGGAGATGCTCGGCGAGGCGGTCGGCCGCCACGGCGGCAAGGTGTCGATGGCCCAACTCTGGGTGAACCTGCCGGCGCGCGCCAAGAGCACGCCGCCGCGCTACCAGCCGATCCTCGCCGAGACGATCCCGACGGTGACGTTCGAAGGCGGCTCGCTGCGGGTGGTCGCCGGCGCGATCGGCGACGTCACCGGTCCGGCCGAGACCCACACGCCGCTCGCCGTGCTCGACGGCAGGGTCGCGGCCGGCGGGCGCCTCGCCCTGCCGATGCCGACCGGCTGGAACATTCTCGTCGCGGTGCTCGACGGCGAAGTCGCGATCGGCGACGTACGAATCGGGGCGGAAACGGTGGCGGTTCTGGACGGTGGTGGCGACACGATCGCGGTAATCGGGGGAGCGACCGACAGTCGCATCCTGATTCTCGCGGGCGAGCCGATCGACGAACCGATCGCCGCCATGGGGCCCTTCGTCATGAATACGCAGGACGAGCTTTTTCGCGCCGTCGACGATTTTCGGAAGGGGCGAATGGGGCGTCTCTGAAACCGGGGGAGGTCCCGCCCAGGAGTCATGTCTGACATGCAAGCGCGTATCTTGGCGGTAACAAGAGCCGTTCGCTTCTTGCTCCCAAAACGTTTTGAAGGAACAATCTCGTCAACGTCGTCGGAGGGTCGGTTCGAATCGACCGTGTTGGGAATTCCGCTCGACGCCGTCGGCCGTGCATGCCGGCCGACGCTCAATTCGAGGTGGACATGACGAAGGCTGCCGAGACGATCGAAAGTTTGGCGAACTCATTGCGTTTGCTGATGAACTACTCGACGACGGCCATCGGGGCGACCTTCACCATAGGCGAGTTGTCGTCACATCTCGGCGTATCGCTGCGGACGCTGCGCTTCTATGAACAGGCCGGCCTCCTGCAACCGCACCGCGAGGGGGCTCGGCGAATCTATTCCAGCGAGGATCGGGCGCGCCTCGAGGTGATCGTCGCGCTGCGCGAGTTCGAGGTGTCGCTGACCGGCATCAAGCAGCTGCTGGCGACCGCCGATGCCGGCGGTCCCAACATCGAGACGCGGATCGTCGCGCTCTATGACCAGCTGCTCGAGGACGTGCACACCGCCAACGCGACGCGCATCGCCGAGCTCGAGGGCATCAACGGCCGGGTCGAACGCGCCCGCCTCGCCGTGACCGGCTGACATGGCGGGCGGCGGGGCGCGCCGCTCTCAGGCGGCGCGTTCGCCGACGATGCGGACGATGTCCGCCATGATGTCGGTGATCTGGAAGTCCTTCGGCGTATAGACCGCCGCCACCCCCATGCCCTTCAGCGCCTCGGCGTCCTCGGTCGGAATGATGCCGCCGACGACGACCGGGACCTCGTCGAGGCCCGACGCCCTCATGCGCGTCATCACGTCCTCGACGAGTGCGAGGTGCGACCCCGACAGGATCGACAGGCCGACGGCGTGGACGCCCTCCTCGAGGGCGGCGTTGACGATCTGCGCCGGGGTCAGGCGGATGCCCTCGTAGACCACTTCCATGCCGCAGTCGCGGGCGCGCACGGCGATCTGCTCGGCGCCGTTGGAGTGACCGTCGAGGCCGGGCTTGCCGACCAGGAACTTGAGGCGGCGGCCGAGCTTCTCGGAGACCGCGTCGACGGCACCACGCACCGAGGCGACGTCGGCGCCGCCGTCGCGGGCGGCGCGGCCGACACCGGTCGGCGCCCGGTACTCGCCGAAGACGTCGCGCAGCGTCGCGCCCCATTCGCCGGTCGTCACGCCGGCCTTGGCGGCGGCGATCGACGGCTCCATCACGTTGCGGCCCTCGGCTGCGGCGGAACGCAGGGCGGCGAGCGCGGAAGCGACCGCCTTCTCGTCGCGGCCGGCGCGCCAGGCCTTGATGCGTTCGATCGCTTCCGCCTCGACATGGGCCGGGACGGTCAGGATCGAGCCTTCGCCGGTCGTCAGCGGCGAGGGCTCGGTCTCCTTGAAGCGGTTGACGCCGACGACGGTGGAGGCACCCGCCTCGATCGCCTCGAGCCGGCGGGTGTTCGATTCGACGAGCTTCTGCTTCATGTAGCTCGACTCGACCGCCGCCACGGCACCGCCCATCGCCTCGATCGCGGCGAGTTCGGTCTTCGCCTCGGCGACGAGTTCGGCGACCTTGGCCTCGATCTCGGCCGAGCCATTGAAGATGTCGGCGAATTCGAGCAGGTCGGTCTCGTAGGCGAGGATCTGCTGCATCCGCAGCGACCACTGCTGATCCCACGGGCGCGGCAGGCCGAGGGCCTCGTTCCACGCCGGCAGCTGCACGGCGCGGGCGCGGGCGTCGCGCGACAGCGTCACGGCGAGCGCCTCGATCAGGATGCGGTAGACGTTGTTTTCCGGCTGCTGCTCGGTCAGCCCCAGCGAGTTGACCTGGACGCCGTAGCGGAAGCGGCGGTTCTTCTCTTCTTTCACGCCCCAGCGGTCACGGGTGATCTCGTCCCAGAGGCGGCCGAAGGCGCGCATCTTGCAGATTTCCGTCACGAACCGCATGCCGGCGTTGACGAAGAAGGAGATGCGGCCGACCGCCTCGCCGAATTCGGCCTCCGGGATCACGCCGGTCTTCTTGACGTTGTCGATGACGGCGATCGCGGTGGCGAGTGCGAAGGCGAGCTCCTGGACCGGCGTCGCGCCCGCTTCCTGCAGATGGTAGGAGCAGACGTTCATCGGGTTCCACTTCGGCATCTCCGTGTAGGTCCAGGCGATGACGTCGGTGGTGAGCCGCATCGAGGGCGACGGCGGGAAGACGTAGGTGCCGCGCGAGAGATACTCCTTGATGAGATCGTTCTGCGTCGTGCCGGCCAGCTTGGCGCGATCGGCGCCCTGCGCGTCGGCGGCGGCGACGTAGAGCGACAAGAGCCAGGGCGCCGTCGCGTTGATCGTCATCGAAGTGTTCATCTTCTCGAGCGGGATGCCGTCGAAGAGCGCCCGCATGTCGCCGAGATGGGAGACCGGAACGCCGACCTTGCCGACCTCGCCGCGCGACAGCGCGTGGTCGGGGTCGTAACCGGTCTGGGTCGGCAGGTCGAAGGCCACCGACAGGCCCGTCTGGCCCTTGGCGAGATTGGTGCGATAGAGGCGGTTCGAGGCCTCGGCGGTCGAGTGACCGGCGTAGGTGCGGAACAGCCAGGGCTTGTCGGGCGAGGCGAGAGGCATGGACGTTCTTCCCGGGTCATAAATCGATTATGGTCCCTTGGATATCGCACCGCACAAGCGCCGTCATCCCACACGAACGTCGGACTGCGACATTCGGTCTCGCGCGCGGGGCGGCGCGCAGGCGAGACCGGGCGTGCCGGCGCGCGCGACACCGCGGGCGAGGCGGAAACTCGGGCAAAACCCGCGCGACGCCCACTGCGATTCGTCGCTGCGGCCGGTGTCGGCGATCAGGCGGAATTTTGCATTGCGGCAAGATCTGGCCGGAACGGCGCGGATCGGTCGAATTTCAATCCTTTAGTATTATGGAAATCCGCCGTGGACCGGGCCGATAGTGCGGCCATCGTTGCAGTGCGGCATGGGCCCTTCCCCTGGGGCGCGGTCGCGGGCCCAAGAAGGAAACGGCCGACGCATGCGTCCGGTCGAACGCGGGAAGGAAGACCATGGCTGGGAATGCTGAAGACCGTCCGCTGAAGGACCTCTACGAGATCGGCGAAATCCCGCCGCTCGGCCACGTCCCGAAGAACATGTACGCCTGGGCGATCCGCAAGGACCGTCACGGCCCGCCGGAAGAGGCGATGCAGCTCGAGGTCGTGCCGACCTGGGAGCTCGACAGCCACGACGTGCTGGTGCTCGTGATGGCCGCCGGCGTCAACTACAACGGCGTGTGGGCGGGTCTCGGCAAGCCGATCTCGGTCTTCGACGTCCACAAGCAGCCCTACCACATCGCCGGTTCCGACGCGGCCGGCATCGTCTGGGCGGTCGGCTCCAAGGTGAAGCACTGGAAGGTCGGCGACGAGGTCGTCATCCACTGCAATCAGGACGACGGCGACGACGAGGAATGCAACGGCGGCGACCCGATGCTGTCGCCCTCGCAGCGCATCTGGGGCTACGAGACGCCGGACGGGTCCTTCGCCCAGTTCTGCCGCGTCCAGGCGCGCCAGCTGCTGCCGCGGCCGCAGCACCTGACCTGGGAGGAGTCGGCCTCCTACATGCTGACGCTGGCGACCGCCTATCGCATGCTGTTCGGCCACAATCCGCATCAGCTGAAGCCGAGCCAGAACGTGCTGATCTGGGGCGCCTCGGGCGGCCTCGGCGTGTTCGGCGTGCAGCTGACCGCGGCGGCGGGCGCCAATGCGATCGGCGTCATCTCCGACGAGGACAAGCGCGACTACGTCATGAGCCTCGGCGCGCGCGGCGTCATCAACCGCAAGGACTTCAAGTGCTGGGGCCAGCTGCCGAAGGTGGGCTCGCCCGAGTACGACACCTGGTTCGGCGAGGTCCGCAAGTTCGGCAAGGCGATCTGGGACATCACCGGCAAGGGCAACAACGTCGACATGGTGTTCGAGCACCCCGGCGAGAGCACCTTCCCGACCTCGACCTTCGTGGTGAAGCGCGGCGGCATGGTGGTGTTCTGCGCCGGCACGTCCGGCTTCAACATCACCTTCGACGCCCGCTACGTCTGGATGCACCAGAAGCGCATCCAGGGTTCGCACTTCGCCCATCTCAAGCAGGCCGCCGCCGCCAACAAGTTCGTGCTCGACCGGCGCGTCGAGCCGTGCATGTCGGAGGTCTTCGAGTGGAAGGACATCCCGCTCGCCCACACCAAGATGTGGAAGAACGAGCACAAGCCCGGCAACATGGCGGTGCTGGTGTGTTCGCCCAGGACCGGCCTGACCACCTTCGAAGACGTCGTCGAGGCGTCGCAGGAGATGTTCGGCGCCGTGGCGAGCTGAGCGGGCGTCGCGCCGCCGGCATCGATGAGACGCAGAACCCCGTCGGAGCGATCCGGCGGGGTTTCGCGTTTCGCCCTCGTGGAACGATGCGTCGGCGTGGAGCGGTCACTCCGCGGCGGTGGGCGCGATCGTGATCCTCAGCCCGAGTGCGGTGACCACCTTGCGAATGGTCTCGTGGCGGGGATGCGCGCCGGGTGCGAGCGCCTTGTAGAGGCTCTCCCGGCCGAGACCGGATGCCTTCGCCACCTGTGCCATGCCCTTGGCCTTGGCGACATCGGCCAGGGCGGACAGAAACACGTCGGGGTTCGGATCCTCGAGGCAGGCCGCGAGATACTCGGCCATCACCTCGTCGTCGTCGAGGTGGTCGGAGACGTCGAAGGGGGCGAGCTTGTCGTTCATCGATCCGTCCTCGATGCGGGCCGATTCCCCGGCATCCCGAATGTCGCGATCATGCGAGGACCGTATCTGTCTGGATACGACCGATCAATGCACCGGCGGTGTCCGTGTCCTCACCAGCGCCACGGCGTGGTTGATCTCGGCGCCGAGCAGGAAGATCAGGCCGACGATGTAGAAGAACAGCATCGTCGCCACCGCACCGCCGAGGCCGGCGTAGGTCTTGGCGTAGCCCGAGAAGTGGGAGAGGTACCAGGAGAAGACCCAGCCGGCGGTGAACCACAGCGTCAGCGTCACCAGCACGCCGGGCAGGACGCCGCCGACGTGCTGGGTGCGGGCCGGCAGCCACATGTGGGCGGAGAACAGGAACAGGAACACCGCCAGGAAGAACAGCAGCAACGGCAGGCGGTTGAACCAGTTCCACCACGGCTCGATGCCGTGCACGTGCGGGGCGAGCAGACCCCAGACCACCGGCAGGACGACGACCAGGAAGCCGAGCCCGAGGATGACGATCGCCGCGATCAGCATGAAGAACGTGCCTTCCAGCCGGCGGATCAGGAAGTGGCGGCTGTCGTAGGCGCGATAGGCGTAGTTGAGCCCCATGCGCAGGCTCTCGACCAGACCCGTCACGATGATCACCAGCAACAGGGCGCCTACGGTGAGGACGCGGCCCTGCGAGGTGGTGAGAACCGCCGAGATCTCGGGCTTGAGGATCGCCGCCACCTGTTCCGGCAGAACGGCGAAGAGGCCGCCGGTGCCCTGTTCGGCCGCCGCGGTCAGGTCGGCGACGCCCCACTGACCGGCCGCCCAGCCGGCGACGCCGGTGACGAGGATCAGGAAGGGGAAGAGCGAGAAGATCACCGAGAAGGCGATGTTGGAGGCATGCGCGAAGCTCTCGTTGCGCAGCAGGCCCCAATAGATCGCTTCCCAGACGACCCAACCGACGGCGCGCCAGCCGCGGGGCGGCTGGCCGGGAAGGGCGATGACGGCAGTGTCTTCGGTGGGCGGTTCCGACATGGCGCGGAGATTATGTGCGAGACGCGGCGGACACAATCGTCTCGATGCGGGAATGCACTGCGGGCTGCCTTCGCTTCCCTTTTGCCTTAATCTCGGCTCATGGAAGCGGCGACTCGCGCCGTTTCGACGGCCCTTCCCACGATCAGACCACGGACGGCTCCCGGTGATGACGCCCCGCGCCCGCGCGCTCCGATTCGCGATCCTTCTCCTCTCCGGCCTCGTGCTCGGCCCGGTCGCCCCTTCGGGCGCCGCCGAAACCCCGGCCGCCAAGCCCGCCGCCGCCGCTCAGGCCCCCGCCGCCAAGCCGGCCGCGGCCCAGCCCGCTCCGGCGCCGGCTCCGGCGGTCAAGGCCAAGCCGGACGAGGTACAGCTCAAGCTCGACGGCTGGAAGAACGAGATCGAACAGATCGGCGCGGCCCTCCAGCGCGACGGTCTGACCGACTGGCGCCTCGCCGAGATGCGCGGCCGCATCGACACGATCCGCGCCGAGGCCGACGTCATCGACCAGACCGAGAGCCCGCGCGTCGCGGCCTTCGAGGCGCGGCTGAAGCAGCTCGGCCCGGCGCCGGACGCCAAGGAAGACGACACTGCGCCGATCGAGGCGGAGGCCGTCAAGGCCGAGCGGGACGAGCAGCAGAAGCTGCTCGCCGAGGCGCAGGGCCGGGTCAAGCAGGCGCAGCTGATCCGCCTCAGGGCCGAAGAGATCGTCAAGGCGATCAGCGACAAGCGTCGCGCCCGCTTCGCCCAGGACATGGTGCAGCGCTCGCGTTCGGTCGCCGATCCGTCGCTGTGGCTCGAGGCCGGTCATGCGGTTCCCGGCATCGTCTCGGGCTTCGGCTATCTGCTCGGCGACTGGTTCGCGCTCCTCGCCAAGCGCGGCTTCGAGACGGCGACGGCGGTCGGCTCGGCGATCCTCGCCTTCCTCGGCATCCTGTTCCTGGCGCGTCGGCGCGTCGCCCAGTTCGCCGATCGTGATCCGGACGCGGTCGAACCCTCGCGCTTCCTCAAGGCGTTGAAGGCGGCGGGCATCGTCGTCTTCAACGTGGCCGGTCCGGTGCTCGCCATCTGGGGCATCCAGGTGGCACTCGACGTGTTCGAGCTCAATCCGCCGCGCGTCGGCCTCTTCATCTCGGCGATCGCCGCGGGCGTCGGCTCGGCGGCGATGGTCTACGGCATCGCGCTGGCCATTCTCGCCCCCGGCAAGCCGCAGTGGCGGATGGCGGCGGTGGGCGATCACACCGCGGCGCGGCTGCTCGGTCTCTTCGTGGTGCTGGCGATCGTCCACGGCGTCGGCGTCTGGATGATCCGCCTGTTCGACGCGCTGACCGCCTCGGTGGCGGCGCTGATCCTGGTCTCCGGCCTCTTCGCCATCGCCGATGCGGTCTTCGTCATGCTGGCGCTGCGCGTCGCGGCCCGCACCATGGCCGGTGAGGACGGCGACGAGGAAGCGGCGGAAAAGCCGGAGGAGAAGCGCTCCGGCCTGTGGCGCTGGCTGGTGCCGCTCGGCTGGATCCTGGCGATCGGCGCGGCGGTCGCGGCGATCGGCGGCTACGTCGCGCTCGCCGCCTTCGTGACGCAGCAGACGGTCCGCGTCGGTTTCCTGCTCGGCGCGCTCTACATCCTCCTGGTGCTCGCCGACGAAGCGATCCAGCGCACCTTCGACGCGCGCAGCCGCTTCGGCATCGTCATGACGCGGTCGATGGGGCTGGCGCGCGAGACGGTCGAGCAGATCGGCGTGGTGCTGTCCGGTCTCGTCCGGCTGCTCCTGCTGGCGCTCGCCGCGCTCTTCATCCTGGCGCCGATCGGCATCGACGGGCAGGACGTCGTCACCGACGCCAAGATCGCCTTCTTCGGCTTCAAGATCGGTGGGCTGACGATCTCGCTGTCGTCGATCCTGACGGCGGTCGTCTTCCTGGTCATCGGCATCGGGGTGACGCGCGGCGTGCAGGGCTGGCTCGACCAGCGCTTCCTGCCGCGCACCCGGCTCGACGTCGGCCTGAAGAACTCGATCCGCACGTCCTTCGGCTATCTCGGCATCGTCATCTCGGTGGCGCTCGCCTTCTCGGTGATCGGCCTCGATCTGCAGAACCTCGCGATCGTCGCCGGCGCGCTGTCCGTCGGCGTCGGTTTCGGTCTGCAGTCGATCGTCAACAACTTCGTCTCCGGCCTGATCCTGCTCGTCGAGCGGCCGATCAAGTCGGGCGACCTGGTCGAGATCGGCACCCAGAAGGGCTTCGTGCGCAAGATCAACGTGCGTTCGACCGAGATCGAGACCTTCGATCGTGCCTCGCTGATCGTGCCGAACTCGTCGCTGATCACCGGCAACGTCAAGAACTGGATGCACCGGGATCTCACCGGCCGCTGCCTCGTCGACGTCGGCGTCGCCTACGACACCGATCCGGAGGAGATGAAGGCGATCCTGCTCTCCTGCGCCGAACACCACGACAAGGTGCTGAAGTTCCCGGCGCCGCTGGTGCTCTTCACCAATTTCGGCGCCGACGCGCTGGAGTTCCGCCTGATCTGCACGATCGGCGCGGTGACCGACGTCGGTTCGGTGGAGAGCGACCTGCGCTTCGACATCGTGCGGTCGCTGCGCGAGAAGGGGATCGAGATCCCCTACGCCCAGCGCGACATCAACATTCGCCAGCTCGGCGACATCGGCGATCTCCTCGACCGTTTCGGCATCGCGCCGGCGGCGAAGGCGCCGCCGCCGTCCGAGCCTCAGCCGTGATCTGCCCAGGGATACCCCGCTCCATGAACGTCCAATCGCGCCTTCTCGTCGTCCTGCCGCTCGTCGCCGCCGCACTCGCGGCCTGTTCGCGCGAAGCCGCGCCCGTCCGCAGCGAGCCGCCGTTCTATCGTCGGCTCGACATGGGCGGCGGCCCGGTCGATCCGGCCTCGTCGCTGTCGATGATCAACCAGTATCGCGGCAACAACGGTCTCGGGGTGCTGCAGTGGGATCCCACCCTCGCCCGCATCGCTCAGGCGCAGGCCGACCGCATGGCGTCCGCCGATCGGGTGCATTCGACCGAAGAGGCCGGTCTCGATCGCGAGCTGCAGGCGGCGGGCATTCCCTATGCCAGCTTCCTCGCCAACTTCTCGGCCGGCTACCGCACCTTCGCCGAGGCCTTCTCGGGCTGGCGGGAATCGAAGCAGCACAACGCGACGATGCTCGCCGGTCGGGCGACGCGGGTCGGCCTCGCCACCGCCTACGCGCCGAACTCGAAGTACAAGATCTTCTGGACGCTGGTCGTCGTCGAGCCGCGCTGACGGCGGGCCGGCGCGACCCCGAGCAAGGGGGCGCCCGGCGGGTCGGGCGGCGGGGCGGGAAAAGCCGTCCGCCGCGCTTGACTTGCGAGGGCCGCCCCCCTTATATCGCGGCGTCTCGCAAGAGTGGGCGCGTAGCTCAGCGGGAGAGCACTTCGTTCACACCGAAGGGGTCACAGGTTCGATCCCTGTCGCGCCCACCATCCACTCTTCATTCCTGCATCGATCGGCAACGGCGCCTCGCGCCGCGTCGGCCTTCGGGTCGGCCCGTCGCCGCGTCTCCATCCTCCGTCCGGCTTGTGAGCCGTCGGCGATCCGATAGGATCGCGCCTCCCGACCCGCCTCGAGGAGACAGACGGCGATGCTGCCCACCGCGTCGACCCATGCCGACATCATGCGCGCGTTCCGCTGGATCGTGCCCGCCGCCTACAACATCGGCGTCGACGTCTGCCACAAGTGGGCGGCGGTCGAGCCCGAGCGCACGGCGATCGTCTCGGTCTCGCCCGACGGCTCGGTCGACGAATGGCGCTACGGCCGGCTGGCGAAGGCCGCCAATCGGCTCTCCAACGTGCTCGTCGCCCACGGGGTGGCGCGCGGTGACCGGGTGGCGATCCTCCTGCCGCAGTCGCCGGAGACGGCGATCGCCCATGTGGCGATCTATTCCATGGCGGCGATCGCGCTGCCGCTCGCCGACGTCTTCGGGGCGGAGGCGCTGCTGCATCGGCTGACCGATTCGGGGGCGCGGGCGGTCGTCACCAGCCGCACCGGCGCGCGCAAGATCGCCGAGATCCGCGATCGTCTGCCGGCGCTCGCCCATGTCTTCTGCGTCGACGGGGTCGAGGACGGCGGGCTCGATCTCGCGGCACTGCTGGAGCGGGCGTCGGATGCCTTCGAGCCCGTGGCGACGCGCGCCGACGAGCCGGGGCTGATGATCTACACCTCGGGCACGACGGGGGCGCCGAAGGGGGCGCTGCACGGCCATCGGGTGCTGCTCGGCCACATCCCGAGCGTCCAATATACCCACGAGTTCCTGCCGCAGGCGGGCGATCGACTGTGGACCCCGGCCGACTGGGCCTGGGCGGGCGGGCTCCTCAACGTGCTCCTGCCGGCGCTCGCCCTCGGCGTGCCGGTGGTCGCGGCGCGGCGCGAGACCTTCGATCCGCAGGCGACCTGGGCGTTGATCGAGACGCAGGCGATTCGCAACGCCTTCATCCCGCCGACGGCGCTGAAGCTCTTGCGCAATGCCGGCGGCCCGCCGGGCGGCAAGCGGCCGGGCCTGCGCACCGTCGGCTCGGGCGGCGAGGCGCTGGGGCGTGAGACCTTCGAATGGGCACGCGCCGAGCTCGGTCTCGTCATCAACGAGTTCTACGGCCAGACCGAATGCAATCTGGTGCTCGGCTCCTGCGCCGCGATCGGTGTGGTGCGCGCCGGGGCGATCGGTCGGGCGATGCCGGGCCACGTCGTCGGCGTCATCGACGGCGAGGGCCGCGAGGTCGGAATCGGCGAGACCGGTCAGATCGCGGTGATGCGGCCCGATCCGGTGATGTTCCTCGGCTACTGGCAGAAGCCGGAGGCGACGCGCGAGAAGTTCGTCGGCGACTGGATGACCACCGGCGACCAGGGCATGGTCGACGAGGACGGCTACGTCTATTTCGTCGGGCGCAACGACGACCTGATCACGTCTGCCGGCTATCGCATCGGCCCGTCGGAGATCGAGGACTGCATCGTCGGTCATCCCGCGGTGGCGCTGGTCGCCGTCGTCGGCAAGCCCGATCCGGTGCGCACCGAGATCGTCAAGGCCTACGTCACGCTGGTCCAGGGATGGGAGCCGAGCGAGGCGCTGGCGAAGGACATCCGCGACCACGTGCGAAACCGGCTCTCGGCGCACGAGTATCCGCGCGAGATCGCCTTCGTCGACGAGGTGCCGCTGACGACCACCGGCAAGGTGATCCGCCGCTTCTTCCGTGAACAGGCCCGCGACGAGGCGGCCGAGGCGGCGCGCGAGAAACCGTGAGCGGCCGTCAGTAGGTCACGACGATGCGGCTGTTGCCCATGCCGTGCTGCTTGACCAGATCGAACAGCTGGGCGGCAGCCTGCGGATGCATGCGGACGCAGCCGTGCGACGCCGGCTTGCCGAGGCGGGCGACCTCGTAGGTGCCGTGAACCGCGATGCCGCCGTTGAAGAAGATCGAGTTCGGCATCGGCGAGTTGTGGTACTTGTGCGAGTAGTACTTCTTGTGCATCCGCTGCGGCTGGTACTCGCCGACCGGGGTGCGATAGCCCTTGCGGCCGGTCGAGACGGCATATTCGCCGGCCTTGACGCCGTCGACCATGACGATCATCCGCTGCGACGAGATGTTGATGCGGGCTTCGACCGCGGCTTCCGCGTGGCGGGAATGGCCGAACAGGGCGACGAGAGCGAGGAGGGTCAGAGCGAGAAGACGCATCGCAGAGATCCTTTTGTCACGCCAGGACCCGATACTCGTGGGGCGCATGGCAGGGCACACGAAAACGATGGAGCACACTACCGTAATCCGCGGTGACGTTGCATCCCTCCACTCGTATTAAGATTAAGCGCCAACCCAAACGACCTCGCGCGCGTCCGCCGCGTTCGTCAGGAGTCTTCGCCGCCGTGAAACGTCTCGCACTGCTTTCCCTCTTCGCCGTTCTCGCCACCCTGCCGGCTCGTGGCGAAGACATGCCGCATCAGCTGACCGGCGAGCTCATCCAGACCGAACACGAGAACTGCAAGACGTCGACCGGATACGGCATGAAGTTCACCCGCTTCGTCGATTTCGACGGCGACGGGCGCAACGACGTGGTGCTCGACTACGCCGACGCCTCCTGCGGCGGCAATCCGGAGCCCTATTGCAACGACGCCGGCTGTCTCCTGAAGGCCTATCGCTCGGAGAAGGGTTCGTGGCGCAAGGTCTTCGAGGGCCGCGTCAAGTCGTGGTCGGTCGGCGAGGCCGGCGGGCGCAAGGCGCTGCTGGTCGACGGCAAGCCGGCCTATTGAGCGATCAAGCCGACCTGATGCAGTTCTGACCCTTTGGTCTGTCGCAGAGGCTCTTCACACTGAGGTGCGAGCGCAAGCGAGCCTCGAAGTGCGAAGGGCCGAGTGGCACGGCCCGTCGGCGACTTCGCCCTTCGAGGCCCGGCTCTGCCGGGCACCTCAGGGTGAAGCCGAACAGGAGCAAAGGGTTGGAACTCCCTACGCCGAGTATTACCCCGTGCGTTCGAGCGGCGGGCGGCCGGCGAGGAGCCGGCCGTGCAGCTCGCGCACCGAATAGGGCTTCTCCAGCCAGTCGTCGATCGCCGGCGGCAGCTCCGCCGGGCGGGCGCGGCCGGTGACGGCGACGATGCGGGCGCGCCGCGTGCCGCGCGTGCGGGAAAGGTCGTGGGCGAGCCGATCGCCGGCGATGTCGGGAAGGCCGAGATCGATCAGCACGACGTCGAAGGTCTCGGCCTTGGCCGCGGCGATCGCCTCGCGGCCGTCGGCGACGATGGTCGCGGCGACGCCGAGCGGCTGCATCATCGCCGCCAGAAGCGTGCGGCCGATGGCGTGATCCTCGACCGCGAGCACGCGCAGACCGGCGAGCGGCAGGCCGGCAAGGGTGGGATCGGTGGAGCGGGTCTCGGTCATCTGGCTCTCCGGACGATCGGATGAGCCTACGCCCCGCCGCTCAACACCCGGTTAAGCCGATCGATCTCGGCGGCGGTCTTCTCCCAGCCGATCCGGCGGCGGATGTCGTCGGGCGTGGCGCCGCCGGCACGCAGATCGGCGAGTGCGGTGTCGGCGGCCGACTTCGACAGTTTGCGGCCCTCGGCATCGAGCACCAGATCGTGATGGCACCAGATCGGCGCCGGCAGGCCGAGCAGCGTCTGCAGGGCGCGGTGGACGCTGGTCGACCAGAAGAGATCGCGGCCGCGCACCACGTGGGTGACGCCCTGGGCCGCGTCGTCGACCACCACCGACAGGTGATAGCTGGTCGGGATCTCCTTGCGCGCCAGCACCGGATCGCCCCAGGCGGCGAGATCGACCGGGATGCGGCCGGTCTCCCCGTTCGGACCCTCGCCGACCTCGCGCCAGTCGAGCGGCCCGATCCGGGCGGCGGCGCGGGCGCCGTCGAGGCGCAGCGCCACCGGTTCGCCCGGGCGCGGATCGGCATCGCCGGGGGGCGGGAAGGGGGCGCCGTCGGGATCGCGCGGCCAGACCTCGCCGCGGGCTACGGCGGCGGCGACCGCGGCGCGGATCTCGGCCCGCGTCGCATGGCTCGGGCGCAGCAGACCCTGCGTCTCGAGCCGGTTCAGCGCCGATCGATAGCCGGCGAAGTTCTCGGATTGCCGTAGCGGCTCGCCGTCCCAGTCGATGCCCAACCAGGCGAGATCCTCGAGGATGCCGGCCTCGAACTCCGGACGGCAGCGCGTCGTGTCGATGTCTTCGAGCCGCAGCAGGAAGACGCCGCCGAGCGTGCGGGCGAGCGCATGATCGAGGAGGGCGGAACGGGCGTGGCCGAGGTGCAGCCGGCCGTTCGGCGAGGGGGCGAAGCGGAAGACGGGTCTGGACATGAGCGGGGGTGCGAGACGACAGTTCGCGATCCTAACCCGCCACGCGGCCGCTGTCGCCTCGGAGGGGCGGGCGACGAGGGAGCGGGCGATGCGGCGGATCGAGGGTGACGACGACGTGGCGGCGGGGCTCGTGGCCCTCGCGACGATCGATCCGCGGCTCGTGCCGGTGATCGCGGCGAGCGGCCCGGTGCCGCTCCGGCGGCGGCCGCCCGGCTTCGGCGGTCTCGCCCGGGTGATCACGGCGCAGCAGGTCTCGGCCCAGGCCGCCGCCTCGATCTGGTCACGGGTCGAAGGCGTGATCGGCGCCGAGCCGCTGCCCGAGCACGTCGCACGGGTCGACGACGAGACGCTGCGGGCGGCGGGGCTCTCGGCCGCCAAGGTCCGGACGCTCCGGGCGGTGGTCGAGGCCTGCGAAGCGGGGCTCGATCTCGAGGGTTGCGCGAACCTCGCCGAAGAGGACGCCGTGGCGCGGCTGGTGGCGATCAAGGGTATTGGCCGTTGGACGGCGGAGGTGTGGCTGCTCTTCTCCGCCGGCCATCCCGACATCTGGCCGGGCGGCGATCTGGCGCTGCAGGCGGCGATCGGCGACGCCTTCGATCTCGGCGAGCGGCCGAGCGAGAAGGCGACGCGGGCGATCGCGTCGGCCTGGGCGCCGTGGCGCGGCGTCGCGGCGCGGCTGTTCTGGGCCTATTACGCGGCGCGGCGGCAGGGGCGCGAGGGCATGGCGCGCTGAAGGCCCGCGGCGGGACGGCGTGTCGTCGTCGCCACGCGGTGCGCATCGGCAACAGGGCCGCGTCATCACGCGCCCGCGTCTTCACACGAGCGACATGCGTCCCGTACACTGTCCGCGTCGTTCGTGGTGCCGGCTTCTCGGCCGATTCGATCGTCGGCGAGGTCAGCACCGCTCCCAGCGGAGAGCGAGGTGCGCCTTGACGATCCACGTGACGCCCCGATCCCATCCCGTTCTCGTGCTGAACGCCGACCACCGTCCGCTCAGCTATTACCCGCTGTCGCTCTGGTCCTGGCAGGAGGCGATCAAGGCGGTGTTCATGGACCGCGTCGACATTCTCGCCTGCTACGACGTCGCCGTCCGCAGTCCCAGCCTGAGCATGGCGCTGCCCTCTGTGGTGTCGCTCAAGTCCTATGTCCGCTCCGAACGGACGCCGGCCTTCACCCGGTTCAACGTCTTCCTGCGCGATCGCTTCACCTGCCAATATTGCGGTTCGGGCCAGGACCTGACCTTCGACCACGTGGTGCCGCGGGCGCGCGGCGGGCAGACGACCTGGGAGAACATCCTGACCGCCTGCGCCCCCTGCAACCTGCGCAAGGGCGACCGCTCGATGCGCGAGGCGGGGCTCCACGCCCATCAGATGCCGTGGCGGCCGACGGTCCACGACCTGCACGAGGCCGGCCGGCATTTTCCGCCGAACCATCTGCACGAGAGCTGGATGGACTATCTCTACTGGGATACCGAACTCGATCCGTGAGCGGCGGACGGGAATGGTCGCGGCGATCGGTCGCCCCGCCCTTTCCGCGCGAGCGCGGCGCTGTTCGCCCAATTGTTGATGGAAATCAAGTTGTGCGGCGTCGATGAAATGTTAAG
Organism: Pinisolibacter sp. DMC19; assembly: GCF_056313985.1. Classification (NCBI taxonomy): domain Bacteria; kingdom Pseudomonadati; phylum Pseudomonadota; class Alphaproteobacteria; order Hyphomicrobiales; family Ancalomicrobiaceae; genus Pinisolibacter; species Pinisolibacter sp. DMC19. The sequence goes on along the minus strand of NZ_JBQUZF010000005.1, from coordinate 71,526 downwards.
AGACGATCGGGGCAAGGGGTATCCGTTTTGTCGCGTTCCGTCCGCTTCGCGTCGCGTCTGCTCGTCACACTGGCGTTGATCGTTCAGATCCTCGCGCCGGTGGGTGCGAGCGCGGCCATGATGCGGATGACCTTCGATCCCGCGGCGGAAGCCTCGATCTGTCTCCACGACGAAGACGGCACCGATCTCTCCGGCAACACCGATCACGGGCTCGCCCGTCACGGCGAGGCCTGCGGCCTCTGCCAGCTGGTGGCGGCGGGCGGCCATGCGCCGCCGGTCTTCGTGCAGATCCCCGTCGACCTGCCGCCCGCGACCGCGATCGTCGCCTGGCGCATCGTCGTCGAGGCCGTCGTCGCCGAACGGCACCTCGACCAGATCCGCGGCCGCGCACCGCCCGCTCTTTCCTGACCTGCTCGTAGCCGCCGGCGCGTTTTCGCGCGTCCGGCCGTCTTGGCGCGCGACGCCACGCGTCCGCCCGGCATCAGGAAAATCGTCATGTCCCGTATCGGTCTCATGGGGAGCACCGCGCTCCTCGCCGCCGTCGTTCTCACCCTTCCCGCCCAGGCCGCGCCGCAGAAGAAGCAGGCCGCGGAGCCCCTTCCCGAAGTCGTCGTCACCGCCGAGCGCGCCAAGCCGGCGGCGGCGCCCGCCGGGCTCTCGACCCCGATCGGCGCCTTCACGCTGACCGGCGAGCCGCTCGCCGCGGCCGCCGTCTCCGACGACACCGCGGCCATGTTGACGGCGATCCCCGGCGTCCAGGTGGCGGCCGGCGGCGGCGTCTCCTCGCTGCCGGTGATGCGCGGCCTCGGCGACGACCGCATCAACGTGCTGACCATGGGCATGGCCATCACCTCGGCCTGCGGCAACCACATGAATCCGCCGCTGTCCTATGTCGACCCGTCGCGCATCGGCAAGGTCGAGGTGCTGGCGGGCGTGACGCCGGTCTCCAAGGGCGGCGACAACATCGCCGGCTCGATCATCGTCGAGCCGCGGGCGCTGCGCTTCGCCGGCTCGGTCGGCATCGACGGTCTGCCGGGCCTCCAGCTCGGTAACGGCGTCGTCGCCCACGGTTCGGTGTCGACCTTCTATCGCTCGAACGGCAACGTGATCGGCGGGGCGCTCAACGCCTCGGTCGCCAATGCCGACTGGAGCCTCGAATACGACGGCGCCGGCTCGCGCGGGCAGAACTACAAGGCGGGCGACGGCAAGATCGTGCGCGATTCGCTCTATGCGACGCAGAACCACGCGGTGACGCTCGCCCGGCGGCTCGACAGCGGCCTGCTGACCTTCGCCGCCGGCCTGCAGGACATCCCCTACCAGGGCTTCCCGAACGTCCGCATGGACATGCTCTACAACCGCAGCGAGTTCATCAACGTCCGCTTCGAGAACACCTACGACTGGGGCAGGCTCGACGCCCGCGCCTCGTGGCAGGAGACGCGCCACTACATGAACTTCCTCGCCGACAAGATGTCGAACGGCATCGACGCCGCGTCGAGCAAGGGCATGCCGATGTACACCAACGGCACCGACAGCGGCTGGTCGGTCAAGGCCGAGATCCCGATCGGCAAGGCCGACACGCTCCGGATCGGCAACGAGTTCCAGCACACCACGCTCGACGACTGGTGGCCGCCGGTGGCCGGCATGACGACGACGATGTGCTGCTCGACCTTCGTCAACATCAACGGCGCACGGCGCGACCGGCTCGGTACCTGGGCCGAACTCGAACACGTGTTCTCCAAGGAATGGTCGGGCCTCCTCGGCATCCGCAACGACACCGTCTGGATGGATACCGGCAACGTCGGCGGCTACAGCGCCGTCGACGTCGGACCGAACATGATGGGCATGGCGACGCGGGTGAACTATCTGAGCGACAGCTCCGCCTTCAATGCCCGTTCGCACGGCAAGACCGACGTCAACTTCGATCTGACGGCGCTCGCCCGCTGGAAGCCGCTGGAGACGGCCGAGTTCGAGTTCGGCTATGCCCGCAAGACCCGCTCGCCGAACTTCTACGAGCGCTATTCGTGGTCGACCGGTGCGATGGCGAGCCGGATGATCTCGTGGTTCGGCGATGCCAACGGCTATGTCGGCAACATCGATCTGAAGCCCGAGGTCGCCCACACGCTGTCGACGACGCTGGTGCTGCACGATCCGGCGAAGAAGGCGTGGGAGGTCAAGGTCACGCCGTGGTTCTCCCATGTCGAGAACTACATCGACGCCGACCGCAAGACCGGCACCGGCATCAGCTACGGCACCTTCCCGCTGCTGCAGTTCGCCAATCACGACGCCCAGCTCTACGGTTTCGACGCCGCGGTACGGGCGGAGGTGTGGACCTCGGCGACCTGGGGTCGCTTCGACGTGTCGGGCCGCGCCGCCTACACCCACGGGCGCAACCTCGACACCAACGACGGGCTCTACCGGGTGATGCCGCTCGAGGGCGCGATCGGTCTCGATCATCGTCTCGGCGCCTGGAGCCAGCATGCCGAGGTGCAGATGGTCTCCTCCAAGACCGACGTGTCCTCGACCCGCAACGAGCTGCGCACCGCGGGCTATGCCCTGGTCAACTGGCGGACCGGCTATCAGTGGCGGAACGTCCGTCTCGAGGTCGGCGTCGACAATCTGCTCGACCAGAAATACTCGAGCCCGCTCTCCGGCATCGACTTCGGCGAGAACAAGAAGACCGGTGCGATCGGCCCGCTGGCGGGTCCGGGGCGGTCGATCTTCGCCACCGCCAAGGTCGCGTTCTGATCACCGGGGGCGCGGGTGACCCTCGCGCCCCGTCCGGCGTCGTCGGAAGGGTCGATCGGCCGGATCGACCGGGCATTCGGAGTTCTCCGTTGGAAACCATCTCGCTCTCCCCGCTGGCGCTCTACGAGAGTGCCGGTCTCGTCGGCCGATCGGTGATGATCGTCCTCGGCCTCGCCTCGGTGTGGTGCTGGGTGCTGATCGTCGAGGCGACCGTCGCCGTCGTCCGTCTGCGGCGCGCCCTGACCCGGCCCGTCGCCGACGGTCTCTTCGCGCCGGTCTTCGCCGCCGGGGCGTCGGCCGCGGCGCGCGTGCTCCCCGGCGAGACGATCGGCGAGCGCCGTCATCGGCTCGGCGAAGCGATGGTGGCGGTCGGCCGCGCGCTCCTCGCCCGCGCCGAGGGGCGAATGCCCGATCTGGCGGTGATCGCTTCGGTGGCGCCCTTCGTCGGCTTGTTCGGGACCGTCTGGGGCATCATGGCGAGCTTCGCCGGCATCGCCGCGGCTCGCGACACCAGCCTCGCGGTGGTCGCCCCCGGCATCGCCGAGGCGCTCGCCGCCACCGCCTGGGGGCTCGCCGCGGCGATCCCCGCGTCGGTCGGCTACAGCCGGCTCGGCGCCGCCTTCTCCGCCATCGCCGCCGATCTCGGCGACCGTGTCGAAGCCCATGCCGTCGATCTCGTCGAAGGAGGAGCCACGCCGTGACCCCCGTCGCTCGCCAATCCGGCCTCGCCCGCCGTCATCGCCCGCTCGCCGACATCAACGTCACGCCGTTGGTCGACGTGATGCTGGTGCTGCTCGTCGTCTTCATGATCACCGCGCCGATGCTGGCGGCCGGCCTCAAGGTCGATCTGCCGCGCGCCGCCGCCGCCCGGCCGCTGCCGCCGGCGGAACCGATCGTCGTGTCGGTGACGCGCGACGGCGGCGTCGCCGTCGGCCAGGACATCGTCGGCCGCGACGCGCTGGTCGAGGCGGTGCGGGCGCGGACGCAGGGTGACGACACCCGCTCCATCCACGTTCGCGGCGATCGCGAGGCGGCCTACGGCGAGGTGGTCGGGGTGATCGATCTCTTGGCCGCCGGCGGCTTCTCGCGCATCGCGCTGGTGTCGCAGAGCCGGTCGACCCCGACGGCGGCAACCGATCCCCGTTCGCCGGCGGCGACGCTCGCCGCCGCGACCACGGTCGACGAGACGATCCGGTGACCCCCTTCGCGATCCGACCGGTCTGGCTGCGTCCGGCGGTGATCGCCGCCGTCGTCGGCGTGCATGCGGCGGTCTTCGCCGCGCATTTCGGCGAGGCGGTGACGCCCGGCTCAGGACCGATCGAGATCGCGGTGGTCTCCGAGCCCGAACCCTCGCCCGAGCCGACGCCGGAGGTGCTGCCGAGCGACGCCTCGCGCGCCGAGGCGCCGCCGCCCGAGCCGGAACCGCCGCCGCCGGAGGTCGTCGAGGAGACGCCGCCGATCGCCGTGCCGACCCCGGTCGCCGAGGTGGCGATCCCCGAGCCGCGGCCGGAGGCACCGCGCGAACGGCCGAAGAAGCCGGTCGAGCGCAAGAAGGAAAAGCGCAAACCGCGCGAGGTCGAGGAGCCGACGCGGGTTTCGTCGATCGACGCCTCGGCGCAGGCCGCGGCGCGGGCTTCGGAGGCCGAGGCGCGGCGGGCAGCGGCGGCGTCCTATGCCTCGCTGGTCGCGGCCGAGATCGCCCGCCACAAGCACTATCCGGCCTCGGCGCGCGAGCGCGGCATCGCCGGCGCGGTCGGTGTCGCCTTCACGGTGGGGGGTGGCGGCACGATCGTGTCGCATTCGATCGTGCGATCGTCGGGCCACGGCGATCTCGACGCGGCGGTGCACGGGATGATGGCGGCGGTGCGTCTGCCGCCGCCGCCGGGCGGTGTCTACCGCTCGTCGATCTCGGTGCGCTTCGACCTCCGGTGAGGCCGGCCGATCAGGCGCGGGCGCGCGGGCCTTCGGCGCGCAGGGCGGCGAAGAGCGTGACGGCGATCAGGCCGAGCGAGGTCAGCACGTTCCAGCCGGCGAAGGACAGGCCGAGGATGCGGATCTGCGGCTTGGTGCAGTCGACGACGTTGGCGGCGCCGAGCGAGCCGAGCAGATCGCCGGCCTTCGACGGCAGGGCGCCGAGGCGGGCGCCGGAACAGTCGGCCGGACCCGGCCACCAGCTCCATTCCGCACCGGCCTGGAAGGCGCCGACCCACAGACCCCAGGCGAAGAGCCCGGCGAGCGCCACGAGCGCCAGACGCGGCAGCAGTGCCGGCAGGCGGAAGCGGTCGAGGCCGAAGGCGAGGAGCGCCAGCGGCGCGCCGGCGTAATAGGGCACGCGCTGCTCGAGGCAGAGTCGGCAGGGCACGAAGCCGCCGATCAGCTCGAAGCCCCAGGCGGTGGCGACGATGCCGACGGCGGCGATCGCGAGGAGGAGCGCGATCGTGTCGCGGCGCAGGAACGGGGCGGGAATGGTCATCGTCGGTCTCCCCGCTCGGTTCACCCGAGCAGCTTTACGGCGAGATAGAGAACGATGATCAAGGCGGCGGCGAGGCCGGCGATCAGGCCGAGGCGGTTCTCGATGAAGTGGCGGATCGGCTCGCCCCAGCGCTTCAGCGCCCAGGCGAGCGCATAGAACCGGGCGCCGCGGGCGGCGATGGCCGAGACGACGAAGAGCCAGAGGTCGACCTTCATCACGCCGGAGAGGATCGTCACCACCTTGATCGGCGGCAGGTGGGCGAGGCCCGAGGTGATCAGCAACAGGAGGACCGAGTCGCCCCAGTCGCGCTTCAGCCGCTCGAAGGCTTCGACCTTGTGGTAGAACTCGAGGATCGGCATGGCGAGCGCGTCGAAGGCGTAGTGACCGAGCATCCAGCCTGCGATGCCGCCGGCGACCGAGGCCGCGGTGGCGATGAAGGCGTAGCGATAGACGCGATCCGGCCGGGCGAGGCCCATCGGCAGGAACAGCACGTCGGCCGGCACCAGGAAGACCGAACTCTCGATGAAGGCGATGACCGCCAGCCAGACCTCCGCCGTCTTGCGGGCGGCGAGCGACAGGGTCCAGTCGTAGAGGCGTTTCAGCATCGGGGGGTCTCGTCGGCGGCTGCGATCGGCCGGGTTTAGCGGAGGCGGGCGAGGGCGTCCACCTCCGCGGCGTCGCTCGAGGCGACGTGATCGGCGGTGATGACGTCGTCGGCGCCGTTGACGCCCGACCCTTCCCGACTAATATGCGCCGCCGTGCGGCCCCAGTGGCGAAATGGTAGACGCGGCAGACTCAAAATCTGTTGCCGGCGACGGCGTGTTGGTTCGAGTCCGACCTGGGGCACCACTCTCGAACATCGAAGGCGGATGCGCTCCGTCCTTCGGGCGGCGACGCCCGGGGCGGCTGACGTAACGCGATCGCAAGCATTTTCGCCGATTGATGGACCCATCCGCCGAGCCACCGCGCTCGGACGACGGCGCTCGCATTCCACGGATCCGACGATGACCAGCACCGACGGCTCGACCTCCGGCCCCCGCGTCAGCGTGGTGATGCCGGCCTACGAGGCGGCGACCTTCGTCGAGAACGCGCTGGCCTCGCTCGCCGCGCAGACGCTCGTGGATTGGGAGGCGATCGTCGTCGACGACGCCAGTTCCGATCGCACCGCCGAGGTGGTCGCCGCCGTCGCGGCGCGCGACCCGCGTGTCCGTCTGGTGCGGCAGACGGAAAACGGCGGACCGGCCGTGGCGCGCAATCGGGCGCTCGCCGAGGCGCGCGGACGCTGGATCGCCCTGCTCGATACCGACGACCTCTATCTGCCCGACCGGCTGGAGCGGCTGGTCGCACTCGGCGAACGCGAAGGTCTCGACCTCGTCGCCGACAATCTCTGGATGAAGGATCCGGCCGACGGGCGGATCGTCCGCTCCGGCCTGCCGCACGACGGAACGGTGCGCGACTGGACGCTGCTCGACCTGCTCGACAACGACCTGCCCGCCCGCGGCTTCGTCTTCGGCCTGCTGAAGCCGATCATCCGGGCCGAGTTCCTGGCCGCACACCACCTCGCCTGGCCGGCCGACCTGCGCTACGGCGAGGATTTCGTCTTCTATGCCGAACTCTTCCTGCACGGCGCACGGGCGCGGATCACCTCCGAGCCGGGCTACGTCTACGTCCTGCCGATCAGCGAGGCCGACGGCAGCCGCTCGGAGCATTCGCGCACGCGGATGCGCGGCCTCGAGCTGATCCGCAACGGCGATGTCCTGCTGGCGAAATACGGCGATCGGCTTGGGCCGAAGGAGCGGGCGGCGATCGATCGGCGGCGGCGCTATCTCGAACACGCCGATGCGGCGCGCGACCTCAAGGCGCGGCTGCACGGTCACGACGTCGTCGGCGCCCTGCGGCTGCTGGCGTCGCGTCCCTTCCTGATGCGCTATCTGGCGCGCGGCGCCGCCTGGCGGCTGGCGGTGCGGTTCGGTCGTTACGACGGACCGCCGCAGGGGGCGGAGAGAGGCGCATGAGCGTCGGCCGGCGCACCCTCGCCTCGAGCCTGTGGAACCTGTTCGCCAACGTCGGACAGCAGCTGATCAACCTCGCCTTCTTCGTCTATCTCGCCCGCCTGCTCGACCCGACCGCCTTCGGCATCATGGCGCTGGCGCTGGTGGCGATCGACGCCGGCGCGCTGGTCGGCCGGCTCGGACTGGTCGAGGTGCTGATTCGCGAGGAGACGCTCGACGAGGCGCAGGTGGCCGACGTCTTCTGGTTCCTGGCGGCGACCGGTCTCGGTCTGGCGGTGCTGATCGCGCTGCTGGCCGTTCCCGCGGGGGCCGCCTTCGGATCGCCGGCGCTGGCGTCGGTCCTGACGTGGCTGACGCCGGTCGTGCTGCTGCAGAACCTCTCGGCGGTGCCGGAGGCGCGGTTGCAACGCGCCTTCGGCCATCGCGCCCTGGCGCGACGCACGCTCGCCGGCACGTTGCTCGGCGGCATCGCCGGTGTCGCAGCGGCGGCGGCGGGATGGGGTGTCCACGCGCTCGCGGTCCAGAAGATCGCGACCGTCGTCGTGCAGAACATGGTCCTGTGGCTCGCCGACCCGTGGCGGCCGTCGCGTCCGGGTTTCGGCCGCTCGGCGGCGCTCGGGCGGTCGCTGCGGTCCGGTGCGCAGATCGCCGTCGCCGGGGTGATGCAGATGGCCAACACCAAGCTGATGGACCTGATGGTGGCGATCTTCCTCGGCACGGCGGCGCTCGGTCACCTGCGCACCGCCTGGAAGGTCTTCGAGGTGCTGCTCTACTGCACCATCCAGCCGTTGGCGTCGGTGGCGCTGGTCGCCTTCGGCCGCCTGAAGGGCGACAGGGTCCGGCTGTTCGACGCCTACGGCCGATTGGCCGAGGTCTCGGCGCTGGTGTTGGTGCCGATGCTGCTCGGCGCCTCCGCCGTGGCGGGGGTCATGATGCCGCTGGTGTTCGGCGACAAGTGGGTCGCGTCGATCCCGATCCTCGAGATCCTCGGCTTCATGGCGCTCTCCGGGGCCGTCGACGTCTATTTCGCGCCGATGATGACGGTGACCGGCCACACCGGCGCGCTGGTGCGTCAGGGTCTGGTCCAGACCGCGGCGGCGGCGGTGTTGACGGCGGCGACGGCGCCCTTCGGGCTGGCGGCGGTGGCGGTCGGTCAGGTGGTGCGCTCGCTCGGCGTGGCGATCTGGAGCCTTCTGGCGATGCGCTCGGCGATCGGTCTGCCGCTGGCGACCAGCCGCCGCGCGATCCTGCCGGCGGTGGCGGCGGCGCTGCCGATGTGGGCGGTGGTGACGGCTGGGCTCGCCCGGCTGCCGGTCGACGCCGTCGGACCGTGGATGTGCCTCGCCGCGGCGACGCTCGTCGGCGCGGTGGTCTACGGGGCGATCCTGGCGGCGTTCTTCCGTGCCGAGGTCGTCGATCTGGCGCGGCGGCTCCGGGGGCTCGTCGCCGGCACCGATGCGGCGCCCTGAGCGGTTCGCATTCTTCCTTCTCGGCGAAACGCGTCGCTGCGCTTAGTCTCGGGCGACATTCGCCGAGGGTCGATTCGATGCTGACGATTCGCTATGCCGCCTTTTTTGCCGCCGACCAGTCGAACCCGAAGCTCTATTCCGAACTCGCGCTGTCGCTCCTGACCATCGACCGCCACGTCGCGCCCTATCTCGACATCACCGTGCGCATCCACACGATCTCGCCCTTCGTGGCGGCGGCGGAGGCGCTCTGCCGCCACTTCTCGTTCCCCTTCGAGGTGGTGGCGCTCGACCGGATCGAGGGCGGGCGCTTCGAGGAGAACGCGGAATTCGCCAACGCGCTCGGCAATCTGACCGAGATCGATCGGTTCTGCGTGATCCGGATGCTGTCCGACTTCGCGCTGCTCGACGACGACGGCTTCCGCCTGTTGATCGGCACCGACGTCTTCTTCCTCGACTGCCCGCAGGAGGTCTTCGCCTTCGTCTGGGGGCCGGGTGACGGCAAACGGGTCCTCTACATGCAGGACCTGCATTCCTTCTCGGGCGCCGAATACGGCATCCGCTACTACCATCCGCCGGCGCTGCCGTCGCTTCTCGGCGACTTCTACTGCCTGGCGCCGGGGGTGAAGCTGTCGCGCTCGGCGATCACCGGGTGTCTGAAGATGATCGACGCCTGGCCGACGACGCCCAGCCGATTCGTGCCCTCGACCGGTGGCGCGACGGCGCCCGAGCAGCAGGCGGCGGCGATCCTGTTGCAGCGATTCGGCGGCGAGGCGCTGCCGGCGGCGCGCTACGCGCACATCCACGCCCATCCGGATCTGGCGGTGCTGCACACCCACAACATCGCCGACGTGTTCCGCCGGCTGGGATCCTGGAGCATCGAGGCGTTTCAGGAGATCACGGGCTTCAAGGTCGAGATCAAGACGGGCGGCGCCTGACGGGACGGCGGCCCGCACGACGCGGACATGCGTCGAGGCTCGCGAAGACGGCGGGTCGAATGTCTCTGGAGGATCACGGAGGAGAACGCGTCTCCGTGAAATGGTGCCCAGGAGAGGACTCGAACCTCCACTCCTTGCGGAACACGGACCTGAACCGTGCGCGTCTACCAATTCCGCCACCTGGGCAACGGGGGGCTTGTTAAGGGGTCGACGGAGGCTTGTCAATCGGGTCCGTCGCCGTCTTTCGACCTTTCCACCAAGGGCGAGTGTCGAAGCGCTTCACAGGAGCCGCGGCGAGCGTTAAGAACCGTTCCACATCAAGTCGAACGAGACCCGCCACAGCCAGGGGTTCACGCGCATGACCGCTTCCGACGTCGCCTCCAACGAATCCAAGCTGGTCACCGTCTTCGGCGGCTCCGGCTTCGTCGGCCGCCAGGTGGTTCGCGCGCTCGCCGCCCGGGGCTGGCGCATCCGTGCTGCCTGCCGTCGCCCCGATCTCGCCGGCCAACTCCAGCCCTGCGGCGGTCCCGGCCAGATCGTCGGCGTCCAGGCCAACATCCGCCGCGATCACCGCTGGTCGGTCGAACGCGCGATCGAAGGCGCCGACGCGGTCGTCAATCTGGTCGGCATCCTCGCCCCCTCGGGCAAGCAGACCTTCGCCGACGTCCAGGCCGACGGCGCCCACATGATCGCCGAGGTCGCCAAGTCGGCCGGCCTCTCCTCGATCGTCCACGTCTCGGCGATCGGCGCCGACGAGGCGAGCGCGTCGGAATATGCCCGCACCAAGGCGCTGGGCGAGAAGGCGGTGCTGCACGTGTTGCCCGATTCGGTGGTGCTGCGTCCCTCGGTGCTGTTCGGGCCCGACGACGACTTCTTCAACAAGCTCGGCTTCCTCGCCACGCTGTCGCCGGTCATGCCGCTGTTCGGCGGTGGTGCCACCCGCTTCCAGCCGACCTACGTGCGCGACGTCGCCGAGGCGATCGCCGTGGCGGTCGAGGGCGGCGCCAGGGCGGGTGCCACCTACGAGCTCGGTGGCCCCGAGGTGAAGACCTTCCGCGAATGCGCCGAGCTGGTGCTGGCCGCCTCGCGCCGCAAGCGCCTCCTGGTGCCGGTGCCCTTCTCGATCGCCAAGATCGCGGCGAGCGTGCTGCAGATCCTGCCGAACCCGGTCGTCACCGTCGATCAGCTCGAGCTGCTCAAGGTCGACAACGTCGTCTCCGACGCGGCGGTCGCCGAGGGGCGCACCTTCGCCGGCCTCGGCATCACGCCGACGGCGATCGAGGCGGTGATCGAGAGCTATCTCTGGCGCTTCCGCGAGCAGGGCCAGTTCAACCGCGACCGCACCGCCTGAGGTGCCGCGCCGGGCGCCCGCCGGTTCGGCGGGCGCGGCGACGGGTGGTGAGACCGAGTCTCGTCGGGGGCGTCCTCGGCTTGTCGGGGGCGCCGACGCGGCCTATAGGAAGGTCTGCGCCGGCGAAACGTCGCGGCGCTGCTTTTCCGGACCGAGATGCTCACGCTCTTTCATCACCCGTTCTCGACCTCGAGCCGTTTCGTGCGGCTGGCCTGTGCCGAATACGGCGTGACGCCCGATCTGGTGGTGGAAAAGCCCTGGGAGCGGCGGCGCGACTTCCTGTTGCTCAATCCGGCCGGCTCGCTGCCGGTGCTGGTCGAGAACGACGGCCCGCCGATCTGCGGCGCTTCGGTCGTGATGGAATATCTCGACGAGACTCGTGGCTATGCCATGGGCGATCGCCGACTGATGCCGCAGCACGCCGAGACCCGCGCCGAGGTGCGGCGGCTGGTCGACTGGTTCCTCGGCAAGTTCGACGCCGAAGTCGTCGGCTATCTCGTCCACGAGAAGATCTTCAAGCTGGAGATCCCGCGGGCGCAGGGCGGCGGGGCGCCGGATTCGGCGGTGATGCGGGCGGCGCGCGCCAACATCCGCCATCACCTCAAGTATCTCGGCTGGCTGACGGCGACGCGCGACTGGCTCGCCGGGGCGCGGCTGTCCTATGCCGATCTCGCCGCCGCCGCGGCGCTCTCCTGCGTCGACTATCTCGGCGAGGTGCCGTGGTCGGAGGACGACACCACCAAGTCCTGGTACGGGCTGGTGAAGTCGCGGCCGTCGTTCCGCACGCTGCTCTCCGATCGCATCCTCGCCATCCCGCCGGCGTCGACCTACGCCGACCTCGATTTCTGACGAGCCGCACGATGACCGACGCCTCCCGTCCCTTCGTCGTGGCGATCGACGGCCCGGCCGCCGCGGGCAAGGGCACGCTGGCGCTGCGGTTGGCGGAAGCCCTCGGCCTGCCGCATCTCGACACCGGGCTGCTCTATCGCGCCATCGGCCGGCTGATGTTCGATCGCGGCTACGATCTCGACGATCCGCTGGTCGCCGGCCAGTTCGCGGAAGCCCTCGATCCGGCGGACCTCGCGCGCGGCGATCTGCGCGGCCGCGAGGCGGGGGAACTGGCGTCGCGGGTGGCGGTGCATCCGTCGGTGCGTGCGGCTCTGGTCGACTTCCAGCGCGCCTTCGCCGCGAAGGCCCCCGGCGCGGTGCTCGACGGGCGCGACATCGGCACGGTGATCTGCCCGGACGCCGACGTGAAGATCTTCGTCACCGCCTCGCCGGAAGTGCGTGCCCGCCGCCGCACCGACGAGCTGTTGGCGAAGGGCCGCGACGTCCACTACGAGACCATCCTCGAGGAGACGCGCGAGCGCGACGAACGGGACAGCAACCGCGCCGTCGCGCCGCTCAGGCCGGCCGCCGATGCGCTGGTGCTCGACACCTCGACGCTCGACCGCGACGGTGCGTTCGAAGCCGCCATGGCGATGGTGACGGCCAAACGGGCCGCCGTCGGCTGATTTTCTCGCATTTCCGCCGTTTCGGCCTTGCCGGATCGGGGCGCGTCGGCTATGGAACGCCGGTTCGAGCGGGTGTCCCGGCAACGGGGCGCGTCCGCCTTCCATCGGCGTCCGAAACGCCGGTCGCATCGGGTTTCCGGGGCGAGGGGAGGGCGGGCATCGTTCGAACGACGATCTCGAGCACGTTCGCCGGCGCCGGCACCCGTGGGTGATCCCCCGGGCGTTTCCCCAGAGGGGATCCGGACGCGATCGGGATCGGAAACCAACGCGAACCCAAGCCGGCGCTCGCCGATATTTCGGCATCAGGAGTTTCAATGTCTCAGATGAACCCCACCCGCGACGAATTCGCTGCCCTTCTCGAAGAATCCTTCGAGCAGTCCAATCTGTACGAAGGCTCGGTCGTCAAGGGCAAGATCGTCGCGATCGAGAAGGACCTCGCGGTCATCGACGTCGGCCTGAAGGTCGAAGGTCGCGTCGCGCTCAAGGAATTCGGCGCCCAGGGCCGCGACGGCGGTCTCAAGGTCGGCGACGAAGTCGAAGTCTATCTCGACCGCGTCGAGAACGCGCTCGGCGAAGCCGTCATCTCCCGCGAGAAGGCGCGTCGCGAAGAGAGCTGGACCCGTCTCGAAGAAGCCTTCGGCAAGAACGAGAAGGTCACCGGCATCATCTTCAACCAGGTCAAGGGTGGCTTCACCGTCGACCTGGACGGCGCCGTGGCGTTCCTGCCGCGCTCGCAGGTCGACATCCGCCCGGTGCGCGACGTCGCCCCGCTGATGCACGTGACGCAGCCGTTCCAGATCCTGAAGATGGACAAGCGTCGCGGCAACATCGTCGTGTCGCGTCGTACGGTTCTCGAAGAGACCCGCGCGGAACAGCGTTCGGAGCTGGTGCAGAGCCTGCAGGAAGGCCAGATCGTCGACGGCGTGGTCAAGAACATCACCGACTACGGTGCGTTCGTCGACCTCGGCGGCATCGACGGCCTGCTGCACGTCACCGACATCGCGTGGCGCCGCATCAACCATCCCTCCGAGGTGCTGTCGATCGGTCAGACCGTCAAGGTCCAGATCATCCGCGTCAACCCGGAAACCCATCGTATCTCGCTCGGCATGAAGCAGCTCGAGGCGGATCCGTGGGAGGGCATCGTCGCCAAGTACCCGATCAACGCCAAGTTCGCGGGTCGCGTCACGAACATCACCGACTACGGTGCGTTCGTCGAACTCGAGCCGGGCATCGAAGGCCTGATCCACGTCTCCGAGATGTCCTGGACCAAGAAGAACGTCCATCCGGGCAAGATCGTTTCGACCTCGCAGGAAGTCGAAGTGATGGTGCTCGAGGTCGATCCGGTCAAGCGCCGCATCTCGCTCGGCCTGAAGCAGACGCTCGCCAACCCGTGGGAAGTCTTCGTCGACAAGTACCCGCAGGGCACCGTCGTCGAAGGCGAGGTCAAGAACAAGACCGAGTTCGGTCTGTTCGTCGGTCTCGACGGCGATGTCGACGGCATGGTCCACCTCTCCGATCTCGACTGGAACCGTCCGGGCGAGCAGGTCATCGAGGAGTTCCGTCGCGGCGACAAGATCAAGGCCGTGGTTCTCGACGTCGACGTCGAGAAGGAGCGCATCTCGCTCGGCGTCAAGCAGCTCGCCGGCGACCCCTTCGAGAAGGCCGGTGATCTGCGCCGCGGCGCGATCGTCACCTGCGAAGTGACCGAGGTGAAGGATTCGGGCATCGACGTTAAGATCGTCGACACCGAGTTCACCACCTTCATCAAGCGCTCCGAGCTCGCCCGCGAGCGTGGTGACCAGCGTCCGGACCGTTTCGCCGTCGGCGAGCGTCTCGATGCCCGCGTCATCACCTTCGACCGCAAGACCCGCAAGGTCGGCGTCTCGATCAAGGCGCTCGAAGTGGCCGAAGAGAAGGAAGCGATCGCCCAGTTCGGTTCGTCCGACTCGGGTGCCTCGCTCGGCGACATCCTCGGCGCCGCCCTGCGCGCGCGTACCGAAGACAAGTGATCGGCCGGCCGGGTTTCCCGGCCGACCCATCCATCGAGACCCGCGTCGGGAAACCGGCGCGGGTCTTTTCGTTTCCGCCCCGGTGACGGCGCTCACGAGGACGTGACGGGCGGGGCTTGTTTCCGCCGCCCGGGCTCGATAACGCTGTGCGTCTGGTTCACTGGAGGTCTCCCCCATGCTCCTCGATCCGGACGCGATCGCCGACCGACGTCGGCTGAAGCGTCGTCTCGGTTTCTGGCGGATCGCCGCGATCGTGCTGGCGGTCGTCGCGGTGGCGGCGCTCGGCGCGCGTTTCGGCGGGCTCGGCCCGTCGACGGCCCAGCCGCACGTGGCGCGGATCTCGGTCAAGGGCATGATGCTGCCGGACCGGCCGCTGATCGCGATGATCGACGAGATCGCCAAGTCCGACGCGGTCAAGGGCGTGATCGTCGACATCGACAGTCCCGGCGGCGCGACCTCGGCCGGCGAGGCGCTCTACGAGAGCCTGCGGCGGCTGTCGGCGAAGAAGCCGACGGCGAGCTGGGTCGGCACGCTCGCGGCCTCGGCCGGCTACATGACGGCACTCGGCACCGACCGGATCGTGGCGCGGCGCACGGCGCTGACCGGTTCGATCGGCGTTCTCGCGCAGTGGGGCGACGTCTCCGAACTGATGAAGATGGTGGGCGTCAAGCTCGAGGAGGTGAAGTCCTCGCCGATGAAGGCGGAGCCGACGCCCTTCAAGCCGACCTCGCCGGAAGCCCGCGCCATGCTCGACCGGGCGATCCGCGACACCTACGACTGGTTCGTCGGCCTCGTCGCCGATCGCCGCGGCCTGCCGCGCGACAAGGCGCTGGAACTCGCCGACGGGCGTGTCGTCACCGGCCATCAGGCGCTGGATCTCAAGCTGATCGACGCGATCGGCGAGGAGAGCGTGGCGGTCGAGTGGCTGCAGTCGAAGGGCGTCGCGGCCGGCCTGCCGATCGTCGACTGGAAGCCGAAGCGGCCCGACACGCCCTTCCCTTGGGTGCAGTCGGCGGCCGCGGCGGCGACCGCCGGGATCACCGCCGCGCTGGGTCTCGACGGCGAGATCGCGGCAATGCGTTCGCTTGACGGACTGCGGTCGGACTGGCACCTTGGACGCAACCAAAAATCCGAGTGATTTCGAGGGGATCGGTCGATGATCAAGTCCGAGCTGGTGACGCGGCTGGCAGAGCGCAACCCGCATCTCTATCAGCGTGACGTGGAGCACATCGTCAACGCCGTGCTCGACGAGATCACCGGTGCGCTGACCCGCGGCGACCGCGTCGAGCTGCGCGGCTTCGGCGCCTTCTCGGTCAAGAACCGCCCCGCCCGCACCGGCCGCAATCCGCGCACCGGCGAGAAGGTCTCGGTGACCGAGAAATACGTGCCGTTCTTCAAGACCGGCAAGGAAATGCGCGAGCGGCTGAACGACGGCGTCGATCTCGGCGACTGAGCCGGGATCCGCTCTCAGACCATCGAACATCGAACGGGGACGTCGCGATGAAGCGATTCTTCACCTGGCTCCTGGCGCTGCCGATCGGCGTGGTCGTGGTGGCGCTCGCCGTGGCCAATCGCCGCCTCGTCACCGTCTCGCTCGATCCGTTCCGCCCGGACGATCCGGCACTCTCGGTCACGCTGCCGCTGTTCCTGCTGCCGCTCGCCGCGCTGATCCTCGGCGTGATGCTCGGCGGCATCGTCACCTGGTGGCGTCAGGGCATCCATCGCAAGGCGGCCCGGGCCATCCGGCGTGAGGCGGTGCGGCTCGAGGCCGAGAGGGCGGGTCTCGCCGCCCAGGTCGCCGAGAAGGACGCCGTCGTCGCCGCGCTGACCGCACCGGCGCCCGCGCCGGGTCCGGCACTGCCGGCCCCCGGCCCCGCGCGCGCCGCCTGATTTCGGCGGGTTTCGCCAGTCCATCTTTCCAGACGAGGGTTCCCGCGATGATCGGCATCGACGCGGACGCGATCGATCGCGTCCTGACACGCCCGGGCATGGTCGAGGCGCTGCGCGCCGGCTTCCGCGAGGCGGTGGTGACGCCGGTGCGCCATCACCATCCGATGAAGCGGGCGGGCGAGGACGACGCCATGCTGCTGCTGATGCCGGCCTGGAGCGATACGACGAACGCGATCGGCGACGACGCGGTGATGGGCGTCAAGATCGTCTCGGTGATCCCGGGCAACGCGGCGCGCGGGCTCGCCTCGGTGGTCGGCGCCTACGTGCTCCTCTCCGGCGTCACCGGCGTGCCGCTCGCCGTGCTCGACGGGGCGCGGCTGACGCTGTGGCGCACCGCCGGCGCTTCGGCGCTCGCCGCCGACTACCTCGCACGACCGGATGCGCGCCGCCTCGTCATGGTCGGAGCGGGGTCGCTCGCCGAACATCTGGTCGAAGCGCATGCGAGCGTGCGGCCGATCGAGGAGGTGACGGTGTGGAACCGCTCGCGTGCCAAGGCCGAGGCCTTCGCCGCGACATTCGCCGGGCGCTCGTTCAAGGTGACGGCGACCGACGATCTCGAGGCGGCGGTGCGCGAAGCCGACGTCGTCTCGGCCGCCACCATGTCGACCGAACCGCTGATCCGCGGGGCGTGGCTGAAGCCCGGCACTCATGTCGATCTCGTCGGCGGCTACACGCCCGCCATGCGCGAGGCCGACGATGCGGCGGTGGCGCGTGCCCGGGTCTTCGTCGACACCCGCGCCGGGGCGATGAAGGAAGCCGGCGACATCACCCAGCCGATCGCGGCGGGCGTGCTTGCGCCCCAAGGCATCGTCGGCGAACTGGCCGAGCTCTGCCGCGGCACGGTCGGCGGGCGGGCGAGCAACGACGAGATCACGCTCTTCAAGTCGGTCGGCACGGCGCTCGAGGATCTCGTCGCCGCGCGGCTGGTCCATCGCGCGATCGAGGTGTGATGGTCAACGATTCGTAAACGCCGCAGGGGCGATGATCGGCGCTCGCCGTCACGCCGGAGCACGAGCCATGTCGAGAGCGCATCGTCTCTTCTCCCTGCCGAGCCTCGCGCTCGCCGTCGTCGCGCTCTTCGCGGCGGGTGGGGCCTCTGCCCAGACGACCGGGTCGGACGGGCTCTCCGAGATGGAGAAAGCGCGGGCGGCGCTGCCGTCGGACGCCGCCAAGGTCCTGTTCGGCGAGAAGGCCACGCCTGCGCCGCTCGAGGCGCGGTCGATCGGCTCCTATGCCCGCGGCTGTCTGGCAGGCGCCACGGCGCTGCCGGTCGACGGGGCTGCGTGGCAGGTGATGCGGCTCTCGCGCAATCGCAACTGGGGTCATCCGGCGCTGATCGCCTTCCTCGAGCGCTTCGCCGTCCGGGGGCGCGCGATCGGCTGGCCGGGGTTGCTGGTCGGCGACATGTCGCAGCCGCGCGGCGGGCCGATGTTGACGGGCCATGCCAGTCACCAGATCGGCCTCGACGCCGACATCTGGTTCTCGCCGATGCCCGATCACCGGCTCTCGGCCGACGAGCGCGAGACGATCTCGGCGGTGTCGATGGTGGACATGGCCAAACGCGAGCTCGATCGCAGCAAGTGGACCGAGACGCGCGCGAAGCTGGTGCGCGAGGCGGCGCGCGATCCGGCGGTGGCGCGCATCTTCGTCAATCCGCCGATCAAGAAGGCGTTGTGCGACTGGGCGGGGACCGATCGGGCGTGGTTGGCCAAGGTCCGCCCGTGGTACGGCCACAACTATCACTTCCACGTCCGCATCGCCTGCCCGGCCGGTGACGCGTCTTGCGCCGACCAGAACCCGCCGCCCGCGGGCGACGGCTGCGGTGCCGACCTCGCGTGGTGGCTGGGGCCGGAGCCGTGGAAGCCGAGCGAGCCGGAAAAGCCGCGCCCGCCGATGATGCTCGCCGACCTGCCGGAAGCCTGCCGACAGGTGCTGCTGGCGAAGTGAGGCACGCGGTGGCCGCGCTCTCCGGCCGAGTGGCGCGCGCGTGACCGCGCACCCGCTCGCTCAGTGCAGCGCTTCCTGCTTGGTGTGCGAGCCGTGGATCTTGTCCATCAGAGCGAGGAGGACGCCCGAGCCGACGAAGACGACGTGGATGATCGTCATCCACATGATGTCGCGGTCGGTGTATTTGGCGATGTCCATGAAGATCTTCAGCAGGTGGATGCCCGAGATTGCGACGATCGAGGCGATCAGCTTGATCTTCAGCGCGGCGAAGTCGACCTTGCCCTTCCAGTCGGGCTGGTCTTCGTGGTCGCCGACGTCGATCTTCGAGACGAAGTTCTCGTAGCCCGAGAAGATGACGATCAGCAGCAGGTTGCCGGCGAGCGTCATGTCGATCAGCGACAGGATGGCGAGGACGGTCTGCGCTTCCGACGCTCCCCAGAAATGGAGGGCGAATTCGAAGAGACCCTGGCCGAACTTGAGCATCAGCACGAGCAGCGCGCCGACGAGGCCGACATACATCGGCGCCATCAGCCAGCGGCTGGCGAAGAGGCCGCGTTCGATCGTTTTTTCGGCCATGTCCGTCTCCCGTCTCGTCCGGCCGCGCCGGCCCCCGTTTCCCGTGTCGCGCCAGCCCTATCAGAGATCGGCCAGCCTCTCCAGCTCGCGTTCGAAGGCGCGGGTGCGGGCACCGTAGAGGTCTTCGCCGAGCTCCAGCGCCTCCTTGCGCAGCGCCTTGCGGCGGCGGGCGAAGCGGGCGAGGAGGGCGGTGCGGTCGTCCTCGCCGGCCGTCAGCCCGGCATCGTCGACGACGCGTTCGCTCATCACCGCCAGATCGTGCTCCTCGCCCAGCACGTCGCCGAGCCGGCCGAGATCGTCGCGCAGCGACGGCGCGGTGGAGGCGGTGGCGAAGGGCACCAGCTCCGACAGATGGCGGCGGCGGGCGACGTGGCGACGCCATTCGTGCAGCGTCTCGTCGCCGGCGCCGTCGTCGAGGTCGCGCCAGATGCGGCGACCGCGGCGATAGGTGACGACGAGACCCTCGTGCAGCAGACGGCCGGCCGGGAATAGCCGCGGCAGCGACTGGGCGTCGGCCTCGCAGGCGCGAAGGCGCGCGTCGACGGCGGCGAAGTCCGGCGTCCTCAGATGGGCCTCGGCGGCGCGGTCGGCGCAGACGCGGGCGAAACGGGCGGTCCCGTCGTCGTGGCCGTCGTCGGCGAGGCGGCGGGCCTCGGCGGCCATGACGTCGGCATCGCGGGCATCGGCGAGGAGGCGGGCGCATTCGCGCACCCGGCGGGCGCGGCCCTCGCGGTCGCCGGCGACCGGCTCCAACACGAACCACAGGTTCCGTGCCCGCTTGAGGCAACGGCGGACGCGATGGACGACCGCCTCGCGCGGCAGGGCGGGGTCGGCGAGGGTGGCCCGCGCCGCGGCGATCTCGTCGGCGAGGCGGCGCTTCAGCGTGATCGCCAGCGTCGCCGAGGCGGGGGCTTCGAGCGTCGTCGTCATGCCTGTGCTCCGCGCGGGATCGGACAGGCGATGCCGGTGCCGGCGAGGCCGCAATAGCCGTCGGGGTGGACGTCGAGATACTGCTGGTGCTCGGCCTCGGCGTAGTAGAAGGGCGGTGCGGCACGGATCTCGGTCGTCACCGGGTCGAGGCCGGCGGTACCGAGGCGGGCGTCGTAGGCGTCACAGGCGGCATGGGCGGCGGCGGCCTGCGCCGGCGTCGTGGTGTAGATCGCCGAGCGATACTGCGTGCCGACGTCGTTGCCCTGGCGCATGCCCTGGGTCGGGTCGTGGCTCTCGAAGAAGAGGCGCAGCAACGCGTCCCACGAGACGCGGGCGGGGTCGTAGATCACCTTGACCACTTCGGCGTGACCGGTCTGACCGGAGCAGACCTCGCGATAGGTCGGGTTCGGCGTCTCGCCGCCGGCATAGCCGACCGCGGTCAGGACGACGCCTGGGGTACGCCAGAAGAGGCGCTCGGCACCCCAGAAGCAGCCCATGCCGAAGAAGGCGGTCTCGCAACCTTCGGGCGCCTCGGCCTTCAGGTCGAGATCGTAGATGCGATGGCGCGTGGCGGTCGGGATCGGCGCGTCGCGGCCGGGCAGGGCTTCGCCGGCGGGCGGCATCCGGAGCTTGGCGTGGGAAAGGCCGAACAGGCTCATGGCGGGTCTCCTCCTGTGGCCGCGCGTCGCGACCGCCGGAAGGCGGTCGGCGCGTCTCGGCGCGGTCGCGGGAGAGATATGGGGATGCCTCGCGCGTTCGCCAGCCGTCGCGGCGTCGAGCTGGCGATTAGGGGCGTTTCGTCACGAATCGATGACGGCCGTCATCCGCGCGGGGCGATCACCGGGCGTTCGCCCGAACGGTCGCGGGCGATCGCGACCAGGACGAAGCCGACGACGCCGAGCAGCAGGCAGGTCGGCACGACGCCGAGGAGGCCGAAGACGGCGTCGCGCACCGCCGGTCCGGCGGCGGCGGCGAGCGAGGTCGAGGCACTCTCGAAGGTTGCCGGAAAGACGGATTTCCACGACTGGGCGGCGGTGTTCAGGCGGGGTGCGGAGGCGGCGATCGAGGTCATGCCGTCGATCACGGCGGCGGCGAAGCCGCCCGCCAGCAGCCACAGACCGAGCGTGCGCACGAGAAAACGGATCATCGTTCTTCCCTCCGTGTCGTCGCGTTCCATCCGGGTCGGCTCGTCCGTCGCGCACGTCTTTCGGAGACGATTCGAGCGGAGGCACCCTAACGCGACGGCGGTGCAAAGGCGAGTGCTGCGTTGCAGCATGAAAAGAATTGATTTTTCAATCGATTACGAGACATTTCGTGTCATCGTGAGGGTTGCCCGGCGCCGGCCCCGCGGTTAACGCTTGCGGCCCGTCGTCGCAGGCAGGGTGGAATGTGACCGACCGGTCGCCACCCCGTCGAGACCGCCGGCCGGAGGGGGCCGACGGATGTGCCGACCCGAAACGGGAGTGACCGATGCCGACCGAGCCGTCCAACGATGTCGCGACGTCCTTCGCCGAACGCAGCCACAACGACGAGCTCTCCGAAGCCGCGCTGTATTTCCACAAGATGCCGCGGCCGGGAAAGCTCGAGATCCAGGCGACCAAGCCGCTCGGCAACCAGCGTGACCTGGCGCTCGCCTATTCGCCCGGCGTCGCGGCGCCGTGTCTGGCGATCAGGGACGATCCGGACAAGGCGGAGGACTACACCGCGCGCGGCAATCTCGTCGCCGTCGTCTCCAACGGCACGGCGGTGCTCGGCCTCGGCAACATCGGGCCGCTCGCCTCCAAGCCGGTGATGGAGGGCAAGGCCGTCCTCTTCAAGAAATTCGCCGGCATCGACGTCTTCGACATCGAGGTCGACGCGCCGACGGTCGAGCGCATGGTCGACGTCGTGTCGGCGCTGGAGCCGACCTTCGGCGGCATCAACCTCGAGGACGTCAAGGCGCCCGAGTGTTTCGAGGTCGAGCGTCAGCTGCGCGAGAAGATGAAGATCCCGGTCTTCCACGACGACCAGCACGGCACGGCGATCATCGTCGCGGCGGCGATCCTCAACGGGCTCGAGCTCGCCGGCAAGGACATCGCCGCGGTCAAGATCGTCGCCTCGGGTGCGGGCGCTGCGGCGCTCGCCTGCCTCAATCTGCTCGTCTCGCTCGGCGCCAGGGTCGACAACATCTGGGTCTGCGACCTCGAGGGCCTCGTCCATGTCGGTCGCGAGAAGCTGATGGACCGCTACAAGTCTGTCTACGCCAAGGAGACGGACAAGCGCACGCTGGCGGAAGTGATCGAGGGGGCGGACGTCTTCCTCGGCCTGTCGGCCGGCGGCGTGCTGAAGCCGGAGCTCCTGAAGTCGATGGCCGAGCGGCCGATGATCATGGCGCTCGCCAATCCGACGCCGGAGATCATGCCGGATCTCGCCCGCGAGGTGCGCCCGGACGCCATGATCTGCACCGGTCGGTCGGATTTCCCCAATCAGGTCAACAACGTCCTCTGCTTCCCCTACATCTTCCGCGGGGCGCTCGACGTCGGCGCGACGACGATCGACGAGACCATGAAGATGGCGGCGGTGCGGGCCATCGCCAAGCTCGCCCACGAGGAGGCGGGTGACCTCAAGAACGCCGACGGCAGCCCGGTCGTCTTCGGCCCGGACCATCTGATCCCCTCGCCCTTCGACAACCGCCTGATCCTGCGCATCGCGCCGGCGGTGGCGAAGGCGGCGATGGATGCGGGCGTGGCGCGGCGGCCGATCAAGGACTTCGACGCCTATCTCGAGCGTCTCTCGCGCTTCGTCTTCCGTTCGGGCCTGATCATGAAGCCGATCACGGCGGCGGCGAAGGCGGCGAAGGTCAAGAGCCGCGTCGTCTATTCCGACGGTGAGGACGAGCGCGTGCTGCGCGCCGCCCAGGTGCTGCTCGAGGAAGGCGTCGCCACGCCGATCCTGATCGGCCGGCCGAAGGTGATCGAGGCGCGCTGCGAGCGCTTCGGTCTGCGGGTCAGGCCGAACGTCGACTTCGAGGTCGTCGATCCCTCCAACGACCCGCGCTACAACGACTATGTCGCGACCTATTTCTCCAAGGTCGGCCGCAAGGGCGTGACGCCGGACGGCGCCAAGACGATCGTGCGGTCGAACACCACGGTGATCGGCGCGGTGGCGGTCGAGCGCGGCGATGCCGACGCGCTGATCTGCGGTCTCGGTGGCGGCTTCATCCGCCATCTCAACGTTGTCGACGACGTGATCGGCCGTGATGCGGCCGACACTCATTTCGCCACGCTGTCGCTGCTCATCACCCAGACCGGTTCGTGGTTCCTCACCGACACCTACGCGACGCCGGATCCGACGCCGGAGGAGGTGGCGCGCACCGCGGTGCTCGCCGCCCGTCACATTCGTCGCTTCGGCCTGCCGCCCAAGGCGGCGCTCTTGTCGGCCTCGAACTTCGGCTCGCGCGGGCTCGCCTCGGCCGAGAAGATGCGGGCGGCGCTGTCGATCGTGCGTGCCATGGAGCCGGGCCTCGAGATCGACGGCGAGATGCACGGCGACGCGGCGCTCAACACGGCGATGCGCAACCGGGTGATGCCGGATTCGACGCTCAAGGGCGACGCCAACCTGCTGGTCTTCCCCTCGCTCGATTCGGCCAACATCGCGCTGAACCTGATCAAGGGCATGACCGACGGTCTCCACGTCGGCCCGATCCTGCTCGGGGCGGCGAAGCCGGCGCACGTGCTGACCCAGTCGGTCACCTCGCGCGGCGTCGTCAACATGTCGACGCTCGTGGCGGTCGAGGCACAGTCGCGCCGGTCGGGTGGGCGCTGAACTCGCGTTGGGTTAACTCCGCCTTAAAACGCCCCCAATAGGCTCCCAAGGGGAGACATCGGCACTGCTTCGGTGCCGAAACGGGTCGAGGAGAAAGCGGCGTGGCGCGAGGGGCAGATCGGCGACGGGATCCCGTCTTCGACGAGGACGAGCACGAGGCGGGCGATCGCCTCGACATTCGTCTGTCGCCGGAAGACCGCCCGACCGGTGTCCGTGGACCGCGCCGTCCGCCGGAGACGCGTGGCGCACGCGCTTCGCGGGCCGAACCGAGTTTCGAGGGCCGTCGTCCGCAGGCGCGCGACGAGGATTACGACGAGCCGCCGCGCCGCCGCCGTGCCGCCCGCGACGAAGACTTCGACGGCGACGACACGCCGCCCCCGCCGCCGCGCCGCACCCGCAAGGGCGGTGGCAAGCCGCCGCCGCCGTCGGGCAGCGGCTTCGGGCGATTCGTGCGCCGGGCGCTCTACTGGAGCTTCGTGCTGGCGATCTGGGCCGGCATCGCGGCGGGCGGCGTTCTCGTCTATTACGGCGCACGTCTGCCGCCGACCTCGGAATGGGCGGTGCCGGAGCGGCCGGCCAACGTCAAGATCCTGTCGGCCGACGGCAAGCTCGTCGGCAATCGCGGCGACACCGGCGGCGAGGCGGTGAGGATCTCGGAACTGCCGCCGTGGCTGCCGGGCGCGATCATCGCCACCGAAGACCGCCGTTTCCGCGAACACTGGGGCATCGATCCGATCGGCCTCGCCCGCGCCGTCGTCGTCAACCTGACCCGGCGCGGCGTGTCGCAGGGCGGCTCGACGCTGACCCAGCAGCTCGCCAAGAACCTGTTCCTGACCCAGGAGCGGACCTTCGGCCGCAAGGTGCAGGAGGTGCTGCTCGCCCTGTGGCTCGAGCGGACCTACACCAAGGATCAGATCCTCGAGCTCTACATGAACCGCGTCTACATGGGCGCCGGCGCCTATGGCGTCGACGCGGCGTCGCGGCGCTATTTCGGCAAGTCGGCGCGCGACGTGACGCCGCTCGAGGCGGCGATGCTGGCGGGCCTCCTCAAGGCACCGTCGCGCTATGCGCCGTCGCGCGATCCCGAGCGCTCCAAGGCGCGCGCACAGACCGTCCTCGCCCTGATGGTCGAGACCGGGGTGATCACCGACAAGCAGCGCGAGGCGGCGATCGCCCAGCCGAAGATGATCTTCACCCAGCCGAACGCCGGGTCCGAGAACTACGTCGCCGACTGGGTGATGGACCAGATCCCGAGCTACATCGGCTCGATCGACAAGGACATCGTCGTCGAGACGACGATCGATTCGTCGCTGCAGATCCTCGCCGAGGCGGCGCTGCAGGCCGGCATGGCGCAGTTCGGCGACAAGAAGGACGTCTCTCAGGGTGCGGTCGTGTCGATCGACTCGACCGGCGCGGTCAAGGCGTTGGTCGGCGGCGTCGACTATTCGAAGTCGCAGTTCAACCGCGCCGTCTCCGCCAAGCGTCAACCCGGCTCGACCTTCAAGCCCTTCACCTATCTGACCGCGATGGAGGCGGGGCTGACCCCCGACACCGTCCGCGACGACACGCCCTTCACCTACAAGGGCTGGAGCCCGAAGAACTTCGAGAAGGAGTTCAAGGGCCCGATCACGCTGAAGGAAGCACTGTCGCAGTCGATCAACACGGTGGCGGCCAAGCTCGCCATCGAGGTCGGGCCGAAGAAGGTCGCCGAGACGGCGATGCGGCTCGGCATCACCTCGCCGCTCACCGCGACGCCCTCGATCGCGCTCGGCACGTCGGAAGTGACGCCGCTCGAGATCACCGCCGCCTTCGTGCCCTTCTCCAACGGCGGCATGGGCGTGGTGCCGCACGTCATCAAGTCGATCAAGTCGGCCGACGGCAAGGTGCTCTATGCCCGCAAGGGCACCGGCATCGGCCGGGTGATCGATCCCGTGCCGCTCGCCGAGATGAACGAGATGCTGGCCGAGACGCTGGCGTCGGGCACGGCGCGCAGGGCGCAGATCCCCGGCTGGCAGACCGGTGGCAAGACCGGCACGTCCCAGGATTTCCGCGACGCCTGGTTCATCGGCTACACCGCGAAACTCACGACCGGCGTGTGGCTCGGCAACGACGACGGCCAGCCGACCAAGCGCGGTACCGGCGGCTCGCTCGCCACCGTGGTCTGGCACCGCTTCATGCTCGATGCCCATCGCGGCCAGCAGGCGATGGCGATCCCCGGTGTCGGCTACGCGCGCGGCGTGGCGGGTCTGCCGGCGACGCCGGTGGGGGCCGCCGAGACCACCGGTTCGACGCCGGCCGGACAACAGCCGATCCTGCCGGTCGCCCGCAATCGGGCACGTCCCGCCGATCCGGAGACCACCGGCTCGATCGCCGACGCCCCCGTCCGTCGCCCGTCGCGCGGCGGCCCGGAAGGTCAGACGCTGGGTGAGTTCATCGGCGGGCTGTTCCGCTGGTGAGGGGCACTGCCGCTCAGACCGGCGGCGTGCGGTTTTCCGCCAGCACGGCGCCGGCGAGATAGAGCGATCCACAGATCAGGATGCGCGGGGGAAGCCCCCCGTCGGCGCGCAGGCTTTCGAGCGCGGCGCGGACGCCCGTCGTCGGCTTTGCGGCGAGGCCGGCGCGGGTCGCGACGATCTCGGCCAAGGCGGCCGGGTCGCGGCCGGGGTGTTCGCCGCCGTCGATCGGCACGGTCAGGACGCGCGGCGTCAGGGCTCGGAAGGGGCGGAAGAAGCCGACCGGGTCCTTGGTCTCGAGCAGACCGGCGATCAGCACCAGCGGGCGGGGCGACCGGCGGCCGAGATCGGCGAGTGTCGCGGCGATGACCTCGCCGGCGCCGGGGTTGTGGCCGCCGTCGAGCCAGATCTCGGCGCCCGTCGGAGCGGCCTCGACCAGGGCGCCCTCGGTCAGCCGCTGCATGCGGGCCGGCCAGTCGGCACCGGCGATGCCGCGATCGATCGTCGCCTCGGGGATGTCGAAGCCGGCCGCCTCGAGCGCGGCGATCGCCGTGCCGGCGTTGACGATCTGGTGGGGACCGAGGAGGCGCGGCGGGGCGAGGTCGAGGAGACCGCGTTCCGAGCGATGGATCATCCGCCCGTCCTCGAGCGTCGCGGTCCAGTCCTGTCCGCCGAGCGACAGGGCTGCGCGGGCACGGGCGGCGGTGCGCTCCAGCACGGCGGCGACGGCATCGACCTGGGGGGCTGAGACGAGCGGGCGGCCGGCCTCGACGATGCCGGCCTTTTCAGTGGCGATCTTCTCGATCGTGTCGCCGAGGAACTTCTCGTGATCCATCGAGATCGGCGTGATGACGGACGCGAGCCGGTTCGCCACGACGTTGGTGGCGTCGAGCCTTCCGCCGAGGCCGACCTCGAGCAGGGTCGCGTCGGCCGGCGTCTCGGCGAAGAGCAGGAAGGCGGCGACGGTCGCCAGTTCGAAGAAGGTGATCGGTGCGCCGGCATTCGCCTCCTC
Organism: Pinisolibacter sp. DMC19; assembly: GCF_056313985.1. NCBI lineage: Bacteria > Pseudomonadati > Pseudomonadota > Alphaproteobacteria > Hyphomicrobiales > Ancalomicrobiaceae > Pinisolibacter > Pinisolibacter sp. DMC19. The sequence goes on along the minus strand of NZ_JBQUZF010000005.1, from coordinate 44,346 downwards.
CGCCCGCAGGATCGCCGCGGCGAGCGCATCGTCCTCGGCCAGCGTCCCCGCGACGCGGATGCGCTCGGCGAAACGGACGAGATGGGGCGAGGTATAGACGTGGACGCGGCGGCCGGAGGCCTCGAGGATCGACCGCAGGAAGGCGGTGGTCGAGCCCTTGCCGTTGGTGCCGGCGACGTGGATCACCGGCGGGATGGCGCGATGGGGATCGCCGAGCCGGGCGAGCAGACGGTGCATGCGGTCGAGACCGAGGTCCCAACCGGCCGGCACCGTCTTCTCGAGCCGCGCGAGGAGGGCGTCGAGCGACGACGACATGATGCCCTCCCGGATCGCGATCAGGCCGCGGCGTCGTGGCGCGGGCGATCCTTCTTCATGAAGAGATGCGCCAGCCGCGAGACGGTGTCGCGGATCTCGTGGCGATGGACGACGAGGTCGACCATACCGTGGTCGAAGAGATATTCCGAGCGCTGGAAGCCCTCGGGGAGCTTTTCGCGGATCGTCTGTTCGATGACGCGCGGGCCGGCGAAGCCGATGAGGGCGCCGGGCTCGGCCAGATGCACGTCGCCGAGCATGGCGTAGGAGGCGGTGACGCCGCCGGTCGTGGGATTGGTCAGCACGACGAAATAGGGCAGCTTGGCGCGGCGCAGCGCCTGGACGGCGACGGTGGTGCGCGGCATCTGCATCAGCGACAGGATGCCTTCCTGCATGCGGGCGCCGCCTGAGGCGACGAAGAGCACGAAGGGCGTGCCGCGGTCGCGCGCCGTCATCAGGCCGGTGACGATCGCCTCGCCGGCGGCCATGCCGAGCGAACCGCCCATGAAGTCGAAGTCCTGCACCGCGGCGGTGACCGGCAGCCCCTCGAGCCGGCCGTAGGCGACCTGGACGGCGTCGTCCTTGCCGGTCTTGGAACGGGCGTCGCGGATGCGGTCGGAATAGCGGCGCTCGTCGCGGAACTTCAGCGGGTCGGCCGCGACCGTCGGGGTCGCCACCGCGGCCCATTCGCCGCGATCGAAGAAGGCATCGAGCCGCGCCTTGGCCGGCATGCGCATGTGATAGCCGGACGAGGGCACCACGAACTGGTTCGCCTCGAGATCGCGGTGGAAGACCATCTCGCCGGTCTCGGGACACTTGATCCAGAGGTTCTCCGGCACGTCCTTCTTGGTGAGAAGGCTCTTGATCTTCGGACGGACGACGTTGGTCAGCCAGTTCACGGGGATACTCCACTCAGGCGGCGCGACCCTTTCGGGCCGGCCGGAAAATCTCAGCCGCGGGCGGCGCGGACGCCGGCCGCGAGGTCGGCCACGAGGGCGGTCACGGCCGGAACGGTCGCAGCCGTCGGCCGGCCGTCGACGAGGGTCGCGGCCATCGCCTGGACGATCGCCGAGCCGACCACCACGCCGTCGGCGTTGCGGCCGATCTCGCGGGCGGACACCGCGTCGCGCACGCCGAAACCGACGGCGACCGGCAGCGCCGTGTGGCGCTTGATGCGGCCGACCGCCTCCGCCACCTTCGTCGCGTCGGGCTTCGCCGCGCCGGTGATGCCGGTGATCGAGACGTAATAGACGAAACCGGAGGTGTTCGCGAGGACCGTCGGCAGGCGACGATCGTCGGTGGTGGGCGTCGCCAGGCGGATGAAGTTGAGGCCGCGGGCGAGCGCCGGGATGCAGAGCTCGTCGTCGGCTTCCGGCGGCAGGTCGACGACGATCAGGCCGTCGACGCCGGCCGACTGGGCATCGGCGAGGAAGCGCTCGGGGCCGTAGATGTAGATGGGGTTGTAGTAGCCCATCAGCACGATCGGCGTGTCGGCGTCGGTCCTGCGGAAGTCGGCGACCAGCGCCAACGTCTTGGCGAGCGTCGCGCCGGCGTCGAGGGCGCGCTTGCCGGCGGCCTGGATCGCCGGGCCGTCGGCCATCGGATCGGAGAAGGGCATGCCCACCTCGATCACGTCGGCGCCGGCGCCCGGCAGGGCCTTCAGGATGGCGAGGCCGGTCTCGTGGTCGGGATCGCCGCCCATCACGAAGGTGACGAGCGCCGGACGGCCTTCGGCTGCGACGGCCGCGAAGCGGCGGGAAATGCGGGTCTCGGTCATCGTCGTCACCTCAGATCTTCTCGCCGAGATAATCGGCGACCGAGAAGACGTCCTTGTCGCCGCGGCCGGAGAGGCACATCACGATCGACTGCGACTTGTCCATGGTCGGCGCCATCTTCAGCACATGGGCCAGAGCATGGCTCGGTTCCAGGGCCGGGATGATGCCTTCGAGCTTCGAGCAGATCTGGAAGGCGTCGAGCGCCTCCTTGTCGGTCGCCGGCACGTAGGAGACGCGGCCGGTGTCCTTCAGCCACGAATGCTCCGGTCCGACGCCGGGATAGTCGAGGCCGGCGGAGATCGAGTGGCCCTCGAGGATCTGGCCGTCGCCGTCCTGCAGCAGATAGGTGCGGTTGCCGTGGAGCACGCCGGGGCGGCCACCGGTCATCGAGGCGGCATGGCCGTTCGGCACGTCGATGCCATGGCCGGCGGCCTCGACGCCGACGATCTTCACGCCGCTGTCGTCGAGGAAAGGATGGAAGAGGCCGATGGCGTTCGAGCCGCCGCCGATGCAGGCGACGATGGCGTCGGGCAGACGGCCCTTGGCGGCGAAGAACTGCTCCTTCGTCTCCTTGCCGATCACCGACTGGAAGTCGCGCACCATCGCCGGATAGGGATGCGGACCCGCCGCCGTGCCGATCAGGTAATAGGTGTTCTCGACGTTCGTCACCCAGTCGCGCAGCGCCTCGTTCATGGCGTCCTTGAGGGTGCCGGCACCGGAGGTGACCGGCGTGACCTCGGCGCCGAGCAGCTTCATGCGGAAGACGTTGGGCTTCTGCCGCTCGACGTCGGTCGCACCCATGTAGACCATGCAGGGGTAGCCGAAGCGGGCGGAGACGGTGGCCGACGCCACGCCGTGCTGGCCGGCGCCGGTCTCGGCGATGATCCGCGTCTTGCCCATGCGCTTGGCGAGCAGGATCTGGCCGAGGCAGTTGTTGATCTTGTGGGAACCGGTGTGGTTCAGCTCCTCGCGCTTGAACCAGATCTCGGCGCCGAACTTGCCGCCCGTCTGGGCGCGTAGGTGCTCGGTCAGGCGCTCGGCGTAGTAGAGCGCCGAGGGGCGACCGGCGTAATGGGTCGAGAGCGACGAGAGCTCGGCCTCGAAGCTCGGGTCCTTCTTGGCGTCCTCGTAGGCCTGTTCGAGCTCGAGGATCAGCGGCATCAGCGTCTCGGCGACGAAACGGCCGCCGTAGAGGCCGAAGAAGCCGCGCTCGTCGGGACCGTTCCGAAGCGAATTGATGAGCGTGTTCAAGGGCGGGACCTCGGGTTTCGCGCGCGGCGGACGGCCGCCTCACGGGCATTCTTCACGAAGGCGCGGATCCGCGCGGGATCCTTGACGCCGGGAGCGCTCTCCACGCCGGAGGAGACGTCGACGGCCGCAACGCCGGTGACGGCGACCGCCTCGGCGACGTTTTCCGCCGTCAGGCCCCCCGATAGCATGATCGGCAGAGCCGGGTCGAGATCGGCGACGAGGCGCCAATCGAAGGAGAGACCGTTGCCGCCGGGCAGCGCATCGGGCGTCTTCGGCGGCTTGGCGTCGAAGAGAATGCGCGCGACATGCGGCAGGAACGTGGGCAGGGCGGCGAGATCGGCGGCCTCGGCCACCGGCAGCGCCTTCATCAGGGGCGTTGCCGTCAGCCGCGCGATCTCGGCGACGCGCTCGGGGCTCTCGTGGCCGTGGAGCTGGATCAGGTCGGGCTTCAGGCGAGATGCGATCGCGGATAGGCTCGCGTCGTCGGCATCGACCACCAGGGCGACGATCTTCGCTCGGCCGCGGGCGGGGGCGGCGAGACGGACCGCCTCGTCGAGCGTCACGTTGCGCGGGCTCTTCGCGAAGAAGACGAAGCCGATCAGATCGGCGCCGGCGTCGAGCGCGGCGGCGACCGCCTCGTCCGTCTTCAGGCCGCAGATCTTGATCTCGAAAGCCATCGGCTCGTCGTTCCGTCCGGGTTGCGCGGGCGCGCGGGAAGGGTCGTCTCTGCCACGACGCCACGCGGGAGTCCATGGGCGGGGCTTCTTCTTCCTTCTCCCCTGCGTGGGAGACGGAAGGGACGGCGGCCGTTCACCGCAGGCGCGGCTTTGCGTGGCGGCGTCGCGGGTGTCCTGCTAGGGTGCGGCGCCGCGCCGGGATCGGCGTCAACGAGGGAATTTCGGGCCCATGCTCGCCGAAAAGCGCATTCTTCTGATCATCGCGGGCGGTATCGCCGCCTACAAGTCGCTCGATCTGATCCGCCGCCTGCGCGAACGCGGTGCGCGCGTGCGGGTGGTGATGACGGAGGCGGCGACGAAATTCGTGACGCCGCTCTCCGCCGGTGCGCTGTCGGAGAACCGCGTCTTCACCGATCTCTTCGACCTGACCGGCGAGAACGAGATCGGCCACATCCGTCTGTCGCGCGAGGCCGATCTGGTGGTCGTGGCGCCGGCGACGGCCAATCTCCTCGCCAAGGCGGCGAACGGGCTCTGCGACGACCTCGCCTCCAACGTGCTGCTCGCCACCGACAAGCCGGTGCTCGCCGCCCCGGCGATGAACCCGCGGATGTGGGCCCATCCGGCGACCCGCCGCAACGCCGCGCGCCTTTCCGCCGACGGCTGGCGTTTCGTCGGGCCGAACGTCGGACAGATGGCCGAGCGCGGCGAGGAAGGGGCGGGGCGGATGTCCGAGCCCTTGGAGATCGTCGCGGCGATCGAGGCCTTCTTTGCCGAAGCCGCGGCGCCGAAGCCGCTCGCGGGCCGCAAGATCGTGGTGACGGCGGGGCCGACCCACGAGCCGATCGATCCGGTGCGCTACATCGCCAATCGATCCTCGGGCAAGCAGGGCTATGCGGTGGCTGCAGCCTTGGCCGAGGCCGGGGCGACGGTGACGCTGGTCTCGGGACCCGTCGGGCTCGCCGATCCGGCGGGGGTGACGGTCGTGCGGGTCGAGACGGCGCGCGAGATGCGCGATGCGGTCGAGGCGACGCTGCCGGTCGATGTCGCGGTGATGGCGGCGGCGGTCGCCGATTGGCGGGTGGCCTCGGAAGCCGCCGAGAAGATCAAGAAGGGGCCGGGTGGCGTGCCGACTCTGGCCTTCGTCGAGAACCCGGACATCCTGGCCGGCGTCGGGCGTCACCCGACGCTCCGGCCGAAGCTCGTCGTCGGCTTCGCGGCGGAGACCGAGAACCTGCTCGCCAACGCTCGCGCCAAGCTCGACAAGAAGGGCGCGGATCTCATCGTCGCCAACGACGTCTCGCCGGAGACCGGCATCATGGGCGGCGATCGCAACACGGTCCGGATCGTCGCGGCAGACGGCATCACCGAATGGCCGGATCTGCCCAAGGACGAGGTCGCGGCGCGGCTGGTGGCGCTGATCGCGGGGCGGCTCGGCTGAACGGGGGCGTCCGTCGCGCCGCCGTCATCGGACCGTCTCGTTCTCCGGCCTAGACCGGGCGGAGAGACGATCGGTGCGAGGGGCGAGTGACGATGAAGGCAGAGGGAACGGTCCGGCTCGGGCGATGCCATTGCGGCACGGTGCGGTTCGAGGCGACGCTGGTCGACGATTTCCGATCGATCCGCCGCTGCACCTGTTCCTATTGCCGGATGCGCGGCGCGGTCGTCGCCATGGCGGAGACCGGCGGGATCCTGATCCTCGAGGGTGAGGCGGTGCTGACCAGCTACCGCTTCCACACCGGTACGGCCGAGCACTTCTTCTGCTCGCGTTGCGGCATCTACACCCACCATCAGCGGCGGTCGAACACGGCGCTCTTCGCCGTGAATGTCGCCTGTCTCGATGGGGTCAGCCCTTTCGACTTCGCCGAAGTGCCGGTCATGGACGGCGTCGAACACACCAGCGACACCGGCCGGCCGACCCGACGGGCGGGGACGCTGCGCTACGAGCCGGCCGACCGGGACGGATGACGGCGGGGCAGCCGCCACCCGTTCCTTTGCCGGCTCAGTGATGCGAGTTCCGCATCAGGCGGATCATCTTCATGTTGATGACGAAGAAGCGCACGATCTGCCAGGGCAGGAACTTGCGCAGGAAGATCGTCGTCCAGGTGGGCTTCGGCGGGTAGTAGGCCTGCTGGTAGGGCTCTTTGTTGGTGACGGTCATGGCGTTCTCTCTCCGGTCTCTGAATTCGCGAGGATGGTGCTCGTCGCCGATCGATCGTGTGATCAATCCGGCAGCAGGGACCAGCCGAGCTTCATCTTGGCCTGGTAGATGAAGGTGTAGTGCAGCATCGCCTTCATCCAGTGGCCGGCGAGACCGATTTCGCCGAAGGTCAGCGATAGATCACGTCCGTATTCCGGATATTTCTCGTAGTCGGGCACCACCGGAAAGACCGTCATCGTCGCGGCCGAACCGGTGAGGAAGTTGCGGCCGGTCGAGGCGACGCAGGCCGCGCCCATCTTGGCCATCGAAGCCGTCTTGGTGGGCGCCGGGGCACCGTCGAGCATGTCGCGGATGCTCTCGGCCACCGCGATCGCCATGGCGGCGGACGGCATGCCGGTGCGCGGCGGGGCCGGGTTGATCGGCGTGCCGTTGACGCTGGTCATCGGCTTGGAGATCAGGTGCGGCGGCGCGAAGGCGATGCCGACGGCGAAGAGATTGCCGTAGGTCGGGTTCTGGTAGGTCGAGGGCCAGTCCTTGGCCGACCATTCGGCATAGGGGCGGGGCGTGTAGTCGCCGTCGACCTTCATGAAGCCGGAGGGGGCGAAGATCTTCGCGGTGATGTCCTCGCCGGCCTTGTCGAAGGCCTTCAGGCCGACGCCGGAGAAGGGCGGGATCAGCATGGCGAAGTCGAAGTCGAGTTCGCCGCGGGTGCCGTCGAGCTGCTCGTAGTGGAGCTTGCCGGCCTCGACCTTGTTGACCGCGGCGCGGGTGATCCATTCGATGCCGCGCTCGACCATCAGGCTCTCGGCGAAGACCTTGCCGTTGGTGATGTAGCCGCCGCGTTCGATGTGGACGCCGCCCATGCCGAAGTCGCCGAGCTCGTACTCGTTGGAGATCCAGACCATTCGCGCGCGATCACGGACGCCGGCTTCGCGCAGCACGTGGTCGACGTTGTAGATGTATTCGAAGGCGGCGCCCTGGCAGGTGCAGGTGCCGTGACCGGTGCCGATCACGATGGTCTTGTTCTCGCCGCGGCGCATGGCGTCGATCGTCGCCTGCAGCTTGTGGTTCGCCTCGATCGCGTGATCGGCGGTGCACACCGACACGGTGTGGCCGTGGTCGGGGCCGAGACCCTCGGTCGCGCCGAAGTTCAGCTTCGGGCCGGTGGCGTTGATCAGGTAGTCGTAGGCGACCTTGGCGGTCTGACCGACCTTGGCGCCGCCGGTGTATTCGACCGTGACGAAGGGCGTGGCGTCGTCGGCGTCGCCCTCCGGGTGGATCGACACGGCGCGGGCCCGGTGGAAGGGGATGCCGACGCGGGCATAGAGCGTGGCGAGGTCGAAGGTGACCTGCTCCTTGGTCATCTGGCCGACGCCGACCCAGATGTTCGAGGGGATCCAGTTCCACGCCTCGTTCGGCGAGATCACCACGACCTCGTAGGGCGTGCGGGTTTTCGGCCGCCCGCGCAGCAGGTAGCGCGCCGCGGTGTGGCCGGAAATGCCGGCGCCGAGAATGACGATCTGCTTCTTGTCCAGAGTTGCCATGAGACCGGCTCTCCCCCCTCGTTGTCGCCGCTTGTCCTTGCGGATCGGATGTCCGATGCGTCGTCGCGGCTTTATATGAGAACATACTTATATTATGAATTGCGGCCTCGCCTCAATAGGTCCGGGGCTAGCGCTTTGGTCGCTGTCCGTCGGACGGCAGGCCGCAGCCGCCGCGTGTCGGCGCGAGGCGCGCACGGACGCGCGGAAGCGACCGCGGACGGCATCGGATGGTTGCGCAGACGGTGCGGCGGCCGGCGGCGGAGGGCGCGATCAGCCCTCGAAGTCGCGGACGGCGCGCAGGAAGACGTCGGCGAAGCGCTCGAGCTTGGCGGCGCCGACGCCGTGGAGGGCGGCCATCTCGGTCCGCGTCGTCGGGCGGGCGTGGGCCATCTCGATCAGGGTGCGGTCGGCGAAGACGACATAGGCCGGGGCGTTGAGCTCGCGGGCGAGATCGGCGCGGGTGCGCTTCAGCGCGTCGAGGAGGCGCGTCTCCGCCTCGTCGAGACCGGAGACGGCGAGCTTCTTCTCGATCTTCGCCGACTTCTTGCGGCCCTCGGCGCGGGCGGCCTCGACCACGTCGCGGCGGAAGACGACCGGGCGGGCGCCCTTCAGCACCTCGCCGCCGGCTTCCGTCACATACCAGGCGCCGTGGGCGGTCATGTCGACGTCGGCGAGGCCGGCGGCGAGCATCTGGCGGAAGATCGCCCGCCACTGCGGCCGGGTGAACTCCTTGCCGACGCCGAAGGTCTTGAGCTTTGCGTGGCCGAACTTCTCGATGCGCTCGGTCGTCTCGCCGAGCAGGATGTCGACGAGATGGGTCTCGCCGAAGCGCTGGTCGGTGCGCACCATGGCGGAGAGCGCCTTCTGGGCGGCGAGGGAGCCGTCGAAGGTCTCCACCCCGTCGCGGCAGACGTCGCAGTGGCCGCAGGGCTCGCTCTCCTCGCCGAAGAAGGCGAGCAGCACCTGACGGCGGCAGCGCGGCGTCTCGGCGAGCGCCACCAGCGCGTTGAGGCGCTGGCGCTCGACCCGCTTCTGCTCGTCGCCCGCGTCCGATTCGTCGATCTGGCGGCGGCGCAGGATGATGTCGTCGGTGCCGTAGAGGGTCAGCGTGTCGGCGGGCAGGCCGTCGCGACCGGCGCGGCCGATCTCCTGGTACCAGGCCTCGATCGACTTCGGCAGCGCCGCATGGGCGACGAAGCGGACGTCGGGCTTGTCGATGCCCATGCCGAAGGCGACGGTCGCCACCATGACGATGCCGTCCTCGCGCAGGAACGTGTCCTGCGCCGTCGAACGGGCCTCGCCCTCCATGCCGGCGTGATAGGCGAGCGCCCGGTGGCCGGCGCCGCGGAAGGCCTCGGCGAGTTCCTCGGTCTGGCGGCGTGAGGAGCAATAGACGACGCCGCTCTCGTCGCGGTGGCCGTCGAGGAAACGGACGAGCTGGCGCCGCGGATCGGCCTTGGGCCGCATGGCGAGGAAGAGGTTCGGCCGATCGAAGCCGTGGACGAAGGTGACGGGCTCGCGGACGAAGAGGCGTTCGCGGATCTCCTCGCGGGTGGCGGCGTCGGCGGTGGCGGTCAGCGCCAGGATGCGCGGATTGCCGAGCTTCTCGGCGAAGGCGCCGATGTCGCGATATTCGGGGCGGAAGTCGTGGCCCCACTGCGAGATGCAGTGCGCCTCGTCGACGGCGATCATCGCCACGTCGGCGCGGGCGAGACGCTCCTGCGTCTCGGGGCGGGCGAGGCGTTCGGGGGCGAGATAGAGGAGGCGCAGGCGGCGGGCGGCGAGATCGTCCATGATCCGGCGCCATTCCTCGGCGTCGGTCGTGGAGTTCAGCGCCCCGGCGCAGATGCCGTTCGCCTGCATCTGGGCGACCTGGTTGCGCATCAGGGCGATCAGCGGCGAGACGACGACGACCAGTTCCTCGCGCACCAGCGCCGGCAACTGGTAGCACATCGACTTGCCGGCACCCGTCGGCATGACGGCGAGCACGTCGGCGCCGTCGAGTACCGCGGCGACGATCTCGTCCTGGCCGGGGCGCAGGTCGGGATAGCCGAAGACCTCGCGCAGCACGGCGCGGGCACGGTCGAGGTGGGGCGAGGACGCGATCATCGGCGGGGAACGACTCCGTGGGGCTGATACGAGATCCGATCGATCAGATCGGAGTCTCGTATTCCGTTCGTCGAAAAGCCGTGTCTGGACAAAGGCTTTTTCGACGAGCCGGATCCGGCGTCGCGAAGCGACCCGACGGATCCCGTATCAGGGCTAACGGGCCGGCGGTCCCACGTCAAACCGTCGCTCGTCCTTCGTTAACCAGCCGTCTTGGCGAAGTCTTTGCAACTTGCGGCGATGATCGGAGACCGGGAACGGTGTCGCGTGTGGTGACGAGGGGCGGGGGACGCATGGCGGTGACCGGCGCGAGCAAGAGCGCGACGGAGATCCTGAAGGGTCTCGGCTTCGTCGATCCGCCGGGACTGGCGCCCGTCCGGCCGCAGCCGCTCGACGCGACCCTGCCGGCGGCGGCGAGCGCGGTGGCGACCCGGGCGCGGGTCGAGCAGATCGACGCGATGCGTTTCGTCGCCTTCTGCACCGTCACCACCATCCACGTCGTCGCCGTCGACACGCGGGAATTGAACGCCTACGGCGTGCTGCTGATGGTGCTGCGCTATTCGCTCGCCTTCTTCTTCATGACGTCGGGCTTCATGGCCGGGCTGAAGGCGACCAACGGCTTCGACTACGGCTGGCGCGTCTTCAAGCGGCTCTTCGTGCTCTTCGTCGCCTGGGAGCTCGTCTACAACGGCGTGCATTTCCTGGTACTCGACCTCGGCTACCACCCGGCGCCGTCGTCGATCCCGCAGCCCTACCGGCATCTGATCGCCACGCTCAACGGCGGCGGCGTCGCCTTCCATCTGTGGTTCCTGCCCTGGCTCGGCGTGTCGATCGCGATCTTCCTGGCGCTCCGGCCCTTCGGCTGGAGGGCGGTGTGGACGGTGTCGCTGGCGCTCTACGCGGTCGGGCTGGCGGTCGGGCCCTACAACGAGATGACCGGCGCCTTTCCTTGGGTGGCGCGGATCTATCCCGACGCCGTCGCCTTCACCGGACGCAACGGGCCGTTCTTCGGGCCGCTCTTCGTCGCCATGGGGGCGTGGTTCGCGATGCGACGCGACGAAGTGCCGGCGGTGCCGGTCTCGGCGCTGGCGGTCTTCGTGGCGATCGGGCTCGCGCTCTTCGTCTGGGAGGCGCTGTTCATCTCCGCCCACGGGGTGAAGCCGATCTCAAACTTCAACTTCCTCCTCGGCTCGGCGATCTTCTCGCCGGCGCTGTTCCTCCTGGTGCTGCGGGTGCCGATGGGCCGGGTGGCGGCGCGGGTCGCCCGGCTCGGCCGCTTCGCCGTCGGCATGTACTGCATCCACGGGCTCTTCACCCTCGGCTGGAGCCAGATCGTCCCGCCGTCGACCCGCCTGTCGGTGCCGATCGCGACGTCGCTGGCGGTCTCCGCGGCGATCGTCGTCGCCTCGGCGGCGGTGGCGGTCGGGCTCGCGAAAGTGCCGGGGCTCCGGCGGCTCGTCTCGTGATCACGCCGGCCGCGGCGACACGCGGCGCAGCGTCAGATTGATCCGCCCGCCGCGCGGCAGCAGCGTCGAGGTCGCCGGCAGCACGCGATCGATGCCGTGGAAAGCGAGGCGCATCGGCGGGGCGAGCATCAGCACGTCGCCGCTCTCCAGCGGAAACGACCGGGTCGGATCGCTGCGCTCCGGCCCGCCCAGACGAAAGCGTGCGGTGTCGCCGAGCGAGATCGACAGCAGGGGGGCGGCGAAATCGGCCTCGTCGCGGTCCTGATGCAGGCCCATCTTGGCGCCCTCGCCGTAGAAGTTGACGAGACAGGCCTCGGGGGCGAGATCGTAGCCGGTCACCGCGTTCCACAGGTCGAGGAGCACCGACGGCATCGCCGGCCAGGGTCGTCCGGTCGTCGGGTGGGTCGGCTGGTAGCGATAGCCCGTGCGATCCGAGACCCAGCCGAGCGGGCCGCAGTTGGTCATGCGCACCGAGAAGGGCCGCCCGTTTCCCGGCATCACCGGCGTGAACAAGGGCGCCTCGCGGATCACCGCGCGCAGCGCCTCGACGAGGGCCGTCTGGTCGCCGCGGTCGAGCCGGCCGGGGAGAAGCGTGACGCCGTCGGGCAGGGGGGAGGCGGAGCGTTTCGGCATGGTGTGCGGCTCGATCGGGACGGCGGTCATTCTAGGCCGGCCGGCCCGCGCCCGCCACGACGGAGGCGAATTCGCCGGAAAAGCCGAACCGCCGCGTCTTGCGGCGCCGAAACGCGCCTCTTATATACCCCGGCGAAGCATGACTTCCGGTCTGTCCCGGAGGTCTTCACAGGTTGAAACCATGGGGTCCCGAAGGGGCCCGTCAATCGGGGGCCGTGGGCGAACGCCCTTCCCGAAACGCCCGACAGGGGTTCGGACGGCCCGCCAGAGGAGAAGCATCATGGGCAAGGTGATCGGTATCGACCTCGGCACGACCAATTCGTGCGTCGCCGTCATGGACGGCAAGACCGCCAAGGTCATCGAGAATTCCGAAGGCGCGCGCACCACGCCGTCGATCGTCGCTCTGACCGACGACGGCGAGCGTCTCGTCGGCGTCGCCGCCAAGCGGCAGGCCGTGACCAATCCGGAGCGCACCTTCTTCGCGGTGAAGCGCCTGATCGGCCGCCGCTACGAAGATCCGATGGTCGAGAAGGACAAGCATCTCGTCCCCTACACGATCGCCAAGGGCGCCAACGGCGACGCCTGGGTCGAGGCGGACGGCAAGCCCTATTCGCCCTCGCAGATCTCCGCCTTCACGCTCGGCAAGATGAAGGAGACGGCGGAAGCCTTCCTCGGCCAGCCGGTGACGCAGGCCGTCATCACGGTGCCGGCCTACTTCAACGACGCCCAGCGTCAGGCCACCAAGGACGCCGGCCGCATCGCCGGTCTGGAAGTCCTGCGCATCATCAACGAGCCGACGGCGGCCGCGCTCGCCTACGGCCTCGACAAGAAGACCTCCGGCACGATCGCGGTCTACGACCTCGGCGGCGGCACCTTCGACGTGTCGATCCTCGAGATCGGCGACGGCGTCTTCGAGGTGAAGTCGACCAACGGCGACACCTTCCTCGGCGGTGAGGACTTCGACATGCGGCTGGTCGGCTATCTCGCCGACGAGTTCAAGAAGGAGACCGGCATCGATCTCCGCAACGACAAGCTCGCCCTGCAGCGTCTGAAGGAAGCGGCCGAAAAGGCCAAGATCGAGCTGTCGAGCGCGACGCAGACCGAGATCAACCTGCCGTTCATCACCATGGACGCGACCGGTCCGAAGCATCTCAACCTCAAGCTCACCCGCGCCAAGTTCGAGGCGCTGGTCGACGACCTGATCCAGCGCACCATCGAGCCCTGCAAGGCGGCTCTGAAGGACGCCGGTCTCGCCGCCGGTCAGGTCGACGAGGTGGTGCTGGTCGGCGGCATGACCCGCATGCCGAAGGTGCAGGAGATCGTGAAGTCGTTCTTCGGCCGTGAGCCGCACAAGGGCGTCAACCCGGACGAGGTCGTCGCCATCGGCGCCGCGATCCAGGGCGGCGTGCTGCAGGGCGACGTCAAGGACGTCCTGCTGCTCGACGTGACGCCGCTGTCGCTCGGCATCGAGACGCTGGGCGGTGTCTTCACCCGCCTGATCGATCGCAACACCACCATCCCGACCAAGAAGTCCCAGGTCTTCTCGACCGCCGAGGATGGTCAGACCGCGGTGACGATCCGCGTCTTCCAGGGCGAGCGCGAGATGGCGGCCGACAACAAGATGCTCGGCCAGTTCGATCTCGTCGGCATCCCGCCGGCGCCGCGCGGCGTGCCGCAGGTCGAGGTGACCTTCGACATCGACGCCAACGGCATCGTCCAGGTTTCGGCCAAGGACAAGGGCACCGGCAAGGAGCAGCAGATCCGCATCCAGGCCTCGGGCGGTCTGTCGGATGCCGACATCGAGAAGATGGTCAAGGACGCGGAAGCCAACGCGGCCGAGGACAAGAAGCGCAAGGAACTGGTCGAGACCAAGAACCACGCCGAAGGCCTCGCCCATTCCGCCGAGAAGGCGCTGAAGGACTACGGCGACAAGGTCTCGGCGGCCGACAAGTCGGTCATCGAGGCGGCGATCGCCGACACCCGCAAGGCGCTCGAGGGCGACGACGTCGAGGCGATCAAGGCGGCGGCCAACAAGCTGGCCGAAGCCCAGATGAAGCTCGGCGAGGCCATGTACGCGGCCGGTCAGACGGATGCGGGCGCGGCGGAGGCCGGCCCTGCCGAGCCCAAGCGCGAGGACGTGGTCGACGCCGACTTCGAGGAAGTCAAGGACGACCACAAGAAGCACTGATCGAGGTGTTTCCCCGTGAGGTGACGAAGCGCGACCCGGTGTGATTTTCCACGCCGGGTCGCGCCGTATCTCTCGGGCGGCATTCGGACCCGCGGAACGACGGATCGACCATGGCCAAGCGCGACTACTACGAGGTTCTCGGCGTCTCCCGGACGGCCGACGAGAAGGAGCTGAAGAGCGCCTTCCGCAAACTCGCCATGCAGTACCACCCGGATCGGAATCCGGGCGACGCGTCGGCGGAAGCGGCCTTCAAGGAGATCAACGAGGCCTACGACTGCCTCAAGGACGAACAGAAGCGCGCCGCCTACGATCGCTTCGGCCACGCCGCCTTCGAGGGCGGCGGCATGGGCGGGGGCGGGGGCGCCGGCTTCAACGGCGATTTCGCCCAGACCATGTCGGACATCTTCGAGAACTTCTTCGGAGGCGACTTCGGCGGGCGCGGCGGCGGTGGTCGCGGCGGGCGCGAGCGTGGTGCCGACCTGCGCTACAACATGGAGATCTCCCTCGAGGAGGCCTTCGCCGGCAAGCAGGTCGAGATCAAGGTGCCGACCACGGTCACCTGCGAGGTCTGTTCCGGCACCGGCGCCAAGGCCGGCACCCAGGCCCAGACCTGTCGCACCTGCGGCGGTCACGGCCGGGTCCGCGCGGTGCAGGGCTTCTTCACCATCGAACGCACCTGCCCGACCTGCCAGGGTCGCGGTCAGGTCATCCCCGATCCCTGCAAGGCCTGCGGCGGTTCGGGCCACACGTCGGTGGAGAAGACGCTCGCCGTCAACATTCCGGCCGGCATCGAGGACGGCAATCGCATTCGTCTGGCCGGCGAGGGCGAGGCCGGCACGCGTGGCGGCCCGGCGGGCGATCTCTACATCTTCGTCTCGATCAAGCCGCACACGTTCTTCCAGCGCGACGGGGCGGACGTGTTCTGTGCCGTGCCGATCTCGATGACGACGGCGGCGCTCGGCGGCATGATCGACGTGCCGACCCTGTCGGGCGAGACCGCCAAGGTGAAGATCCCGGAGGGCACCCAGTCGGGCAAGCGCATCCCGCTCAAGGGCAAGGGCATGCCGATCCTGAGAACCCGGGGCTACGGCGATCTCTACATCCAGGTCGGCGTCGAGACGCCGCGCAACCTGACCAAGCGCCAGCGCGAGCTGCTCGAGGAGTTCGAGAAGGACTGCTCCGGCGACACCCATCCGGAGTCCCACGGCTTCTTCGCCAAGATGAAGGGCTTCTTCGACAATCTGGGGGGATGAGCCGGGTCGCATTTCATCCGGCGCCATTGTAACGTCACGAGCGTGCCGCAGGGTCGCGGCGACCCGATCTCATCGAGCCGGAGCAACCCATGGGACACCCCAAAATGCGCGAAGCCACCGGCGACCTTCGCCACAAGGTTCTCGACGAGGTCCGCTTCCTCAAGAACTGGATCGACAAGCCGCTGATCACCGGCGCCGTGGCGCCGTCCTCGCCGCAACTGGCCCGCGCCATGGCGGCCTACGTCGATCCGGCGCGACCGGGCTTCGTGGTCGAGCTCGGACCCGGCACCGGTGTCGTCACCCAGGCGCTGATCGAGCGCGGCGTCGCGCCCGAGCGCATCGTCTCGATCGAGTACAACGGCGACTTCTGCTCGCTGCTGCGCCAGCGCTATCCCGGCGTCCACTTCGTCCACGGCGACGCCTATCGCATGGCGCAGTCGATCGCCGGCCTCGTCGGCACCGAGCCGCGGCCGTTGGCGGCGGTGGTGTCGAGCCTGCCGCTCTTCACCCGGCCGCTGCCCGAACGCGTCCGTCTGCTCGACGATGCCTTCTCGCGGATGGAGCCCGGATCGCCCTTCATCCAGTTCTCCTACGCGCTGGTCTCGCCGGTGCCGCACGGGGCGACGCGTTTCGAGACGGAGCGGTCGAGCTGGGTGGTGCGCAACCTGCCGCCGGCCCGCGTCTGGGTCTATCGCCGCTTCGACTGAGCCGGCCTTGGCCGAACGGCCCGAGGCGGCTATGACGGGGCGACCAGACAGGGAGCTCCGACCATGGCCTTCACCGCCGCCCATCCCCGCGATCGCCTGATCCTCGGCCTCGACCTGCCGTCGGTCGCCGACGCCGAGGAAGCCGTGCGCCAGACCCGCGGCGCGGTCGGCGTCTACAAGATCGGCTACCGGCTGGTCTTCGCCGGCGGTCTCGGTCTGGTCGAACGGCTGGTGGGCGAGGGCGAGAAGGTCTTTCTCGACGTCAAACTGCTCGACATCGACAACACGATCGAGGAAGGCATCGAATCGATCCTGAAGCTCGGGGTCGACTGGGTGACGCTGCACGCATACCCGAAGGCGATGCGGGCCGCGGTGGCGGCGCGCGAGGCGCATGGGTCCGGGCGCACGAAACTCCTCGGTGTGACGGTGCTGACCTCGATGGACGACGCCGACCTGAAGGCGGCGGGCTACGGCACCGCGGTCGCCGATCTGGTCGAGGCGCGGGCGCGCGACGCGGTCGCCGCCGGCATGGACGGCATCGTCTGTTCGGCGGCGGAAGCGGCGCGGCTCCGCGCCGCGGTCGGCCCCGATCTGGCGCTCGTCACCCCCGGCGTCCGTCCGGCGGGGGCGGCGGCCGGCGACCAGAAGCGGGTGACGACGCCGGGCGACGCGATCCGCGCCGGGGCCGATCTCCTCGTCGTGGCGCGGCCGATCCTCGGTGCGCCCGATCGGCGTGCGGCGGCGGAGGCCATCGTCGCCGAAATCGCCGAGGCATGCGAAAACCGCTGACCCGAAATCACCATGTATTACCAAAGCGCCGCAGCAATATTATTGCTGCGTTGCGAAAGTTCGACTGCGAGTCCGACAATCTGCGTCTTAAGTAGCTATACGAAGGACGGGCTATCGCCAAAGATTGCGTAAAGGCAAATTTCTGCCATGGCAGCTCGCATTCCGGGGCGAGTCTGCTCAGGACCGGGGGGAGACCGTAGTCCGCTCTATCTGCGAGCCGATGGTGTTCGTTCATCTGAGGATGGACGGCAGGCCTCGTGGTTCGGCCTCGACGGATCTCCCCGCAAAAAATCAGAATCCAAGGGAGGTATTCATCGTGAGCAACGATGTCATCCAGAAGGTTCGGGCCAACCCGAAATTCGCGGAGCTGGTGCACAAGCGGAACAGCCTGGCGCTGACCCTGACGATCACCATGCTCGTCATCTACTACGGCTTCATTCTCCTCGTCGGCTACGCCAAGCCGTTCCTGGCCACGCACATCGGGACCAACCTGATGACCTACGGCGTGCCGATCGGCATCGGCGTCATCGTCTCGGCCTTCGTGCTCACCGGCATCTACGTCCGCAAGGCGAATGCCGAGTTCGACACGCTCACCGCCCAGATCGTCGAGGAGACCAAGTGATGAACCGCATTCTGACCCTCCTCACGACGGCCGCGCTGACCGCGCTGCCGACGCTCGCCCTGGCGGCCGGCGTCGACGCCGCCGACATCAAGCAGCAGGCGACGAACTTCCCGGCGATCATCATGTTCGTCATCTTCGTCGGCATCACGCTCGTCATCACCTACTGGGCGGCGCGCAAGACCAAGTCGGCCGCGTCCTTCTACACCGCCGGCGGCGGCATCACCGGCTTCCAGAACGGTCTGGCGATCGCCGGCGACTACATGTCGGCGGCTTCGTTCCTCGGCATCACCGGCCTCGTCTACGGTTCGGGCTACGACGGCCTGATCTTCTCGGTGGGCTGGCTGGTCGGCTGGCCGATCGTGACCTTCCTGGTCGCCGAACAGCTGCGCAACCTCGGCAAGTTCACCTTCGCCGACGTCGCCTCGTTCCGCTTCGCCCAGACCCCGATCCGCACGCTCGCCGCCTGCGGCTCGCTGGTCACCGTGGCCTTCTATCTGATCGCCCAGATGGTCGGCGCCGGCAAGCTGATCCAGATCCTGTTCGGCCTGCCCTATCTCTACGCCGTCATCATCGTCGGCGTGCTGATGATCGTCTACGTCACCTTCGGCGGCATGACCGCGACCACGTGGGTGCAGATCATCAAGGCCTGCCTGCTGCTCGGCGGCGCCACCTTCATGGCGCTCATGGTCGCCATCAAGTTCGGCTTCTCGCCGGAGGCGCTGTTCAAGGCGGCGGTCGACATCCATCCCAAGCATGCGGCGATCATGGGCCCCGGCTCGCTGATCTCCGATCCGGTCTCGGCGATCTCACTGGGCCTCGCCCTGATGTTCGGTACCGCCGGTCTGCCGCACATCCTGATGCGCTTCTTCACCGTGAAGGACGCCAAGGCCGCGCGTAAGTCCGTGTTCTACGCCACCGGCTTCATCGGCTACTTCTACATCCTGACCTTCATCATGGGCTTCGGCGCCATTGCCCTCATCGCGGGCAACACGTCGACCCCGGCCACCAACCCCTTCATGGACCAGTCCCTGGTCGCGGCGGGCAAGGACGTGATCGCGGCCATCCGTGGCGGTTCCAACATGGCCGTCATGCATCTGGCCAACGCGGTCGGCGGCGAATACTTCCTCGGCTTCATCGCCGCGATCGCCTTCGCCACCATCCTCGCGGTCGTCTCGGGCCTGGCCCTCGCCGGCGCCTCGGCGATCTCCCACGACCTCTACGCCTCGGTCTTCATGCGGGGCCGAGTCAACGAGGTCGACGAGATGCGCGTCTCCAAGATGGCGTCGGTCGCCCTCGGCATCCTCGCCGTCGGCCTGGGCGTCGCCTTCGAGAACCAGAACGTCGCCTACATGGTCGGTCTCGCCTTCGCGGTCGCCGCGTCGTGCAACTTCCCGGTCCTGCTCATGTCGGTGTTCTGGAAGGGCATGACCACCCGTGGCGCCTTCATCGGCGGCTTCCTCGGCCTCTTCTCGGCCGTGGGCCTGGTCGTCACCGGCCCGACGGTGTGGGTCAAGATCCTCGGCAATGCCGCGGCTCTGCAGCCCTACGACAACGTCGCGATCTTCTCGATGCCCATCGCCTTCATCGGCATCTGGCTGTTCTCCGTGCTCGACGGTTCGGCCCGCGCGCAGGAAGACAAGGACGGCTTCGAGGCTCAGTACATCCGCTGCCAGACCGGCATCGGTGCGTCGGGCGCCGCCTCGCACTGAGTTCGATCCGAGACCGGAGCGGTTCGCCGCTCCGGTCCACCTTCCGACGGTCGGGATCCTCGATCGTCCGAGTTCCGAACGGCCGGGCGCTCGAGAGGGCTTCCGGCCGTTCGTTCCTCGATCGGGGCGGGGCGAGGGGCCCGTCCGGATCGCCGGTCCCGTCACGGCCCGCCGTCCGCGGGCAACGATCCCGCGCGATGCCGGTCGGCGTCGCGATCGCCCGGTGAGCCATGCCCAGATCCTTCGATACCAAGAGCCCGCCCTTCGATCGCCTGAACGAGGCGGAGGCGGCCGAACTCGTCGCGTCTCTCGACATCGGCTACTGGCCGGAGGGCGAGACGATCCTCGCGCGCGGTGCGCCGTCCGAGCACTACCACGTCGTCCTCAAGGGTGCGGTCGAAGAGCACGACGACGACGAGCACGTGGTGGCGGTGCTCGGGCCGAAGGAGACCTTCGGGGCACGCGCCGTGGTCCACGGTGGTGCCGGCGCGCGCTACGTCGCCTGCGAGGAGACGCTGACCTATCTCGTGCCGCGCGCGACGCTGCTCGGCCTCATCCACCGCAATCCGGGTTTCGCCGCCTTCTTCTATCAGGACATCTCGCGCAAGCTCGCCGAAGCCGCCAAGGGCGATCGGGGCGAGGGCCTCGAAGGCGTGCTGCGCACCCGTATCTGCGAGGCGCGGCTGCGTCCACCGGTCTTCATCGACGCTTCCGCGACGATCGAGGAGACCGAGCGGCGGATGACCGACACCGACACCAACAGTCTGCTGGTGCTCGGCGCCGACCGGGTCGGCATCGTGACGCGGACCAATCTGTCCAAGGCGGCGATCCTGTCGAAACTGCCCTTGTCGACGCCGGTCGGCGAATGCACCAGCTGGAACCTGATCACCGTCGGCGACGACGAATTCGTCTTCGACGCTCTGATCACCATGACGCGCCACAACAAGCGCCGCCTCGTGGTGACGCGCGACGGCGACACCGTCGGCGTGCTCGAGGACATCGACATCCTCGGCCTCTTCGCCGGCAATTCGCAGCTGATCCCCGGCCGAATCGTCCGGGCACGGTCGATCGACGATCTGGCGGCGGCGGCGGCCGACATCCAGTCGCAGGTGGAGCGGCTGCATCGCCAGGGCATCAAGGTCTACGACATCGCGGCGATCACCTCGGATCTCAACCGCCATCTCTTCCGCAAGCTGTTCGAGATGATCGCGCCGGAGAGCATTCGCGAGAGCGGCTGCCTGATGGTGATGGGCTCGGAAGGTCGCGGCGAACAGACGGTGCGCACCGACCAGGACAACGGCCTTCTCCTGGCGAAGCCCGTGCCGGCGGAGGATCTGGAGCGGTTCAGAACCGAGTTCCAGGGCGCGCTCGCCCGATTCGGCTTCCCGCCGTGCCCGGGCAACGTGATGGTGTCGAACCCGATCTGGTCGCAGACGCTCGACGACTTCATCGTCCAGCTGAAGCGCTGGGTGCATACGCCGGACGAAGACAGCCCGATGAATCTCGGCATCTTCTTCGACGCGGTGGCGGTCGCGGGCGATGCCGAGCTGCTGGCCAAGGCCAAGCGTGCCTTCATCGACATGATGGCGGGCGAGACCGTGGCGATCGCCCATTTCGCCAAGGCGATCGACCAGTTCCCGGGGCCGGGCGGCATCGTCTCGTCGATCCTCGCCACCGTCGGCCGCGAGGAGGCGATCGACCTCAAGAAGTCGGGCACCTTCCCGATCGTCCACGGCATCCGCAGCCTCGCCATCGAGAAGGGCCTGACCCAGACCTCGACGGTGGAACGCATCCAGGCGATCGCGGCGACCCATCTCTTCGACGAGGCCTTCGCACGCGATCTCGCCGAGGCCTTCGGCTGGTTCGTACAGCTGCGCCTGCGCTCGCAGCTCCGGGCGCATCTGGCGGGCACCACCGAGGGCGAATCGCTGCTGCGCCCGTCGGATCTGACGACCCTCGAGCGCGACCTGATGCGCGACGCGTTGCGCGTGGTGAAGCAGTTCCGCGAGATCGTCCGCAACCACTTCAAGCTCGGCATGTTCTGAGGGGGCGGTGATGTTCGACTGGGCGAGACGCCGCCTCGACCTGATGCGGCTCAAGGACGAACGCTGGCGGGTCCTCTTCGCCGACGACCCTTCCGGCGAGGTGGTGTCGGTGGACTGCGAGACGACCGGTTTCGACACCAGGCGCGACGACATCATCTCGATCTCGGCGATCCGCATCGCCGGCAACAAGATCCTGACGTCGCAGTCCTTCGACGTCTATGTGCGGCCGGAAGCCGAGATGCGGGCCGACGCCATCCGCGTCCACCAGCTGCGCGCCAAGGACGTGGCGGATGCCCGGCCGATGCGCGAGGTGCTGCCGGAGTTCCTCGATTTCCTCGGTGGACGGCCGCTGGTCGGCTACTGGATCGACTACGACGCGGCGATGATCGACCGCTACGTGAAGGACTACTACGGATTTCGCCTGCCCAACCGGCGGATCGAGGTCTCGGGCCTCTACTACGAGCGCAAGTACGGCGATGCGCCGCAGGGTACCCAGATAGACCTCTCCTTCGCGGCCATCACCCGTGATCTGGGGTTGAGGACGCTGACGCTGCACGATGCCTTCAACGACGCGCTTTCGGCGGCCGAGATGTATGTCCAGTTGAAGGACATGCAGAGCCGTGGGGTGCGCATCGCGCGCGCCAGGACCCACGACGCGACGGCCGGAATCACCGCCGGATGACGGCGAAAAGCGTGACTTCCGCATTGCGGGACTTGCGTCCGGAAGCGGGACGGGCGAAGGTCTTCGCCCCCGGTCGCATGACCGGACGGAATCCCTCCATCCGCGCATTTCGCGCGGGCCACAGCCGGACCTTCGGAACACATCGATGAAAGTGACCGTCGAGCGCGCGCAGCTGGTGAAGTCCCTGACCCACGTCCATCGGGTCGTGGAGCGCCGCAACACCATCCCGATCCTCTCGAACGTCCTCCTGCGCGCCGAAGGCGGCGAGTTGAAGCTGAAGGCGACCGATCTCGACATCGAGATCTCCGAGGCCATTCCCGCGGTCGTCTCCGAGCCGGGCGCCACCACGGTGCCGGCGCACATGATCCACGACATCGTGCGCAAGCTGCCCGACGGCGCCCAGGTGGAACTCGCCACCCGCTCCGACGGCGCGACGCTCGACATCCGCTCGGGCCGGTCGAAGTTCTCGCTGCAGATGCTGCCGGAGAGCGACTTCCCCGACCTGACGGCCGGCACCTTCAGCCACACGTTCACGCTGGCGGCCGCCGACCTGAAGCGCCTGGTCGACCGCACCTGGTTCGCGATCTCCACCGAGGAGACGCGCTACTACCTGAACGGCATCTATTTCCACGCGGTGGAGAACGGCGGCGGGCTGAAGTTCCGCGCGGTCGCCACCGACGGCCACCGGCTGGCGCGCGCGGAGATCGAGGCGCCGCACGGGGCCGAGGACATGCCGGGCGTCATCGTGCCGCGCAAGACCGTCGGCGAGATCCAGAAGCTGGTCGAGGACCCCGAGGCCAAGGTCACGGTCGAGCTGTCCGACAGCAAGATCCGCCTGACCTTCCAGGCCAAGGAGGGCGACAGCCCGTCGGTCGGCATCGTGCTGACGTCGAAGCTGATCGACGGCACGTTCCCCGACTACGGCCGCGTCATCCCGCAGGGCAACGACAAGCTGATGCGCGTCGACCGCGGCGAGTTCGCCACCGCCGTCGACCGCGTCTCGACCATCTCGTCGGAGCGCGGTCGTGCCGTGAAGCTGACGATGAGCGAGGGCAAGCTGGTGCTCTCCGTCACCAACCCGGACAGCGGTTCGGCGACGGAAGAACTGCCGGTCGAGTACGATCAGGAGACGCTCGACATCGGCTTCAACAGCCGCTACCTGCTCGACATCGCCGGCCAGCTCGAGACCGAGAGCGCGCTCTTCCGCTTCTCCGATCCGGGGTCGCCGACCCTGATCTCGGACGACGCCGAGCCCTCGACGGCGCTCTACGTCCTGATGCCGATGCGGGTGTGACGCCCGTCTCGCGGATTTCATGAAAACGGCCGGCGGAGCGCTCCGCCGGCCGTTTCGCATTTCGGGATCGGGCCGATTCGGGCGCGGGCGTCAGCCTTCGGCAAACCGGGCTCCCAGCCCTTCCATCAGGCCGCGGAAGCTGGGGAAGGACGTCGCGATCATGGCCGTGTCGTCGACCGTCACGGCCGTATCCGCCGCCAGCCCGAGCACCAGGAAGCTCATGGCGATGCGGTGGTCGAGATGGGTCGCGACCCTTCCGCCGCCGATCTTCACGCCCGCCTTGCGGCCGGCGACGACGAGGCTCGCCTCGCCCTCGGTGCAGGCGATGGCGTTGGCTTCGAGGCCGCGGGCGACGGCGGCGAGGCGGTCGCTCTCCTTGACGCGCAGCTCCTCGAGCCCTTCCATCACGGTGGGGCCTTCGGCGAAGGCGGCGGCGATCGAGAGGATCGGGTATTCGTCGATCATGCTCGGAGCGCGCTCCGGCGGCACCACGACGCCCTTCAGCTGCGACGACCGGACATGGACGTCGCCGATGCGCTCGCCGCCCGAGAGGCGCTCGTTCTCGATCGTCAGGTCCGCACCCATTTCGATCAGCGTCTGGAAGAGGCCGGTGCGCAGCGGGTTCAGCAGCACGTTCTCGACGGTGACGTCGGAGCCCGGAACGATCAGGCCGGCGACGATCGCGAAGGCGGCCGACGACGGGTCGCCGGGGACGACGACGTGTTGCGCCTTCAGCTCCGGCCGGCCCTTCAGACGGATGACGCGGGCGCCGTCGGCGTCGATCTCGACCGAGAGCTCGGCGCCGAAGCCCTCGAGCATGCGTTCGGTGTGGTCGCGGGTGGCGACGGGTTCGATCACCGTGGTGGTGCCGGCCGCGCCGAGGCCGGCCAGCAGCACCGCCGACTTCACCTGCGCCGAGGCCATCGGCACACGGTAGGTGATCGGCAGGAGGCTCTTCGGGCCCCGCAGCGTCAGCGGCAGGCGGTCGCCGGCCCGCGCGATCACCTCGACGCCCATGGCGCGCAGCGGATCGAGCACGCGGCCCATCGGGCGGCGCGACAGCGAGGCGTCGCCGACGAAGGTCGCGGCGATCGCGTGGCCGCCGACGAGGCCCATGGTCAGGCGCGAGCCGGTGCCGGCATTGCCGAAGTCGAGCACGCTCTCGGGCTCCAGGAGGCCGCCGCAGCCGAGCCCCGAGACGCGCCAGGCGCCTTCACCGTCGCGGGTGACCGTGGCGCCGAGTGCCGCCATGGCGCGGCCGGTCGCCAGCACGTCGTCGGCCTCGAGCAGGCCCTCGATGCGGGTCTCGCCGAGCGAAACCGCGCCGAACATCAGCGAACGATGGGAGATCGACTTGTCGCCCGGCACACGAATCCGGCCCTTCAGGCTCGCGCCCGCGCGGGCGGAAAGCGGCATCGGCGTGGCGGCGTGGCTCATGATCGTCCTCGTATCTCTCGCCCGGATCTCGTTCGGGCGCCCCTCCTAGCACGCGCGCCGACGGGCGTCATCCGAAGGAAGGGCCGGAATGCGGCGCTCCGACGCGAAATCGGGTTTTGACACTCATGGTTTCTCGGACTAGAGGGGAAGACCTTTCCATCTCCAATGAGCGAGACGATCCGTGGCGAAACCCGAACTCGGCACCAAGCGCCTCTGCCAGAACTGCGGCACGAAGTACTACGACCTCAACCGCGATCCGATTCTGTGCCCCAAGTGCGGAACGGCCTTCACGATCTCGGCGGTGGCGCTGCGCGCCAAGGCCGCTCCGGTCGAGGAAGAAGAAGAGGTCGAGACCGAGGAGGCGCAGGTCGATTTCGTCAGCCTCGAGGAGGCCGATGCCGAACAGGGCGGCGGCGAGGACGTGCCGGAGATCGAGGACGAAGAGATCGCCGACATCGGCGACGACGACACGTTCCTCGAAGCGGACGACGAGGACGAGGACATCGACGGCATCGACATCGACGTCGAGACCGAAGACGAGGAGCGCTGAGGCGCTCCAGCCCCCGGAAATCCGTCGCTCTCCGACGGATTTTCCACAGTTCTGCCCGTGACTTCGAAAAAAAAGCGATGGTCCGAGCGAAAGGGGCTTGATCAGGGGCGGCGATGCCTTTAGAGATCGCCGCCGTCGCCGGGGTTACCCAAGCCCGGCAGGAGACAGTGGGGCCATAGCTCAGTTGGGAGAGCGCTTGAATGGCATTCAAGAGGTCAGGGGTTCGACTCCCCTTGGCTCCACCAAATCTCCTCCGAAAAGCCCCGGTTCGCCGGGGCTTTTTCGTTTTCCGGACCCTGCGGAGAATCTTCGACGGCTTTGCGGTTGCCCACCCCGCCGGTGATCAGGCGGAGGCGGCGTTCAGCATGGCGACGACGGCGTAGACCTGCAGGACGATGCCGAGGACGAGGGCTGCGGCGAAGAGCTTCCACAGGAGGCCCGCCGAGGCCGCGAAGGCGAGGGCGGCGCCGCCGAGCGGGCCTGCGACCGCCACCAGCGCCTCGCCGACCATCATGGTGATCAGCAGACGGGCATGGACCTCGGCGGCGACGGTACCGGCGTCGTTGGCCATGGCGCCGGCCATCAGCGACATGACGAACCAGACGGCCGCCAGACCCAACCAGACGACGGTGAAGACGATGCCGAGAATCACGCGATGCCCTCCGTCGGTCGGTGCCGCCCGATGCGGCGCCCACCACGGTCATCCTAGACGGCGCGGATCGGTCGGCAAGGGCCCGGCCAGCCTTCGTTAAGCATTCGCGGGCAGGATGGTCGGATGTCGCCGCCAGCCGCTGTTGGGAGTATCCGGCCATGCTGCCTCGCGTTCTCGAACGTCTCGAAGTCCTGAAGACCGAAATCGCGGCCATCGATCCCGAAGGGCGCACCGACGCCGCCGACCGGGTGGCCGCGATCGCCGTCGCCCTGCGGGCGGAGCTCGCCGCGATCGCTGCCGTGCAGCCGACGAAAGACGAGCGTCCAGAATCGGCCCGGACCTCGACCGCTGCTTGATTCTTCTCGATTTTCCGTGCGACGCTGACTCTACGCCACCGCAGGAGCGGCGGCGTGTGAGGGCGTCTCCCGGGGAGGGGAAGTGTCATGCCGACGGAAATCCTCGAGCAACTGAAAGTTCTGCGTGCCAACGTCGCCGAGGCCTTGAAGAAGGATCCGCGCTATCTGACGCTGCAGGCCCTCGACAAGTCGATCGCCGAGATCGGGGGGGTGCTGTCCGCCTCGGGTCTCCTGCCTACCGAGAAGACCGCAGCCGCGCCGCAGCCGCTCGCCGGGCTCGATGCGCCGGCCAAGGCCGCTCCGCCTGCCGCCGCCGCGGCCCCTGCAGTTGCCGTGCCCGCCAAGGCCGCGCCGGCGCCGGCAAAAGCGGAGGACGAGGACGGCGAGGACGGCGAAGGCGACGAGGAGCCTTCCAGACCGGCGGCGGCCCTCGCCGCGTCACCCCCGGCTCCTGCCCCTGCGCCGGCCCCTGCCGAGGGCTCGGGCTCCGGTCTCGCCAAGGCCGCCGGCATCGCCGCCGCGGCCGGTCTCGCCGCCCTGGCGGTCGGGGTCGCGGCCTCGTCGTCGGCTTCGGCGCACGAGACGCCGGAAGCCGACGAGAGCGACGGCGCGGACGACGAGGCCGATGCCGAGACGGAGGCCGATGACGCCGACACGGCCGAGGCGGGTGAAGACGGTGTCGACGAGGCGCCCGATGCCGCGGCCGATGCCGACGAAGCCGAGGGCGACGAGGCCGAAGAGGCTTCCGCCGATGCCGGCGACGACGAACCCTCCGACGAGGCGGGCGAGAGCGCCGAGGCCGACGATACCGATGCCTCCGACGCGAAGCCTGCTCCGCTCGCGGCCGCCTCCTCCGGCGCAGCGCCGAGCATCGTCGAGGGACGGTCTTCGGGCTATCGGGCGATGGCGGCGCGGGCCGAGGCGCCGGAATATGCGCCCGGCATCTCGATCAAATACGCCAAGCTGCCGAACCGGGTCGACCTGCGCTCGCTGATGACGCCGGTCGAGGACCAGGGGCAGACCAACTCCTGCGTCGCCAACGCGGTCGCGGGCGCCTGGGAGTACTGGGTCAAGCGGGCGACGCGGCAGCAGACCGACGTGTCGCGGCTCTTCGTCTACTACAACGCCCGCTGGCGCGGTGGTGATCAGGACAAGGACGAGGGCGCGGTCATCCAGCTGGCGATGGAGAGCCTCGCCAAGTTCGGCGCCTGCCCGGAGAAGGCGTGGCCCTTCGACAAGCGGCTGATCCTGAAGAAGCCGGGCCAGGAAGCCTATCGCGAGGGCTACGGCAATCGCGTCCAGGACATGGCCAAGGTGCCGCTCGAGCTCGACGCCTGGAAGCAGGCGCTGGCGGAAGGTCGGCCGATCGTCTTCGGCGTGGCGCTGTTCAAGTCGTTCGACGAGGCCTCCAAGCGTGGCGGCGTGGTGCCGATGCCCTCGCCCGAGGACGTCGGCCGCGCCTCGCACGGTGGTCACGCCATGTGCGCGGTCGGCTACAACGAGGCCGAACGGGTCTTCATCGTGCGCAACTCGTGGGGCGCCGAGTGGGGCGACAAGGGCTATTGCTACATGCCCTACGACTACCTGATGAACCCGAAGTTCAACTTCGGCGACAGCTGGGTGTTCGTGCCGCGCGTGCCGTTGCCGCCGCCGCGCGAGGTGTGGTCGGACACGCTCGATCCGGTCACCAACGACGGTCGCGGCGTCGACTTCCCGATCTCGCCCTTCCGCATCGAGGACTATGCGTCGATCGTCGTCGATCTCTTCGCCGACACGATCCTGCCGTTCCAGACCACGGTCACCGAGGAATGGTCGAGCTACGTCTCCTGGGCCTCGGAAGGCCGCTGGAGCATGCTCGAGACCTTCGACGTCACGACCTATCTCGAGGAGACCTCGATCGAAGTGACGACCGAGGAGACGACGATCGAGGAATCCTCCGAAGAGACGATCGAGGAGGAAGAGGAAGAGACGTCCGAGGAGGAGAGCGAGGACGAGGAGGACTCGGACGACGAAGAGTCGGATGACGACGAGTCCGACGAGGACGAGGAAGAGTCCGACGACGAGGAGGACGAGGACTCCGACGACGAAGACTCGGACGAGGACGGCGACGACGAGTCCGATGACGACTCCGAGGACGGCGACGACGAGGACTCCGAGGACGACGAGGAATCGGACGACGAGGAGGACTCCGACGAGGACGACGACGCCGAGGATGACGAGTCCGAGGACGACGGCGACGACGAGGAGTCGGACGACGACGAATCCGAGGATGACGACTCCGACGACGAGGGCGACGAGTCCGAAGAGGACGAGGACGACTCGGACGGCGACGACGATTCGGAGGACGAGTCGGAAGACGACGACGGCGGTGACGACGAGGACGAAGGCGACGACGACTCGGGCGACGATGACGGCGGCGACGACGATGACGGCGGCGACGACGGCGGAGACGACGACGAGGAGTGATCGCGGCGCGCGGTCGATCGACGAGAGCGGGGCGACGGGAAACCGTCGCCCTTCGTCGTTTTCGGATCAGTCGGGGATGGGGTGCCTGCGGTCGGGGCGCGCGGCGTCAGTCGCCGCCGTCTCCGCCGTCGCTGCCGTGAGAGCCGCCGTCATGCCCGTGGTTGCCGTCGCCGTCCGAGGAGGCGGCATCGCCGCCGGTGCGTCGGCGGTCGCGAGTCTCCTCGTCGCCGACGTCGACCGCGGCGAGGCCGGCGATCCACCACAGGAAGGCGGCGCCCGCGACCGTGCAGACGAGGATCGTCACCGGCAGCTTCTCGCCGCTCCACAGGCTGTCGAACCACTGGGTGAAGCGCGCCGCCTCGACGGCGAACTTGCCGCCCATGCGTTCGAGCTGGAGCTCCTGCAGCCGGGTGCGTTCGAAGGTGGTCGCCGCTTCGTTGCCGAGATCGCCGAAGAGCCGCAGTCCGCCGGCGGCGCCGAGGCCGGCGACGAGGGTCGCTGCGGCGGCGAGACGCAGGCGGCTCGCGACGGGCGAGGTGGCCGGCGGTCGCGCGGTCCGGTCGGATCGGCGCAGGGTAGCGGCGGGATCGGGCCTCATCTGCGACCTCGCTGTCCGTGTCAGGTCCGGTCGGGGCGTTCGGCGACCATCAGGTAGTTCACGTCGAGATCGCCCGGCTTCAGCGACCACGACCAGCGCAGCGGGTCGAAGACCATGCCGCAGGCGGCCTGGACCTCGAGGCCGGTCGCCTCGACGCCGCGCTCGAGCTCGCGCGGGGTGACGAACTTCGACCAGGTGTGGGTGCCCGGCGGCAGCCAGCGCATGATGTATTCGGCGCCGACGACGGCGAGGGCGAAGCTCTTCGGCGTGCGGTTGAGCGTCGCCAGGAACAGCAGGCCGCCGGGGCGGACGAGCTTCGCGACGGTCTCGAGGAAGAGCCGCAGGTCGGCGACGTGCTCGACGATCTCCATGGCGACGACGACGTCGAAGGTGGCGCCCTCGGCGGCCAGTTCCTCGGCGGTGCCGGTGCGCCAGGCGACGTCGACGCCGTCCTTCTCGGCCTGGACGCGGGCGGCCTCGACATTGGCGGCGCCGGCGTCGACGCCGGTCGCCATCGCGCCGAGGCGGGCGAGCGGAATGGTGAGGAGGCCGCCGCCGCAGCCGACGTCGCAGACCGTCAGGCCCTCGAGGGCGCGGGTGTCGTCCTCGGAGCGGCCGAACCGGCGGCAGATCTCGCGCTTCAGCCAGGAGAGGCGGACCGGGTTCATCTCGTGCAGCGGCCGGAGGCGGCCGTTCGGATCCCACCACTCGGCGGCCATGGCCTCGAAATTGCCGATCTCCGTCTCGTCGACGGTGGCGCGGGCGTGGGGGATGGTCATGGCTCTGGTCCTCGTCTGGCGCTCCGGAAGGTAGCCGGCGGGCGGGCGAGGTCAAGCGCGGCGAGGGGGCGGCGGGCGCTCGCCAGCCGAAACCACGGAGAAAACGCGGCGTTGCGCCGCGAAAGCCTTCGATGTATCAAGCGCCCGACCCGTGACGCGGGGCGCGAAGGCGCGTCGCGTCGCATCTTTCGGCATCGATCGCGAGTGGCACGATGGCCCGTCTGGTCCTGAAATTCGGCGGCACGTCCGTCGCCAACGTCGAACGCATCCGCAACGTCGCCCGCCACGTGGCGCGCGAGGTGAAGGCCGGCCATCAGGTCGCGGTCGTCGTCTCC
The DNA here is from genome assembly GCF_056313985.1 of Pinisolibacter sp. DMC19. Taxonomy (NCBI): domain Bacteria; kingdom Pseudomonadati; phylum Pseudomonadota; class Alphaproteobacteria; order Hyphomicrobiales; family Ancalomicrobiaceae; genus Pinisolibacter; species Pinisolibacter sp. DMC19. The sequence goes on along the minus strand of NZ_JBQUZF010000005.1, from coordinate 13,962 downwards.
GCCATGTCCGGCGTGACGAACCAGCTGGTCGCCTATGTCCAGGACGCCGCCAAGAGCGGCGAGGCCAAGGCCGGGCTCTTCGACCAGATGGAATACGACGCGGTGGTCGCCTCGGGCGAACAGGTGACGTCGGGTCTGCTCGCCATCGTGCTGCAGTCGATGGGCATCCCGGCGCGCTCGTTCCAGGGCTGGCAGATCCCGCTCGTCACCGACGACGCCCACGGCGCCGCCCGCATCATGGACATCGACGGCGCCCGGCTGATCGACGTGATGAGCGGCGGCGAGGTGGCGGTGATCGCCGGCTTCCAGGGCATCGGCCCGACGGGGCGGATCGCGACGCTGGGCCGCGGCGGCTCGGACACGAGCGCCGTGGCGATCGCGGCGGCGGTCTCGGCCGATCGCTGCGACATCTACACCGACGTCGACGGCGTCTACACCACCGACCCGCGCATCGTCTCCAAGGCGCGCCGGCTGGAGAAGGTCGCCTTCGAGGAAATGCTCGAGATGGCCTCGCTCGGCGCCAAGGTGCTGCAGGTCAGGTCGGTCGAGCTCGCCATGGTCAAGAAGGTGCGCACCTTCGTGCGTTCGAGCTTCGAAGATCCCGACACGGTCGGGGTCGACGCCAACGGCAACCCGCCGGGAACTCTCATTTGCGACGAGGACGAGATCGTGGAAACTCAGGTCGTCACCGGTATCGCCTACTCCAAGGACGAGGCGCAGGTCTCGCTGCGCCGCGTTGCCGACAAGCCGGGCGTCGCCGCCCGCGTCTTCGGCCCGCTGGCGGAGGCCAACATCAACGTCGACATGATCGTGCAGAACACGTCGCCGGACGGTTCCACGACCGACATCACCTTCACCGTGCCGGAAGCCGAACTCGCCCGCGCCACCGCGGTGCTCGAGGCGGCCCAGGCCGACATCGGCCCGACGGTCATCGAGTCGGCGTCCGACGTGGTCAAGGTGTCGGTGATCGGCATCGGCATGCGCTCGCACGCCGGCGTCGCCGCCCAGGCGTTCCAGGCGCTGGCCTCCAAGGGCATCAACATCCGCGCCATCACCACGTCCGAGATCAAGATCTCCGTGCTGATCGACGCGGCCTATACCGAGCTGGCTGTGCGCACCCTCCACACCGCCTACGGCCTCGACAAGGCCTGATCGGCGGATTGTCCGGGCGCGCCCGCCGGTCGCGCCCGACGGATTCCCCATGGTGACGGCGATCCGATTGATTTCGGACGCGGATCGGTGACATGGTGGAATCGGATTCCGGGGGATCGGCCCCCGCGTGCCGAGCCTTCGGAGAGGAGAGAGCGGAGATGCGAGGATCTCTGGGCGCACCGCGCATCCTGCTCCGCAAACTCCGCGAGTTGATGGCGCAGCCGATCGACGCGCAGGAGCGGCTCGACCACATCGTCGAACAGATCGCCACCAACGTCGTGGCCGAGGTGTGCTCGGTCTACGTGCTGCGCGACGACAACGTCCTCGAACTCGCCGCCACCGTCGGCCTCAAGCGCGAGGCGGTGCACCAGACCTCGCTGAAGGTCGGCGAGGGCCTCGTCGGCCTGATCGCGTCGGAGGCGCGCTGCCTCAACCTGCCCAACGCCCAGTCGCATCCGGCCTTCGCCTACAAGCCGGAAACCGGCGAGGAGATGTTCAACGCCTTCCTCGGCGTGCCGATCCTGCGTGCCGGCCGCATGCTCGGCGTGCTGGTCGTCCAGAACAAGGCGCATCGCACCTATCAGGAAGACGAGGTCGAGATCCTCCAGACGACCGCCATGATCATCGCCGAGATGATCGCGGCCGGCGGGCTCGACCACCTGATGCTGCCGGGCTCGGCGCTCGACGTGAAGCGGCCGATGCATCTCGACGGCGTCGGCCTCGGCGAGGGCGTCGGCCTCGGCCACGTCGTCCTGCACGAGCCGCGCATCGTCATCTCCGCCCTCATCGCCGACGACGCCAGCCGCGAGGCGCGGCGGCTCGAGGCGGCGATCGAGAAGCTGCGCATCTCGGTCGACGACCTGCTGTCGTCGAGCGAACTCGATCAGGTCGGCGAGCACCGCGACGTGCTCGAGGCCTATCGCATGTTTGCCTACGACCGCGGCTGGGTGCGCAAGATGGAAGAGGCCGTGAAGAACGGCCTGACGGCGGAAGCAGCGGTCGAGAAGGTCCAGTCTGACACCCGCGCGCGCATGCTGCGCCAGACCGACCCCTATCTTCGCGAACGCCTGCACGACTTCGACGCGCTGGCCAACCGCCTGATCCGCGAACTGATCGGCAAGCCGCACGGGCCGATGGCCGGCGAGCTGCCGAAGGACGCGGTGATCGTCGCCCGCAACATGGGCGCGGCCGATCTCTTCGACTACGACCGCGACCGCATCAAGGGTCTCGTGCTCGAGGAGGGCGCGCCGACCAGCCACATCTCGATCGTCGCGCGCTCGCTCGGCATTCCGGTCGTCGGCCAGATCGAGGGCGTCGTCTCGCTGGTCGAGGATGGCGATTCGATCATCGTCGACGGCGAACTGGGCATCGTCCATCTGCGCCCGGCGCCCGACGTCGAGGCGGCCTTCGCCGAGAAGGTGCGCTTCCGCGCCCGCAAGCAGGCGCAGTATCGCCGGCTGAAGTCGAAGCCCTCGATCACCCGCGACAACCAGCACGTCCAGTTGCTGCTGAACTCCGGGCTCTTCCTCGATCTGCCGCATCTCGAGGAATCGGGTGCATCGGGCATCGGTCTCTTCCGCACCGAACTGCAGTTCATGGTGGCGACGTCCTTCCCGCGGGCGGCGGAGCAGGAATCGCTCTATCGCAAGGTGCTGGAATCGGCCGGCGGCAAGCCCGTCACCTTCCGCTCGCTCGACATCGGCGGCGACAAGATCCTGCCCTATGCCCAGTCCTTCGAAGAGGAAGAGAACCCGGCGATGGGCTGGCGGGCGATCCGCATCGGTCTCGACCGGCCGGGTCTGCTGCGCATCCAGGTCCGCGCGCTCTTGAAGGCCGCGGCCGGGCGCGAGCTGCGTCTGATGTTCCCGATGGTCGCCAGCGTCTCGGAATACGAGCGCGCCCAGGCGCTGGTCGAACGCGAGAAGAACTTCCTCAAGCGGCTCGGCTACGAGCTGCCGGAGACGATCAAGCTCGGCGTGATGATCGAGGTGCCCTCGCTCCTCTTCCAGCTCGACGAGCTCTTCTCCAAGGTGCATTTCGCCTCGGTCGGCTCCAACGACCTGTTCCAGTTCACCTTCGCGGCCGATCGCGGCAACAACCGGCTGTCGGGTCGCTACGACCCGATGTCGCTGCCGTTCCTGCGCATGCTGAAGCTGATCCAGGACAAGGCGGCCGAACATCACGTGCCGGTGACGTTGTGCGGCGAGTTGGCGGGCAAGCCGCTCGAGGCGATGGCGCTGGTGGCGCTCGGCTATCGGTCGCTGTCGATGTCGTCGTCGTCGGTCGGTCCGGTGAAGTCGCTGCTGCTCGATCTCGACGTCGCCAAGCTCCGCGCCCGCGTCCTGCCGCGGCTCGAGGCCGGCGGCCGGCCGAACGAGGATCTGCGCGCGGTGCTGAAGACGTTCGCGGAAGAGCAGGGCCTGCCGGTCGTCCCCTAGCGGCGGATCCCGTCACGCTCCGCCGCCCGTCGTCTTTCCTCGCGCCCGATCCCCCCATGTCCCTCTCGGCCAAGCTCGATGCGGTTCTCGACCGTTTTGCCGTCCTCGACGCGCGGATGAACGCCGGCGTCGACGGCAGCGAATGGGCGGCGTTGTCGCGCGACCGCGCCGAACTCGAGCCGCTGGTCGAGGCGATCCGGGCGCTGCGGGCAGCCGAAGCCGAACTCGCCGGGCTCGACCAACTCCTCGCCGACGCGCAAACCGACGCCGAGATGCGGGCGATGGCGGCGGAGGAACGGCCGCAGGCATTGGCGCGTGTCGCCGCTCTCGACCGCGCCGTCCGTCTCGCGCTGCTGCCGAAGGATTCTGCCGACGATCGCAGCGTCATCCTCGAGGTGCGCGCCGGCACCGGCGGCGACGAGGCGGCGCTCTTCGCCGGCGATCTCTTCCGCATGTACACCCGCCACGCGGCGCTGCACGGCTGGACGGTGACGGTGCTCTCGGCGAGCGAGAGCGAACTCGGCGGCTACAAGGAGATCGTCGCCGAGATCTCCGGCGCCGGGGCCTACGGCCGGCTGAAGTTCGAATCGGGCGTCCACCGGGTGCAGCGCGTGCCGGTGACGGAATCGGGCGGGCGCATCCACACCTCGGCGGCGACCGTCGCGGTGCTGCCCGAGGCCGAGGAGGTCGACGTGGCGATCGCGCCGTCCGATCTCGCCTTCGACACGTTCCGTGCCTCGGGCGCCGGCGGCCAGCACGTCAACAAGACCGACAGCGCGGTGCGCGTGACGCATCTGCCGACCGGCATCGCCGTGGCGGTGCAGGAGGAACGTTCGCAGCACCAGAATCGCGCCAAGGCGATCGCGCTCCTGCGCACCCGGCTGTTCGACATCGAGCGCGAGCGGCTGGCGGCGGCGCGCGCGGCGGATCGTCGCGGACAGGTCGGCTCGGGCGATCGTTCCGAGCGCATCCGCACCTACAATTTCCCGCAAGGCCGCGTCACCGATCACCGCATCGAACTGACGCTCTACGAGCTCGACCGGATGATGGCCGGCGAGGCGCTCGACACGATCGTCGACGCGCTGGTCGCCGACCATCAGGCGACGCTGCTGGCGGAGGCCGAGACATGAGCGCGGGTGTCGCCGAGCGGCTGGCGGGTCTCGCGGTGAAGACCGTCGACACGGTCGGCCGGGCGCTGCGCGCGGCGCTCGCCGGGTCGGGCGAGGGAGCGGTCGCGGAGGCGCGGCTGATCCTCGGTCATGTGCTCGGGTTGGATCTCACCGGACTGATCGCGAAGGGCGATCGGGCGGTCTCGGACGACGAGATCGCCCGCATCGCCGCGCTCGCCGAGCGGCGGATCGCCGGCGAACCGGTGCAACGCGTCGTCGGCGAGGCGTGGTTCCACGGTCTGCGCTTCGCGCTGTCGGAGGCGACGCTGGTGCCGCGGCCGGACACAGAGACGCTGGTCGAGGTGGCGCTTTCGCGCCTCGAGGGCGTCGCGGCCCCCGTCTTTGCCGATCTCGGCGTCGGCTCGGGCGCGATCGTGGTGGCGATCCTTGCCGAGCTTCCCGACGCGCGGGCGGTGGCGAGCGATCTGGCCGAGGAAGCGATCGCCACGGCGCGAGCGAATGCGGGAGCCAACGGCGTCGGCGACCGGGTGATCTTCGTCGCCGGGTCGCAGGGCTCGATGCTGGCGCCGGGCGCCTTCGACGCGATCCTCTCCAATCCGCCCTACATCGAGACGTCGGACATCGACGACCTCGACGCCGAGGTGCGGCTCCATGACCCGCGGCTGGCGCTCGACGGCGGGGCGGACGGGCTCGACGCCTATCGCGAGATCGCGGCCCAGGCGTTCGCGGCGCTGAAACCGGGCGGATTCCTCGCCGTGGAGATCGGCTGGCGACAGGGGAAGGCGGTCTCGGCGCTGTTCGCGGCGGTCGGTCTCGAGGGCGTTGCGGTCGTCCCCGACCTCGCCGGGCGCGACCGCGTGGTGGTCGCCCGGCGCCCCCGCGACACGGCTGCCTCAAAATAAGCCTTGGAAACCGGGCGAGAAATCGTTACGGTCCAAGCACCGAAGCAAATCGTCGACGGACGTGGACCTGCGATGCGCTCTTGTAGCGCCGCTGGGAAGGGGCCTCCCGATCGGGAGAGACCGTCGTACGTGGTGGCCGCATCTCGAGGGGGGACGGCCGTCGGACTTACGGTTCGTCCAACACTTTCAGGGGCCGTAATGCCCGTTCGTGACCGTATCGCTTCGATCCACCGGCAACGGTGACTTCGTCTCGCAGGGGATTTCCCTGGGACACGGAGCGGATCGAGCGGCGCGAAAGCTGGAAGGACGAGAGTCTGCGCGCGGAGCGGGGGCCCGTTGCGCATTGTCCGGCACGCCCTCGCACATGGGCCTCGGCAGAGGAGGCCCGACAGAGGACGAGACCTCGAAACATGTTCCTCGGCAGAGATCGCACGGGTATGAGACAGGGTAATTCCAACAAGCGCATGCGTGGTCGCGGTGGTGGCGGCGGCGGCAACAACAATGGCGGAGGTGGTGGTCGCAAGGGTCCCAATCCGCTGAGCCGCAGCTACGAGTCGACCGGTCCCGACGTCAAGATTCGCGGCACGGCCCTCCACATCGCCGAGAAGTACGTCGCCCTGGCGCGCGATGCGCAGTCGAGCGGCGACCCGGTGTTGGCGGAGAACTATCTCCAGCACGCCGAGCACTACTACCGCATCATCGCCGCCGCGCAGGCCACCATGCCGCAGCCGCAGCCGATCGTGCGCTCCGACATCCAGTCCGACGAGGACGAAGAGGATTTCGACGAGAACACCGGCGAGGCTAGGGTCGAGCCGCGCGCCGAGGCGCGTCAGGCTCCGGTGGTCGGCGACGACGGCTTCATGTCGCCGGATGCGCCGCAGCCCTTCCTCGACGATCTGCCGGTCGACGGCCGCGGCGAGCGGCTGCGCGACGACCGTGTTCGGGGTGATCGCGGCCGTGGCCGTGAGCGCACCAACTTCCGCGACCGCGGCGATCGTCCCGAACGGGGCGACCGGCCGGAGCGCGTCGAACGCCCTGAGCGTCCCGAGCGTCCCGAGCGAGCCGAGCGTGCGGAACGTCCGGAACGGGCCGAGCGCCCGGAGCGGGCCGAAGGCCGTCGCGAAGGTCGCTTCGAGGGCGAGCGTCGCCCGCGTCGCGCCGAGGCCGCCAAGCCGGAAGCCGACGACGTCGCCGATCTCTCGGCGCTGCCCGCCTTCCTGACCGCTGCGCCGACCCGTGTCGCCGCGCCGGTCGAGGCGCCCGTCGAGGCCCCGGCCGTCGATGCGGCGGAAGCCGTCGGTGACGACGAGGCGCCGCGTCGCCGCACCCGTGGCGGTCGCGGTCGTGGCCGCCGTCCGGCCTACGAGGCCGGCGAGGGCGAGACCGAGGCTCCGGCGGCGGAACCCGTCGCCGAGTGATCGGATCGCACATCCCATCATGAAAGAGGCCCGGATCGCGAGATCCGGGCCTCTTTCGTATTCGGCGTCGGTCGGATGTCTCACACCACCAGCGCGTCGCCGCGCGACAGGCGGCCGGGTTCGAGCACGCGGACGTAGATGCCGCAGTCGGTGTGGCCGAGCGTCTGCATGAGATGGCGCGGGATCTGGAGGTCGCGCTCGGCGGTCGCCGGGTTGACCGTGGTGGCGGCGCAGCGCTCGGTGCGCTTGACCACCTCGAAGGGGATGCCGCCGATGGTCAGACGCATCTCGCGCGGCCAGTCGAGTTCGGCACGCGCCTCGAGGCCGTCGACGACGATGTTGGGGCGGAAGCGCAGCGGGTCGACGGGCATGCCGAGGTCGCGCTCCATCCGGCGGATGGTCTCGGCATTGACGAGATGCAGCACCTTCTTCGCCACGTCGGAGAAGGAATGGCCGGGCGCGCGCAGGAGCTTCGGCGCCCCGCGCAGCTCGGCGGGGAAGCGCTCGGTGACGAAGGCCTCGACGGCGGCGATGCCGTCCGCAGTGTCGAGCCGGGCGACGAGACGGGTCTCGCCCGCTTCCGCGATGGTCAGCTCATTCGTTTCGGGATCGAAACGGATTTGCAGCTTCACCAGCGCGGCGTTGCGCATCAGGCAGAGGAACTTGATCTTGGGCAGATGGGCGGGTGCCGCGGGATCGAAGCCAGAGGGACCGTTCTCGATGGCGAAGGCGCGATCGAAGGGCATGGTCTCGCCGGCGGCGAGATCGACGCTCTCGAGGGTCTCGGGCGAGAAGCCCTTGAGGGGATAACGCCAGAGGGTGGCGACGCGTGCGGTCATGGGCAGGCTCCGTTTCGGTCGTCCGGGCCGTCCATTCGGCCGATCGGCGCACGGACGTCAAGCGGGCGCGTCGCAAAGCTGCATTCGGCCTCTTCACAGCGGGGTGATCGCTCCCCACATTTGCCCTCGAAGACGAGATCTCGGTCCATGGCCGGGGTCCACCCATCGATCCAGACGTCGCGTGGCCGTGCCCGATCGGGGCGGCGGGGCGACGGGCCAGGAGGGAAGTCATGAACATCGAGAAGATGACCGAACGCGCCCGCGGGTTCCTGCAGTCGGCGCAGACCATGGCCCTGTCGCGGGGCCATCAACAGTTTCTCCCCGAGCACTTGCTCAAGGTGCTGCTCGACGACGACCAGGGGCTCTGCGCCGGGTTGATCGATCGCGCCGGCGGCCGTTCGCGCGATGCGCTGAAGGCCGTCGATGCGGCGCTCGACAAGCTGCCGAAAGTGTCCGGCGGCTCCGGCCAGCTCTATCTGGCGGCGCCGACCGCGCGGCTCTTCGATCAGGCCGAGAAGATCGCCGAGAAGGCGGGCGACAGTTTCGTCACCGTCGAACGGCTGCTCGTCGCCATCGCGCTCGACAAGGATTCGGACGCCGGCAAGATCCTGGCGGCGGCCGGCGTCACGCCGAACACGCTCAATGCCGCGATCAACGACATCCGCAAGGGCCGCACCGCCGACAGCGCCTCGGCCGAGAACCAGTACGATGCCTTGAAGAAATACGCCCGCGACCTGACCCAGGCGGCGCGCGACGGCAAGCTCGATCCGGTCATCGGCCGCGACGAGGAGATCCGCCGCACCATCCAGGTCCTGTCGCGCCGCACCAAGAACAACCCCGTGCTGATCGGCGAACCCGGCGTCGGCAAGACGGCGATCGTCGAGGGGCTGGCGCTCAGGATCCTCAACGGCGACGTGCCGGAGAGCCTCAAGGGCAAGAAGCTGATGGCGCTCGACATGGGCGCGCTCATCGCCGGCGCGAAGTATCGCGGCGAGTTCGAGGAGCGCCTCAAGGGCGTGCTGTCGGAAGTGCAGGCGGCGGAGGGCGGCATCGTCCTCTTCATCGACGAGATGCACACGCTGGTCGGCGCCGGCAAGTCGGACGGGGCAATGGATGCCTCGAACCTGCTGAAGCCGGCGCTCGCCCGCGGCGAGCTGCACTGCGTCGGCGCGACCACGCTCGACGAGTTCCGCAAGCACGTCGAGAAGGATCCGGCGCTGGCACGGCGGTTCCAGCCGGTCTTCGTCTCCGAGCCGACGGTCGAGGACACGATCTCGATCCTGCGCGGCCTCAAGGAGAAGTACGAGCTGCATCACGGCGTGCGGATCGCCGACTCGGCGATCGTCGCCGCCGCGACCCTGTCGAACCGCTACATCACCGACCGCTTCCTGCCCGACAAGGCGATCGACCTGGTCGACGAGGCCTCGGCGCGGCTGCGCATGCAGGTGGATTCGAAGCCCGAGGAACTCGACGAACTCGATCGCCGCATCATCCAGCTGAAGATCGAGCGCGAGGCGCTCAAGAAGGAGACCGACCAGGGCTCGCGCGACCGTCTCGTGCGGCTCGAGAAGGAGCTCTCCGAACTCGAGGAAGAGTCCGCCGGCCTCACCGCCAAGTGGCAGTTGGAGAAGGACGAGCTGGCGTCGGCCAACAAGATCAAGGAGAGCCTCGATCAGGCGCGCCTCGAACTCGAGCAGGCGCAGCGTTCCGGTCGCTTCGACCGGGCGGGCGAACTCGCCTATGGCGTCATCCCCGGTCTCGAAGGCCGGCTGAAGGAGATCGAGGCCAAGGGCGAGGGCGCCGAGCGGCAGGAATCCGTCACCGCCGACATGGTGGCGCAGGTCGTCTCGCGCTGGACCGGCGTGCCGGTCGACCGCATGCTCGAGGGCGAGCGGGAGAAGCTGTTGCGCATGGAGGATGAACTCGCCCGCCGCGTCGTCGGTCAGGCGGAGGCCGTCCATGCGGTCTCGACCGCGGTGCGCCGGGCGCGCGCCGGCCTGCAGGATCCGAACCGGCCGATCGGCTCGTTCATGTTCCTGGGCCCGACGGGCGTCGGCAAGACCGAGCTGACCAAGGCGCTGGCGTCGTTCCTCTTCGACGACGACACCGCGATGGTGCGCATCGACATGTCCGAATACATGGAGAAGCACTCGGTCGCCCGGCTGATCGGCGCGCCTCCCGGCTACGTCGGCTACGAGGAGGGCGGGGCGCTGACCGAAGCGGTGCGTCGCCGGCCCTATCAGGTGATCCTGTTCGACGAGGTCGAGAAGGCCCATTCCGACGTCTTCAACGTGCTCCTCCAGGTGCTCGACGACGGACGGCTGACCGACGGCCAGGGTCGCACGGTCGACTTCCGCAACACGATCATCGTGCTGACGTCGAACATCGGTGCCGAGTTCCTGGTCGAGCTCGGCGAGCTCGACGACGTCGACAAGGCGCGCGACAACGTCATGGCGATGGTCCGGGCCCACTTCCGGCCCGAGTTCCTGAACCGGCTCGACGACATCCTGCTGTTCCACCGGCTCAAGCGGGCCGACATGGGCCGGATCGTCGACATCCAGTTCGCGCGGCTGACGAAGCTCGTCGCCGACCGGCGGATCGAGCTGACGCTCGAGCCCTCGGCGCGGGAATGGCTCGCCGATCGCGGTTACGACCCGGCCTACGGGGCGCGGCCGCTGAAGCGGGTGATCCAGCGCGAGGTGCAGGACCCGCTGGCCGAGAAGATCCTGATGGGCGAGATCGGCGAGGGTGTCCGCGTCGAGGTGACGGGCGGTGGTGATCGGCTGTTCTTCACCGTCGCCGGTCCGGCGCTCGAAGCGGCGTGAGAGCGCCCGCGCGATGCCGAGAAACGATGAGAGGCCGCCTTCGGGCGGCCTCTTGCGTGTGGCCCCTCGACGCGGGCGCGGCCTTCGCATAGAGGATCGATCGTAACGAAAGTCGAAGGTCGATCGATGGACGCGCCGGACGAGACGATCCCCCATACGCCGCTCGAGGACCTGCTCGCGCTCGTGACCGGCACGCTGATCGTGGCAGTCGGGCTCGAGCTGTTCCGTCGCACCGGCATGGGCACCGGCGGCGCGCCGGGCCTCGCCTTCCTCGTCGGCTACACCACGGCGATCTCGCTGCCGATGGCACTGATGATCGTCAACGCGCCGTTCTATCTCTTCGCGCTGTGGCGGATGGGCTGGCGCTTCACGCTCAAGACCGTCGCCGCCGTGACGCTGCTCGCCACCGAGACCTGGGCGGTGCCGCGGCTGATGGAGGTCGGGCGGCTCGATCCGTTCTTCGGCTCGATCTTCGGCGGCCTGCTGATCGGCGTCGGCCTGCTGATCCTGATCCGCCACCGGGCGAGCCTCGGCGGCGTCGGCATCGTCGCCTTCTGGCTGCAGGAGACGCGCGGCTGGTCGGCCGGCAAGGTGCAGATGGCATTCGACGCGGCGATCCTCGCCGGCACGCTGCTGGTGCTCGACCCCTTCCACGTGATGCTGTCGATCCTCGGCGCGGCGATGATCAATCTGGTGCTCGCCACCAATCACCGTCAGGGCCGCTATCGCGGTTGGTGAGCCGGCTTCAGTTCGCCGCGGCGGTCTTGGTCGTGCCGGTCTTCGCCATCAGCGCGTCGATGCGCGAGCGCTCGCGGCCGAATTCGGCCAGCATGCCGCCGTTCAGCTCCTTGCCGCGCGGCAGCTTGACGCGCATCGGGTCGACGAAGGCCGAGTTGATCAACACCTCGTAGTGGCAGTGCGGACCGGTCGAGACGCCGGTCGAGCCGACGTAACCGACGATCTGGCCCTGACGCACCTTGGTGCCCTTCTCGATGCCCTTGCCGAAGCCGGACATGTGGCCGTAGCCGGTCTCGTAGCCGTTGGCGTGCTGGATGCGGACGTAGCGGCCGTAGCCGCCCTTCCATCCCGCTTCCGTCACCGTGCCGTTGCCCGAGGCGAAGATCGGCGTGCCGGTCGGCGCCGCCCAGTCGACGCCGGTGTGCATGCGGTAGTAGCCGAGCACCGGGTGGCGGCGGCCGCCGAAGCCGGAGCGGAAGACGCCGCCGTCCATCGGTTTGCGCATCAGGAACTTCTTCGCGCTCTTGCCGGCCTCGTCGTAGTAGTCGACGGTGCCGTCATCGGGCGAACGATAGCGGTAGTAGCGCTTGGGCGTGCCGTTGGTGGTGATCGAGGCGTAGAGGATCTCCTGCGGCGCCTTGGCGTCGGCATCGTCCTCGGCGGCGTAGAGCACCTCGAAATGGTCGCCCGGCTTGACGCGCTGGTTGAAGTCGACGTCGAAGGAATAGACCTCGACCAGTTTCTTGATCAGCGCGCGGGGGATCTGGTTGTCGATCGCGGTCTGATAGAGGCTGTAGTAGAGCGACGGCACGCCGCTGGCTTCCGCCACGGTCTCGTCCTCTTCGGCCCCGACGTCGTCGTCGCCGAGACCCGGCTCCTGGGCGGTGACGAAGTTGCCGTAGTCGTCGAGTGCGATGGTGGCGACGTGGGCGCCGTCCTTGGCGTAGACGGTGACGCGCACCGGCTTCAGCTTGTCGGTGGTGTCGACCTTGGCGGTGCCGATGCGCAGGCGATAGCCGCTGTCGATCGACTTGAGGTCGAAGGTCTTGGCCAATGCCTTGAGCGCGTCGGCGATCGCCTTCTCGTCGCCGCCGGCGTCGCGCAGCAGCGTGCGGATCTGGTCGGCGCGATCGATCGTCGTGGTCTTCTCGTCGAGGCCGTTGCCGGTCGCGGCACCCGCGCGGTCGTTGTCCGACTTGGCGAAGAAGGTGACGTTCTCCGGCACGATGCGCATGGCGAGCGCCGAGGCGACACCGCTGCCTCCGGCGCCGCCGAAGAAGCCGCCGTCGGAGGCGGTGACCGGCAGGGCCGCGACCTGGATCGAGCCGTCGGAGAGGAAGCGCGCCTGATCGCCGACGATCATCTGCACTTCGTTGGCGGTCATCACCACGTCGGGGTCGAAGCCGGCGACGTCCATCGGCATGTCACGGGTGCGCAGCGTGATCTCGCCTTCGACCGTCGCGTCGTAGAAGGCGGGGTTGCGTGCCGTCGAGGTGCGGCCGGCGAGGATCTCGGTGTCGGCGAAGACCTTCAGCGGATTGAAGGGCGGGATGTCCGCCGTCGCCTCGGTCTTCTTCAGGCTGAGCGCCGAGGCGATGCGGACGAAGGGGCGGACGCGCACCAGATCGCGGTCGCCGATCCGCGTCATGGTCGACAGGTTGAGCACCTGGCGGGTGGCGGCGCGATCGGGGCCGACGCGCAGACGGTCACCCTTCGACAGGACGCCGGTCTCGGCGTTGACGGTGCGGGCGAGCGGCTCGGGCGCGTCATCGGCGCCGACGGCGATCTCGCGCGGCACGGCGGCATAGGTGTGGCGGCCGTCGAGCGCGACATAGAGCGCGCCACCCATCAGGAAGGTCGAGGTGCAGGCGGTGAGCAGGGTGCCGGCGAGCCACCGGAGCGACAGGGCGCGCCGATCCAGTCGTCCGAGGCCACCGTCCACGAGGAGCGGCAGGTCGGGACCGAGATCGATGGCGTCGCGCCGGTCGGAAGGTGAATGTCGCATCGAAGTCCGTGATGGCCTTCCGTCGCGAAGGCGTGGTCTTGCCCGTTGGTCCCGTCACATGCCGCCGCGATGCGGCGAAGTCGTGGCGAAGCAGCTGACAAGGGTGGCCCTCGGGGGCGCAAAGGTCAATCCGGGCGGGCGGTGCGGCGGAGACGTCGGGTACGAGCCGCGATGTCGCACGTCGGCGCCGAGCGCCGGTCGGCAGAGGCATGAAGCAAGCGCGGATACGCGCACGCGCGCGTACGTGCGAGGGCTCGGAAAGGGGACTCCGAGGCGTCTCGCGAAGCCGAGTTTTCGGCGTCGCCGGGACCAATTCGCGGTCGCGAAATTTGTCCACAGGGCGCGAAGTGTCTGAAATCGGCTGAAAATCAGGCTTTGGCGAAAAAATACGGATGCAGCGCAAAAAAGTGCGAGACGGGTGTTGACGGGGAAAAGTGGGGGGCCTATAACCCGGTCCAACGACGGCGGCCAACGCTGCTGACGACGAAATCCTTCGCTCTGGCGAACGGCTGGTG
>NZ_JBQUZF010000004.1:0-414412 GCF_056313985.1 Pinisolibacter sp. DMC19 | reverse complement strand
TCTGCTTGGCCGACAGCGGCAGCGGCGGAATTCCGAGCGCGCCGCGTTCGGAAACGTGGGCGCGGTAGGTTTCGAGCATCGACATGACCGACTTCTTCCCTCGGATAGGAGTGCGTGACGAAGTGTCGCGCGTATATAGCCACTTTTCACCGTCGCGCACATGGATTCGTCCGCTCGACCTTGGTCGGGTGGAAAGCCTCCGGCGCGCCCGCGGACCGAGGTCGGCGGCGTGGCGAGAGCGGCGGCTTCGGGGCCCTCGCGAAGTGAAATCTATGTCATCGGGCGCCCGTGTCGATAGGGGCACGTGCCCGTTTCGGCGGCAGAGCCGTTCGGCGTGCAAACTCCGCGATCAACCCCTTGACCGAAGGCCCCTCACAGTGGCTCGATGTCCCTCCGTGACGTCGGCGCGACAGTTTCGTGACGCCGACGGAAGCGGGCTTCGTCCGGCGGACTTCGGCGAGCGGGCGGGGACGGCGAAGTCCGCCGATCCACGACCGACACCGAACCGTCATGTCCGCGCGATACTCGGTCGATCCGTCGGGGCATTTCCCGACGTCCGAAGTTTCCTCCCGCGACCGGCGAGGAGCGTCCGTCGGAACGGATCCGGCGGCGCTCGTCCTCGTCCCCTCGGGGCAGTCGAAAGAAGGCGAACCCATGAAGACCGGTCTTCTCGCTTCCACCGCAGTCGTCCTCCTCGCGTCCTTCGGGCCGGCGCTGGCCGATCCGAGCGCCGAACTCGTGACCGCCGCCAAGGCCGAAGGCGAACTGACCGTCATCGCGCTGCCGCACGACTGGTGCGGCTACGGCGACATCATCGACGGCTTCAAGAAGAAGTACGGCCTCAAGATCAACGAGCTGAACCCCGACGCGGGCTCGGGCGACGAGATCGAGGCGATCAAGGCCAACAAGGGCAACAAGGGCCCGCAGGCTCCCGACGTCATCGACGTCGGCCTGTCCTTCGGCCCCTCGGCCAAGGCCGAAGGCCTGACCCAGCCCTACAAGGTCTCGACCTGGGATTCGATCCCGGCGAACCAGAAGGATGCCGACGGCTTCTGGACCGGCGACTACTACGGCGTCCTCGCCTTCGAGGTGAACAAGGACATCGTCAAGACCTCGCCGACCGACTGGGCCGATCTGCTCAAGCCGGAGTACAAGAACGCCGTCGCGCTCGCCGGTGACCCGCGCGTCGCCAACCAGGCGATCCAGGGCGTCTACGCCGCCGGCCTCTCCAAGGGCGCCACCGCGGCGGCCGAGATCGGCGCCAAGGGCCTCGAGTTCTTCGCCGAGCTCAACAAGGCGGGCAACTTCGTGCCGGTGATCGGCAAGGCCGCCTCGCTGGCGCAGGGTGCCACCCCGATCGTCATCCGCTGGGACTACAACGCGCTCGCCGACCGCGACACGCTCAAGGGCAACCCGCCGGTCGACGTCGTGATCCCGAAGTCGGGCGTCGTCGCCGGCGTCTACGTCCAGGCGATCTCGGCCTACGCGCCCCATCCCAACGCCGCCAAGCTGTGGCTGGAATACCTCTATTCCGACGAAGGTCAGGTCGGCTGGCTGAAGGGTTACTGCCACCCGATCCGCTTCGCCGACCTCGCCGCCAAGGGCAAGATCCCGGCCGATCTGCTGGCCAAGCTGCCGCCGGCCGAGGCCTATTCCAAGGCCGTCTTCCCGACGCTCGACGAGCAGAAGACGTCCAAGGAAGTGATCTCCACCAAGTGGGACGCGGTGGTCGGCGCCAACGTCGGCAAGTGACGACGAACGGGCGGGCGGCGAGAATGCCGTCCGCCCGCTCGCGATCCGCGCGGGTCGCGCGAGGCTTCGGGGGAAGTCCGCGGCCGCGAGAAGGGGGACGTGTCTGTTGAGTGATCCCGCAGCGGTGGCCGACGTCGTGGCCCGCCCGCCTTCGCGCGGCAGTGCCGAATCACGGCCCGGGTGGCGTCTGCCGCTCGCCTGGCTCGGCGTCGTGCCCTTCTTCGTCTTTGCCGGCCTGTTCCTGATCGCACCGACCGGGGTGCTGATCATCGGCGCCTTCCAGGACAAGGACGGCGCCCTCACGCTGGCCAATCTCGCCGGCCTCCTGCACCCCTCGATCGTCGCGGCCTATGTCATCAGCCTCGAGATCTCGGCGGCCTCGGCACTGGGCGGCGCGGTGATCGGCTTCTTCCTCGCCAAGTCGATCGTCCAGGGCGGCCTGCCCTCCTGGGTGCGCCCGGCGGTCTCGACCTTCTCCGGCGTCGCCTCGCAGTTCGCCGGCGTGCCGCTCGCCTTCGCGTTCCTGGCGACTCTGGGCCGTACCGGTCTCGTCACCTGGGCGCTGATGGAGTGGTTCGGCTTCAACCTCTACGCCACCGGCTTCAAGCTCCTGAGCTTCACCGGCCTGACGCTGACCTATCTCTACTTCCAGATCCCGCTGATGGTGCTGATCCTGACGCCGGCGCTCGAGGGTCTGAAGAAGGAATGGGGCGAGGCCGCCGCCAATCTCGGCGCCTCCAACCTGCAATACTGGCGGATGGTGGCGCTGCCGGTGCTGTGGCCGAGCCTGCTCGGCTCGACGCTGCTGCTCTTCGCCAATTCCTTCGGCGCGGTCGCGACGGCTTATGCACTGACCGGCTCGTCGCTCAACATCGTGACCATCCTGCTCTACGCCCAGATCCGCGGCGACGTTCTGCACGACCAGAACCTCGGCTACGCGCTGGCGCTCGGCATGATCGTCATCACCGGCCTCGCCAACGTCGGTTACATCTGGCTGCGCGGCCGTGCCGAGAGGTGGGTGAAATGAAACGCTCGACCCTCGGTCCCTGGATCTCGGTCGCGATCGGCGCGCTCTATTTCCTGCTGCCGCTGATCGCCACCTTCGAGTTCTCGCTGCGGCTGAAGCGCGGCGTCTACTCCTTCGAGGCCTATCGCATCGTGCTCACCGATGCGAACTTCCAGACCTCGTTCTCCTATTCGGTGATGCTGGCGCTGGCGACGATCGTCGTCGGCCTCGCGATCGTCGTGCCGACCGCCTATTGGGTGCGGCTCAAGCTGCCGATGCTGCGCCCGGTCGTCGAGTTCATCACGCTGCTGCCGCTGGTGGTGCCGGCGATCGTCATCGTCTTCGGCCATCTCCGGATGTACGGCTCGCAGTCGTTCCTGCCGCTGACCGATTCGTCCTTCGGCACGGATCTCCTCCTCACCTTCGGCTACGTCACGCTGGCGCTGCCCTACATGTACCGCTCGGTCGACACCGCGCTGGGCGCCATCGACGTGCGCACGCTGACGGAAGCCGCCGAGAGCCTCGGCGCGGGGCGTTTCGAGACGCTGCGGCTGGTGATCTTCCCCAACATCCGGGCGGGATTGCTCTCGGGCTCGTTCCTGACCTTCGCCATCGTGATCGGCGAATTCACCTTCGCCAGCCTTCTCAACCGACCGGCCTTCGGCCCCTACCTCCAGCTGGTGGGCGCCAACCGCGCCTACGAGCCGGCGGCGCTGGCGATCATCGCCTTCGCCGTCACCTGGGCCGCACTCGGTCTGATCCAGGTCTTCGGCACCGTCCGGGAGACGAAACGATGACGCGTGCGCCCTCCCCCCGCACCGCCCGATCGGAGGAGCGATGAGCTTCATCGAGATTTCCGGCCTGAAGAAGGCCTTCGGCGCGACGACCGTCGTCCACGACTTCGATCTTGCGATCGAAAAGGGCGAATTCGTCTCCTTCCTCGGCCCCTCGGGCTGCGGCAAGACGACGATCCTCAGGATGATCGCCGGCTTCGAGACCGCGAGCGGCGGTTCGATCGCGCTCGACGGCGAGGAGGTGACGCATCTGCCGCCCGCCAAGCGCGACGTCGGCATGGTGTTCCAGTCCTACGCGCTCTTCCCCAACATGACGGTCGGGCAGAACATCGCCTTCGGCCTGAAGATCGCCAAGAAGAACCCCGCCGAGATCCGCGAGCGGGTCGCCGAGATGCTGGCGATCATCAAGCTGCCGCAGCTCGAGCATCGCTATCCCTGGCAGCTCTCCGGCGGCCAGCAGCAGCGCGTCGCGCTCGCCCGCGCCCTCGCCGTCCGGCCGCAGGTGCTGCTCCTCGACGAGCCGCTCTCCGCGCTCGACGCCAAGATCCGCGTCAGCCTGCGCGAGGAGATCCGCTCGCTGCAGCGCGAGCTCGGCATCACCACCATCTTCGTCACCCACGACCAGGAAGAAGCGCTGTCGATGTCCGACCGCATCGTGGTGATGAACGAGGGCCGCGCCGCGCAGATCGGCACGCCCTTCGAGGTCTACACCTGGCCGAAGAACCGCTTCGTCGCCTCCTTCGTCGGCACGCTGAACCTGCTCGAGGGCAAGGTCGTCGAGGGCGGTCTGCTGTCGCTCGACGGCCGCGAGGTGGCGGTCGCCGGCGGGCTCGACGGCCGTGCCCCGGGTGACACCGTCACCGTGGCGCTCCGCCCCGAGGCGGTGACGCTCGGCGCGGGCGAGACCGGCATCGCCGGGACCGTCGAACAGGTCGACTTCCTCGGCGCCGTGGTGCGCATCCGCGTCCGGCTCGAGACCCAGTCGATCACCCTCGACGCCTTCAACTCGCCCGGCCGCAAGCCGCCGAAGGCAGGGAGCGACGTGCGGCTGGTCTTCGCCCCCGAAGACCTGCTGGTGGTGGCGGACGACTGACCATGGCGCGAGCGATCCGCGCGATCCTCTTCGACAAGGACGGCACGCTCGTCGACTACGCGGCGTCGTGGACGCCGGTCAACCGCCGCTCGATCGCGCTGGCCGCCCGCGGCGACACCGGCCTCGAGGCGCGTCTGCGCCATGCCGCCGGGGTCGACGAGACCGGACGGGCGGTCGGACCATCGTCGATCATCGCTTCCGGGTCCGCCGGCGAGATCGCCGCTGCGCTGGTCGCCGCCGGAGCCCTCTGGGAGGCGCGGTCGCTCGCCGCGGCGCTCGACCGGCTGTTCCTCGACGGGGCCGAAGACATGGTGGCGGTCGGCGACCTGCCGTCGATCCTCGGCCGTTTCGCGGCGCGCGGGCTCCATCTCGGCATCGCCTCGTCGGACAACGCCGCGAGCGTCGACACCTTCGCCTCGCGGTTCGGCATCGCCGAACTCGTCGCCTTCACCTCCGGCTGGGACAGCGGCCACGGCGCCAAGCCCGGCCCCGGTCAGGCCCTCGCCTTCGCCGCCGCCGCCGGCATCGATCCGGGCGAGATGGTGGTGGTGGGCGACACCGACCACGACATGGCGATGGCGCGGGCCGCCGGCGCCGGCATGGCGATCGGCGTGCTCACCGGCACCGGCACGGCCGAGAGCCTCGGCCGCTCGGCCGACGCCGTCATCGCCGACGTCGCCGCGCTCGAGGCGCTGCTCTATCGCGGCTGAGGCGGGGGTCGCCGTTTCGACGGCGCCAGCGCGCATTCCCGATTGGCCCCGGTCCCCGGCGCGTTCTCGAAGATGCAGCGCGCCGACGACGGCGGGTTGCCGCACCTTCGGCCGATGTCGCGGAAGCCGACGCACTGGCCGGTCGCGTTCTCCCGCCATCCCGGCCCGCCCTTGCAGCCGCAGCCCGAGCAATGATCGGCCGGCAGATCGCACCGCGCGATGGCCGGTCCCGGCAGGGCGACGGCGGCGAGTACGAGGGCGAGGAGGAGGGCGACGCGGCGGGACATGCCCCATCGGACCACGCCACTGCACGCCTTGCGAGCGCATGACGGTTGTGGCGGCGGCACGGGCGGTTGTCGGGTGGGCGGAAGCGGGCCTCGATCAGTGAATATTCTGCGGAACGTAAGCCTGTTCCGGAACACGGTCCGCCTCATAGACCCCGATCTCAGATGCGAATGCTCGCATGATCATATTATATGCATTCTGAATGCATTTTGCGTCACTCACATCCGGACTGAAACACGCTTCCCAAGCCGTGTTCCAAGCCGAACCTGCGGCATCCCTGCGCCGCCCCCATTTGGTCCGAAGCCGTGCGTCCGCAGGCCAGCCGTTGTACGTATCGAAGCACAGGTCCTGAAACTCCATGCAACTCTTGAAAAATGAACCCGAGAAAAAGGTGGATGACAGGTATATTGACTTATCGATTTCACGCTTCATATCAACTATTTGCTGCGGATTGAATTTCTTCCAATTTCCAACATATGTGAAATAACAAAGAACATCGTTCAATTTTGGGGCTATCTCGTTGTACGCGGAGATCCTTTGTTCAATGAGCTTCTGGTTTCTCCATTGCATATGTTCAAATCGCTTGGCAACTCGATGTATGTAAATACCGATGAAAACGACGACTACCGGCGTCGTCAATTGAATGGCCAGTTTCGCTACTTCGAGCCAAAATTGGAACTCAGCCGGCATCTTTACGCCCCTTCAGGCTGCATTGATTCCCTTCATCAACTTATCATGGCTGGGCACGATTCCCGTCGTGCCTCCGCCACCATCACCAAGGTTCGAGGCCGGCAGTCACCACGCCGCTTAAGGCGACTACCCCACCGACCTCACGCCCTCCCCTGCCCTCAGCCCCGACCCGGCACGTAGGCGAGGATCGGCGCCAGCCAGCGCTCGGCGGTGGCGAGGTCCCAGCCCTTGCGCGCCGCGTAGTCCTCGACCTGGTCCTTCTCGATCTTGCCGACGCCGAAATAGTGGCTCTCGGGATGCGAGAAGTAGAGGCCGGAGACCGAGGCGGCCGGGAACATGGCGAAGCTCTCGGTGAGTTCAATGCCGGCGCGGTGCGACGGGTCGAGCAGACGCCAGAGCGTCGCCTTCTCGGTGTGGTCGGGCTGGGCCGGATAGCCGGGGGCCGGGCGGATGCCGACGTATTTCTCGCCGATCAGCTCGGCCGTCGACAGCGTCTCGCCGGCGGCATAGCCCCAGAACTCCTTGCGCACCTTCTCGTGCAGCCATTCGGCGAAGGCTTCCGCCAGACGATCCGCCAAGGCCTGCGACAGGATCTTGGAATAGTCGTCGTTGGCGCGGGCATAGCGTTCGGCGATCTCCGCCTCGCCGATGCCGGCGGTGACGGCGAAGGCGCCGATCCAGTCTTTCGGCCCGTCCACGGGCGCGACGAAGTCGGCGAGCGCCAGATTGGCGCGGCCGCCGCCCTTGCGGTCCATCTGCTGGCGCAGGGTGTGGAGACGCACCAGCGGCGAGTGCCGGCTCTCCTCGGCGAAGAGCTGGATGTCGTCGCCGACAGACTGCGCCGGCCAGAAGCCGACGACGCCCCGGGCCGAGAGCGAGCCCTCCGCGACGAGCTTCGTCAGCATCGCCTGCGCGTCTTCGAACAGCGCCTTCGCCGCCGGGCCGACCTTGGCGTCGGTGAGGATCGCCGGATAGCGGCCGATCAGCTCCCAGGTGGCGAAGAACGGCGTCCAGTCGATGTAGGGAACGAGCTCGGCGATCGACGGGGCGACCTCGCGGATGCCGAGGAAGCTCGGCTTCACCGGCGCGTGGGCCGCGAAGTCCGGCCGGAACGCCGCCTCGCGCGCCGCGACGAGCGAGACGCGCTCCTTCGCCGCCCCGCCGCGGGCATGCGCCTCGCGGATCGCGGCATAGTCGGCCGAGATCTCCGCCTTGACCCGCGCCTTGTCGGCGCCGATCAGCGACGAGGCGACGCCGACCGCGCGGCTGGCGTCGATCACGTAGACAGCCTGATTGCGGTCGTAGGCCGGGTCGATCTTGACCGCGGTGTGGACGCGGGAGGTCGTCGCACCGCCGATCAAGAGCGGCACGTCGAAGCCCTGCCGCTCCATCTCCGAGGCGACGTGCACCATCTCGTCGAGCGACGGGGTGATGAGGCCGGAGAGCCCGATGATGTCGGCCTTCTCCTCGACGGCGCGGGCGAGGATCTTCTCCGCCGGCACCATCACGCCGAGATCGACCACGTCGAAGTTGTTGCAGGCGAGGACGACGCCGACGATGTTCTTGCCGATGTCGTGGACGTCGCCCTTGACGGTGGCCAGCACGATCTTGCCGGCCGACGAGCGGCCTTGGCCGCCGCCCGCCGCCTTCTCGGCATCCATGAAGGGCATCAGCACGGCGACCGCCTGCTTCATCACACGGGCCGACTTCACTACCTGCGGCAGGAACATCTTGCCCGAGCCGAACAGGTCGCCGACGACGTTCATGCCGGCCATCAACGGCCCTTCGATGACGTCGAGCGGGCGCTTGGAGGCGACGCGCGCCTCCTCCACGTCGGCCTCGATGAAGGTGGTGATGCCGTGGACGAGCGCATGCTCCAGCCGCTTGGCGACCGGCGCCTCGCGCCAGGAGAGATCGACCTCGCGGGGCTTGCCGACCTCGCCCTTGAAGCGCGGCGCGGCCTCGAGCAGACGCTCGGTCGCGTCCGCCCGGCGGTTCAACACCACGTCCTCGGCGAGATCGCGCAGATCGGCGGGCAGGTCGTCGTAGACCGCCAGCTGACCGGCGTTGACGATGCCGAAGTCCATGCCGGCGGTGATCGCGTGGAAGAGGAACACCGAGTGCATCGCCTCGCGCACCGGCTCGTTGCCGCGGAACGAGAACGACAGGTTCGACACGCCGCCCGAGACATGGGCATGCGGCAGCTCGGTCTTGATGAAGCGCGTCGCCTCGATGAAGTCGAGGCCGTATTCGGCGTGTTCCTCGATGCCGGTCGCCACCGCGAAGACGTTCGGATCGAAGATGATGTCTTCCGGCGGGAAGCCGACCTCTTCGGTCAGGATGCGGTAGGACCGCGCGCAGATCTCCTTCTTGCGGAGGAGCGTGTCGGCCTGGCCGGTCTCGTCGAAGGCCATGACGACGACGGCGGCGCCATAGGCGCGCACCTTCTTCGCCTGTTCGACGAAGTTCGCCTCGCCTTCCTTGAGCGAGATCGAATTGACGATGCCCTTGCCCTGCAGGCACTTGAGGCCCGCCTCGATCACCGACCACTTGGATGAGTCCACCATCACCGGCACGCGGGCGATGTCGGGCTCGGAGGCGACGAGGTTGAGAAAGGTCACCATCGCCTTCTCGCCGTCGAGCAGGCCCTCGTCCATGTTGACGTCGATGATCGCCGCGCCCGCCTCGATCTGCTCCTTGGCGACCGCGAGCGCCGCCGGATAGTCGCCGGCGGTGATCAGCTTGCGGAACTTGGCCGAGCCGGTGACGTTGGTGCGCTCGCCGATGTTGACGAAGCGCATCTCGGGGAGATGGGTGAAGGGCTCGAGCCCCGAGAGCCGCATGCGCGGCTCGACCACCGCCACCTTGCGCGGCGCGTGGCCGGCGACCGCCTTGGCGATCGCCGCGATGTGGTCGGGCGTGGTGCCGCAACAGCCGCCGACGACGTTGACGAGGCCGGAGGCGGCGAACTCGCCGACGAGCTCGGCCATCGCCGCCGGGCTCTCGTCGTAGAGGCCGAATTCGTTGGGCAGGCCGGCGTTGGGATAGGCGCAGACCAGCGTGTCGGCGACGCGGCTGATCTCGTCGATGTGGGCGCGCATCTCCTTGGCGCCGAGCGCGCAGTTGAGGCCGATCGAGAACGGGCTCGCATGGCGCAGGCTGTACCAGAACGCCGTCGGCGTCTGGCCGGACAGCGTGCGGCCGGAGAGGTCGGTGATCGTGCCGGAGATCATCACCGGCAGACGGAAGCCGCGCTCCACGAACAGCGCTTCGATGGCGAAGATCGCCGCCTTGGCGTTGAGCGTGTCGAAGATCGTCTCGACCAGCAGGATGTCGGCGCCGCCGTCGACGAGACCGCGCGCGGCCTCACCATAAGCGACGGCCAGATCGTCGAAGGTCACGGCGCGATAGCCCGGATCTTCCACGTCGGGCGAGATCGAGGCGGTGCGGTTGGTCGGGCCGATCGCGCCGGCGACGAAGCGCGGACGCGAGGGATCGGCGGCGAAGGCCGCGTCGCAGGCCTCGCGCGCCCGGCGGGCGCCCTCGACGTTGATCTCGTAGGCCGCACTCTCCAGCCCGTAGTCGGCTTGCGCGATCGTCGTCGCCGAGAAGGTGTTGGTCTCGACGATGTCGGCGCCGGCAGCGAGATACTGGGCATGGATGCCGCGGATCACGTCGGGGCGGGTGATCGACAGGAGGTCGTTGTTGCCCTTGAGGTCCTTCGCCGCGTCGGCGAAACGGGCGCCGCGATAGTCGGCCTCCGCCAGCGCGTGGCGCTGGATCATCGTGCCCATGGCGCCGTCGAGGACGAGGATGCGCTCCGCGGCGATTGCGGCCAGCGTCTCGGCGAGCTTCGCGGCGGTGGCGGCGGTGTGGCTGAAGGGCTTGGTCATGGCTTCCTCGTCTTGAACTGAATTCTCGTCGTCGGGTCGGATCGCCGGTCGAGGCTGTCTTCCCCGGAGGCCTGCGGAGGCCCTTCATCCTGAGGTGCGAGCAGAGCGAGCCTCGAAGGGCGAAGGGCCGAGTGGTACTGCCCGTCGTGGCTTCGCCCTTCGAGGCCCGGCTGCGCCGGGCACCTCAGGGTGAAGCCGAACATGGCAGAGGCCACGCCCATCCCGCACCGTCCGCCCCTACCCCACTCTACCCCAGGCTCGCCACGATGCCCGTGACGAGATCCGCCCGGTTCATCGTGTAGAAGTGGAAGTCCTCGACCCCGCGGGCGCGCAGATCCGCCACCTGGTCGATGCCGAAGTCGATCGCCGCCTTGGCCCGTTCGGCCGCATCCTCGCCGACGCCGGCGAAACGCGCCCTGACCGCATCCGGCACGCTGGCGCCGGTCTTCTCGGCGAAGCCGGCGACGGCGGAGAAATTGTGCACCGGAATGATGCCCGGCACGATCGGGATCGAGATCCCGGCGGCGCGCACCCGCTCGAGGAAGCCCTCGAACAGGTCGTTGTCGAAGAAGAACTGGGTGATCGCCCGGCAGGCGCCGGCATCGACCTTGCGCTTCAGATTGTCGATCTCGGCGTCCCAGCTGGCGCTCTCGGGATGGCGCTCGGGATAGGCCCCGACCGACACTTCGAAGCCGCCGATCGCCATGATCCCCGCCACCAGATCGGCGGCGTAGGGGTAGCCGCCCGGATGCGGCCGATAGGCGGTGCCGACACCCTCCGACGGATCGCCGCGCAGCGCCACGATGTGGCGGACGCCGGCGCCCGCATAGGCGCGCACCACCGCGTCGACCTCGTCGCGGGTCGCCGAGACGCAGGTCAGATGCGCCGCGGGCACGAGCTTCGTGTCGCGCACCAGTCGGGCGACGGTGTCGTGGGTGCGTTCGCGCGTCGAGCCGCCCGCCCCGTAGGTGACGGAGACGAAGGCGGGATCGAGCGGCGCCAGCTTCTCGACCGCCGCCCACAGCGCGGTCTCCATCTTCTCCGTCTTGGGCGGGAAGAACTCGAAGGAAATGACGGGGCGAGCCGAGACGGTCATGCGATGGCTTTCCTGGAATCGGATGCGACGAGGATGCGGGGATCGCGGGCGAGCCACAGCGTCACCGTGAGGGCGCCCTCGGTCGATGACGCGCGGTCGGCGCTCGGCGGCAGATCGCGGACCTCGACCACGTCGAGGCCGGCCTGTTCGAGCAGGCGGGCGATCTCCTGATGCGAGAAGCCGAGCCGGCGGTGGGCATGGCTCTCGCGCAGGAATTCGAGATCGTGCGGCGCGAAGTCGACGACGAGGAAACGCCCGCCGGGGCGCAGCGCACGCGCCGCCTCGCGGATCGCCGAGCCCGGATCGTCGAGATAGTGCAGCACCTGATGCACCGTCACGACGTCGAAGGCGTCGCGCGCGAGGCCGAGCGCGTGGACGTCGCCGTGCTGGACGCGGGCCCGCGTCAGCCCGGCGCGATCGAGCTCGGTGCGCGCCGCCGCCAGCATGTCGTGTGAGGCGTCGACACCGACGGCACGCTCGAAGCGATCGGAAAGCAGCGTCAGCATCCGCCCCGTGCCGGTGCCGATGTCGAGAAGCTGGCCGAAGGGACGATCGCCGAGAATGTCGCGGATCGCCTCCTCGACGCGGGTCTCCTCGACGTGGAGCGAACGCAGCCGTTCCCAGTCGCCGGCATGATCGGCGAAATAGGCGGCGGTGCGCTCGGCATGGGCCTGTTTCACCGTCGCCAGCCGCTCGCGGTCGCGGCCGATCGGCCCATCTCCGGCGTCCAACGTCGCGAGCAGACCGCGCACCAGGGCGCCGGCCGCGCCGTCGTCGGCGAGGCGGTAATAGACCCAGGCGCCCTCGGGGAAACGCTCGACGAGACCGGCCTCGGTCAGGAGCTTCAGATGGCGCGAGATGCGGGGCTGCGACTGGCCGAGCACCGCGGTCAGATCCTTGACCGTCAGATCGCCGGCGGCGAGCAGCGTCAGGATGCGCAGGCGCGACGGCTCGCCGCTCGCCCGCAGCACCGAGACCAGTGCCTCGGCCGAGAGCGTGCCGCCGCCGAACCGCCCGGCAGGGGCGGCATCGGGCGCGGCAGGAACGGGCGCGGAGGAGATCGGCTTCGTCTTCATGAAGAACGATATAAAGATATCTTTATATCATTTCAACGGCAGAACGCGATCGGCGTGGCGATGGCCGAAAAACCGAGAAGCCGCGGCGTCCCCCCGGACCACCGCGGCTTCTCCCCTCCCCGTCGGAGGTGTCCTCAGAAGGCGTTGTCGTCGAACAGGACGATCAGCGCCGTCACCATCAGGATGCGCAGGTCGAGCCAGATCGACCAGTTCTCGATGTACCAGAGGTCGTGCTCGACGCGCGCCCGCATCTGCTCGACCTCGCGGGTCTCGCCGCGCAGGCCCTTGATCTGTGCCCAGCCGGTGATGCCCGGCTTGACGTGCTGGCGCAGCGCGTAGGAGGCGATCAACCCGTCGTAGTAGTCGTCGTGGGCGAGCGCGTGCGGCCGCGGCCCGACCAGCGACATGTCGCCCCGGAGCACGTTGAAGAGCTGCGGCAGCTCGTCGATCGAGGTGCGGCGGATCATCCTGCCGATGCGGGTGATGCGCTGATCGCCGCGGGTCGCCTGGACGACGTCCGAACCGTTCTCGCGCACCGTCATCGAGCGGAACTTGAGGATCGAGAAGGGCCGCGCGCCGAAGCCCTTGCGATGCTGACGGAACAGGATCGGCCGGCCGCTCTCGACGACGATGGCGAGCGCCGTCAGCACCATCAGCGGTGCCAGGAGGAGGAGGCAGAGCGAGGCGACGGTGACGTCGAGCACCCGCTTCGCCGCCCGGTCGAGTTTCGACAACGGCGCGCGCTGCAGCTCGAGCCCGACGAGATCGCCGACCCGCAGCAGCGGTCGGGCGAGCATCCGCTCGGTCTCGTGATCGGCGAAGAGATGGATCGGCACCGGCACCGGCCCGAGCTCGGCGCGCAGTTCCTCGATCTGGCGGCGGTCGTTCCACGAGGCGAAGACCCAGACGCCGTCGAGCGGCCGTTCGGCCAGCGTCCGGCGCACGTCCTCGCCGACGCGACCGCCGACGAGGCCGGGGCCGGCGTCGTCGCCCGGCGCCACCACGGTGAGCGAGGCGACCCCGACGCCGTCCTGCGCCAGCCGTGCGGCGAGCCGCGCCGCGCCGCCGTCCTCGGCCACCGCCACCACCGCGACGCGGCTGTGCGAGACGGCGCCGGAAGCGAAGGCCCGCGCCAGCGCCCGCGCGCCGAAGCCGTGCAGCGCCGTCAGCACGAAGCCGCCGACCACGAACCACAGGAGCACCGTGCCGCGAGCGAAGGATTCGCTCGCCCTGAGCAGGAAGCCGATCCAGGCGAGGTTGAGGAAGACGAAGGTCCAGGCGACGAGCACGTGCCCGACCTGCTGCCGCGCCACCGACAGGGCGGCGGTGCGATAGGCGCCGCGCACGCCCATGAAGGCGAGGAAGATGCAGCAGGCGAGCGCCGCCATCGCGAGCAGGATGTCGCCGGGACCCTGGGGCAGGAAACCCTGGTAGACCCGGGCGGTCACCACCGCCGACCCGAAGATCACCGCGACGTCGCATGCAACCGTGACGATCTGCAAGACTTCCGTCGACCAGCGACGCCTTCCGGCGCCTACCGGCACGGACCTCCAGAGAGGAACATGAGACCGACTGTGATCGAACGACGCCATGTATCGATCCGGGACCAGCGATGAGCAGATGCAGAAAGGATTTCTTCATCTTTCTGCATCGGAACAGGCCGCCGACACCAGAACGAACTGTCTGGAAGGTTAATCCCGGCGCCGGCTTCGCGACGGGACTCCGACACCCCTTCCGTGGCGGAAGAACGGCAGGGCCGGCGGTTTGCTCCGCCGGCCCCCGGATTTACGCTGCGACACGTTCGCTCACGCCGCCTGATGCGCCGCCTTGGCCCGCTCCAGAACCTTCTGGGCGACGTGGCCGGTCACTTCGGCGAGATTGTCGAAGCTCTGGCGATAGGTGCCCACCCCTTGCGTCGCCGAGCGGATGTCGACGATCAGATGGTCCATCTCCGCCTGCGGGATCAGCGCCTCGACCACGTCCCAGCCTTCCCATCCCGGACGCGCGTCGTAGCCGAGCAGCTGGCCGCGACGACCGGAGACGATCTGATTGATGCGCGCCGTGGCATCCGACGGCGTGGTGATCGACACCTTGAGGATCGGTTCGAGCAGCGCCGAATGGAGCTGGGCGAGCGCCTCCTTCATGCCGATGTGGGCGGCCGTCTTGAACGCCATGTCGGAACTGTCGACGGTGTGATAGCTGCCGTCGACCAGCGCGACCTGGAGGTCGACGACGGGGAAGCCGTGCAGGCCCTTCTCCAGGAACTCCGCGACACCCTCCTCGACCGCCGGGATGTACTGCCGCGGCACCACGCCGCCGGTGATCCGGTCGGCGAAGACGAAGCCCGAGCCGCGCACGCCGGCCGAGACCTCGAGCGCGACGTCGCCGAACTGGCCGTGGCCGCCCGACTGCTTCTTGTGCCGCCCGCGGACCGAGACGTTGCCGTGGTAGGATTCCTTGTAGGGAACCGACACCGGACCCGTCTTCACCTTGATCGCGAACTTGTGCTCGAGCCGCTCCAGCGCGACGCGCAGGTGCATCTCGCCCTGGCCCTCGAGAATGGTCTCGGCGGTGTCCTGATCCTGACGGACGAGCAGCGAGGGATCCTCCTCGACGATCTTGGCGAGCGCCGCCGAGAGCTTGACGTCGTCCTTGTGGTCGAGCGAGGCGATGGCGAAGCCCATCACCGGCTCGGGCGCGTCGAGCGAGACCAGCGCCGGAATGCCGCCCTTGCGCGCGGCGAGCGTCGTGCCGGTCTGCGCCGGATCGATCTTGCCCAGCGCCACGGTCTCGCCGGCCACCGCCTCGGCCTTCTTCTGCTGCTCCTTGCCGACCAACTTGTAGATGCCCGAGACGCGGTCCGACGAACCGTCGGAGGCGAAGAGCGTGGCGCCGTCGACGACCTTGCCGGTGAGCACGCGGCTGACCGACAGTTTGCCGCCGTGCGGCGTGTGGATGGTCTTCATGACCTGGACCACCGCGTCGCCGCCGCAGTCGAGGCCGAGCCGTTCGCAGGTCTCGGCGAGGCCGGGGGCCTCGTGGCGCAGCGCCTTCAACAGCCGGCTGACGCCGTTGCCGTGCTCGGCCGAGCCGATGAACACCGGACAGATCTGGCCCGCACGCAGTTCCTTGACGAGATCGTCGAAGACCTCGTCGCGCGGCGGGGCGACGTCCGACAGCAGTTCTTCCATCAGATGATCGTCGTAGTCGGCGATGCGCTCCAGCATCTGGTAGCGCGCCTCGACCTCGGCCGACTTGTCGGCATCGGAGATCTCGGTGACTTCGGACGCGGCGTGCTCGTGCCAGACATAGGCGCGCTCGAGCGCCAGATCGATCGATCCGACGGTCGCGCCGTTCTTCACCAGCGGGATCTGGCGCAGCACGAGGGGAACGCGCGAGGCGGGCTGCATCAGCTCCAGCACGTCGCGGACGCCGCCTTCGGTCTTGTCCAGCTTGTTGAGGAAGAGGATGTGGGGAATCTCGCGGTCTTCCAGCATGCGCAGGGTGAGCTGCAGTGCCGGGATCTTCTTGGCGTCGGCCTCGGCCACGACGATCGCGACGTCGACGCCGGTCACCGCCGCCTCGGCCTCAAAGGCGTATTCGACCGAACCGGGGCAATCGAGGAACGTGTAGCGGTCACCGAGGAATTCGCATTCGGCGACGTTGAGCTCGACGCCCATCCGGTGGTCGCGCGCTTCCTGGGACGCATCGCCGACGGTCGTTCCCGCCGCCACGGTTCCTGCTCGGGTCACGGCCCCCGTGCGTTCGAGAATGGCCTCGAGCAGCGTGGTCTTGCCGCTGCCGAAGGGCCCCACGAGCGCAACGCACCGGGGCCCGCCTCGTCTGCCGCCGGTCTGTCCCTTGTCGGAGGAGGTCATGGCAGTCTCCAATCCTGTCTCGTTGATTGTTCTCTTTATGTTCCCCCATCCCACGCCCCGCGCGACCTCGGCCGGCGGGGGGATGGGGTGCGGCGGGCACCTCGAGAGGGGCGCGATCCGACGCGGGGAGGATCGTCGCGCCGTTTTTTTTCCCGTGCAAGCCGCGAGGATCGCCGTGCGGGCGATTTCACCGACCGCGCGTATCCGGGCCGATCGCACACCTTCTGGCCAAGCATCTGAAACGACGATCGTTTCGCCGGCGAAGCGGCGATCGCTCGGCGTCTTTCCGATCCGTGTTGCTCCGTAGATCGCAACTTCCTTGCCCGCCGACCGCGAAACCGCACACGAGCGCGCGTTTATCTGCTAAGGTCCGCGCTCTTTCATGGTTCGGAGGGGCTCGGCCCGCGTATCGGATGTTGACCGTCGACTTGCTGATCTTCGCGGCACTCACCCTCGTCAATGCTCTCTTCGTCGCCTCGGAAATGGCGCTGGTCTCGGCCCGTCGCGCCCGCATCGCCGCGCTCGCCGACGACGGTGATCGCCGTGCCCGCCGCGCGCTCGAACTCGGCGAACATCCCGGCCGCTTCCTCTCCGCCGTGCAGATCGGCATCACGCTGACGGCGCTGATCGCCGGCGCCTCGTCGGGCGCCCAACTCTCCGAACGCTTCGCCGACTGGCTGATCGTGACCTGGCCCGCCTTCGCCTGGGCGGCGAAGGAGACCGCCTTCGTCGTCGTCATGATGATCATGACCTTCGTCACCATCGTCTTCGCCGAACTGGTGCCCAAGCGTCTCGCCATCGCCCGGCCCGAGCCGATCGCCCTCGCCATGGCCGGCTTCGTCGACGTCTTCTCGCGCGTCACCGCGCCCTTCGTGTCGCTCCTCAACGGCACCTCGAACTATCTGCTCGAACGCCTCGGCGTCCACGAGACGACCGGCGCCGACGTCACCGAGGACGAGGTGATGCACGTGCTCGCCGAAGGCGTCGAGGCCGGCGTCCTCGACCCGGAAGAGCGCGAGATGCTGGAAGGCGTCATGCGCGTCGCCGACCGCCCGGTGCGCGCGGTGATGACGCCGCGCCCCGATCTCTACTGGATCGACCCGCAGGATCCGCCCGACCGCCTGCGCGACGAGATCCTCGAATGTCCCTATTCGGCGATGATCGTGGCGGAGGGCTCGATCGACGAGCCGATCGGCCTTCTCTACAAGAAGGACCTGCTGCGCGACGCCGTCGAGGGCCGCGTGCTCGACCCCAAGGCGCATCTGAAGCAGCCGCTGATCGTGCCGGAGAGCGCGCAGGTGCTGAAGCTGCTCGAGCGCTTCCGCGACACGCCCGTCCATGCCGCCTTCGTCGTCGACGAATACGGCGGCCTGCAGGGCCTCGTCACGCTCACCGACATCGTCGAGGGCATCACCGGCGACTTCGCCGACGTCGACGCGCCGCAGGTCTCCGGCCCGGTCCGCCGCGACGACGGCTCGTGGCTGATCGACGGCGACGAGGCGATCGACGAGCTCGAACGTCTGGTCGATCTGCCCGACCTCGAGCACGAGGGCTATCACACCGTCGGCGGCCTGATGCTGTCGGTGCTCGCCCGCATCCCGACCGAAGGCGACAAGGCCGTGGTCGGCGACTGGATCTTCGAGGTGGTCGACATGGACGGCCGCCGCATCGACAAGATCCTGATCACCCCCCGCACCCCGCCGATCCCGGAAGAAGACGCCGCCTGACGGCAGCGGTCATCGCGTCGCCTCGGCGGCGACGGCCGCCCGCGGCTCCGCTTCGCCCGCTCCCGCGCGCCCGCGCACCAACCACCGGCTGGCGACCACCGCGACGACCGCCACCGCCAGACCGGCAGGGACGTCGACGAAGTGATGGCCGCCGTCGGCCGGCACCGCCGCGACGACGAGCAGGTTGAGGACGACAGCGACCGGTGCGACGAAACGCACGCCGCGCAGCGACCACGCGGTCAGAACCGCCATCGTCGTGTGGAACGACGGACAGCCGACCAGTCCCACCAGTGTCTCGAACCGCAGCACCGGCACCGCGCCACCGTGATAGGCGACGAGCGCCTCGGCATAGGCGCGATCCATCGCCAGAAAGAACGGCGGATCGGCCATGCCACGCTCGTAGGCGAGCGGCAGCGCGCCGAAGCTCGGGAAGAGGCACCACGTCGCCACCACCACGATCGCGCCGAGCATGAAGGCGAGGATGAGACGCTCGAGCTCCGGCAGGTGCCCGGTGAAGCCGAGGATCAGGATCGCCACCACGACCTGCCCCTGCGTCGACATGTAGGCGAGCGAGAGGATCGTCCCGACGATCCGCGAACTCTTCACGGTGGTGACGTAGCCCCACCAGTCGAGCCCGAGCGCCCGATCGAAGGCCGCCAGTTCGACGTCGATGCGTGGGCGATGGAGGTCGAAGCCGAAATAGTTGAGGAGCGCGATCGCCAGCGAGAAGGCGATCATCAGCGCCGCGGCACGCGCCGTCGCCGCGATTCGCCGATCGACACGCACTCGGTCGTAGAAGAGTGTCAGCCCAACTAGCCCGATGGTGATCACAAGCGGTGGCCAGAACGACGCCCAGTCGATGCGGAGCGAAACAAGCGTTCGGGCGCCTCCGAGCACCATCCACGTAGCGATGACGAGGGTGGGGGCCGGCCCTCTCCACCTTCGCCTGTCCATCGTTCGTCCTCCTCTCGACATCTCATTTCGCCATTCTGGCGGATGAGGCGTGAAGGGTGCGTAACGCTCGGGTCATTCTGCATGAATATCAAAAATTGCATTTCAAATAGAAACAATGATTGAATGCGGACTCGTTCGATATGATCATGGAGCCGCCCGATCAACCCGCCTCCCGGCGGTGAACCGGGCCGGGAGGGACGACCGCCATGACCCGCGCGTCGCTGTGGCTAGCCATCATGATCGCCTCGGCGTTTACCGCATCGGCGCAACCCGTGTTGTTGCCGCCGAGCGGCATCGATCGACAGCTGAACCTGGATCGGCTCGGCCTCGGCAAGGACCGCCCTCTCAATGGAAACGAGATGGTCGTCCCGAATGTCGAATACATGACCGTGCCACCGCCGCCTGTCCTACGGGGCGGCGGCTCGGCGACGCCGCCGGCGCCCGGCCGAGTGCCGACGTGGCCGACGTGCGCCCCCATTCCGGACCAACCGACGTTTTGCTTTTGCATCGATCGGGATGGGCCTGCGAAGAGGGCCTGCCCATGAAGCGCCTGCCCTGTGCCTTTGCAGCACTCATCATCGCGATTTTCGTCGGCACGGCGAACTCGACGACAGCGGCGGAACTCGCCAAACACGCGCCCGTCGGGGCGGACGTCGCCACCATGCCGACTACGCGACCCACGCTCTCCCTCGAGGAAGAGCGCGACGCCTACAGGCTCAACTACGAGAGGATACGCGAGGCGTACACGGAGCTCCAGAACAGCATCGACGGACAGGACATGGCCTTGCGACAGGCCGTGATCGACACGAATATCGAGATTGCCCGTCAGAACGCCCAACTTGCACGGGTTCGGACGGCCGCCTTCAACGACCAGCGCACGGCCGGCTTCGTGATCCTCGCCGTGGTCTCGGCGATCATCGGCACGGCGCTCTTCCTTGCCTATCTGCAGCTGAGAGCTGGCATTTACAAACCAATAGCGACTACGCGGGCCGGCGCGATCGAAGGCGGTGGCGACGCACCTGCCGAAAAAGCCTACGGAACCACCATCAACCTGTCGCCGAGCAGTCTTGCGCTGTCGACGTCGGTGGTCGGCGTCGTGATCCTGCTGATCTCCCTAGCCTTCATGTACGTCTATCTCGAACGCGTCTATCCGATCCGCGAACTCGGAGGGGCGGCATCGGGCGCCGGGACGACGACGTCCGCGACGGCGAAGTCCGACACGGTCGACAAATCCGCAACGTCGGTTACAGCACCACCCACCGAGCGATGACGGTTGCCGAAGGCGCCCTGCCCGAAACGAAAAAACCCCGCCGACGGCGCCGTCGGCGGGGTCCTTCCATATCACGTCGCGGCGCCAGTGGGCCGATCGATCAGCGCAGGTTGCCGCAGAAGCGCTGGATGCGCTTGCAGGCTTCCTCCAGCGCCGAAGTGGCGGTGGCGTAGGAGATGCGGAAGTGGGGCGCCAGACCGAAGGCCGCGCCCTGGACCACCGCGACGCCCTCGACCTCGAGCAGCTCGGTGACGAAGTCGTCGTCCGAGGTGATGACCTTGCCCGAGGGCGAGGTCTTGCCGATCGTGCCGGCGCAGGACGGGTAGACGTAGAAGGCGCCTTCCGGGGTCGGGCAGGTGATGCCCTTGGCCTGGTTCAGCATCGACACGACGAGGTCGCGGCGCTCCTTGAACACCTTGTTGTGCTCGGCGATGAAGCCCTGCGGCCCGTTCAGCGCCTCGACCGCCGCCCACTGGGCGATCGACGACGGGTTCGAGGTCGACTGCGACTGCAGCGTCGCCATCGCCTTGATCAGCGCCTCGGGGCCGGCGGCGTAGCCGATGCGCCAGCCGGTCATGCAATAGGCCTTGGAGACGCCGTTCACCGTGAGGGTGCGGTCATAGAGGCCCGGCTCCACCTGCGCCGGGGTGGCGAAGGTGAAGTCGTCGTAGACGAGGTGCTCGTACATGTCGTCGCTCATCACCCAGACATGGGGATGACGCATCAGCACGTCGGTCAGCGCCTTCAGCTCGGTGGCGGTGTAGGCCGCGCCCGACGGGTTCGACGGCGAGTTGAAGATGATCCACTTGGTCTTCGGCGTGATGGCGGCCTCGAGCGCGGCGCCGGTCACCTTGAAGCCGGTCTCGATGCCGGCCTCGACGAAGACGGGCGTGCCGCCGGCGAGCAGCACCATGTCCGGGTAGCTGACCCAGTAGGGCGCCGGAATGATCACCTCGTCGCCGGGGTTCAGCGTCGCCATCAGCGCGTTGTAGAGCACCTGCTTGCCGCCGGTGCCGACCGACACCTGGCTCGGCTTGTAGGTCAGGCCGTTCTCACGGGCGAACTTGGCGCAGATCGCGTTCTTCAGCTCCGGGATGCCGTCGACCGCGGTGTACTTGGTCTGGCCGTCGCGGATCGCCTTGATCGCGGCTTCCTTGATGTTCTCGGGCGTGTCGAAGTCGGGTTCACCGGCGCCGAGGCCGATGACGTCGCGCCCGGCCGCTTTCAGCTCGCGCGCCTTGTTCGTCACGGCGATCGTGGCGGAAGGCTTGATGCGCGAAAGGCTGTCGGCGAGAAAGGCCATGACGGTTCTCCGTTGTCGGGTGCCACGAGATCGGCACGAAGAAGGCACGTGGAAATTCTGCCCCGAAAGGACGGTCCTTGCGGGAACCGCGGGACCCTAGTCCCGGTCGCCCGGACGGGCAAGCCGTTTTCCTTGATGAATGCGATCGAATTCGGCGATCGGAGCACCCTGCGAACGGACCGAATTGGGACGCCGCTCCGTCCGCGCCGCGTTCGATCGGCGCTGACGGAACGGCTCCGCGAGCGGGCGCCTCAGCGCGCCCGTTCGCCCGGGGCGGCGACGATCATCGTCGCCACCTTGCGGACGGCCGGCAGCGCGATCAGCAGGACGGGAAAGGCGATCACCCAGGAGAAGGCCCAGGCGCGCATCCAGCGGCCGATCAGGCCCTCGACGAGGCCGATGCCGAGCGCCGTCGAGACGCCGGAGACCACGAAGGTCATGACGATCGACAGCAGGAACGGCAGCACGATGCCCATCGCGGAAGGCGGCAGCTTGCGCGATCGGCGACGGGAAGAGGAGGAAGAGAGAGTCGTCATCGACATCATCCATGAAGCGTCGTCGAGCCGGAGCACCCCTCGAACGGATTCGTTCCGTCGAAGTCCCCGGTCTCGATCGAACCGAGGTTGGTGCGTTGCTTGACGTCAGACGCTTACGGACCCGCGATTGCGGCGACGGCCCCTTGTCTCATATTTGCGAATGCCTCGCAAGACCTCTCACCCGTGGCGAATCTTCTGCACCACGATGGCGAGGTTCAGCGCCAGCGAGACCGCATTGGCGATGATCACCGGCCACGAGCCGATCAGCAGCCCGTAGACCAGCCACAGCGAGATGCCGCCGGTGAAGGCGGAGAAGGTGACGAGCGACAGCGAGGCGACGTCGCGGTGGCGAATGGCGCGCAGCGTCTGCGGCAGCCAGCACAGCGTCGTCAGCACGGCAGCACCTGCGCCGACCAGTTCGGTCTCGAGGGGGGAGAGCATCGGCGGGATCTTTCTCGCGAGGCCCGCGGGATTCGCGGGACACCTCTTCTAGCGCGACCCGGACGCGCGCGGCAGGCGGCCGCGCGCAACCCTCACCACTTCTGGAAGACGAGGAAGGCGCCGAGCGCGATGAAGGCGAAGCCGAGCACGTGGTTCCAGCCGATCGCCTCCTTCAGCCAGAAGAAGGAAAAGAGGCCGAACACCACCAGCGTCACCACCTCCTGGATCGTCTTCAGCTCGATCGCCGAATAGAAGGCATGGCCCCAGCGGTTGGCCGGCACGGCGATGCAGTATTCGAAGAAGGCGATCATCCACGACACCAGCACGACCAGCCACAGCGGCCGGTTGGGATAGGCGAGATGGCCGTACCAGGCGAAGGTCATGAAGACGTTGGAGACGACCAGCATCAGGATGGGGTAGAGCATCGTCAGGTTCATCTGTTCCTCTCGGCAAGTTCGGCTCGCTCGCCGGCCACCCCGACCAAGACCGGAGCATTCCTCTGTCCACGACGACGACGACCCAGCGCCTGCGTTACGAGGTGATCCACCTGTGGGGCCTCGTCACGGGCTCGCGGCTCGTGAACATCGGTTTCGCGCCGCCCGATCAACCGCCCGGCACCGTCGTGAAGACCCGCGACCTGCGTGCCCGCGGCCTTACCGTCTACGCCGAACTTGCTACTTTCGTCGAGGCCTCGGCGTGCACAGCACCCGCCCGCGGCCTCGAGATCGGCTGCGGCCAGGGCGACGGCCTGCGCCGCCTCGCCGAGGTCGCCGGCGGCCGCTGGACCGGCATCGACCTCTCCGCCGTCGCCACGCTGATCTGCCGTCTGCGCGGCCTCGACGCCCGGCTCGGGACCAACACCGCCCTGCCCTTTGCCGACGGCACCTTCGACCGCGTCGCCGCCGTCGAGGCCACGTTCATTTTTCCGCGATCGGACGAGGTCCTGCGCGAAGCCACCCGCGTGCTCGCCCCCGGGGGACGCATCGGCATCGCCGAATTCCGCCGCGGATCGATCGACGACACCCGCCGCTTCGTCGAAGCCCGGGCCGAGGCCGCCGGCCTCGAACTCGTCGCCTTCGCCGACCGGACCGAAGACGCCCGCCGCGCCATCCTGACCGGCGAGCCGGCCCGCGCCGCGCTGCTCGCCCTGGTGCCGTCGCCGCTCCGCGCCGGTTTCACCGAGACGCTGTCGCTCGAAGGTTCCGGTCGCCACCGCTCCTGGCGCGAGGGCGAATTCTGCTTCTTCCTCGCCGCCCTGAAGCGCCGGGGCGACGCCTGAGCCCGGTTTTCGCTACGGAAACTTTTTGATCCGGCTCATGGCCCGCGGCGTCCGAACGCGCCACACTTCCCCTGCCGAACACGAAGAAACCGACGGCAGGGAGGCGGAGATGGATCTGTCGATCGCCAAAGTCCTCGAACTGGTCGAGCATCTGCGCATGCTCGACGCCGAGAACGGCGACGGACGCGTGGAGGGTGCCGACGACGACGTCGAGGCCGGAGCCGGCCACCTCTACGAGGACTACGACCGCGACGGCGTCGAAGCCCAGGTCCGCGGCGTCATCGATTCGCTCAACGTCGACGAACAGGCCGACCTCGTCGCCCTGCTGTGGGTCGGCCGCGGCGACTTCGAGGCCGAGGAGTGGCCCGCCGCCGTCCGCCGCGCCCACGAACGCCGCCTGCGCTCGACCGCCGCCTACGTCATGGGCCTGCCCAACGCCGGCGACCTCCTGGAAGAAGGCCTCGCCGCCGTCGCCGCCGACGCGTGAACCCTCAGTCCTCCGTCAGGAACGGGTTCGACGCCCGCTCGCGGCCGAAGGTGGAGGTCGGCCCGTGGCCGGGCAGGAAGCCGATCTCGTCGCCGAGCGGCAGGAGCTTCTCGGTGATCGAGGCGATCAACGTCGCATGGTCGCCGCCGGGGAAGTCGGTACGGCCGATCGAACCGGCGAAGATCACGTCGCCGACCACCGCGAAGCCGGCGTCGCGCGAGAAATAGACGACGCTGCCCGGCGAATGGCCGGGGCAGTGGATCACCTCGAGCGTGAAGGGGCCGACCGTCACCCGGTCGCCGTCGTGGAGCCAGCGGTCGGGCGTCACCGCCTCGAACCCGGCCATGCCCCACTTCTTCGCCGATTCGGGAATACGGGTGAGCAGGAACTCGTCGCCCTCGTGCGGCCCCTCGATCGGCACCGCCCCGCCCTGCTTCGCCTCGAGCGCCGCCTTG
This sequence comes from Pinisolibacter sp. DMC19, assembly GCF_056313985.1. Classification (NCBI taxonomy): domain Bacteria; kingdom Pseudomonadati; phylum Pseudomonadota; class Alphaproteobacteria; order Hyphomicrobiales; family Ancalomicrobiaceae; genus Pinisolibacter; species Pinisolibacter sp. DMC19. The sequence continues at coordinate 389,687 of NZ_JBQUZF010000004.1, read as the reverse complement.
AGCGGCGTCGCCCCGCCGGCATGGTCGAAATGACCGTGGGTGATCAGGATCTTCTCGATCGTCACGCCGAGTTGCTCGATCGCCGCGAGGATCTTGCCGATCTCGCCGCCGGGATCGGTGACGGCGCCGCGCTTGGTCGCCTCGTCGAAGAGAATGGCGGAATTCTGCTGGAGCGGCGTCACCGGGACGATGGCGAGCCGCAGGCTGGAAGGCGTATCGGTCATGAAGTTCCTCTCGGCCGGGATGCGACCTCGCATCGCGCGAGGCGAACGGACTCGCGTCCCGGCGCGAGGCATAATATGTCCTGCGACGATCCCCCGTCGAGCCGCGACCAACCGGAGCCTGCGAGATGAGAACCGCCCTGACGCCGATCGTGCGCCTCGCGACGCTCGCCCTGGCGACCGTCCTCGCGGCGCCGCTGGCCCTGAGCGCGACCGACGACGTGGTGCCCGGCCCCCTCCGCCCGCTCGGAGGCCCCGGCGATGCGGTCGCCGCCGCGCCCACCCAGCCGGCGAAGCCGACCAAGCCCGCCGCCCCGCCGATTCTGCGCGACGCCAAGGGCCGTCCGCTGTCACCCGCCCAGCAGCAGCAGGCCGCCCTGCCGGCCAAGGTCTGGGTCGGCGTGCTGGCGCCGGTCGTCCGCGGCGAACTCGCCCGCGGCAAGATCCGGCTCGACACGACCACCCGCCGCGTCGACATCACCGACTTCGCCGTCACCGACGCGCCCGACCTCGAGGTCGCACTCGTCGCCGCCGACCGGATCGACGACAACGCCGCCCTGATGGCCGCCAAGCGCGTGTCGCTCGGCCGGCTGAAGCGGATTCGTTCGCCCTTGGCACTGAAGGTGCCGGAGGCCGTCGATCCGGCGGTCTACCGCACGCTCGCCGTGTGGTCGCGCCGCGATCGCGCGCCGCGCGGGCTGGCCCGGCTGCAGCCCGAGCGCCCGCGCTGATCCGATCGGCGCGGATCGGTGCTTTTCGGTAAACCGCACGTGAACCCTGCGTCACCGCAGCGGCCCGCGTGACGGCCATCCGGCCCGCGGCGGCCTTGCCCTTTCTCGCCATTTCGTCCATAAATCGGCGAGGCGGCGGTTCGGAACTTGGGCGAGACGGTCGGCGCGACCGGTTCTCGGCGTTCGAGGGCAGACGGAGGCTTTACCTCCCGATCCCCTGAAAGCGAGAAAAACAGCGCAAATCATGTCCCGACGTGTAACGTACCTGCCTCGTCTTCCCTCGCGACCGACCGGTCCCGGGGGAACGTGTCGTACATAGGGGGCTCGAGCCCCGCGGGAAAGGACTTGGAATGAGGGATCGTGGTTTCGGCGGCGGGCGTGGCGGCGACCGCGGCGGTTTCGGACGTGATCGTGGTGGTTTCGGCGACGAGGGTTTCGGCGGCGGACGTGACCGCGGCTTCGGCGGTGGCGATCGTGACCGCGGTGGCTTCGGCGGCGGCGATCGCGGCGGCTTCGGCGGCGGCGACCGCGGTGGTTTCGGCGGTGGCGACCGCGGCGGCTTCGGCGGCGGCGATCGTGGTGGTTTCGGTGGCGGCGGACGTGATCGCGGCGGCTTCGGCGGCGGCGATCGTGGCGGCTTCGGCGGTGGCGAAGGCGGTGGTTTCCGTCCGCGTCGTCCGTTCGGTGGCGGCGAAGGCGGCGGCGATCGCGGCTTCGGTGGTGGCGACGATGGTGGTTTCCGCCCGCGCACCCCGCGTCCGCAGGTCGAGCGCGGCCCGCGTCAGAACGGCACCGTGAAGTTCTTCAACGCCGAGAAGGGCTACGGCTTCATCACCCCGGACGAGGGCGGCGCCGACGTGTTCGTTCACGTCTCGGCGGTCGAGCGTTCGGGTCTCGGCACCCTCGACAAGGGTCAGAAGATCTCGTTCGAGACCGAGCCGGACAAGCGCGGCAAGGGCCCCAAGGCCGTGAACCTGCAGCCCATCGAGGGCGGCGAGGCTCCGGCCGAGGAAGGCCTCGACGCTCCGGAAGCCTTCGACGACGAGGAATGATCCGTCCGGGCTCTCTCGAGAGAGCCACGTGACGGCCAGCGACGCGACGCCGACCCGGTCGGCGCCGCGGAGCCTGAGATCGACCCTCCCGCGCTCCCGCGCCGGGAGGGTTTTTCGTCCCGACCCGCCCGTTCGCCCGGTCCGTTCCCACAGCCCCTACCCGCCCGACCGCACCCGCCCGATCCGACGCCAACCGACCGACGCCCGCCGATGAACTACCGTCACGCCTTCCATGCCGGCAACTTCGCCGACGTCGTCAAACACGCCGCGCTCGCCCGCATCCTCGTCCATCTGACGGCGAAGGAGACGCCCTTCCGCGTCCTCGACACCCATGCCGGCATCGGCCTCTACGACCTCTCCGGCGACGAGGCGAGCCGCACCGGCGAATGGCGCGACGGCATCGGCCGCGTGCTCGCCGCCCCCTTCGACGCGCCGGTCGCCGAGCTGATCGCCCCCTGGCTCGAGGCGGTCGCCCGCGTCAACGGCCTGACCTCTCCGGCCCACCTGACGGCCGAGCGCCTCGCCGTCTATCCCGGTTCGCCGCTGGTCATCCGCGCCGGCCTGCGTCACGACGACCGCGCCGTCGTCACCGAGCTCCACCCGGCCGATGCCCGGACCCTCGCCGATCTCTTCGCCGGCGACGCCCTGCTGAAGGTGGTCGAGCTCGACGGCTGGCTGGCGCTGAAGTCCTTCCTGCCCTTCAAGGAGCGCCGCGGTCTCGTCGTGATCGACCCGCCCTTCGAGAAGCCCGGCGAGTTCGACCGCCTCACCCGCGGTCTCGTCGAGGCGACCCGGCGCTTCGCGAACGGCACCTATCTGATCTGGCATCCGATCAAGGACCTCCGCGATCTCGCCCGTTGGCGCGAGGACCTGAAGGCGACCGGCCTGCGCCGTCTTCTCACCGCCGACTTCGCCGTCGCCGGGCCCGCCGCCGACGGGCCGCTGACCGCCTGCGGTCTGACCATCCTCAATCCGCCGTGGAAGCTCGCCGACGAACTCGCCGTGATGCTGCCGCCGCTCGCCGAACGCCTGGCGATCGGCCCCGGCGCCTCGTCCCGCGTCGACTGGCTGGTGCCGGAGTGAGGCCGGCCGCCGGGGGCGATGCCGCCTTTCGCGCTTGACCCTCGCCTTGGCCTCCCCCATCGTCGCGATCGATCCGGACGCGTACGCACCCCGAGTCCCCTGCGTGCGCCCGCATCTCTTCGAAGGACCGACGATGTTCCTGTCCGCTTCTCTCCGCCCGCTCGTCGCCGCCGGCCTCCTGGCCGCAGCCGCCCTCGCCCCCGGTCGGGCCGCCGCCGAGGCGCCGTCCGTGCCGGTCGCCGAATGCGACGCCGCCACCGTGCTCTACACGGTCCGCTCCTCCTTCGCCCATGGCGCGGCGCGGGTCGAGAAGGACAACCTCGAGATCGCCGAGTTCGGCACGATCCGCAGCCAGGGCGCCACGGTGAACGATCCCTCGCCGATCCCGCGGCGCTGGTGCTACGCCCCGGTGAAGCTCTCCGACGGCACACGCTCGACCGCCTATTGGCGCATCGACGACTCGGCCGGCTTCGCCTCGCCGGGCCTCTTCAACATTCACGACCGGATCGAAGTCTGCGTCCTCGGCCGCGACCGCTGGCGCGTCCACGACGGCACCTGCCGCACCGTGCGCCGCTGGTGGTGAGCCACGCCTCGACCCGACGGGAGATCGACCGCATGCCGCATGCCTTCCTCGCGCGCGCCGTCGCCTTCGCCCTCGTCGGCCTCGCTGCGATCTTCGTCGCCCTGCCGGCCTCGGCCGAGGGGCGTGGTCGCGCCGGCGACTTCGACTTCTGGGTCCTGTCGCTGTCATGGTCGCCGAGCTGGTGCGAGACGCAAGGCGCCGGCCGCGGCGGCATCCAGTGTGCGCGACCCTTCGCCTTCGTCGTCCACGGCCTGTGGCCGCAATACGACCGCGGTTTCCCCTCCGACTGCCCGACCCGTGAGCCGGAACCGACCCGCGCCCAGGTCGACGGCGTCCTCGACGTCATGCCGAGCCCCGGCCTCGTCCGCCACGAATGGCGGACGCACGGCACCTGCTCCGGCCTCTCCGCCGAGAGCTATCTCCGCATCATCCGCAAGCTCTTCGAGAAGATCCGGGTGCCGACCGAGTTCCAGGCGCCGCGCGAGGCCCGCATGGTCGACGTCCGCACGGTCGAAAAGGCCTTCATCGACGCCAACAAGGGGCTCGACGCGCCGGAGATCTCGGTGCTCTGCGACCAGCGCCGGCTGCAGGAGGTCCGCATCTGCCTGAAGAAGGATCTCTCCGCCTTCACCGCCTGCCCCGAAGTCGATCGCCGCGCCTGCCGGCTCGACCGGGTCTACATGCCCGCCGTGCGCTGAGGATGCGTTCGATGACCTCTCTTCGCCGCGCCCGCCCGTTCGCCCTCGCGATCTGGGCGGCAGCCTTCGCGTCCCTTCCCGCCACCGCCGAGCCGGTCAAGACCGAGATCAAGGGCTGGCAGGTCGCCTGCGAGGCGCCGGTCTGCCGGGCGAGCCTCGCCTCCGCCTCGGGCGAACAGGCGCTGCTCTTCGGCCGTTTCGAGATCGGCGACGGCGTCGCCCTCGGTCTCGCCACGCCCGGTGCCGGTCAGGCCGACCGCGAACGGCCGATGACGCTGCGCATCGACGGCAAGGCGATCGCCGACATCGAGCCGAAGTCCGGCTATCGCGCCTACGAGAAGGCCGAGACCTTCTGGATCACCGACACGAAGCTCGTCGAGGCGATCGTCGCGGCACGCACCACCGCCAAGACGATTCGCATCGAGTACATCGACGTGATCGGCGCGCCCCACGACGCCGACTTCGACCTGACCGGCCTCGCCCAGGTCGTCGCCTGGACCGGCGAGCGCCTCGGCCGCGCCCCCGACAAGGCGGTCGGCGCCGCGCCCAAGGGGCTGATGATCGCCCCCGAACAGAGCCGGGCCGAACTCGTGTCGAAGCTCGGCATCCCCCCGCGCCTCGCCCAGAAGCACATGGCGGCGTCGGACTGCGAGGCACCGAACTCGCCGCTCTTGCGCGCCTTCAAGCCGGTGATCGGCGTGCTGTCGTCGACCGCGACGGTCTATGCCATCCCCTGCACCGCCTCGACCGGCAACGTCTCGTTCCGCGTCTGGGTGCTGGAGAACGGTGAGATCGGCGGCCTCACGGCGCAGTATTTCGCCACTTTCGACCCGGCGCTCGGCTGGCGCGGCTCCGACCTCCTCTACAACGTCGCCTACGACGACAAGACCCAGCGGCTGACCTCGACCTACCGCGCCGGCGGCGGCTGCGGCGCGCGCGGGGTCTGGCGTTGGAAGAAATGGACCTTCGAGATGCTGGAGACCCGCGTCGCCTCCACCTGCGTCGAAGGCAAGGACCCGGGCGAATGGCCCGTCGTCTGGCAGACCACCGCACAACCCTGATTCGACAGACCGGAGACACGATGCCGATCCTGCGCTCTTCCCCGCCGTCGCCCTTCGGCCGCAAGGTCAAGATCGCCGCCCACGAACTCGGCCTGATGGATCGCCTGACGATCGAAATGGCCGACACCACCGATCCGTCCGACAGCCTCAGGGCCCAGAATCCGCTCGGCAAGATCCCGGCGCTGGTGTTCGAGGACGGCTCGGCGCTGTTCGACAGCCGCGTCATCCTGGAATGGCTCGACGTGGAGACCGGTGGCGGCCGCATCCTGCCGTCCGACGCCCCGACCCGCTTCGCCGCGCTGCGTCTGCAGGCGCTCGCCGACGGCCTCGCCGACGCGGCGCTGCTGATCGTCTACGAGAATCGCTTCCGCAAGGAGAACGAGCGTTCGCCCGCCTGGATCGAATACCAGCAGGGCAAGGTCGACCGCACCCTCGACCATCTCGAGGCCAACGCACCGGCGACCGATGCGGCCCTGACGGTCGGCACCATCGCGCTCGCCTGCGCGCTCGGCTATCTCGACCTGCGCTTCTCGGGCCTCTGGCGCGGCGGCCATCCGAAGCTCGTCGCCTGGCTCGACGCCTTCGCCGCCCGCCATCCCTCCTTCGAGAAGACCCGCTTCGTCCCCTGAGCGGATGCGGGCTGGGCCCGAAAATGCGAAAACCCCGCCCGGCGGTGCCGGGCGGGGCTTCCCCCCACGACGCGCTTCCCGCGGGAAGCGCGAAAGGGTCGATCAGAACTTGTAGGCCGCGCCGGCGCGAAGCGTCGTGGTCGACACGTTGGAGCCGACGGTCGCCCAGTTGGCGACGTGATCGGTCTTGCTGAAGCCGGTGTGGACCAGTTCGCCACGCAGCGAGACGCGATCGGAGATCTTGCCTTCGACACCGGCGCCGAGCTGATAGCCGACCTTGGTCGTGGTGTCGTTGGCGCCGAAGGCCTTCACCGTGTCGTCGGCGATGGCGACGCCGATGCTGGCGTAGGGCATGACCTTGTCGTAGGCGACGCCGGCACGGGCACGCAGCGCGCCGTTCCAGCTCGACGACTGCTTCACCAGACCGCCGGCGATCACCGAGGCCCGCTCCTGGCCGGAGACGTTCACTTCCGCCTCGGCGCCGAGGACGATGTTGGTGCCGACGGCGAAGTTGCCGCCGCCGAAGACGCCGCCCTGGGCGCCGTTGATGCCGTGTTCGCCCCAGCCGTAGCCGACCTGGGCACCGGCGTAGCCGCCGGCCCACTGCTGCGCCGGCGAGGAGCCGCCGTCCGAATAGCCGTAGTTCGACGACGGAGCGCGCGTGTTGCTTCCGTACATGTCGGCGGCGGCCGCGGGAGTGATCGCCGCGACGAAGGCGGCGAACGAGAGTGCGATGGAGACGCGGGACATGATCGAACCTTCGCGTTGTAGATCTCGTCGATTCCTCTGGGATTTCCAAAGGAGATGTTGACCATGTTGCCGCCCCGCGGTTAATGACGCGTAAGTATTCATAGTTTATTTTTTGTAAATCAAAGTCGCCACAGATCAATACATGTGACAAAAAGAAGAAGCCCGGCTCTCCACGAAGGAGAGCCGGGCTCCAAAGGACGTCACTCGAAGATTCGAGATCAGAACTTGTAGTTCACGCCGACGCGGACGATGTGGTCCGAGAGGCTGTGCTCGGTGGCACCGACGTTGGCCTTGCCGTAGTCGGCGTAGAGATACTCGCCCTTGACCGACACGTTGCGGGTGAAGGCGTACTCGGCACCGGCACCCAGCGTCCAGCCGGCGCGGGTCGTGGTGCGCTCGACGACGGTGTCGTTGAGCTTGAAGTTCTTCCAGGCCAGACCGCCGGTGCCGTAGAGCAGCACGTTGTCGATCGCGTAGCCGGCGCGGGCGCGCACGGTGCCCGACCAGGTGCCTTCACCACGGCCGTAGGCCGTGTTGCCGGCCGGACGGCCGTAGCCGACGTCGGCTTCGGCGCCGAAGACGAACTGGTTGATCTGGTAGTTGTAGCCGGCCTGCAGGCCGCCGAACACCGAGCCCGGCGTACGGGTGGCCGAGCCGGCGGCGGACGACATCTTGTCGTTCAGCCACTCGCCGCCGAGGTTCGCACCCGCATAGAAGCCGGTCCAGTTGTAGGCCGACACCGGGGCGGCGATCGGAGCCGCCGGGGGAGCCTTCCGGTACATGTCGGCGGCCGAAGCCGCGCCGGAGGCCGCGATAACCGCAACACCCGCGAGGGCGACGGCACGAAGGAACGAAGTGGTCATTTCTAGTCCTCGTCTGCACACGGTACGTCGACAGGGGTTCCCTGAGGAACCAACTCCGACGGGGCCCGAGGGTTCCCGCCGGCACGTCGATGTCGAAACTCGATCACGAATTCCAATGACCTCCGGGATGGTCCCCGAATGTGGCGAACTCGGAACCGAAATGAGACCGCCATCGCCCCATTCCCGGTTTTCGCCATGCATTTTTGTTCTTGGTAAACAAGTGATGTATGCGCGCAACACCGAGCTCTGCGCCATTTTCCGTCGCTCCGCCGTCTCGGCCGTCGCTTCTCGCCGGAACCGGCGCTAAAATCGCCGGACCGTCCGAGCCCTCCCGATCCGAGTTCAAATGACCGTGACACCCGTCCCCGCATCCCGCACCGCGCTGGTCACCGGCGCTGCGCGCCGCATCGGCGCGGCCATCGCGCGCGATCTGGCGGCCGCCGGCTGGCAGGTCGTGCTGCACGCCAATCTCTCGTTCCCGCAAGGCGAGGCGCTGGCCGCCGAGCTCGTCGCGAGCGGCGCCCGGGCGATCGCGGTGAAGGCGGATCTCTCCGATCTCGCCGCCCTCTCGGGCCTGCTCGACGCGGCCGAGGCGGCCTTCGGGCCGGTCGATCTCCTCGTCAACAACGCCTCGGAATTCGAGCCCGACGAGATGGGCACCCTCGGCGCCGAGCGATTCGAGCGCCATCTCCGGGTCGATCTGGTGTCGCCCTGCCTGCTCGCCGACCTCTGGGCCGAGCGCCTGCCGGAAGGTCGCGAGGGCCACGTCATCAACGTCGTCGATCAGCGTGTTCTGCGGCCGACGCCGAAGTTCTTCTCCTACACGCTGGCGAAGTCGGCGCTGTGGACGGCGACCCAGACCATGGCCCAGGCGCTCGCCCCGCGCATCCGCGTCAACGCCATCGGCCCCGGCCCGTCCTTCGCCAACTCGCGCCAGACGGCCGAGGACTTCGCCCGTCAGGTCGCCGCCGTGCCGCTGAAGCGCGGCCCGGCGCCGGAGGAGTTCGGCCGCACCGTGCGCTTCCTCGTCGAGACGCCGTCGATCACCGGCCAGATGATCTGCCTCGACGGCGGGCAGCACCTCGCCTGGGAGACCCCCGACGTGGTCGGCGTCGGCGAGTGAGCCGTCCCCGCGGTGGAGATCGAGCGGCCCCCCGTTTCGATCCCGCCGCGATCCGCTCCATATAGACGGTGACGAAGGACGGCGACGATTCGCCGGCCGCCCCGCTCGAGCCCCTCGAAACGACCACGATGTCCGACCAAGATCCGCAACCGGCCGCTCCGCCCCCGGAGAATGTGCTGCCGACCGCCGAGACCGCGACCGACGAGAGCCTCCTCGTCGAGGCGACGCGCACGCTCGCGGGCGTCGAGGTCATCGCCGATCAGGTGAAGCGCCTGCCCAGCGCGCCCGGCGTCTACCGCATGATCGACGATGAGGGCACCGTCCTCTACGTCGGCAAGGCGCGGAACCTGAAGAAGCGGGTGGTGAACTACACCCGCGGTCAGGGCCTGACCGCCCGCATCCTCCGCATGGTGCGCGAGACGGCGTCGATGGAGTTCGTCCAGACGCGGACGGAGACCGAGGCGCTGCTGCTCGAGGCCAACCTGATCAAGCGTCTGCGCCCGCGCTACAACGTGCTGCTGCGCGACGACAAGTCGTTCCCCTACATCCTCGTCACCGCCGACCACGACGCCCCGGCGATCGTCAAGCATCGCGGTCCGCGCAAGCGCAAGGGCACCTATTTCGGCCCCTTCGCCTCGGCGGGTGCAGTGGCGCGCACCATCAACGCGCTGCAGAAGGCGTTCCTGATCCGCACCTGCACCGACGCCGCCTACGACGGCCGCACGCGCCCCTGCCTGCTGTTCCAGATCAAGCGCTGCTCTGCGCCCTGCACCGGCGAGGTGTCGCTCTCCGACTACGCCGACCTCGTCGACGAGGCCGGGCGCTTCCTGTCGGGCAAGTCCAAGGCGGTGCAGGCCGAGATGGCGACCGCCATGCACGCCGCCGCCGAGGACCTCGACTTCGAACGCGCTGCCGTCTACCGCGACCGCCTCGCGGCGCTGTCGCATGTCCAGGCGCATCAGGGCATCAACCCGCAGGGCGTCGAGGAGGCCGACGTCTTCGCCCTCCATCAGGAAGGCGGACAGACCTGCATCCAGGTCTTCTTCTTCCGCACCGGTCAGAACTGGGGCAACCACGCCTTCTATCCCAAGGCCGACCGCAGCCTCGAGCCCGAGGAGGTGCTGGAGAGCTTCGTCGCCCAGTTCTACGACGACAAGCCGATCCCGCGCCTGATCCTGCTGTCGCACGACACGCCCGAGCGCGAGCTGCTGGAGGAGGCCTTCTCGGAACGCTCGCAGTATCGCGTCGAGGTCGCCGTGCCCAAACGCGGCGAGAAGAAGGACCTCGTCGACCACGCCGCCCTCAACGCCCGCGAGGCACTGGGCCGCAAGCTCGCCGAGACCTCGTCCCAGGCGAGCCTGCTCGCCGGCGTCGCCCGCGCCTTCTCGCTTCCCGAGACGCCGAAGCGCATCGAGGTCTACGACAACTCCCACGTCCAGGGCACCCACGCGGTCGGCGGCATGATCGTCGCGGGGCCGGAGGGCTTCGTGAAGGGGCAGTATCGCAAGTTCGACATCAAGTCGGAGGAGACGACGCCCGGCGACGACTACGCCATGATGCGCGAGGTGCTGACCCGCCGCCTCACCCGTCTCGTCAAGGAGAACGGCAGCCGCGACACCGCCCCGCGCGACGACCAGGGCTTCGGCCCCTGGCCCGACCTGATCCTGGTCGACGGCGGCAAGGGCCAGCTGGAGATGGCGCGGCAGGTGGCGGAGGAAGTCGGCGTCCTCGATCAGATCGCCTTCGTCGGCATCGCCAAGGGCCCCGACCGCGACGCGGGGCGCGAGAAGTTCTTCTTCTTCGATCGCCCCGACATCATGCTGCCGGAGCGCGACCCGGTCCTCTATTTCGTCCAGCGCCTGCGCGACGAGGCCCACCGCTTCGCCATCGGCACGCACCGGGCGAAACGGTCCAAGGCGATCCGCCAGTCGACGCTCGACGAGATCCCCGGCATCGGCCCGACGCGGAAACGCGCCCTCCTCGACCACTTCGGCACGGTCAAGGCGATCGGCCGCGCCGGGCTCGGCGACCTGATGGAGGTCGACGGCATCTCCGAAGGCATGGCCGAGACCATCCACGGCTGGTTCCATCAGGGCGAGGGGTGAGGCGCTCCTTGCCAATCCGCCGAAGGGTGCTACGTTTCGTAGTCATGAAGACCGTTGCCGACCTGACCTTCGATGATTTCCGAAAGATCGGAAAAGACGCCGCCGAAAAGGCCGTCGCCGATCTGCGGGCGGCCGGGCATCTCGCATCCGAGGCACACGAGACCTCGAAGGTGCCGACCAAGCGGGCAGTCACCAAATTTCTTCGTCGGTCTCGCAGCGACGAGACCACCTCTCATTCCGCTGAAATTCATTCGAGCAAGGCTCTTCGTTACGAGAAGAGCTGACGAACTCCATTGCGTTGACCGAGATCGATACGAATGGCGCCCGTTCTGGCTATTTTTTGTGGGCCGAACGGCTCCGGAAAGAGCACCTTGACGAGAGAGATCCTGCGTCGCGGTATCGATCTCGGAATCTACATCAACCCCGACGACATCGCGGCCGAACTGGTGGGCTCGCTCGAAGAGCGAACGCGTACGGCGCAGGAGCACGCGGACGAACTCCGCGAGCAGTGCCTCGCCGAACGCCGCGACTTCGCCTTCGAGACCGTCTTCTCCCACCGCTCGAAGCTCGGCTTCATGGAGCGGGCCGCGGACGCGGGATACGAGATCCACGTCTTCTTCATCTCCCTACCGACGCCCGAGATGAACGTCGAACGCGTCCGCCTGCGTGTCGCGAGCGGTGGCCACGACGTGCCGAAGGACCGCATCGTCGCGCGATGGGCGCGGGTCATGGCCATGCTCCCGGAGATCGTCCGCCGCGCGCACCGGGTGATGATCTTCGACAACGGCTCCCCTCCGGAGGCGCCCGTCATTCGCCTCGTCGCCTTCGGCGATCGTGACCCCGAAGGTCACCTCGACCTCGAGCGCGAAGCCGATGCGCCGGCATGGGTCGAAACCTGGCTGCCATCCGCCGGACAGTATTGAAGGGCATACCTCCGCCGTTGACGCGCCCTCCCCCCGCATGCTCTGTCTTCGGGCGAGACGAGGAACCCATGTCCGCGCTGAGTCTGCCCAACATCCTCACCTACGGCCGGATCCTGGCGGTGCCCGCGGTCATCGCCTGTTTCGCGCTGCCGGGAACGCCGACGCCGACGTCGCGCTGGGTGGCGCTCGCCATCTTCGCCGCCGCCGCCATCACCGACTTCTTCGACGGTTGGCTCGCCCGCGTCTGGAACCAGCAATCGGCGCTGGGGCGGATGCTCGACCCGATCGCCGACAAGCTGCTCGTCGCCTCCTGCCTGCTGATTCTGGTCGATGCCCGCACCATCTCGGGCTGGTCGCTGATCGCCGCCGCGATCATCCTCTGCCGCGAGATCCTGGTCTCGGGTCTGCGCGAATTCCTCGCCGAGCTGCGCGTCTCCGTGCCCGTCACCTGGCTCGCCAAATGGAAGACCACGGCGCAGCTGGTGGCGCTCGGCTTCCTCATCGTCGGCCCCGCCGGCGAGCCGGTCTATCCCTGGACGCTCGTCACCGGCCATCTGCTGCTGTGGATCTCGGCGCTGCTGACGCTCTATACCGGCTGGGACTATTTCCGTTCCGGCATCGTCCACCTGATGAACGAGCCCTGAGACACCGATGAAGATCCGCTATTTCGCCTGGGTCCGCGAACGCGTCGGCAAGCCCGAGGAAGACCTCGCGCCGCCCGCCACGGTCAAGACCGCCGCCGACCTGCTCGGCTGGCTGAAGACGCTCGGCCCCGAATACGAATGGGCGCTGGAGAAGTCCGAGTTCATCCGCGTCGCCGTCGACAAGGTCCACGTGACGCCGGAGGCCCCGATCACCGGCGCCGCCGAGGTCGCGCTCTTCCCGCCGATGACCGGCGGCTGAGCCCGCGCCGCCCCTTCGCAGACGAGGCCGCTCATGGAACCGATCCTCACCGTCCGCGTCCAGCCCGAGCCCTTCGACGTCGCCGCCGAGACGAAGAAGCTCACCGCCGGCCGCACCGACATCGGCGCCGTCGTCGCCTTCACCGGCCTGTGCCGCGCCGAGGAGGGCCGGCTCTCGGCGCTCGAGCTCGAGCATTATCCCGGCATGGCCGAGGCCGAGATCGAGCGCACCGCCCACGAGGCGATGGCGCGCTGGCCGCTGATGGGGGTGACCGCCATCCATCGCCACGGCGTCATCCACCCCGGCGAGCCGATCGTCGTGGTGATCACGACGTCGTCGCATCGCGTCGCCGCCTTCGAGGCGGCCGAGTTCCTGATGGACTTCCTCAAGACGCGCGCCCCCTTCTGGAAGAAGGAGGTCGGCGTCGACGGCTCGAAGGGCGACTGGGTCGACGCCCGCGAGCACGACGACGTCGCCGCCGCGCGCTGGGCGAAGTGACCGCGCCCCCGACGCCCGCTCACTTCGGCGTCAGCCGCTCGATGCCGACTTCCGTTCCGCCGATCTGGCTCCAGATGCCCTTCCAGTCCTTGCCGTCGCGGGCATAGACGGCGATGCCGCCCTCTGCGCCCTGGCGATAGCCGACCGCGAAGAAGCGGTCGTCGCCGACGGCGGTGCCGACGGTCTTCTCGTTGCCGATCGTCCAAGTGACCTTGTAGGTCTCGCCGGTCTTGGTGATGACGGCGCTGCCACGATAGGCCGCGCCGCCCGGGCTCTTGCCCTCGACCGTGTAGCTGCCGGTCGGATCGGCGAGAGCCGGCCCCGCGATCAGCGCCAACCCCAGAGAAATCGTCGCGAACTTCATGTGATCTCCTCCCACGGCACGAACCACCCGGCCGCTGCACGAACGCCGCTCCGAGTGTTTCTCGTTCTTTCCGGGAAGGAAAGGGCGTTCTGCCCGAAACGGGCAACGGACAGCGAACCCCGTGAGCTCTCGGGCGAACGCGGCCTCACCCCGCCACGGCGCGGATCGCCGCGGCGAGCAGGGTGGCGAGCAGCAGAACCACGACCGCGGTGCCCCATTTGTGCTGTCGGTGATCGACGTCGACCCATGCCGCACCGATCCCCTCGCGCGCGGCGCGCTGCCGCGCCAGCACCAGGTGGAGGCACCAGACGTTCGCGATCACCGCGCCGAGACCGAGGGCCACCTTGATCGCCAGCCCCGGCGTCCAGGGCGTGCGCCCGAGCAGCACCGCCCCGCTGATCGCCACCGCGACGAAGGCCGGTCCCTCGACCCACCGATCGACCTTATCGTGCAGCGCCGAGACCCATTGGCGGATCGCCGCCTCCGTGCCCATCGCCTTCTCGAAGGCGATCTCCGTCGCCAGACAACCGAGCCAGACGCCGACGGCGACGAGATGAAGAGTCGACCAGATCATGATACCTCCAGGCGCGGAGATCTCACGGCGAACGCGGCGCCCCCGCCAGCCGACACGTCGCCGCAGGCGCCGTTCCGGTCGCGAGCCCCGAAAGAAAAGAGGCGCCGTCGCGAGACGGCGCCTCTTTCGTCCCGCCGAGGCGGGCATGATCACTTCGGCTGCACTTCCGCCATGTAGGCCTCGAGCAGGCCGAGTGAGATCGCGCCGGGCGTGAAGCGATGGTGGGCGATCTCGGAGACCGGGGTCACTTCCGCTGCCGTGCCGGTGAGGAAGCACTCGGTGAAGCCTTCCATCTCTTCCGGCAGGATGCGCCGCTCGATCACCTCGATGCCGCGCGCCTTGGCGAGACCGATCACCGTGCGACGGGTGATGCCGTCGAGGAAGCGGTCGGCGAGCGGCGTGTGGATCTTGCCGTCCTTCACGAAGAACACGTTGGCGCCGGTCGCCTCGGCGACGAAGCCTTCCCAGTCGAGCATCAGGGCGTCGGCATAGCCCTTCTTCTCGGCGGCGTGCTTGGAGATGGTGCAGATCATGTAGAGGCCGGCCGCCTTCGACTTCGACGGCGCGGTGCGCGGGTCGGGACGGCGATAGTCGGCGAGATCGATGCGGATGCCCTTCATCCGCTCTTCCGGCTTGAAGTAGCTCGGCCACTCCCAGGCGGCGATGGCGACGTGGATCGTGTTCTGCTGGGCCGAGACGCCCATCATCTCCGAACCGCGCCAGGCGACGGGCCGCACGTAGGCGTCGACGAAATTCATCCGGCGCAGCACTTCTTCGCAGGCGGCGTCGAGCACGTCGACCGAATAGGGAATGTCGAAGCCGAGAATGTTCGCCGAGGCATGCAGGCGCTCGTGGTGTTCGCGCTGTTTGTAGACCACGCCGCCATAGGCGCGCTGTCCCTCGAAGACGCAGGAGCCGTAGTGCAGGCCGTGGGTCAGCACGTGGACCTTGGCATCGCGCCAGTCGACGAATTCGCCGTCGAACCAGATCACACCGTCGCGGTCGTCGAAGGTGAGCGCCATGACTTTCCTCCCTTGGGGCCGTGCATCCGGCCGAATGACGTCGAAGGGGTTTCCCCCGAAACGCGCGCCGATGCAAGGGTGAGGCATCACGAATGCGCGCGCGGCTTTTGCCTTGCCCGCCCTCTTCGCGCTATCGTGGGCACCACGCGCGGCCCCTCCCGCCGCGCCGAACCCGAAGACGCGAGATGGTCGACGATACCCTCGAAGCCGCGACACCCGCCGGGCCCGATGCCGCCCCGCGCCGTCCGGCCGCCCCCCGCGCCGCGCCGCGCGCCGCACCCGCACGCGGCGACACGCCGTCGTCGGCCTTCCTCGAGATGCTCGAGCTGTTCTTCTTCGCCTATCGCGACTTCGTCGCCGACCCGGACGCGATTCTCTCCCGCTACGGCTTCGGCCGGGCGCATCACCGGGTGCTCCACTTCGTCGATCGCAATCCGGGCCTCTCGGTCGCCGAACTGCTCGACATCCTGAAGATCACCAAGCAGTCGCTCGCCCGCGTGCTGAAGGAACTGGTCGAGACCGGCCACATCGAGAGCCGCACCGGCTCGACCGACCGTCGCCAGCGCCTGCTCTACGCCACCGACAAGGGACGCGCCCTCGCCCGGTCGCTGTCGCTGCCGCAGATCGGCCGGATCGCCGCCGCCTTCCAGGCCCTCGGTCCCGACGGCGCGGCGCGTGCCCGCGAGTTCCTGCGCCTGATGATCGACGCCGACGAGCGCCCGCGCGTCAGTCGCTACACCAATCGGCCCGCCCCTCCGCCGCTGGACGAGACGCCATGAACACGATCGACGCGATCGAAGCCCCGATCCCCGCCGACGAGGCGCCCCACCTGCTGGTCGTCGACGACGACAGCCGCATCCGCACCCTGATCTCGCGCTTCCTCGCCGAGAACGGCTTCCGCGTCACCGCCGCCCAGTCGGCCGAGGAGGCCGGCAAGAAGATGGCGATCATGGATTTCGACCTGCTGGTGGTCGACGTCATGATGCCGGGCGAGAACGGCATGGACTTCACCCGCCGAGTACGGTCCGGATCGAGCGTACCGATCCTGATGCTGACCGCGCGTTCGGAGACCGAGAGCCGCATCCGCGGCCTCGAGCTCGGCGCCGACGACTATCTCGCCAAGCCCTTCGACCCGCGCGAACTGCTGCTGCGGCTGAACAACATCCTCAAGCGCGGCGGCCCGGCGCCGAAGGCCCGGGCGCACGAACTGCACTTCGGCCCCTTCGTCTGGGACGGCGACCGCGACGAGTTGCGCCGCGGCGACGAGATCGTCCGCCTGACCGACGGCGAACTCCGGCTGATGCGCATGTTCGCCGACCGCTCCGGCGAGATCATCCCGCGCCACGAGATCGTGCAGGGCGAGAGCGCCCTCGGCGACCGCACCGCCGACGTCCAGATCAATCGCCTGCGCCGCAAGATCGAGACCGATCCGGCCAACCCGATCCATCTCGTCACCGTCCGCGGCCAGGGCTATCGCCTCAAGACAGATCAGGCCGCCCCATGAGCCTCGACGACGACGGTCCGCGCATCGGTCTGCTGCGCGACGCGCCGCTGGTGCGCATCCGCCTCGCCTGGCGCCGCTTCGCCCGTCGCATCGCCGATCACCTGCCCAAGGGCCTCTATGCCCGGTCGCTGCTGATCGTCATCCTGCCGGTGTTGATCCTGCAGTCGGTCGTCGCCTATGTCTTCATGGAGCGTCACTGGCGCCTCGTCACCGGCCGCCTGTCGGAAGCGCTCGCCCGCGACGTCGCCGCCGTCATCGAGGTGATCGACACCTGGCCGCAGGATCCCGACTGGCGCCTGATCGGCGGGATCGCCGAACGCGACCTCGGCTTCCAGGTCTCGGTTCTGCCCGGCTCGACCCTGCCGCCGCCGATGCCGCGACCCTTCTTCTCGCTGCTCGACAACGCACTCTCCGACGAGATCGCCACCCGCGTCGGCCGGCCCTTCTGGATCGACACGGTCGGCAACTCCGACCTCGTCGAGATCCGCATCGTGCTGAAGTCGGGCGTGCTGCGCGTCATCGCCCGCCGGTCGCAGGCCTATGCCTCGAACTCGCACATCTTCCTCGTATGGATGGTGTCGGCGTCGCTGGTGCTGCTCGCCATCGCCATCCTCTTCCTGCGCAACCAGATCCGGCCGATCCAACGCCTCGCCGACGCCGCCGAGAGTTTCGGCAAGGGCCGCGTCGTGGGCGAGTTCAAGCCGAGCGGCGCCCGCGAGGTCCGCCGTGCCGGCGAGGCCTTCGCGCTGATGCGCTCGCGCATCGAGCGCCAGATCGAACAGCGCACCGCCATGCTCGCCGGTGTCAGCCACGACCTGCGAACCGTGCTGACCCGCTTCCGTCTCCAGCTCGCCCTGCTGCCCGACGGCCCCGACCGTGAGGCGCTCGACGTCGACATCGACGAGATGCAGGCCATGCTCGAGGCCTATCTCGCCTTCGCCCGCGGCGAGGGCGAGGAGGAGGCGGCACCGACCGACATGGCGGAGATGATGGCGGCGATCGCCATGGACGCCGAACGCGCCGGCTTCGAGATCGCGATCCTGTTCCGCGGCGATCCCGAGATCGTCCTGCGCCCCAACGCCTTCAAGCGTCTGCTCGGCAACCTCGTCGGCAACGCGCTGCGCCATGCCGATCGCGTCGAAATGACGGGGGCGCACGCCGACGGCTGGCTGACCGTCACCGTCGACGACGACGGCCCCGGCGTGCCGGAGGCGGAGCGCGAGAATGTCTTCCGCCCGTTCTACCGACTCGACGAGGCGCGCAATCAGGACGAGGGCGGCACCGGCCTCGGCCTCGCCATCTCGCGCGACATCGCCCGCAGCCACGGCGGCGACATCACCCTCGACACGAGCCCGCTCGGCGGTCTGCGCGCCGTCGTCCGCATTCCGGGCTGATCAGATCGACGGATCGGCCGCCGCGGTGCTCGGCTCTGCGGTCGCCTTCGCCGCCGCCGGCGCGTCGCAGGACCGACGGCACAGGATGCGTCCGAACCGCGCCTCGAACCTGCGCGCCCGTCGAGCGAGACCGCCCAGCCGATCGAGCGTCGTGTCGAGCGCCGCCATGGTCTTGGGCAGACCCGATTCTTCCTCGGCGAGGAAGACCGGCACCACCCGCGAGAGCCCGGCGGCGAGCCCGAGCGCCCTGAGCGCACCGCGCGGTCCGGCTGCCGACACGCCCGCCGCCTCGAGCATCCAGGCCTGCGAGCCGACCACCAGACGGGTGAGATGCAACGCCAACACCGGATCGCGCCGCGCCGAGCGTTCGAGCCCCTTCAGGCCGGCGCGATGGGGCGCGAGCAGGTCGAAGCGGCGCATCAGCACGTCGAAGAGCCGATCCTTGGTGGGCTCGCCCTTCATGCCCGGATCGTCGCCGGCGAGCACGCCCGTGTCGATCCGCCGGGCGAAGCCGGAGAGACCGTCGAGCGGCCCGTCCCAGGCCCGCCGCAGGTCGGCGAGCGCAACACCCGCCCGTTCGGCGACGGCCGAGAGCCCGATCGTGCGGAACGGTCGTTCCGCCACGAGTTGCAGAAGCGCCGTCTCGGCGCGCGCGGTGACGTCGACGCCCGCTTCGCTCGCCATGCCCGTTTCGCTCGTCATGTCGGTCTCCTTCCGATGACGCCCGATCGTCGCGCGGATTTGCGGCGGCGGAAAGACGCCTCGTGGCCGATGAAAAAACCCGCGACCGTCACCGGCCGCGGGTTCGATACGGTGGACAAAGAACGATCGGATCAGTCGAACAGGCTCGACACCGACTGTTCCTGCGCGGTGCGGGCGATCGCCTCGCCGAGCAGCGGCGCGATCGACAGCAGGCGGATGTTGGAGGCCGCCTTCACCGCGTCGGTCGCCTGGATGGAATCGGTGATCACCAGTTCCTTGAGGCTCGACGAGGTGATGCGGGCCACCGCGCCGCCCGACAGCACGCCGTGGGTGCAGTAGGCCGACACGTCCTTGGCGCCGCGCTTCAAGAGCGCTTCCGCCGCGTTGCACAGCGTGCCGCCCGAATCGATGATGTCGTCGACCAGGATGCAGGAGCGGCCCGAGACGTCGCCGATGACGTTCATCACTTCCGATTCGCCCGGCCGCTCGCGACGCTTGTCGACGATGGCGAGCGAGGCGTCGATGCGCTTGGCGAGCGCACGGGCGCGCACCACGCCGCCGACGTCCGGCGAGACGACCATCACGGTGCCCGGCGCGTAACGCTCCTTGATGTCGCGCATCATCACCGGCGCGGCATAGAGATTGTCGGTCGGGATGTCGAAGAAGCCCTGGATCTGGCCGGCATGCAGGTCGAGCGTGAGAACACGGTCGGCACCGGCATGGGTGATCAGGTTGGCGACGAGCTTCGCCGAGATCGGGGTGCGCGGGCCGGGCTTGCGGTCCTGGCGGGCGTAGCCGAAGTAGGGCAGCACGGCCGTGATGCGGCGCGCCGAGGAACGGCGCAGCGCGTCGATCATGATGAGCAGTTCCATCAAGTGATCGTTGGCCGGGTAGCTCGTCGACTGCACGACGAACGTGTCCTCGCCGCGCACGTTTTCCTGGATCTCGACGAAGATCTCCTGGTCGGCGAAGCGCTTGACCGAGCAGGCCGACAGCGGGATCTCGAGATACTTGGCGATCTCGGCGGCGAGAACGCGGTTGGAATTGCCGCAGACGATCTTCATCCGATGCCTCTCGACGGAGGAGACGGTCGCGACTCGGGTCGCGTGTCTCGTGAAGTCGGCGCGGGCGCGCGCCATGGACGGGAATGGCCGGCCTTTTAACGGCTTTGTCCGCCGTCGTAAACCGCCCGATCGTCGGATCCCGGCATCAGGTGCGGTTGAGCCAGCTCTGCAGTCCGCGCACGGCCCGCGCCGCGAGCCGCTCCTGTACCGCGCCGTCGACCGCGCCCCACGGGTCGCCCTCGACGCCGCGCGACACTTCCTGACCGGTGAGGCGATAGACCGGGTTGCCCTGCGCGTCGTAGACGTCCCAGGTGAAGATGATGGTCGAGGCCGTGGCGTGGCCGAGCGCCACCAGATGGCCCTGCACGCGCCAGGTCGCCGGCTCCTCGAGCCGGTGGACCAGCGTGATGCCGGCCTGCGGCGCCGCGTTGCGGATGCCGCGATAGATGGCGTCGGCGATCGTCACCGGCGTGCCCGAGATCGGCAGGAACTGCACCGTCGGCCGCCCCGCCGGTGGCGCCTCGCGCAGCGGCGCCAGCCGAATGCGACCCGACAGTGTCGCCCCCGCATCCTCGAGCGTCTGCTCGCCCATGCAGCCGGCGAGCGCCGAGACCCCGAGCGCGACGGCCGCGACGCGCGCGAGCGTGCGGCGCTTCGAAGGATCGATGGGACCGTTGGATTGCATCGCGCGCTGCCTCGTCGCCGAGAGTGGACTTGCGGGTCTGTCTAGCCGGAAACCGCCCGGCGGTCCAGAAATCATGGCGCCGCGGAGAGCGCGATCGCCGAGACCAGCCGGCCGTAATCCGGCTCGCGCCGATGGGTGGTGCGACGATAGGAGAAGAACCGCGCCTCGTCGGCATAGGTGCAGGCGCCGAGATCGCCGCGCCGCCCGACGCCGGCCTCCTCCAGACGGAAGGCGACGAAGGCCGGTAGATCGAACATCGCGTGCCCCGCCCGCTCCGACGGCACGAAGAACCGCGCGAAACCCGAATCGGCATCGACGAATCGCGCGACGAATTCCGGCCCGACTTCGTAGGCCGAAGCCGAGATGGTCGGCCCGAGCACCGCGACGATGCGGCCCCGCGCGGCACCCAGCCCCTCCATCGCCGCGACCGTCGCCGCGATCACGCCCTTGAATGCCCCCTGCCAGCCGGCGTGGGCGGCACCCACCACCCGCGCTTGCGGATCGGCGAAGAGGATCGGCCCGCAGTCGGCGGTCGCAACCCCGATCGCCACGCCTTCGCGCGCCGTCACCACCGCGTCGACCTTCGGCCCCTCGCCCGGCCCCCAGACTTCCTCGACCACCGCCACGTCGGGCGAATGGACCTGATAGGGCATGGCGAGCGCATCCCCGGCGACGCCGAGCGCCGCCGCCACCCGGCGGCGGTTCTCGAGCACCCGCGCCCGCTCGTCGCTCGAGCCGAGGCCGACGTTGAGGCTGGCGTAGAGCCCGTCGGAAACGCCGCCCTCGCGGGTGAAGAAGCCGTGGGCGATGCCGGGAAGATCGGAAAGCAGGGGCGAACGGATCACGAGCGCGCGGGCTCCTCGACGGGGGACCAGAGTGAGAGCCCCGGCAGCGTCACGCCGGATCGGCTGACGGCCAAGACCTTGAACAGCGAGCCCATTTCCTGGGCTCCGACGAGGCGTTCGACCTGACCGACGATGTCGGCCCGCGTCGCCTCGTCCTTGTCGGCGCCGAGCCGGCCGGCCCGTTCGGCGAGACCGAGGGCGAGAAGGAAGTCGCCCTGTTCGACGATGCCGTGGATGCTCGCCCCCGCCGCCCGCGCCGCGACCGCCAGCGCGGTGAAGTCGACATGAGCGGTCAGATCCGCCTCGCCCGGCCGATCGAGCACGTCGACGGGGGAATGCGACCGCACCGCCTGGAACGTGTCGCCGAAGGCCGGGCCGGCGAAGCCGTAGTCGATGGCGAGCAACATGCCGCCCGACGCGGCGATCCGCGCCGCCAGCCGCCGCATGATCGAAACGCCGATCGGCGAGACCTCGACGATCGCCCCCTGCGGCGCGACGCCGAGGCGTTCGGGCAGATCGGCCTCGCCGATCGCCGTCGGGCCGAGGCCGAAGACGAGGCTCCCCTCTTCCGAAAGCCCGACCATGCGCTCGCGCCAGAGGGCGCCGTCGCGTTCGAACTGGCGGATCGGCAGGGCGTCGAAGAACTCGTTGGCGACGGCGATCAGCGGCCCCACCGGGATCTCCTCGTCGGAACCGTACCAGACCGGCGCCAGCGGCCCACCGGCGAGCGTCGCCGCCTGCTTGGCCCGGAGCCGCGGGCTGGTCTCGACGAGGCCGAGGCGAGCGGCGGCGACGAAGGCCGGCACGCGCTTCGCGACTCTCAGAAGATCGGCCATCAGCGTGCCGCGGCCGGGGCCGAACTCGACGAGATGGAACGGCGCCGGCCGGCCGAGCCGCTCCCAGGCCTCGACGACGAAGGCGCCGATGACCTCGCCGAACATCTGCGAGACTTCCGGCGCGGTGACGAAGTCGCCCTCCGCCCCGAAGGGCTCGCGCGCCATGTAGTAGCCGTGTTCGGGATCGGAAAGACACGTCCCCATGAAGTCGAACACCGACATCGGACCCTCGAGCCGGATCCGCGCCTTGATGCGGCGTTCGAGGGGCGTGGCGTTCATGCAGTCTCCCCGGCCGTCGCCGTTCTCGCCCGCGCTGCGCGCTTCCATGCCCAGATCGCCAGCGCCGCGCCCGCCGCCACCATCGGCAGCGACAGGATCTGACCCATGGTGATGAAGCCGAAGAGATAGCCGAGTTGGGCGTCGGGCTCGCGGAAATACTCGACGGTGAAGCGCGCGAGCCCGTAGCCCATGGCGAAGATGCCGGCGATCACACCGGGCTTCTCGAGGAGCCTCGTGCGGAACACCAGATGGGCGATCACCGCGAAGAGCACGATGCCCTCCAACGCGGCCTCGTAGAGCTGGCTCGGATGGCGCGCGATCGGCCCGCCGTGCGGGAAGACCATCGCCCACGGCACGTCGGCGGCACGGCCCCACAACTCGCCGTTCACGAAATTGGCGATGCGGCCGAAGAACAGCCCGAACGGCGCCGCCGCTGCCGCGAGATCGAACAGGGTCAGCAGCGGGAAGCCCTTGCCGCGGGTGAACAGCGCCATGGCGACGACGACGCCGAGGAAGCCGCCGTGGAACGACATGCCGCCGCCCCACACCTGCCAGATCTCGCTCGGATGGGCGAGATAATGGGCGGAATTGTAGAAGACGACGTAACCGAGCCGCCCGCCGAGCACGATGCCCAGCGTCGCCCAGAGGATGAAGTCGTCGATGTTCTCGGGCGTCGGCCGCGGCGCGCCGTTCCACAGCGGCACCTTCTCGACCAGACGGCGAACGAACCACCAGGCGAGCAGGATGCCCACCACATAGGCGAGCGCATACCAGCGTATGGCCAACGGGCCGATCTGAACCGCGATCGGATCGATCACCGGAAAGGGCATGACGAAGAGGGGCATTTCGATCTCGCGTTCGCCGGACGCGGCGACAGTGCGGTGCCCGCGTCGCGACGTCAAGGCGAGGGTGACATCCGTACGGTCGCGTCCTCGTGACGGGCGGGCGGGCACTCGGATCGAACGGCAGACGTCGGCCTGACCGCCCCTTGCGATCGCCCCGACGCCACCCCATAACCATCGCAGCTGCCGGGGCCTGCGGGCTCGCGGCCCCGTATCAGGAGCGACGCCCGTGACCCAGACCGGCAACCGTATCTTCGACGACATCGCCAAGCTCGTGACCGATGCCGCCGGCATGGCGCAGGGGCTCGGCAAGGAAGTGGAGGCCGCTGTCAAGGCGCGCGCCGAGGGCTTCGTCGCCGACATGGACCTCGTCAAGCGCGAGGATTTCGAGGCCGTCCGCGACATGGCGATCAAGGCGCGCGAGGAGAACGAGGCGCTCGCCCATCGCCTCGCCGATCTCGAGGCGCGACTGGCGAAGCTCGAAGGCGGCAAGTCGGACCTTTCGCAGACGCTGGTCGCCGGCGATCCCTCCGGCCCCGCCGTCGCCTGACGGCCATGGACCGCATCCTCGTCTCCGCCTGTCTGATCGGCTGGCCGGTGCGCTATGACGGCGGCGCCAAGACCGCTCATCACCCGCTCCTGGCGCAGTGGGCCGAGGAAGGACGCCTCGTGCCGCTCTGCCCGGAGACCATGGCCGGCCTGACGACGCCGCGCCCCGCCGCCGAGATCGTGCCC
This sequence comes from Pinisolibacter sp. DMC19, assembly GCF_056313985.1. Classification (NCBI taxonomy): domain Bacteria; kingdom Pseudomonadati; phylum Pseudomonadota; class Alphaproteobacteria; order Hyphomicrobiales; family Ancalomicrobiaceae; genus Pinisolibacter; species Pinisolibacter sp. DMC19. Next base: position 365,618 of record NZ_JBQUZF010000004.1, on the reverse strand, counting down.
GAGGCGACCGCGACCGACGTGCTCGAGGGCCGTGCCGCGATCCGCGATGCGACCGGCGGCGATCATACGGAGGCCTTCCGCGAGGGCGCCCGCATCGCGGTGTCGATGGCGCGCGTCCGTGCCGCCCGCTTCGCGCTTCTGACCGACGGCAGCCCCACCTGCGGCTCGCAGTTGATCGCCGACGGCACGTTTTCCGGCAGGAAACGGCTCGGCGAGGGTGTCGCCGCCCGCGCCCTGCGCGACGCGGGAATAGAGGTCTTCGCGCTCGACGAGATCGAGGCGCTCGCCGCCCGGCTCGACGCCGCCCCCGCCCCCGGCGCCGACTGACCATCCACAGGCTGCCGAACCGTCCACATTTTTTCCCCGGCAATCGACGCCGGGGAAGGTCGCCGCCCGCTCGTCTCGGCCTATACTGAAACTCGTACGAGAGATTCGCGCCGCCGGTCGATCTTTCGATCGGTGTTCCGCGCCTCGTCGCTCCTGCGTTCGACGAAGACTAGTCTTCGACGAAGGTTCCAGTGGTGATGCGTCCTGTTGCGTCTCCCCGCGTCCGGCCATTCCACTCTCGCGAGACCTCGCCGATGAGCCTGATCGAATTGGAACTCGAACGGCAAGCCCACCCGGTGGACGTGATCGAACACGTCGCCGCCCTCGAGGACTGGTCCTTCGAGCGGTCCGGCGACGACGAGATCACCGTCTCGATCGCCGGTTCGTGGTGCGACTATCACGTCTCCGTCTCCTGGATGGAGGACGTCGAGGCGCTGCATCTGGCCTGCGCCTTCGACCTCAAGGTCTCCGACCAGCGCCGCGCCGAGGTGATGCGCCTCCTGGCAATCGTCAACGAGCAGATGCTGCTCGGTCACTTCGACCTGTGGTCGGGCGAAGGCGTGGTGATGTATCGCCACGCCCTGCTGCTGACCGGCGGCATCGAGCCCTCGGCACGCCAGATCGGCGCCATGCTGGTCGGCGCGATCGAGAGCTGCGACCGCTACTATCAGGCCTTCCAGTTCGTCGTCTGGGCCGGTCGTTCGGCCCAGGAGGCGCTCGAGGGGGCCCTCTTCGAAACCGTGGGCAACGCATGATCGACACGCTTTCCGCCGCCCGTCCGCTGGTCCTCGTCGGTTGCGGCAAGATGGGCGGCGCCATGCTCGCCGGCTGGCTCGACCGGGGCCTCTCGCCCGCGGCCGTCGTCGTGATCGAGAAGCACGTCTCGCCGGAACTGGCGGCGCTGGCCGCGAAACACGGCTTCCGCCTCGAGACCGCGGCACCGGCGAACGTCACGGCGCGGGTGCTGCTCGTCGCGGTGAAGCCGCAGGTCCTCGACGGCGTCCTGCCGGGGATCAAGGCTCTGGTCGACCCCGGCACGGCGGTGATCTCGGTCGTCGCCGGCAAGACCATCGCGACCTTCGCGAACGGCCTCGGCACCGAGCGAATCGTCCGCACCATCCCCAACACGCCCGCCCAGGTCGGCCGCGGCATCACGGGAGCCGCCTGCGGCCCCGCCGTGACCGCCGAGGACCGTGAGCTGGTCGGCGCGCTGCTCGCCACCATCGGCCGGCTCGAGTGGGTCGAGAAGGAAGAGCACATCGACCTCGTCACCGCGGTCTCGGGCTCGGGTCCGGCCTATGTCTTCCACATGGTGGAGGCGCTCGCCGCCGCCGGTGCCGCCGCCGGTCTGCCCGCCGATCTTTCCGCCCGGCTCGCCCGCGCGACGGTCGAGGGCGCCGGCGAACTGCTGTTCCAGAGCCCCGAGAGCCCGGAGCAGTTGCGCATCAACGTCACCTCGCCGGGCGGCACCACCGCCGCGGCGCTGGCCGTCATGATGGGCGGAGACGCGCTGATGAAGCTGATGACGGAAGCGGTTGCCGCCGCCGCGAAGCGCTCGCGCGAACTGGCGGGCTGAACGACACCGGCAAAGCGCCTTTCGGCGGTGAATTTCCGGCCGAAATCCTTGCGCTTTGCCCCCTTCGGTGCTAGAGACGCGCCCGGTCCCGCGACGCCGACACCCCTGGAGGCAACGTTGGGGACGTCGTCCGTGCGCCCGTGAGGGTCCGCGGACGAGAGCCGAAAGGGCCGGTCGACCGGCCTTTTTCTTTTGAATTCTCTGAATGAAGGAAAGCACCCCATGAGCCGTCAGTCTTACGAGCTCGAGGCCGTGGTGCGCGAACGGGTCGGCAAGGGGGCCGCTCGTGCGCTGCGTCTGGAAGGCCGTGTTCCCGCCGTCATCTACGGTGACAAGAAGCCCCCGCTGGCGATCTCGCTCCCCTACAAGGAAGCGGACAAGCGCCTGCGTGCCGGTGGCTTCCTCACCACCGTCGCCACCATCGTGGTCGGCGGTGAGAAGATCCGCGTGATCCCGAAGGACTTCCACATGCACGTGGTCAAGGACACCCTGACCCACATCGACTTCCTGCGCATCTCCGACGAGACCATCGTCACCGTCTTCGTTCCGGTCCATGCCGTGAACCAGGAGGCCTCGGTCGGTCTGAAGCGCGGCGGTGCCCTCTCGATCGTCCATCACGAGGTCGAGCTGCAGGTCCGCGCCGATTCGATCCCGGAAGCGGTCGAGGTCGACGTGACCGAGCTGAACATCGGCGGCAGCATCCACATCGAGGATGTGAAGTTCGCCGCCGGCATCAAGCCGGTCATCCACGAGAAGAACTACACCGTTCTCTCGATCACCGCGCCGGTCGGCTTCTCGGAAGCCGCCGAGACCCCGGCCGCGTGATTTCGCATTTCCGCGCCGGAGGCGACCCATGCTCCTCTTCGTGGGCCTCGGCAATCCCGGCGCGGAATACGCGAGAAATCGACACAACATCGGATTCATGGCGGTGGACGCGATCGTCCGCCGCCATTCCTTTTCCCCCTGGCGCGCCAAGTTCCAGGGCCAGGTCTGCGAAGGCACCATCGGTGACGAGAAGATCGTCGCCTTGAAGCCCCAGACCTACATGAACGAGAGCGGTCGTTCCGTCGCCGAGGCCGCCCGCTTCTACAAGATCGAGCCGAAGGACGTCGTCGTCTTCCACGACGAGCTCGACCTCGATCCCGCCCGCATCCGCGTCAAGTTCGGTGGCGGCCATGCCGGCCACAACGGCCTGCGCTCGATCGGCGCCCACATCGGCGCCGACTATCGCCGCATCCGCCTCGGCATCGGCCATCCCGGCTCGAAGGAACGCGTCACCGGCTGGGTGCTCGGCGATTTCGCCAAGGTCGACCGCGAATGGCTGGAGCCGCTGCTCGACGACGTCGCCGATGCGGCGACCTTCCTCGTCGCCGGCAACGACACCGGCTTCATGAACCGCATCGCGGCGAAGCCCGCGACCGACAAGGCACCGCCGCCCAAGACCGCCCCCGCCGCGCCGAAACCCGCCGGTCCCGAGCCCGCAGCGAAGAACGCCATGGCCGAGACGCTGCGCCGTCTCCTCGCCGCCAAGAAGCGTTGAACGGGTTTTCCCGCCTTCCTTGTTTGCGCGGCCCCGACGCGGTATGATGTGCGCATCGGACTTTGGCCAGACCATCGGCACCTTCGCTCGGAGGCAACTTCGAGTGTCCTCGTCAGCTCTCCCAAAATTCGACCGACCAGATCGCGGCGCGGCTCGTGCGGCGTGATCTTCCATATCTGCGACGAGCGGCAAGGACCACCCACATGACTATCGGCGTCGTCAAGTTCTTCAACGAAACCAAGGGCTACGGCTTCATCCAGCCGGATGACGGCTCCAAGGACGTCTTCGTCCACATCTCGGCCGTCGAGCGCTCGGGCATGACCACCCTGACCGAAGGCCAGAAGGTTTCCTTCGAGGTCGAAGTCGACCGTCGTTCGGGCAAGTCGGCCGCGGCGCGCATCACCGCCGCCTGACGCGACCTCGCGACACGTTCGAATCGAGCCGGGACTCGGGCTTTCCCCGTTTCCGGCTCGATGCTTTTCGGCTATATGCCAACCCCGAACGAACAACCGGAAACGGAACCACGCCACATGGCCAAGGAAGAACTGATCCAGTTCGAGGGCCTCGTCCTCGAAATCCTGCCCGACGCCCGATTCAAGGTGCGCCTCGAGAACGGCCACGAGATCATCGCCTACACCGCCGGCAAGATGAAGAAGAACCGCATCAAGACGCTGGCCGGTGACCGTGTGACCGTCGAGATGTCGCCTTACGACCTCGAGAAGGGCCGTCTGGTCTTCCGTCATCGCGAAATCCGTGCCGACGGCGCCCCGCCGCCGCCGCGTCCCGGCGGCCAGCAGTTCCGCCGTCGCTGATCTCTCATCTGACGGAACGATCGACCCATGGGTTTCAAGTGCGGCATCGTCGGCCTGCCGAACGTCGGCAAGTCGACCCTCTTCAACGCGTTGACGCGCACCGCGGCGGCGCAGGCAGCCAATTATCCCTTCTGCACCATCGAGCCGAACACCGGCGAGGTGGGCGTCCCCGACCCGCGGATGGACGCCATCGCCAAGATCGGCAAGTCGGCACAGATCGTTCCGACCCGCATCACCTTCGTCGACATCGCGGGCCTGGTCCGCGGCGCCTCCAAGGGCGAAGGCCTCGGCAACCAGTTTCTCGCCAACATCCGCGAGGTGGACGCGATCGTCCACGTCCTGCGCTGCTTCGAGGACGGTGACGTCACCCACGTCGAGGGTCGCGTCGATCCCGTCGCCGACGCCGAGACCGTCGAGACCGAGCTGATGCTCGCCGACCTCGACAGCCTCGAGCGCCGCGTCGTCGCCACCCGCAAGAAGGCGCAGGGCGGCGAGCGCGATTCGAAGCAGATCCTGCCGGTGATGGAAGGCGCGCTCGAGCTGCTGCAGCACGGCAAGCCGGTCCGTCTGCTCGAGGTCTCTCACGAGGACAGGCCGCTGCTCGACGGGCTGATGCTGCTCACCTCGAAGCCCGTGCTCTACGTCTGCAACGTCGAGGAGGCCTCGGCCGCCACCGGCAACGCGCACTCGCGGGCCGTCGAGGAGATGGCCGCCAAGCAGGGCGCCCGCGCCGTCGTCATCTCCGCCGCCATCGAAGCCGAGATCGCGCAGCTGTCGGACGAAGAGGAGCTCGAGTTCCTCGAAGGCATGGGTCTGCACGAGCCGGGCCTCGATCGCCTGATCCGCGCCGGCTACGAGCTGCTCGGTCTCATCACCTACTTCACGGTGGGTCCGAAGGAGACGCGCGCCTGGACCATCGTCAAGGGCACCAAGGCCCCGGGCGCCGCCGGCGTGATCCACTCGGACTTCGAACGCGGCTTCATCCGCGCCCAGACCATTGCCTACGACGACTATGTCGCGCTGGGTGGCGAGGCGGCGGCGAAGGAAGCCGGCAAGGCCCGCGACGAAGGCAAGGAATACGTCGTCCAGGACGGCGACATCCTGCTCTTCCGCTTCAACGCCTGAGAAACCAGACGGCGGGGGCCCTCCCCCGCCGTTTTCACGCCGTGCGGTCGAGCCGCGCGCCCGGCGGTGCCGACCCTTGGGCGAAGACGATCGAAGCGGCTTCCGCCGTCAGCCGCACGCCGAGGAAGACCGCGGCGCCGAGCAACAGGCCGAGACCGACGACCATCAGCCCGAGCACCGGCGAGATCGCCAGCAGTCCGAGCCCGATGACCAGCCCGATGCCGGCGAGCACCAGGGCGAGCGTCGAGCCGACGACCCAGAAGGGCCGCACGAGATGCGGACCGACCCGCGTGTCGAGCGACAGAAGTGAGGCCCACATCGGCTCTTGCCTCTTGCGATTCGAACGAAACCGCCGCGATTTTGGACCCGAATGCCCGAAGACGCCATGACCTCGACGCTGCGCCACTACGAAGACTTCGCCGTCGGCGACGTTCTCCCGCTCGGCGAGAAGACGATGACGCGCGACGAGATCGTCGCCTTCGCCCGCCTGTGGGACCCCCAGCCGATGCATCTCGACGAGACGGCGGGCGCCGCCTCGCTGCTCGGCTCGCTCGCCGCGTCGGGCTGGCACACCGGCTGCGTCGGCATGCGCCTCTTGGTCGACGGCCTCCTCTCGACCGCCGCCTCGCTCGGCTCGCCCGGCATCGACCGCATGCGCTGGCTGAAGCCGGTGCGCGCCGGCGACCGTCTCGCCGTCCGCCTGACCATCCTCGACGCCCGCACCTCGCAGAGCCGGCCGACCGTCGGCATCCTGCGCGGACGCATGGACGTCGACCGTGTCGTGGGCGAAGCCCGCGAGCCGGTGGCGATCATGGAATCGACGCTGATGATGCGCCGGAGGGCCACACCATGATGTGGCTCGAGGAGATCCCTGCCGACTGGTCCGTCGAACTCGGCGCACACACGTTCACGGCCGAGGCGATCATCGCCTTCGCCCGCGACTTCGATCCGCAGCCCTTCCACCTCGACGAGGAGGCCGGCCGCGCCTCGCTCTTCGGCGGGCTGGCGGCGTCCGGCTGGCACGTCGCCTGCGCCTGGATGGCGCTGTGGATCGCCCATCAGAACCGCGAGATGGAAGCCCGCGCCGCCCGCGGCGAGATCGTCCCCGTGCCCGGCCCCTCGCCGGGCTTCGAAGACATGCGCTGGCTGAAGCCGGTGCTCGCCGGCCAGACCGTCCACTACCGCTCGCGCCTGGTGAAGGCGAGGCCTTCGGCGACGCGTCCCGAATGGGGCGTCTTCACCACGCTGAACGAGGGCCTCGTCGACGGCGAAGTGGTCTTCCGCTTCACCGGCAACGTCATGTGGCCGCGCCGGCCGCGCGCCGACGGGTAAGGCTCACACCAGCGGCCGGTCGACCGGATGCAACATCCGCGAGGCGACCGCGACGCGGTTCCAGATGTTGATCGTGCCGATCGCGACGATCAGCCGGGCGATGTCCACGTCCGAGAAATACGCCCGCACGGCCTCCCAGGCCGCGTCCGGCACCCCGGTCTCGGCGAGACGGGTGACGCATTCGGTCCATTCCAGTACCGCCCGGTCGCGCGCGTCGAAGAGCGGCGATTCCCGCCAGGTCGAGACGAGATGCAGCACCCGTGCGTCGATGCCGTCGGCGAGCGATTCCGCCACGTGCAGATCGACGCAATAGGCGCAGCCGTTGATCTGCGACGCCCTGAGCTTGACGAGATGCAGGAGGCGCGTATCGATGCCGGAAGCCTTCACGGCGCCGTCGAGGGCGCGGATCGCACGGTAGAGATCGGGGGTGGCCTCGGCCACGTTCAGTCTGCGCAGCATGTCGGTTCTCTCCTCGGTGGCGGCACGAAACCTCGTGCCGAATCATGGATAAAATATATCGATGATTATGAAACGCAATCCTCGTCCGACGAAATCCGCATGGAGGCGGGCGCCATGAGACGTCTCGGCGACGGCGTCGAGGCGGCGCTACACTGCCTGCTGGTGCTGGCGGGGCTCGAAGACAGGCGCGTCCTGCCGGGCAAGGCGCTGGCCGAGATCCACGGCGTGTCGGAGAGCTATCTCCTGAAGCACCTGCGCGAACTGACCGCCGCCGGGCTGATCGAGGCCGTTCCCGGCCCGCGCGGCGGCTATCGTCTCGCCCGCGAACCGGCCGCGGTGACGCTGCTCGACGTCGTCGAGGCGATCGACGGGAGCGAGCCGACCTTCGTCTGCCGCGAAATCCGCCGCAACTGCCCCGGCAAGTCGCAGGACCCGGCGGTGTGGCGGCAGGACTGCTTCATCAAGACCCGCATGATGGCGGCCGAGCAGGTCTGGCGCGACGCGCTGCGCGCCCAGACGCTGGCCGATCTCGTCGCCGACGGCGAACGCCTGATCGACCCGGAGAACAGGCGCATCGTCGCCGACCACGTCGAGAAGGCGCAGCGCTGATCCCTGCGCCCTGAGCCGCGGCGAACGGATCGTTTCCCGTTCGGCGACTGGTCTGGCGGCGTGAACGTGCCATCTTCTCCTCGAACGAGGAGAGAGCCATGACCGCCGCCGAGCCCATGCCCCCGATCGACAAGATCGTCCTGCCGCGCCTGCACGACCTCGGCGACGGCTTCACCGTCCGCCGCGCCCTGCCGACCACCGAGCGCCGCATGGTCGGCCCCTTCGTCTTCCTCGACGCCATGGGCCCGGTCGACTTCGCCCCCGGCCGCGGCATCGACGTGCGGCCGCACCCCCACATCGGCCTGTCGACCCTGACCTTCCTGCACCAGGGCGAGATCCGCCATCGCGACTCGACCGGCGCCGTCGAGGTGATCCGCCCCGGCGCGGTCAACTGGATGACCGCCGGCCGCGGCATCGTCCATTCCGAGCGCACCCCCGAGACCCCGCGCACGAACGGCGACCGCGTCGCCGGTCTCCAGCTCTGGCTCGCCCTGCCGCGGAGCCACGAGGAAACCGGCCCGACCTTCACCCATGTCGAGGCTTCCGCCCTCCCCGTCCTCGAGGGCGACGGCGCGCGCGCCACGCTGGTCGCGGGTTCGGCCTTCGGCAAGGCGTCGCCGGTACCGGTCTTCTCCGATCTGGTGCAGCTCGACGTGGTGCTCGAGGCCGGCGCCCGTTTCCGCCTGCCGGCCGACTTCTCGGAACGGGCGATCTGGCCGTCGACCGGCGAGATCGTCATCGAGGGCGACGACACGGTCCACGCCCCCGACCGCCTGATCCTGCTGCGTCCCGGCGCCGAGATCGTGGTCCGCGCCGTGACACCCACCCGCTTCGCCCTCCTCGGCGGCGAGCCCTTCCCGGAACGGCGCTTTCTCTACTGGAACTTCGTCTCGTCCTCGAAAGACCGGATCGAAGCCGCCAAGGAAGACTGGCGCGCCGGCCGCTTCGACGGCGTCCCCGGCGAGACCGAATTCATCCCCCTGCCGCCCGACCCGCCGGGCGTGGTGTGGAAGGGGTGAGGCGGCGGCACGGATCGGTCCCACACTCATGGTTCGAGGGCCGGCCGTCCGGCCGGCCACCTCACCATGAAGCCGCATGAGATCGCCGCCCGTTCGGCTTCATCCTGAGGTGCTCGGCGAAGCCGAGCCTCGAAGGACGAAGCCGGTGGCACGGCCTCCACCACACGAAAAAACCCGGCCTCACGGCCGGGTTCTTCATGTCTCTCGGGCGTTCGCTATCGGACCGATCAGTCCTTCGCGCGCTCGACGTAGGAACCGTCGGCGGTCATCACGACCACGCGGGTGCCGACGCCGACATGCGGCGGGACGGCGGTCTTGACGCCGTTCGAAAGAAGCGCCGGCTTGTAGGACGACGACGCGGTCTGGCCCTTGGTCACCGGCTCGGTCTCGACGATCTCGAGCGTGACGCGCTGCGGCAGTTCGATCGACACCGGCACGTCCTGATAGATCGCGACCTGGCACTCCATGTCTTCCTGGAGATAGGCGGCCAGATCACCCACCACGTCCTTGGAAACCACGATCTGGTCGTAGTTTTCCTTGTTCATGAAGTGGAAGCCCTCGTCGTCGTTGTAGAGGTAGGCGTAGGCGCGCTCGTCGAGCATGGCGCGTTCGACCTGCTCGGTGGTCTTCCAGCGCTCGGACACCTTCACGCCGTCCGAAATGCGGCGCATGTCGATCTGCGTGGTGGGCGTGCCCTTGCCGGGATGGAACGACTCGGCGGAAAGAACGACATAGAGCTTGCCGTCCATCTCGACGACGTTGCCCTTGCGGAGATTCTGCGCATTGACTCGCATGGGAGCGGGACCTCTGGGAAAGAATACGAAACGGCGCGCGCTGACCCGACGGGCCGCACGATCTCGGCGTCTCCTCTCTCACGGATCGCGCATGGAGGAAAGCAAAAAGTCATGAAAGCCGCCTCTTCCTGGTGGGATCGCGCCGTTCACGCCGACCGCCGCCCCCTCCTTCTCGCCCGCAACGCCGTCAAGCGCGCGATCCGGGCGCATTTCGAGGCCGACGGCTTCGTCGAGGTCGAATGCGACGCTCTCCAGGTCTCACCCGGCAACGAAACCCATCTGCACGCGCTCGCCGCGACGCCGATCGGCGCCGACGGCGTCGCCGAGACGCGCTTCCTCCATACCTCGCCCGAGTTCGCCATGAAGAAGCTGGTGGCGGCGGGCGAGGAGAAGATCTTCGACTTCGCCCGCGTCTGGCGGAACCGCGAGGGCGGACCGCTCCACGCCATCGAGTTCACCATGCTCGAATGGTACCGCGCCCACGCCCCCTACGAGACGCTGATGGACGACTGCGCCGACCTGATGCGGCTCGCCGCCGAGACCGTCGGCACCCGCACCTTCCGCCGCCGCGACCGCACCTGTGATCCCTTCGCCACGCCCGAACGCATCACCTGCGCCGAGGCCTTCGCGCGCCATGCCGGCATCGACCTGCTGGCCACCCTGCCCGAGGACCCGACCCTGGAACCCGACCGCGACCGCCTCGCCGCGGGTGCCCGCGCCGCCGGCATCCGCGTGTCGGACGACGACGGCTGGTCCGACGTCTTCTCCCGCGTGCTGGCGGAGAAGATCGAACCGGCGCTCGGCGACGGCCGCCCGGCGATCCTGATGGAATACCCGTCGCGCGAGGCGGCGCTCGCCCGCCCCTCACCGCACGACGCCCGCGTCGCCGAGCGGTTCGAGCTCTGGGTCTGCGGCGTCGAACTCGCCAATGCCTTCGGCGAACTGACCGACCCGGTCGAACAGCGCCGTCGCTTCGAACTCGAGATGGCGGCGAAGGAAGAAACCTACGGCGAGCGCTATCCGATCGACGAGGACTTCCTCGACGCCCTCGGTTCCATGCCGCCGACCAGCGGCATCGCCCTCGGCTTCGATCGGCTGGTGATGCTGGCGACCGGCGCGCCGCGCATCGACGACGTCAAATGGGCGCCCGCCCGACCGCTCGGACTGTAATTGTATCCGCCCCGACGCCGAGGCATGGTCTCGCATCTGCGAGAGGACGAAGCATGAGCGCCGACGCACACCGTCACGATGATCATGATCACCACGACCACGCACACGCGTGCGGCCATGATCACGATCACGGCCACCGTCACGGTCCCGGTGGTCACGTCCATGCGCCCGCCGACTTCGGCCGCGCCTTCGCCGTCGGCATCGCGCTGAACACCGCCTTCGTCGCGGTCGAGATCGGTTTCGGCCTCGCCGCCAACTCGATGGCGCTGGTCGCCGACGCCGGCCACAATCTCTCCGACGTGCTCGCCCTCGTCGTCGCCTGGCTCGCCGACCGCGCCGCCAAGCGCCCGCCGAGCGCCCGCTTCACCTACGGCTTCGCCGGCACCTCGATCCTCGCCGCCCTGTTCAACGCCGTCTTCCTGGTCGCCGCCCTCGGCGCGCTGGCATTGGAAGCCGTGCAGCGGCTGCTCACGCCCGAACCGGTCTCCGGCCCGACGATGATGGTGGTCGCCGGCATCGGCATCGCCGTCAACGGCTTCACCGCCTGGCTCTTCGCCCGCGGCTCCAAGGGCGACCTCAACATCCGCGGCGCCTATCTCCACATGCTGACCGACGCACTGATCTCGGCCGGCGTCGTCGTCGCCGGCCTCGCGGTGTGGCTCACCGGCCTCGTGACGATCGACCCGATCGTCACGCTGGTGGTGGTGGCGATCGTGCTCTGGGGCACCTGGGGTCTCCTGAAGGAGAGCGCCGTGCTCTCCGTCGCCGCGGTGCCGCCGGGCATCGACCCGGCCGCGGTGCGCCTGGCGCTGACGAGCCTTCCCGGCGTCGCGGCGCTGCACGACCTCCACGTCTGGGCGATGTCGACGACCGAGGTGGCGCTGACCGCCCATCTCGTCATGCCCGAAGGCCACCCCGGCGACGCCTTCCTGCGCGACGCCGCGGCGATGCTGGAGGAGCGCTTCGACATCGGCCACGCGACGCTGCAGATCGAGGCCCGCGCCGACGGCTGGTGCGTGCTGGAGCCCGACGCGGTGCTGTGAGCCGCCCTTGCGGCGCCCCCGCCGCCGTCGCATCATCGCCGCGACGGAACCGGGGAGGACCGCATGACGCAAGCCCTCGCGACGGCGCTCGACCGCGCCGTCGGCGGCATTCTCGCCGCCGGCCGCTGGCTGGCGCTGCCGATCGTCCTCCTCCTCTTCCTGCAATGGCCGCTGCGCGATGGGCTCGGCCGCTGGTCGCGCGAGGCGAACGACCTCGGCCAGTGGATCTTCGCGCTCTACGTCGCCTGCGCCGTGACCGCGGCGACGCGGACGGGCCGCCACCTCTCGGCCGATCTCTTCGCCCACCGCCTCGCCGACCGCACCCGCCGCCGCATCGCCGCCGCCGCCCTCGGCCTGGCGCTTCTGCCCTGGGCCGGCTTCGTGCTGTGGAAGGGCTGGATCCCGGCGTGGCGGTCGATCCTCGGGCTCGAACGCTTCCAGGACACCGACGACCCCGGCTATTTCCTGATCAAGGCGGCGATGCTGCTGCTGGCGACGCTGGTGGCCGCACAGGGTTGCGTCGATCTCGCCCGCCTGTGGAGGCGCCCGTGAGCCTCTTCGGCATCGTCCTCCTCGTCGTCGCCGGACTCGCGCTGATCGTGACGGGGCTGCCCGCCTGGATCGTGCTGATCGCGGCCTCCGTCTTCGGCGCCGTCGTCTCGATCCTCTCCGGCGCCTCGTCGACGCTGTTCTCGGCGCTGCCCTCGCGCCTCGTCGGCCTGCTCGAGAACGACCTGATCCAGGCGATCCCGCTCTATGTGCTGATGGGCGCGCTGATCGACCGCCTGCCGATCACCGACGCCATCTTCCGCACCCTGTCGCGGGCGCTGCCCGGCCGCGGCGGCCATCGTCCGCTCGTCGCCGGTCTGACGCTCGGCGCGCTGATGGGGCCGATGAACGGCTCGGTCGGCGCCTCGGTGGTGGCGCTGTCGCGCACGCTCGCCCCGCGCCTCGAAGCCGCCGGCATCGATGCGCCGACGCGGCAGGCGCTGATCGCCGTCGCCGGCACGCTCGGCGTCGTCGTGCCGCCGTCGCTGGTGCTGATCCTGCTCGGCGACGCCATGCTGTCGGCCCACACCGCCGCGCTCAACGCCACCGGCCGGATGGATCTGATCGTCAACACCCGCGACGTCTTCCGCGCCGCACTGGTGCCGGCCGGCCTGTTCTTCGTGCTCGCGCTCGCCGTCGCGACGATCGCCGGCCTGCGTTCCCGCGCGGCACCGCGCGAGGAGGCGAAGGCCGGCCTCGCCGACGTCGCCATCACCGTGGTGTCGATCGGCTTCCTCGTCGGCCTGCTCGGCGGCGTCGCGGCCGGGCGCTTCTATGCGGTCGAGGCCGCCGCCATGGGCGCGACGGTGCTCTTCGCCGCCGCTGCCGTGACCGGGCGCCTCTCGGGCGGCGCGCTTGCCCGTCTGCTCGACGAGACGCTGGCGACGACCGGCGTGCTCCTCGCCCTCCTGGTGTCGGCGACCACCTTCACGCTGGTGCTGCGGGTGCTCGGCACCGACCGGCTGGTCGCGAGCCTCCTCGCCGACGTCCCCGGCGGGCCGACCGGCACGGCCGCGGCCGGCCTCGCGGCGATCGGCCTCTCCGCCTTCGTGCTCGATGCCTTCGAGATCATCTTCGTGATCGTGCCGATCGTCGCCCCGGCGATCCTGATGCGGGTCGAGGACGCCGCCTGGGTGGCGACGTTGATCCTGCTGACGCTGCAGCTGAGCTTTCTCACGCCGCCGGTCGGCTACGCGCTGATGCTGTCGCGCGGCCTGATGCGCGAGCCCCCGCCGCTCGCCGCGACCCTGCGCCGGCTGGCGCCCTTCCTGGCGGTCGAGATCGCGGTGCTGGCGGCTGTCTTCGCCTTCCCCGTACTGTCGAAGCCCGAGAAGCTCTTCGCTTCACCGCAGGCCGCCGTCGGGTCGGCACCGCCCAAGGCGGGGACCGACCTCCTGTCGATCCCGCTGCCCGACTACGCTCCGCCCGCCGCCAAACCGTGAGGCGGGGCTGCGGACGCGGGCTCAGTGCCCCTCGAAGGCCACCAGCGAGCGCACCGGCACGCCCATGGCGCGCAGCTTGTCGGCGCCGCCGAGGTCGGGCAGGTCGATGACGAAACAGGTCGCCACCACGTCGGCGCCGAGGTTGCGCAAGAGCTGCACCGCGGCGGTCGCCGTGCCGCCGGTGGCGATCAGGTCGTCGACCAGCACCACCTTCTCGCCCGCCACGATCGCATCGCGATGGATCTCCATCTCGTCGACGCCGTATTCGAGGCTGTAGGCGATCGACACCGTCTCGTGCGGCAGCTTGCCCTTCTTGCGGATCGGCACGAAGCCGGCCGAGAGCTGATGCGCCACCGCACCGCCGAGGATGAAGCCGCGCGCCTCCATGCCCGCCACCTTCTCGATGCCGGTGCCGGCATAGGGCTGCACCAATTCGTCGACCGCGCGACGGAAGGCACGCGGATCGCCGAGCAGCGTGGTGATGTCGCGGAAGATGATGCCGGGCTTGGGATAGTCCGGAATCGAGCGAATGGCGTCACGAAGGTTCATCACCAGTAGTTCCTCATGATTTCGTCGGCCCATTCGGGCTCGCGGATCGGCGTGCGCGGCTCGAAACCACGCATCGCCGGCTTGATGTCCAGAACGGGCGTCCCGTCGATCGCATCGAGCCCGCGCACCCTGAGCACCCGGCCGGCGACGCCGAGGACCTCGACGGTCGTCACCCCGAGCCGATTGGGACGCGGGCTGCCGCGTTGCGCGAAGATGCCGACCTCCGGCCAGTCGGCCCGCCCGCGCGGCCGCCGCGCGCCGAGCGTGATCCGCGCCGGATCGATGCGGTCGAAGTGAAAGACGATCACCGCGTGGGAAAAGCCGTCGAGCCCGGCGAGCGCCGCCTCCGGGAAGGCGGGTTCGAGCACGATCTCCGCCTCGACGCTGCCCCAGTCGTCGTCGACGTTCTCGACCCGGCCACCACGCACCCGCGCGACGACCTCGAGTTCGATCGCCGCGCTCATCGCGCGAGCACCCGCCCCGCCACCGCGTCGAGCTTCGCCAGCACCGCCGGATCGCGAGCCTCGCGCGCCGTCATGATGGCGAAGTCGAGCGCCTTGTCCGAGCCGATCGGACAGGCGGGATGCTCGGCCGGGAAGTCGGTCGCGAAACGGGCGACGAGACGCTTGGCCTTGTCGGCATTGGCATGGGCGACCGCGATCACCGACTTGACGTCGACATGGTCGTGGTCGGGGTGCCAGCAATCGAAGTCGGTGACCATGGCGACGGTGGCGTAAGGCAGCTCCGCCTCACGGGCGAGCTTGGCCTCCGGCATGTTGGTCATGCCGATCACGTCGAAGCCGGCCGACTTGTACCAGCGGCTCTCGGCCAGCGTCGAGAACTGCGGCCCCTCCATGCAGACGTAAGTCCCGCCACGCGCCGCGGCGATGCCTTCGGCCTTCGCCGCCGCCTCGAGCCGGTCCATCAGGCCCGGGCTCGTCGGATGGCCGAAGGCGACATGGGCGACGCAGCCCTTGCCGAAGAAGGACGAGGCGCGGCTGACCGTGCGGTCGACGAACTGGTCGACCAGCACGAAGGTGCCGGGCGGGAGATCCTCGCGATAGCTGCCCACCGCCGAGACCGAGATCACGTCGGTGACGCCGGCGCGCTTCAGCGCGTCGATGTTGGCGCGGTAGTCGATGTCGGAGGGCGGTACCCGGTGGCCGCGGCCGTGGCGCGGCAGGAAGACCAGTTTCTTGCCCGCGATCTCGCCGATCAGCAGTTCGTCCGACGGCTCTCCCCAGGGGCTTTCGACCTTCACCCATTCGGCGTTGGTCAGACCCGGAAGGTCATAGAGCCCCGAGCCGCCGATCACCCCGATCACCGATGCCGTCATGGTCGTCCCCGTCTTTCGTCGTCGCGCCCGAGTTTCCCCATTCCGCGCCGCAATGCAATCCGGGATCACCCCCGAAACACGTACGGAACGCCGCGTTCGGTCCACCACGTCGGGTCGGCAGGATCAGGTCGCGCGCACTCCCGCCGCCCCGCTCACGGCTTCACCGTCTCGCCGGCGGTCGTCCACTTGGCCGACGGCGGCTCGTAGGTGCGGAAGCGCGCGACGAGCGTGTCGATGTCTTCGGCGAAGACCAGCATCTCGGCATGGCGCGCGCCGGTGAAACCTTCGCCGACCATGGTGTCGATCATCGCCCGGAGCGACCGGTAGTAGCCGCCGACGTCGAGGAAGCCGCAGGGCTTGGCATGGATGCCGAGCTGCGCCCAGGTCCATTGCTCGAAAATCTCGTCGAGCGTGCCGGCGCCGCCCGGCAGGGCGATGAACCCGTCGGCGATCTGCGCCATCGCCGCCTTGCGCTCGTGCATCGTCTCGACGATCCGCATCTCGGTGAGGCCCGGATGGGCGAGTTCGCGGTCGACCAGCGCCCGCGGGATGACGCCGATCACCCGACCGCCCGCCGCCAGCGCCCCGTCGGCAACCGCGCCCATCAGACCGACCCGCCCGCCGCCGTAGACGACGTCGATCCCCTCCGCGGCGAGCCGTCGCCCCACCTCGATGGCCGTCTGTCGGTAGAGCGGATTCGTTCCGTCGGCGGAGCCGCAGAAGATGCCGAGAATCATCGGAAGTGCCCTCTTTCGAATGGGGCGGCAGGTTAGGCGCCGACCACGACGGCGCCAAGAACGCCCGCCGCATGGCCGATGCCCGGATCGATGCCCGACCGGCGACGAAAAAGGGCTCCCGGTCGCCCGGGAGCCCTTGTCCGATGTCGTGCCTGGAACGCTGCCTCAGTGGGCGACGTTCGACCACACCTTGCGCTTCGACAGGTAGAGAAGACCCGCGAAGACCACGAGGAACATGATCGCCTTGAGGCCGGTCGACTTGCGGGCCTCGAGCTTGGGCTCGGCGGTCCACATCAGGAAGGCGGCGACGTCCTTGGCATACTGTTCGACGGTGCCCTTGGTGCCGTCGGTGTAGGCGACGAGGTCGTCCGACAGCGGAGGCGGCATGGCGATGCAGGAACCGCCGATGAACGACTGGTTGTACTGCAGCGCGCCGTCGCAGGTGATGCCGTGCGGGGCGTCGACGTAGCCGGTGAGCAGGCTGACGACGTAGTCCGGACCGGCTTCCGCGTAGAGCGTGAAGGGATCAGTCAGGAAGCCGGTACCGCGATGGGCGGCACGCGCCTTGGCGATCAGCGACAGATCCGGCGGCAGGGCGCCACCGAAGCTGTCACGCGCCGCCTCGTCGTTGGCGAAGGGCGCCGGGAACTTGTCCGAGGCGCGGCCGGCGCGATCGAACATGGCACCCTTGTCGTTCGGGCCGTCCTTGACCTTGATCTCGGCGGCGAGCGCCTTGGCCTGGTCCATCGTGAAGCCGGGGCCGCCCTCGTCCGCGAGGTTGCGGAAGGCGACCAGGTTCATCGAGTGGCAGTTGGAGCAGACTTCCTTGTAGACCTTGTAGCCGCGCTGCAGCTGGCCCTTGTCGAAGCGGCCGAAGGGACCGGCGAACGACCAGGAATAGGTGTTCACCACCGGGCCGTGCACCGCGGTCTCGGCCGCCGACGCCGGGGCGGCGAAGGCGAAGCCGGCCAGGAGCGCGGCAGCGCCGAGCGCCCGGACGACCTTGGAAGCGGAGAGGATCGTGTTCATGTCTATGTCTCCCGATCTCTACCGTTTCAGTGCGCGCTCTTGGCGAGAACGGCGGCGGTGACCGACTCCGGCAGCGGACGCGGCTTCTCGATGAAGCTGAGCACCGGCACGATCACCAGGCAGTGGAGGAAGTACCAAGCGGTCAGGATGCGCGAGGCGATGACGTAACCACCCTCGGCCGGCTGCGAGCCGAGATAGCCGAGACCGATGCCGCAGGCGACGAAGATCCAGAAGAACTGCTTGAACAGCGGGCGATAGGTCGCCGACTTGACCGGCGAACGGTCGAGCCACGGCATCACGAACATCACCGCGATGGCGCCGAACATGGCGATGACGCCGCCGAGCTTGTCCGGGATCGAACGCAGGATCGCGTAGAACGGCAGGAAGTACCATTCCGGAACGATGTGCGCCGGGGTGACCATCGGGTTGGCCGGGATGTAGTTGTCCGGGTGACCCATGTAGTTCGGGCTGTAGAACAGGAACCACGAGAACAGGATCAGGAACACCGACATCGCGAACGCGTCCTTGACGGTCGCGTAGGGGGTGAACGGCACGCTGTCCTGCTCGGTCTTGAGCTCGACGCCGGTCGGGTTGTTCTGGCCGACGACATGCAGCGCCCACACGTGCAGGATCACCACGCCGACGATCACGAACGGCAGGAGATAGTGCAGCGAGAAGAAGCGGTTGAGCGTCGGGTTGTCGACCGAGAAGCCGCCCCACAGCCAGGTCACGATCGGCTCGCCGACGAGAGGAATGGCCGAGAACAGGTTGGTGATGACGGTGGCGCCCCAGAAGGACATCTGGCCCCACGGCAGCACGTAGCCCATGAAGGCGGTCGCCATCATCAGGAGATAGATCACCACGCCGAGGATCCACAGGATCTCACGCGGCGCCTTGTAGGAGCCGTAGTAGAGACCGCGCAGGATGTGGACGTAGACGGCAATGAAGAACATCGACGCGCCGTTGGCGTGCATGTAGCGCATCAGCCAGCCCCAGTTCACGTCGCGCATGATGTGCTCGACGGAGTTGAAGGCGAGGCTGATGTGGGGGGTGTAGTGCATCACCAGGACGATGCCGGTGATCAGCTGCACCGCGAGCATCATCGAGAGGATCGCGCCGAAGGCCCACCAGTAGTTCAGGTTGCGCGGCGTCGGATAGGCGACGAAGCTGTCGTAGCCGAGACGAACGATCGGCAGGCGGGCGTCGAGCCAACGCGTGAAGCCGTTCGAAGGCGAATAGGTCGAATGACCGCTCATGTCTTGCTCTCCCTCGACGGCGTCAGCCGATCTTCACGACCTTGTCGGACAGGAACTCGTAGGGCGGAACCGGCAGGTTCAGCGGCGCCGGGCCGGCATGGATGCGGCCGGAAGCGTCGTAGACCGAGCCGTGGCACGGGCAGAACCAGCCGTCGTACTCGCCGGCGTGACCGGTCGGAACGCAGCCGAGATGGGTGCAGACGCCGACGACCACGAGGATGTTCTCGTGACCCTTCTTGACCCGGTCGGCGTCGGACTGCGGGTCCTTGAGCGCCTTCGTGTCCATCGCGGCGAGCTTCTTCAGCTCGTCCGGCGTGCGGTTGCGCACGAAGACGGGCTTGCCGCGCCACTTGACGGTGATGATCTGGCCCGGCGCGACGGCGGAGATGTCGACTTCGGTCGAAGCCAGCGCCAGCGCCGAGGCGTCGGGGTTCATCTGGTCGATGAACGGCCAGGCGACGGAGGCGACGCCCACGGCGCCGACGGCGCCCGTGGCGATGTAGAGGAAGTCGCGGCGCGACGGTTCTGCGGTGTCCAAGGTAGCCAAGGTCGGATCCTCGCGATTCGTGTCGTCGGATCGAACGTCCCCGCCATGCCCGCCGCCGTCGCTCGGAGGACTTCGCGTCCTTCGACTTGCCGACGACCTGACACGTGAGGAGAATTCACGCGAAAGAAGGACACCGAGAGCCTGCGCCCCCAGTCTCCGATCGGCCGCCGTTTTGACACCGGTCAAACGCAATGTCCAGCGTCGCCGGGCGTTTCCGGCCTCAGACCTTGGAATTGTTTCATTTGAAATGTCTCATTGCGCGAACGGCTTGTCGCCGCTCGCCGCGACCGAAGCGCCCACCTACGCAACAACACTTATCGACGATGAAACGAGCCCCGATTTCCGCCATGTCCGACGAAGCGCTCGCCGACCTCCGGCTGGCGCTCTACCAGCCCGACATCCCGCAGAACACAGGAACGCTGCTGCGCGCCGGCGCCTGCCTCGGCGTGGCGGTCGATCTGATCGAACCCGCCGGCTTCGCCGTGACCGATCGCAACCTGCGCCGCGCCGGCCTCGACTATCTCGACGAGGCGATGCTGACGCGCCACGACGACTGGACCGCCTTCGACGCCGCCCGCCGTGCCGCCGGCCGCCGCCTCGTGCTGCTGACGACGCGCGGCGAGACCGACTATCGCGATTTCGCCTTCATGCCCGACGACGTGATCATGGTGGGGCGCGAATCGGCGGGCGTTCCCGATACCGTGCACGAGGCCGTCGACGCCCGCCTGATCGTGCCGATGCGGCCGGGCATGCGCTCGCTCAACGTCGCCATCGCCGCGGCACTGGTCCTCGGCGAGGCCCTGCGCCAGATACGTCGACGCTCCGACCCTGCCCGAGGATGACCCGCTTGGCCCCGACACCCCCGCCCGCTTCGCCGCTCCCTGCCGATCTCGAGACGAAGAAGGCCGCGACCACCCGCTGGTTCGAGACCTTACGCGATCGCATCACCGCCGCCTTCGAGGCGTTGGAGGACGAGATCGCCACGCCGAACGTCGACGCCGCCCCCGGCCGCTTCGTCCGCACGCCGTGGGAGCGTACCGACCACACCGGCACGCCCGGCGGCGGCGGCGTGATGGCCCTGATGCACGGCCGCGTCTTCGAGAAGGTCGGCGTCCACGTCTCGACCGTCCACGGCACCTTCGCACCGGAATTCCGCAAGGAGATCCCCGGCGCCGAGGAGGATCCGCACTTCTGGGCCTCGGGCATCTCGCTGATCGCCCATCCCAGGAACCCGCACGTCCCGACCGTCCACATGAACACCCGCCACGTCGTCACCACGCGCCGCTGGTTCGGCGGCGGCGCCGATCTGACACCGGTGCTCGATCGCCGGCGGACCCTCGACGATCCGGATTCCGTCCGCTTCCACGCCGCGATGAAGGCCGCCTGCGACCCCCACGCGGTCGCCGACCACGCGCGCTTCTCGAAATGGTGCGACGAGTATTTCTTCCTGCCCCATCGCGGCGAACCGCGCGGCATCGGCGGGATCTTCTACGACCGGCTGGACACCGGCGACTTCGAGGCGGACTTCGCCTTCACCCGCGACGTCGGCACCCGCTTCCTCGAGGTCTATCCCGAGATCGTGCGGGCGAACGGCACCACCGCCTGGACCGACGCCGATCGCGAGGAACAGCTGGTCAGGCGCGGCCGCTACGTCGAGTTCAATCTCTTGTGGGACCGCGGCACGGTCTTCGGCCTGAAGACCGGGGGCAACGTCGCCTCGATCCTGTCGTCGCTGCCGCCCGTCGCCAAATGGCCGTGAGGCCTCACGCCACCCGGCGCGCGTCGAGCACGCGCGAACGGTCGAAGACATCGTCGGGCGAGGTCGCGAGCGGTGGCGAGACGCGGTTGCGTCCGCCGCGCTTGGCGGCATAGAGCTCGGCGTCGGCTTCGCCGAGAATGTCGGCGAAGGGCAGCGACGTGTCGACCATGCCGGCGGCGCAGCCGATCGACACCGTGACGACCCCGCCGGTCGCGCCCTCGCGATGGGGAATGGCGAGCCGTTCGACCGCCTGGCGGATGCGTTCGCCGACCCGTTGCGCGACGACGAGATCGGCCCCCGGCAGGACGGCGAGGAACTCTTCGCCGCCGAACCGGCCGATCAGATCGTCGCGACGGCGGACCTGATCGCCCACCACCCGCGCCACCGCGGTGAGGCAGCGGTCGCCGGCCTGGTGGCCGTAGAGATCGTTGAACTGCTTGAAGCAGTCGACGTCGATCATCATCACCGCCACCGTCTCTTCCTCGGCCTGCGATCGTTCGGCGAAGGCCGGCAGACGCATGTCGATCGAACGCCGGTTGGCGAGCTTGGTCAGGGGATCGACCTCGCTCAGCACCCTGAGTTCGTCGGCGCGATGGGTCAGCCGATGGGCGGCCAGTTCGGCGCGGATGCGGGCCCGATGGCAGCGATCGAGCTCGGTCTGATGGGCGAGACCGGCGACGAAGGCGACCATCACGACACCGGTCAGAACCGCCGCCACCCCGACGTCCGTGATCGCACCCTGCTCGCAGGCGAGCGCCGCCACCCAATAGGCGGCGAGCCCGACGGCACCCGTCGTCACCGCCACCGCCGGCCGCGGCCTGACGAAGAGACCGAGATGGACGAGCGGCAGCACCGCGACGGCATCGAACAGCCGATGATCGCCGTCGGTCTCGTGGTGGTCGACGAACAGCGTCACCAGGACCGCCAGCAGCATCACCCCGGCGGCGACCACGTCCGAACGCTCGCGCCGCGACAGTTCGTCGACCCGCATGGCGACGAACAAGGCCCACGGCAGCACCAGCCCGACGTGGGCGATCACCGCCCAGACCGACGCCGCATGCACCGCCGTCGCCTCGACCACGGGGACGAGACCCCACCAGGTGGCGAACCAGATCAGCGCACGCCCGATCCGTCCGGCTTCCAGCGTCCGTCGGTCGCTCGCCCAGCGCAGTTGCACGAGCGAATCGATACGCCCCCAACCTTCCGTTGCGGAAGCGTTGTGGGTATCGAAAGAGGATGCCTCGGCGAGATCGACCATGGCCCGGTTGCACCATCGAGATGTTGCGATGGCGCCATCATGCCGACGGGGTCTTCAGGCGGGTTTTATGGCTTCGGTAAAATGCGTAGCAAATGCCGATTTGCTCGTTCGAGCAGTTCTGCCCGCTCCGCGCGGAAACCCTCGGCTTCCCAGATGTCGGCTATCTCGGCGAGCACGCGACCGATCGCCGGTCCGCCCTTCGCCCCCCGCGCCAAGAGGTCGCGCCCCGAGATCGGCAGCACCGGCACCGGTCGCACCTCGGCTTCCGCGAGCCGCGCCCGCGTCTCGTCCGCGTCGATCCGGGCCCGCGCATGGGCGAGGACGATCGCGTCGCAGGCCCCCTGCCGGCCGCGGCGATGGAGCAACCGGTCGACGCCCGTCGCCCCCGCACCCGGCACGACCGCCCGCCCGCCGCCGACCGCGGCGACCATCCGGTCGCGCGCCGCATTGGAGAGCCGCAACCTCTCGGAAAGCGCCACCGCGTCCCTCTCGGTCCAGGCGGCGAGCGCCGCGAGGAACAGAGGCGCGTCGGCGCCCGTCCGCCGCGGCCCACCGGCGAGACCCGCGAGCGCATGGACGCGGGCAAAGCCGCCGAGATCGACGGCGCGGCCGAAGACACGCTGGGCGAGACCGGCGTCGCTCATCGTCGCCAGCGTCGCCGGTGCGCCGATCGCCGGCACCAGTTTCGTCGTCTCCTGCCCGATCCGCTCCGCCGAGAGCCCGGCGAGCCCGTCGCGCGCCGCGATCGCGGCCGCGAGGCCTTCGGCATCGAGTGGGCCGACGCCGTAGGCGGCATGGAAGCGGAAGAAGCGCAGGATGCGCAGATAGTCCTCGGCGATCCGCTGCGCGGCGTCGCCGATGAAGCGCACCCGCCGCGCCTGACAGTCGGCGATGCCGCCGACGAAGTCGTGGACGACGCCGTCGAGCGAGACGTAGAGCGCGTTCATCGTGAAGTCGCGACGATGGGCATCGACCGACCAGTCGCGCCCGAAGGCGACGGTGGCGTGCCGCCCGTGGGTCTCGACGTCCTGGCGCAGCGTCGTCACCTCGAAGGGATGGCCCTCGACGACCACGGTCACCGTGCCGTGCTCGATGCCGGTCGGCACCGGCTTCAGCCCGGCCTCCCTGGCGCGTGCCACCACGACCTCGGGCATCGCGTCGGTCGCCACGTCGACATCGACGACCGGGACGCCGAGAAGCGCATTGCGCACCGCACCGCCGACCACCCAGGCGGTGTCGCCGTCGCGCGCGATCGCCGCGAAGAGACGATGGAGACGCGGATCGCGCAGCCAGTCGGCCTCGATCTTCGTCGCCGTCGCAGCCCGTCTCATGGCGTCCCCCGGCGGATGCCTCCGGGCACCAGATGGCCGTTCTCGAAGCGATCGGGGACATAGGTGCCGTCCGCCTCGCCGCCCTCGAAGGCGACCAGCACGAAGAAGGCGGCGATCGTGAGTGCCAGCCCCGCCAGCGTCAGCTTGAACAGCGGCGCGCCGTCGAAGACACGTCCCTCCCGCGACCGCAGCGCGTGCACGATCCCCCAGACGAGGAAGGGCAGGAGAAAGAGACCGATCTGGATCGCCAGCAGGCGGATCATGGGATGCCCTCGTCAGTCCGGCGTCGCCTCGCCCGGCACCGGCGTTCCCGGCGCCGGCGGCGCACCGCGACCCCAGGTCCGCTCGTAGATCTGACGGATGATCCCGGCGGTCACACCCCAGATATAGCGATCCCCGAAGGGCATTTCATAGAAATAACGCCGTCGCCCCTGCCACACCCGATTGCCGACCCGATGATTGGCTCCACTCATCAGGAAGCCGAGCGGCACTTCGAAGACGTCCGCCACCTCGCCGGGGTTGGGGAAGAGCCGCAGACCCGGCCGGACCAGCCCGATCACCGGCACGATGCGGTAGCCGGAGTTCGAGGCATAGGGCGGAAAACAGCCGAGCGGCACGACGTCGGCGCGGTCGAGGCCGACTTCTTCCTCCGCCTCGCGCAGCGCCGTCTCGATCGGACCTGCGTCGTCGCGGTCGATCTTGCCGCCGGGAAAGGCGATCTGCCCGGCATGGCTCGCCAGATGCTCTGTGCGCTGCGTCAGGATGACGCCGGCCTCGCCCGGATGGGTGACGATCGGCACCAGCACGGCGGCGTCGCGGAGCTTGACCGGCGGCGCCAGCCCCGGATTGAGCGTGGTGTCGCCGAAGGGCGCGACCGCCGGCAGGAGACCGGCGTCGCCGACGAGATGCGCCGCGATCCGCGCCGCGAACCCGTCCGCCGTGAAGTCCTCCCCGCTCATGCGAGCCTCTCGAGATCGGTGGCCGGCGCCATGGGGAAGAAGACCCCGGCCGAGCGCACGCCGAACCAGGCCACGCCCTCGACCTCGGCCTCCTCGCCGAGTTCCACGAGTTCGTGGAGCACCGCTCGGGTCAGCCGCGCCTCGAGCCGGCCGCGCACCAGCACATAGGGCTTCAACCCCTGATTCGCCGGATCGACGACGAAGCGCAGCGGGTGCTCGCGGTCGACCACGACGACGTCGCCGACGTTGGTGCGCAGCGCCAGCACGGTCTCGCCGTCGCGCGTCTCGGTGGCGAGATCGACGGCCAGGAAGGGCACGTCCTCGACGGTGATGCCGCATTTTTCCACCGGCGTGACGAGATAGGTCCGCCCGTCCTCGTCGCGCCGGAGCACCGAGGCGAACAGCCGCACCATCGCCTCGCGGCCGATCGGCGTGCCGCCGTAGAACCACGTCCCGTCGGCGGCGATGCGCATGTCGATGTCGCCGCAGAACGGCGGGTTCCAGCGCTCGACCGGTGCCGGTCCGCGCGTCGCTCCATCCGTTCCGAAACGCGCCGCGAGGCCGGCGATGCCGCCGCCGACCACCGTGCCACCCTTGTTCTCGACCATGGTCTCGCCATCTCCCCGTCGCAGGGTCGGACCCGTCGGGTCCGGTTTTCGTGGGTGCCTTCCGCCGCCGATCCTGTCAAACTCCGCCGCGCCCGCAAAGCCGTCCCGCCCGCACGCCAACGCCGAGACCCTTCATGACGTCCACCACCGATCTCGCGTCCCCGCAATCGATCGTCGCCCGCGCCGAAGCCGCCATCGAACGTCTGGGACGGGTCCGCGAAGGCATCGGCCGCGTCGTCTTCGGCCAGGAAGCGGTCGTCGACCGGACGCTGGCGACCATCCTGTCGGGTGGCCATGGCCTCCTCGTCGGCGTCCCCGGCCTCGCCAAGACGCGACTGGTCGAGACACTGGGCACCGTACTCGGTCTCGACACCCGGCGCATCCAGTTCACGCCCGATCTGATGCCCTCGGACATCCTCGGCTCGGAAGTGCTCGATCAGGCCGCCGACGGCACCCGCGCCTTCCGCTTCGTCGAGGGCCCGGTCTTCACCCGCCTGCTGATGGCCGACGAGATCAACCGTGCGAGCCCGCGCACCCAGTCGGCGCTGCTCCAGGCGATGCAGGAGGCCCACGTCACCATCGCCGGCCAGCGCCGCGACCTGCCGCAGCCGTTCCATGTGCTCGCCACCCAGAACCCGCTGGAGCAGGAGGGCACCTATCCTCTGCCCGAGGCCCAGCTCGACCGTTTCCTGATGCAGATCGACGTCGACTGGCCCGATCTCGCCACCGAGCGCAAGATCCTGGTCGAGACCACCGGCACCCGTCAGGCCACCGCCGAGCCGGTGCTGACGGTCGAGGAGTTGGTCGATCTCCAGGCCCTCGTCCGCCTGATGCCGGTCGGCGAGACGGTGGTCGAGGCGATCCTCGCCCTCGTCCGCTCCGCCCGCCCGCCGGAGGGCGGTGCCGAGCGCGGCGATCCCGCCGGCGCCGTCGCCTGGGGCCCCGGCCCGCGCGCCGGTCAGGCGCTGATGCTGACGGTGCGCGCCCGCGCGCTGCTCGCCGGCCGCCTCGCTCCCGACGTCGGCGACGTCGTCGCGCTCGCCGAACCGGTCCTCCAGCACCGCATGGCGCTGACCTTCGCCGCGCGTGCCGAGGGCGCGACGGTGCGCGACGTCGTCGCCCGCCTCGCCGCCCGTATCGGCTGACCGGGAGAGATCCCTTGTCCCTCCCCCCCTTCGCCCGCGCCTTCGTCCGACCGCCCGCGCGGCCGGCGACGCGCGCCGAAGGGGACCGCGACACCCATGCGCCCCTCGTCGCCGGACGGCGGCTGGCCGACGCCCTGCCCGACCTGCTGGTCGAGGCGAGCCGTGTCGCCGCCACCGTCTCGGCCGGCTGGCACGGCCGACGCCGCGCCGGATCGGGCGAGACCTTCTGGCAGTTCCGCCCCTGGCAGTCCGGCGAGAGCACCCAGGCGATCGACTGGCGCCGTTCGGCGCGCGGCGACGATCTCCACGTGCGCGAACGCGAATGGGAGGCGGCGCAGACCGTCTTCGTCGCCGTCGACCTCTCCGGCTCGATGGACTGGCGCTCGCATCTCTCGCCCGTCGGCAAGCTCGAGCGCGCGCTGGTGCTCGCCCTCGCCCTCGCCGACCTCCTCGGCCGCTCCGGCGAGCGGGTCGGCATCCCCGGTCTCCTGCCGCCGCGCGCCGACCGTCGCTCCGCCGAACGCCTCGCCGAGGCGCTCGCCCGCGCCCCCGACGGCCTGTTCGATGCCGCCGCCCCCGTCGGCCCGCGCGCCGAGGTGGTGGCGATCGGCGACTTCCTCGACGCGCCGGACGCGATCGAGGCCCGCCTCGGCCGCTGGACCGCCGAGGGCGCCCGCCTCCACGCCCTGCGCATCGTCGATCCGGCCGAAGCGAGCCTGCCTTGGACCGGTCGCGTCGACTTCCGCGATCCCGAGACCGGCGAACGCTTCGAGGGCCGCCGCGCCGAGGCGCTCGCTCGCGGTTGGGCCGATCGCTGGGCCGCCCACGGCGAGGCGCTCGCCGCCATGGCGCGACGCCACCGCTGGGGCCTCGTGACGCACACGACCGACCGGCCGGCGACCGAGGCGCTGCTCGCCCTCCACGCCAGTCTCGGCGGCGCCCGCCACGGCTTCGCCGCCCGTGCCCGTCACGCGACGGAGGACGGGCGATGAGCGCGCTCCTGTCGCTCGGCTTCGCCGCCCCGGCGGCACTGCTGGCGCTCCTCGCCCTGCCGGCACTGCTGTGGCTACTGCGCCTGACGCCGCCGCGGCCGAAGACCGTCGACTTCCCGCCGACCGCCCTGATGCGCGACCTCGTCGACCGCGAGGAGACGCCGGCCCATACCCCATGGTGGCTGGTGGCGCTGCGCATCGGCGTCGTCGGCCTCCTGGCGTTGGCGCTCGCCCACCCCTTCCTCGGCCCCGGCCCGACGGACGACGGCCGCGACGGTACGCTGTGGCTCGTCCTCGACGACGGCTGGCCGGCGGCCCCGCGTTGGGAGGAGACGATCGCCGCGGTCGCGACCCGGCTCGACGCGGCGGAAGCGCGCGGCCGATCGGTGGTGCTCGCCGCCACCGCCTCGGGCGCCGACCACGTCTTCGCCCCGCGCGCCGTCTCCGACGTCCGCCGCGACCTCGCCGTGCTCGCCCCCCGCCCCTGGGCCGAGGACCGCGCCGGCCTGATCGAGGCGCTGGCGAAGTCGGCCGAGACCGCCCCGCCCGGCTCGGTCGTCTGGATCGCCCACGGCACGGACCTTTCCGCCGACGACGCGACCAGACGCTTCGCCGCCGACCTCGCCCGCATCGCCAAGGGTGCCCCGGTCACCCTGTCGCTGCCCGACCGCATCGACACCGTCGCCGTCGAACGCCTCGAGAACGGCGCCGATGGCCTCCGCGTCGGCCTCCTGCGCACCGATACCGGCGCCGCCGATCAGGGCCGCCTCGCCGCCTTCGACCGCCGCGGCCGCAGCCTCGCGGAGGCGGCCTATGCCTTCACGGCGGGCGCCCCCCGCGCCGAGCTCCGCCTCGACCTGCCGCTCGACCTCGCCAACGACGTCGCCCGCGTCGAGATCCTCGATCGCCGCTCGGCCGGCGGCGTCCGCCTCGTCGACGACCGCTGGCGCCGCCGCGCCGTCGGCCTCGTCTCCGGTGCCGGCTTCGAGCGCGACCAGCCGCTGCTCGCCCCGACCCACTATCTCCAGGCGGCACTCGCCTCCTTCGCCGATGTCCGTAAGCCTCGCGCGGCGGAGACCGATGCGGCGATCCGCGAGCTGATCGGAGCCGGCGTCTCGGTGATCACCCTCGCCGACGTCGGCACCCTGCCGCCCGAGACCGCGAACGCGCTGCTCGGCTGGGTCGAAGGCGGCGGCGTGCTGCTGCGCTTCGCCGGGCCGAAACTCGCAGGCCTCGCGCCCGACGATCCGCTGGTGCCGGTGGCGCTGCGCCGCTCGGAGCGCGCACTCGGCGGCGCCCTGTCGTGGTCGAGCCCGCGCGGCCTCGGTCCCTTCGCCGAGACCGGCCCCTTCGTCGATCTCGCGGCGCCCAAGGACGTCCGCGTCACCCGTCAGATCCTCGCCGAACCCGGCCCCGATCTCGCCGCCCGCACCTGGGCGAGCCTCGACGACGGCACGCCGCTCGTCACCGCAAGCCCCCGCGGTCGCGGCCGCGTCGTGCTGTTCCACGTCGGCGCCGATACCGCCTGGTCGGACCTGCCGCTTTCCGGCGTCTTCCCCGAGATGCTCGCCCGCATCGTCGCCCTCGCCGGCCTTTCCCGCGAACCCGGCGCCGAGACCCGTACCGACGCCGCCCGGCCGACGACGCTGCCGCCCTGGCGCCTGCTGGACGGTTTCGGCCGCCTCGGCGCACCCGGGGCCGAAGCCCGTCCGGTCGACGTCGCGGCGATCGCGACGCTCGCCCCCGACCGTCGCCATCCGCCGGGCCTCTGGGGCCGCGACGATCGGTTGGCGGCGCTCCAGGCCCTGCCCAAGGGCGCGACGCTCGCCCCCCTCGCCCCACGGCTCGACGCTCTGTCCCCGACCGTCGTCACCCGCGGCGGTGCGGTGGCGACGCCTCTGGCGCCGGGGCTGCTGCTGGCGGCGATCGCCCTCGCTCTGATCGACGGCCTCGTCGTCCTCGTCCCCGCGCTCGGCCTGCGGCTGCCGCGGCGAGAGACGACGACGGCCCTCGTCGCCCTCGCCTTCGCCGGCCTCGTCGCGCTCGCGCCCGGCCCGGCGCGTGCAGAAGGTCCGCCCGTGCCAGAGGTGACCCGCGACGCGGCGCTCTCGCCCCGCCTCGCCTGGGTCGCGACCGGCGATCCGACTGTCGACGACATCACCCGGCGCGGCCTCGAGGCCCTGTCGCGCACGCTCGCCGACCGCACCTCCTTCGAGCCGGCGGAACCCGTCGCCGTCGACCCCGCCCGCGACGATCTCTCGGTCTTGGCGCTGATCTATTGGCCGGTGACACCGAACGCCGCTTCGATCGCGCCCTCGACGCTCGCCCGCGTCGATGCCTTCATGCGCGGCGGCGGCACCGTCGTCTTCGACACCCGCGACGCCGACGAGGCCGATGCGCTCGGTGCCGGCCGCACCACCGCAGCCGGCGCGGCGCTCAGGCGCATGCTCGCCGGCCTCGACCTGCCCGAGCTCGAGCCGGTCCCCACCGACCACGTCCTCGGCCGCACCTTCTACCTGTTGCAGGGCTTCCCCGGCCGTTTCGACGGCCGCGTCTGGGTCGAGGCGACGAGCCGCGACGAGGCGAGCACCCCGGAAGGCCGCGTCGTCCGCACCAGCGACGGCGTCTCGCCGATCCTCGTCACCGGCAACGACTTCGCCGGCGCCTGGGCGCAGGGCGACGACGGATCGCCCCTGCTGCCGATGGGAACACCCGATCGCCGCGGCCGCGAGATGGCGCTGCGCACCGGCGTGAACCTCGTGATGTATGTGCTGACCGGCAACTACAAGGCCGATCAGGTCCATGTCCCCGCCCTGCTCGAGAGGCTCGGCCGATGAGCGAGGGCAGGAACCCATGACCTGGAGCCTCGGCTTCGCCCCCTTCGTCGATCTGTGGATCGTCGTCGCGATCGCCCTCGCGGCCGCCGTGATCGCCGGCCTCGGCCTCGCGCTTCGTCGGCGCGGTGGGATCCTTCGTGCCGTCGCCCTCGCCCTGCTGATCGCGGCGCTCTCAGGCCCGGAGATCCGTCGCGAGGCGCGCGAGACGCTGCCCGGCGTCGCCGTGGTGCTGACCGACCGCTCCGCCAGCCAACGCCTGCCCGGCCGCGAGGCGACGACCGAGGCCGCCCGCGTCGCGCTTCTCGAAAAGCTGAAGGCCGTCCGCAACCTCGAGGTCCGCGAGGCGATCTTCGACGACCGCGAGACCCCCGGCGAAGGCACACGCCTGTTCGAGGCGCTGTCGCGGACGCTCGCCGACGTGCCGCCCGAACGCGTCGCCGGGGTGATCGCGATCACCGACGGCGAGGTCCACGACGTGCCGGCGACGCCCGCCGCGCTCGGCTTCCGCGCCCCCGTCCATGCGCTGATCACCGGCCGCGCCGACGAGATCGACCGCCGCCTCGTCGTCCTCTCCGCGCCGCGCTTCGGCCTCGTCGGCAAGACGCAGCGCCTGTCGTTCCGCGTCGACGACGAAGGCACGACCGGCCCGCGCCCGCCGGTCACGGTGACGCTCGGCCGCGACGGGACCGAGATCGCCCGCGCCCGCGTCGTGCCCGGCCAGCCGTTCCATTTCGACGTCGACGTGCCGCATGCCGGCGAGATCCTGTTCGAGGCGGCGGTGGAGCCGCTCGCCGGCGACATCACGCCGCTCGACGACCGCGCCGTCGTGTCGCTGCGCGGCGTGCGCGAGAACCTGAGGGTGCTGCTGATCTCCGGCGAGCCGCACCCCGGCGAACGCGCCTGGCGCAACCTGATGAAGTCCGACGCCTCGGTCGACCTCGTCCACTTCACCATCCTGCGCCAGCCCGAGAAGCAGGACTTCGTGCCGGTCAACGAACTGGCGCTGATCGCCTTCCCGACCCGTGAGCTGTTCCAGGAGAAGCTCGGCGAATTCGATCTCGTCGTCTTCGACCGCTACCGCCGCCGCGGCCTCCTGACCTGGGCCTATTTTCGCAACATCGTCGAGCGGGTGAAGAACGGCGGCGCCGTGCTGGTCGCCTCGGGCTCCGACCTCGCCGACCCCGACGGCTTGATGGACACGCCGCTCGCCGAGATCCTGCCGGCGACGCCGCTCGATCGCACCGTCGAGGAGGCCTTCCGTCCGCACCTCTCGACCGTCGGCGCCCGCCATCCGGTGACGCGCGACCTGCCGCAGGGTGGCGACAACCCCTCCTGGGGCCGCTGGCTGCGCGCCTCGGCGGTGCGCCCCACCGACGATGCTCAGACCCTGCTCACCGGGCCGGAGGATCTACCGCTTCTGTCGATCGCCCGGCGCGGCAAGGGTCGCGTCGGTCTCATCGCGTCGGATCAGGTCTGGCTCTGGGCGCGCGGCTTCGAGGGCGGCGGCCCGCACGGCGCGCTGCTGCGCCGGCTGGCGCATTGGCTGATGCAGGAACCCGACCTCGAGGAGGAGACGCTGCGCGCCACCTCCGACGGCCGCACCATCGCCGTCGAACGCCGGACGCTGGGCGATGCCGTCGCCCCGGTCCGCCTCGTCGATCCGACCGGCAAGGAACACGTCGCCACACTGGCGTCCGAGGCCCCCGGCCTGTGGCGCGGAAGCCTTCCCGCCGACGTGCCCGGCCTGTGGCGCGCCTCCGACGGCACGCTCACTGCCCTCGTCCACGTCGGCCCCGCCGATCCGCTGGAATTCACCGCCATGCGCTCGACCGAGGCGAAGCTCGCGCCGATCGCCGCGGCGACCGGCGGCAGCGTGCGTCGTCTGTTACCGGTCGGAGCGAGCGAACCGGTCGTCCCCGGTGTCGCGCTGCGCGAGAGCATCAGTGGCGCGGCAGGCCGCGACACGCTCGATCTCCTCGCCTCGCGGGCCGTGGTCACGACGGGCGCGGAGACGACGCGGCTCGCTTCCGGATTGGCCGCCGCCGCCCTGCTCTTCGCCCTCTTCGCCGCCGCCTGGTGGCGCGAGGGCGGTCGCGGCGTCAGAAGCCCGCGCGACTGACGTCGCCCGACACAGCCTCGAGCGCACCCTCGACGAGACCGGCGACCAGCACCCGGCGCGGATCGACCGGCCCGGGCAGGCGCACCTTGTCGGGACCCACGTGGTGGAAGCCGAAACGGCCGTAATAGGGCGGATCGCCGACCAGCAGCACCAGCCGATGACCGGCGGCGCGCGCCCGCTCCAGCGTCGCCCGGACGAGCCGGCCGCCGATGCCGCGGTTCTCGAAGTCGGGATCGACCGCCAGCGGCCCGAGCAGGAAGGCCGCGTCGGTGCCGATGGTGATCGGCGTCATGGTGACCGAACCGGCGAGCCGGCCGCCGACCATCGCCACCAGCGACAGATCGGGATCGGCCGCCACGCCCTCGCGCAGACGCGAGGCGGTGCGCACGAAACGACCCGGCCCGAAGGCATGGTCGTGCAGGGCTTCGATCGCGGGCATGTCGGCGGCCGTCTGGGGCCGAATTTCAGGATTGGAGTAGGGCATCGGGGGCGTTTCCGGGTCGTCGTGTCGATCCGTCGCGCCAGCTCCGGCGCCCTTCCGGCCGCGCGTCCTTAAGGGGACGCGGGCAACGAGGCGCGGCACGGCGCGACGACGGCGTGGGCGGAGCCACGTCGTTCGGTTCGTCGTCGCAGGAAAACGGCCGTCGGCTGCATCGATACTCTCTCGTCACCCGGGTCGCGGGGTTCGAAGGCGGTTACACGACCGCGCGCGCCCATGCAAGAGGCAAGCGGTAAAACCGGGCATCACCAGTCGCGCGCCGGCGGCCGACCCTCGACGAATTCGGCGATCCGCCGCGCCGTCGCGCCCGTGACGCCCTCCGGCAACAGGCCGGGTGCGAAGAAGCCGACCTCGGCGATCTCGCCGGGGCGGGCGAAGGCCTGCACTTCCTCGGTGTCGCAATGGAAGAAGGCGACGTGATCCCGCCCCGACACGCGGGGGTTGACATGCAGCGAGATCAGACGCGGCCGGCCGGCGATGCGGATCGCGGTCTCCTCGAAGACCTCGCGCACCGCGGCCTCCGCCGCCGATTCGTGCGCCTCGACGCCACCCCCGGGGAAATACCAACCCGGCACGTAGCCGTGCCGGACGAGCAGGACGCGACCCGACGGATCGGTGACGAGCGCGCGAACGCCCAGCGTCGTGCGCGCCGAAAACCGCGCCTTGAGGATGGCCAACCGCTTCGCCGCGGCGCCGATCATGGGCCAGTCACGCATTCTTCACCCTGTTTTCCCTTCGTGGGGACTGCGTATCGTGAAAACACGGCCATTTTCCGCCGTCATGCACGGCATGCATGGGTGATCGACGGGCGGGCCTCTGTCTCATTTTTCGGCAATTGCATATATCTCGTGCATTCGATTTGCCCGAGGTGCTGCTGCTTCGATCCGCAACGGACCGAAGTCAACGTCGACCATGCCCGAAACCTGGTCGGCCCGCTCGCCCGAAAGAATGGACGTACCAAGATGTTCTCGCTGTTCCGCCGCAAGGCCCGCAAGGCTCCCGAGGCCGCCTATCAGTGGAAGCCGGCCCTGGACCTGACCGACCCGCGCGTGTCGGCGATCCTGCTGACCTTCGGCCGCGCCTGATACGGGCCGCCGATCTCGATCTCGAAAGGGCGATGCGCGCCGCGCATTGCCCTTTTTTTGTGCCTGCCTCGGAGCAGTTCCGACGCATGGCCGGCTGGACGCTGCGCGGCGGGAGCGGTAGTTCGGTCTGATGTTTCGGCTCGCTCACGTCTCCGACCCTCACCTCGGCCCGATGCCCGACGTTCGCCCGCGCGAGCTGATCGGCAAGCGCGTGCTCGGCTGGATCAACTGGCGGCTGAACCGCGGCCGCGGCGGCATGCGCCCGGCGGTTCTCGACGCCCTCGTCGCCGACCTGCGCGGCCATGCGCCCGACCACGTCGCCGTCACCGGCGACATCGTCAACATCGCGCTGGACGCCGAGCTCGAACCGGCCCGCCGCTGGCTCGCCTCGCTGGGGGCCGGCCGCGACGTCTCCGCCGTGCCCGGCAACCACGACGCCTATGTCCCGGGTGCCCTGAAGCGCACCTCGGAGTCGTGGAGCGCCTTCATGAAGGGCGACCACGACGCCGGCGACCATCACCGCTGGCCCTTCCTGCGCCGCCGCGGCCCCGTCGCGGTGATCGGCGTGTCGTCGGCCGAGGCGACGCCGCCCTTCATGGCGACCGGCCGTTTCGACGCCGGTCAGGCGCTGCGGCTCGCCGAACTGCTCGATCACACCGCCCACGAGGGGCTCTATCGGGTGGTGCTGATCCATCACCCGCCGGCGAAGAAGCCCGTCCACTGGGCCGGCCGCCTGATCGGCACCGAGCGCATGCGCGAGGTGATCCAGCGCCACGGCGCCGAGCTGATCCTGCACGGCCACACCCATCGCGGCACGCTGGAATGGCTCGCGGGGCCCGAACGGGCGGTGCCGCTGGTCGGCGTGCCCTCGGCCTCGCGCACGCCGGGTCCCGGGCGACGCGGCGCCGGCTGGAACCTGTTCGAGATCGACGGCGCCCCCGGCGCCTGGCGCACCACCCGCATCGAGCGCGGCTTCGCCGACGCCGGCTCCGGCATCGTCGAGATCTCGCGCGCGAAACTCCTGCCCTGAGAGACGCCGAGATGACCGAGACCGCCCTTCCCGACAGCGCCGCCCGCGTCGCCGCCGCCGCCCGCACGCTGGGGCTGGCGATCACCGTACGCGAGATGCCGGATTCGACCCGCACCGCCGAGGAGGCCGCCACCGCCTGCGGCTGCGCCGTCGCCCAGATCGTCAAATCGCTGGTCTTTCGCGGCAAGACCTCGGGCAAGCCGTGGCTCTTCCTCGTCTCCGGCGCCAACCGGGTGAACGAGAAGGCGGCCGAGACGCGGATCGGCGAACGCGTCGTCCGCATGGACGCCCGCGACGTCCGCGAGGTCACCGGCTATGCGATCGGCGGCATCCCGCCCTTCGGCCACGCGACGCCCCTCGACACCGTGATGGACGAAGACCTCCTCGTCTTCGACACCGTCTGGGCCGCCGCCGGAACGCCCTTCGCGGTCTTCTCCGTCGCCCCGCGGGCGCTGGCGGAGGCCGTCGGCGCGACGATCACCCGGGTGGATTGATCGCACGCAAGGGGAAGCAGGCCCCTTGCGGAGGCCCTTCATGCTGAGGTGCCCGACGAAGTCGGGCCTCGAAGCGCGAAGGGCCGAGAGGCAAGGCCTGTCGACGGCTTCGCCCTTCGAGGCTCGCTTCGCGAGCACCTCAGGATGAAGCCGAACGAAAAAGACGGCCGGCATTTCATCCCCTGATCGACCGCGTCG
This sequence comes from Pinisolibacter sp. DMC19, assembly GCF_056313985.1. NCBI lineage: Bacteria > Pseudomonadati > Pseudomonadota > Alphaproteobacteria > Hyphomicrobiales > Ancalomicrobiaceae > Pinisolibacter > Pinisolibacter sp. DMC19. Next base: position 330,053 of record NZ_JBQUZF010000004.1, on the reverse strand, counting down.
GCCGATTTCGCCTCGCCTCGCGCCGCCGGTGGCGCTAGAGGTGGAGCCTTCGACAGTCCGGGAACCGCCATGGGTCGCCTCGCCGAACTCCTGCCCGCCCTCGGCCGGCGCACGCTGGTGATGGGCATACTCAACGCCACGCCCGACAGTTTCTCCGACGGCGGGCTGTGGCACGAGCGCGACGCCGCCCTCGCCCATGCCCGCGCGATGATCGCGGAAGGCGCCGACATCCTCGATCTCGGCGGAGAATCGACCCGTCCCGGCCACGTGCCCGTCGCGGCCGAGGACGAGATCGCCCGCGTCGTCCCCGTTCTCCAGAGCCTCGCCCCCGACTGCCCGGTGCCGATCTCGATCGACACGTTCAAGGCGAAGACGGCCGAGGCCGCCTTCCGCGCCGGCGCGACGATCCTCAACGACGTGCGCGGCCTGCAGTACGACCCCGACATCGCCCGCGTCGCCGCCGACCACCGCGCCCCGGTGATCGTCATGCACGATCGCGACATCTCGGAAAGCCGCGTCGACGTCGTCGCCGATCAGCTCGACTTCTTCCGCCGCTCGATCGACATCGCGCTCGCCGCCGGCATCGCCGAAGAGGACGTGGTGATCGATCCCGGCATCGGCTTCGGCAAGTCGGCCGAACAGGACCTCGCCGCGCTCGCCCGGCTCGACGAGCTGAAGGTACTCGGCCGGCCGATCCTGCTCGGCACCTCGCGCAAGCGCATCGTCGGCCGCATCCTCGACGTGCCCCCGCCCGAACGGCTCCACGGCACGATCGCCACCAATGTCGTGGGCGCGTGGCTCGGCGCGGCGATCCTGCGCGTCCACGACGTGAAACCCCATGTCGACGCCGCCCGCGTCGCCGACGCCGTCATCCGGAGCCGCCCATGAGCGATCGCATCGTCCTGACCCGCATCGCCGTCTACGCCTATCACGGCCTCCACGCCGAGGAGGAACGGCTCGGCCAGCGCTTCTACGTCTCGCTCGACTGCGGGCTCGACCTGCGCCCGGCCTCGACCACCGACGACTGGAAGAAGACGGTCTCCTACGACCGCCTCGCCAAGATCGTCGTCGACACCGCCACCGAACGGCGCTTCTCGCTGATCGAGGCGCTGGCGGAGGTGATCGCCGGCAAGATCCTCGAGACCTGGCACCAGATCCACACCGTCACCGTGCGGGTCGAGAAGCCGGCGGCGCCGATCCCGACCATCCTCGAGGGCGTCGCCATCGAGATCGAGCGCAAGCGCGATGCCTGACGCGCTGATCGGCCTCGGCGGCAATCTCGGCGACGTCACAGCAACCTTCCGCGCCGCCCTCGCGGCGCTCGGGGCCGGCGGTTGTCGCCTTCTCGCCGCCTCGTCGATCTGGAAGACGCCGCCCTGGGGGAAGACCGATCAGCCGGCCTTCCTCAACGCCTGCATCCGCGTCGAGACCGAACTCTCGCCCCGCGCCCTGCTCGAGCTCTGCCTCGCGACAGAGACCGCGCTCGGCCGTGTCCGTACCGAGAAATGGGGCCCGCGCACGCTCGACCTCGACGTGCTCGACGTCGACGGCCGGCAGGTCGACGAGCCGGGGCTGGTCCTGCCGCACCCGTTCCTCGCCGAACGCGCCTTCGTGCTCCTGCCGCTGGCCGAGATCGTGCCGGAACAGACGATCGCCGGACGCCGCGTCGCCGACATGGCGGCGGCGGTCGACGCCTCCGGCCTCGAACGGATGGGACCGCTCGTCGGGGTCTGACGTCGGCCCTCAGGCCGCCGTACGACGCCGCGCGGCGAGCGACGCGATCAGCGCCTCCGCCTCGGCGCGGTCCTCGAACACCGCCTCGTAGCCGCCGCCGAAGTCGCGGAAGCCGCCGACGTTCTCGGCGGTGACGCCGACCAGCAGCGGCACGCCGAGTTCGACGGCCTTCTCGACCACCTGACGGAAGCCGTGACCCTCGATCTCGCGCTTGCCGAACTTGGAGAGGACGAGAAGATCGGGCAGCCGCTCGGTGTCGAGCGCGGCGAGCGCCAGACCGGCGGCCTCCTCGAGCGCGCCGTGGTCGAGCCGGCAGCCGTGCGCATCGGCGCCGCGATCCTGCGACAGATGGAACCGCCGTCCGGTGGCGAGGTCGACCAGCGACATGTCGCAGCGCCGCCGATTGGGGCGGCGCTCGTCGTGCTGGATCATGCCGGCGACTGCGAGGCCCGCGGCGGCGGCGATCTCCGCCATGTCGGCGAGCATGGTCCCCTCGCCGGTCGGATAGACCAGCGCGGCGAGGATAGGATCGTCGTTCATGTCACTTGCCCTTGGGCCGGAAGGCGACCATGCGCTCCGGCCGGGTTTCGAGCCGATAGCCGCCGGCGAGGTCGATGCAGTAGGGCACCGCCGGCATCACCGCGTCGAGGCAGTCGCGGATCGACGAGGGCTTGCCCGGCAGGTTGATGATCAGCGACGAACCGCGCAGGCCCGCCTCCTGGCGCGACAGGATCGCCGTCGGCACGATGGTCAGGCTCTTCGCCCGCATCGCCTCGCCGAAGCCCGGCATCATCCGGTCGCAGACGGCGAAGAGCGCCTCGGGCGTCACGTCGCGCGGCGACGGCCCGGTGCCGCCGGTCGTCACCACCAGCGAACAGCCGGCGACGTCGCACAGATCGATCATCGCCGCCTCGATCGCCGGGCGTTCGTCTTCCACCAGCCGCTTCTCGATGCGGAAGGGCGTCGCCAGCACTTCCTCGAGGTAGGCTTCGATCGCCGGCCCCGACAGATCCTCGTAGATGCCGCGCGTCGCGCGATCGGAAACGGTGACGACGCCGATCGGAACGGCGGTGGAAGTGACATCGGACATCATGACCCTCTGGGCACGCGCGGACTCGCTCGGGCGACGGGCCCGACCTTCGGCGCCATCAAAGCCCCATGCCTTGCCATGGATCAAGAGGCCGACCGCCCAGCCGTGGCAGGAGGTGGCGAAGTTGAACTTTGGACGGAGAAATCTCATGGCCCGTACCGCGGAAGGATACCGCGCCCATCGCGGCCCCACCTGGCTCACCGGCGGGTTTCGCCCGTTCTTCCTGGCGGCCGGCCTGTGGGCGGCGCTGGCGGTGGCGCTGTGGCTGCCGCTGTGGGAAGGCATGATCACCCTGCCGAGCCGGCTCGCGCCGATCGACTGGCACGCCCACGAGATGCTGTGGGGCTATGCCGGTGCGGCGATCGCCGGCTTCCTGCTGACCGCCATCCCCAACTGGACGGGGCGCCTGCCCGTCGTAGGTCAGCCGCTGCTGGTCCTCGTCGTGCTGTGGGCGATCGGCCGTATCGCGATCTTCGCCTCGGCGCCGCTCGGCGCGGTGGCGACAGCGATCCTCGACCTGCTCTTCCCCCTCGGCCTGACCTTCGTCGCCGCCCGCGAGGTGGTCGTCGGGCGCAACTGGCGCAATCTCAAGGTCGTCGGCCTCGTCGGCCTGCTCGCCGTGTCGAATGCCGTCTTCCACGTCGAACTGGCGATGCGCGGCACCGCGCCGCTCGCGATCCGCATCGCCATCGCCGCGATCCTGATGCTGGTGGTGGTGATCGGCGGCCGCATCGTCCCGAGCTTCACCGCCAACTGGCTCAGGCCGCGCGGCCCCGGCCGCATGCCGATGCCCTTCGTCCGCTTCGATCAGGTGGCGAGCCTCGTCGTCGGCGTCGCACTGGCGATCTGGGTGGTGCTGCCGGAACATCGGGTGACGGCTGTCGCCCTGCTGATCGCCGGCGTCGTCGATCTCGCCCGCCTCGCCCGCTGGGCCGGCTGGCGGACGACCGGCGAGGCGCTGCTGGTGGTGCTCCACGTCGCCCGCCTCTTCGTCGGCCTCGGCTGCCTCGCGCTGGCGGCGAGCATCGCCGGTGCGAACCTCGCCCCGACCGCGGCGCTCCACGCCTGGACGGTCGGCGCCATTGGCCTGACCACGCTGGCGGTGATGACGCGCGCAAGCCTCGGCCACGCCGGCCGGCCGCTCCACGCGACACGGCCGATCGCGGCCCTCTACGTCGCCTGCACCGTCGCCGCGCTCGCCCGCGTCGCCGCCGGCTTCGGCTGGGCCGAGTTCGCGCTGCTGCACGTGGCGGCGCTCGGCTGGATCGTCGCCTTCGGCGGCTTCTTCGCCATCTACCTGCCGATCCTCACCCGCCCCCGCGACTGAGACGGCACGGACGCTTCCGGCAAAGAACAAGGGCGGCCCCGAGGGCCGCCCTTTTGCGTCGCGTCGCGCCGCCGATCAGTGGCCGGTGTGGTTCATGCCGCCGCCGGAATGATCCATCGGCTTCTGTGCCTCGACGACGAAGTCGACGTCGACCGAGCCGGCCTTCTCGAACACCAGCGTGCCCTTGAAGTCCTTGCCCACCTCGATCGGTCCACCGAGGCCGATGAACATCACGTGGAAGCCGCCGGGCTTCAGCTCGACGGTCTTGCCGGCGGGGATCTCGATGCCCTTGTCGAGGGCACGCATCTTCATCACGCCGCCGTCCATGCTCATCTCGTGGATCTCGACCGTCTTGGCGACGTCGGACTTCACCGCCACCAGACGGTCGTCGGTGGTGCCGGTGTTCTTGACCGTGAGATAGCCGCCGCCGACCGGCGCCGCCTTCGGCGTGGCACGGCTCCAGGGATGGCCGATCTCGAGCGCGCCCACCTTGTAGCCGTGGGCGAGCGCCACACCGGCCGAGAGGAGGAGAGCGAGGCCGGAAGCGAGCGCGAGGGTCCGGATGGTCTTCATGAGTCTGTCTTTCGCGTGGAGGGCGATCGGGCCGCGCCGCGTCGGGCGTCCGGGCCGTCGCCGGGAAGGGAAACGTCGGTGGATGGACGGATCATGCCGCCGGCGGGCCGCGGGCCGTCGCCCGCGGCGCGAGGACCGTCGTCCCCGCTTCGTCCCGCCACGCCAGCCGATCGACCGCGACCAGCCGCGGCGCCGGCACCTCCGCCACCACCACGGCGCCGAGGCCGGGGGCGGAGAACAGCACGCAGGTGCCGCAGAAGTGATCGCCGTGATCGACGCGGTGGCCGGCGATGTCTTCGGCCGCGCGCGCGCCGTCGACCGGGGCGCTGCAGATGCCGGCGACGGCGATGCCCGACCCTTCGACCAGATCGGCTGCGGTGACGAAGCCCGGCAGCACCCGCGGCGCGAAGGCGACGAGCACCAGCGCCACCGCGAGCGTCGCGGCGGCGACAAGGCGCTTCCATCGTCCGGGCGTCCACATCGTCATCGCCCGACCATGCGGGCTGTGACCGCGTCTCGTCAATCCGTCGCGGTCCCTTCCCCCCTCACCCGGCCGGCCCTTGCGCCGATCGCGACCGGCGTCTACGATTCCTCCTGTGATGGTGCCGCGTCGGAGTCCTCCGAAGCGGTGAAAAGGGAACACGGAAGGGCCGAATCGTGCCCGAGCCGTGGCCGCCCCCGCGACTGTGAGCGGCGAGGGGTCCGAACGAAGATCGCCTGCGGGCGATCGGTCACTGATCGCCCCCGAGACCACCCGGGGGAGCACGATCGGGAAGGCCGTCCGGATCTCGACGACCCGCGAGCCAGGAGACCTGCCATCCGCATGAGCGTCGTTCGCGTCCCTCGGGCGGGGTGTCCCGGTTGGCGTTGTCGGAGTGACCCGCGTCGCGGGCCTTCGCTTCACGGGCGACGCGCTCGAAGATCGAGGTGGAAGACATGCACATCATGGAAGGCTTCCTGCCTGCGCCGCACGCGCTCGGCTGGACGCTGGTCTCCGCGCCCTTCGTGGTCGGTGGCTTCGTCTCGCTGCGCCGTACGCTGCGCGAGCGTCCCGAGGCGCGCCTGACGCTGGCCGCCGCCGGCGCCTTCACCTTCATCCTCTCGGCGCTGAAGCTGCCGAGCGTGACCGGCTCCTGCTCGCATCCGACCGGCACCGGCCTCGGCGCCGTGCTCTTCGGCCCCGCCGTGATGGCGCCGATCGGCGTCATCGTGCTCCTGTTCCAGGGCCTGCTGCTCGCCCACGGCGGCCTCACCACGCTCGGCGCCAACGTCTTCTCGATGGCGATCGCCGGCCCCTGGGTCGGCTGGGCGACGTGGAAGCTCGCCTCCCGCGTCGGCCTGCCCGCCACCGTCGCCGTCTTCCTCGGCGCGGCGCTGGCCGACCTCGCGACCTATGTCGTGACGTCGTTCGAACTGGCGCTGGCCTTCCCCGACCCGACGTCGGGCATCGCCGGGGCCTTCGTGAAGTTCGCCGGCATCTTCGCCGTGACGCAGGTGCCGCTGGCGCTCGCCGAAGGCCTGCTCGTCGTCGTCGTCATGAATGCCCTCGTCGGCCGCCTCCCCGGCGCCTTCGACGGCAAGATCGCGGAGGCCGGCCGATGACCTCGACGCTCTCCAACCGCACCTCGATCGCGCTCCTGCTCGTCGCCACCGCCATCGTCGTCGCCCCGATGCTGCTGCCCTTCGGCGGCGAGTTCCTCGGCACCGACGACGCCGCCTCCAAGGCGATCGAGGAGAGCCATCCCGGCTTCGAACGCTGGACCAAACCCTTCTGGGAACCGCCGTCGAAGGAGATCGAGAGCGCGCTCTTCGCCCTCCAGGCGGCCATCGGTGCCGGCATCCTCGGCTATGCACTGGGCCACCGCAGCGGGAGCCGCCGTCGCGATGACGCCGATCGATAGGATCGCCGCCGGCAACCGCTGGCGCGACCGCTCGCTCGCCGAGAAGGCCCTGCTCGGGCTCGGCCTTCTCGCCCTCGCCCTCCTCACGCCGCCCTGGCCGACGGCCGTCGCGATCCTCACGGTCGCGACGCTCGCCGTGACGTGGCGGGCCGGCGTGCCGTTGGCGACGTGGGCGCGCCTGCTCGCCGCCCCGCTCGGCTTCGTGCTGACCGGCGCGGCGACGCTGCTCGTCACCATCGGCTCGGACGGCATCGGCTGGGCGCCCGGCGGCCTTACCGCCGCGGCGACCCTGACGCTGCGCGCGAGTGCCGCCGTCGCGGGCCTGCTGACGCTCTCGGCCACCACACCGGCGACCGACCTCGTCGCCGGCCTGCGCCGCCTGCGCGTGCCCGACGAGTTCGTCGAACTCGCCCTGCTCGTCCACCGCTTCCTGCAGGTGACGGGCGAGACCGCCGCCGCCATGAACGCCGCGCGGGCCGCCCGGCTCGGCGACGTCGACTGGAAGAGCCGCATCCGCTCCGCCGGCATGGTCGCCGCCAACCTCCTGCCGCGCACGCTCGATCGCGCCCGTCGGCTCGAGATCGGCCTCGCCGCCCGCGGATGGAACGGCGGGGCGCTGGCCGTACTTTCGCCCGCCCGCCCGGTCTCGCCGACCGGCCTCGCCGCGACCGTCGCGGTGCTCACGTCCCTCGCACTTCTCGGATGGATCTTCGCATGAGCCTCCTCGCCGTCGAAGGCCTCTCCTACGTTTACCCCGGCGGGGTGACGGCGCTCGACCGCATCGACCTCACGGTCGAACGCGGCCGCCGCCTCGCCATCCTCGGCCCCAACGGCGCCGGCAAGACGACGCTGCTCCTCCACCTCAACGGCACCCTGCGCCCGAGCGCCGGCCGCATCGCGCTCGACGGCGCGCCCGTCGCCTGGGACCGTGCCGGCCTCGTCGCCTGGCGCCGCCGCGTCGGTCTGGTGCTGCAGGAGGCCGACGACCAGCTCTTCGCCCCGACGGTCTTCGAGGACGTCTCCTTCGGCCCGCTCAACCTCGGCCTGACGCCGGCCGAGGCGCGCGCCCGCGTCGAGGAGGCGCTGACGGCGCTCGGCATCGCCGACCTCGCCGACCGCGCCACCCACATGCTGTCCTTCGGCCAGAAGAAGCGCGCCGCGATCGCCGGTGCCGTCGCCATGCGGCCGGAGATCCTGCTGCTCGACGAACCGACCGCCGGCCTCGACGCCCGTTCCGCCCGCCGCCTGCTCGCCACCCTCGAAGCGCTGGAGGCGGCCGGCACGACGCTGGTCTTCACCACCCACGACGTCGCCATGGCCCACCGCTTCGCCCATGACGCCGTCCTCTTCCAGGACGGCCGCATCGTCGCGACCGGCCCCGCCGCGACCCTGCTCGCGGACGCGCAAGCCATGGACCGGGCGGGCCTGGACTCCGTCGAACCGGACGCGGCCGTCACCCCGATCGCCGCGACCGGAGGCTGAGCCGGTGCCCGCCGCCGATCGCCGCGATCCGCTGGCCGATCTCGAACGCCCCTTCGTCCTCGTCGAGGACCGGCTGGCGCCCAGCCGCCCGGCCTTCCTCTATGCCAAGCCGCATCGCGTCGTCCGCGCCGATCGCCCGGACGAGGTCGAGCCGGCACTCGCCGCGCTCGATGCCGCCCGCGCCGCGGGGCTCCACGCCGCGGGCTTCCTCTCCTACGAGCTCGGCCACGTGCTGGAGCCGACGCTCCTCGCCTCGCTCGCGCCCGATCGCCGCCTGCCGCTCTTGTGGTTCGGCCTCTTCGACGCCCCCGAACGGCTCGACGCGACGGCACTGGACGAAGCCTTCGCCGAGCGTGGCCCGCCCGCCCCGCTCGCAGACCTCGCGCTGGGCGTCGACCGCGACACTCACGTCGCCCGCGTGGCCGAGGTGCTGGAGCACGTCGCCGCCGGCGATTGTTGGCAGATCAACCTGACGCTGCCGATCGATTTTCGCTTTGCCGGCGATCCCCTCGCCCTCCACGCCGCGCTGCGCGCCGCCCAGCCGGTCGCCCACGGCGCCGTCGTCGCCTTCGACGAGGCGACGCTGCTCTCGGTCTCGCCCGAGCTCTTCGTGTCGATCGAAGACGGCATCGCCACCACCCGGCCGATGAAGGGCACGGTCGCCCGCGGCGCTACGCCGGAGGAGGACGCGGCTGCCCGCGCCGGCCTCGCCGCCGATCCCAAGCAGCGCGCCGAGAACCTGATGATCGTCGACCTGATGCGCAACGACATCGGTCGCATCGCCGAGATCGGCTCGGTCGCGGTGCCCGATCTCTTCCGCGTCGAGACCTATCCGACGCTCCACACCATGACCTCGACCGTGACCGCCAGGCTCGCCCCGGGCACCACCACCGCCGACGTGATCCGCGCCGTCTTTCCCTGCGGCTCGATCACCGGCGCGCCGAAGATCAAGGCGATGGAGGTGATCCGCACCCTCGAGGGTACCGCCCGCAACGTCTATACCGGCGCCATCGGCACCTTCCGCCCCGACGGTTCGGTCGATCTGAACGTCGCCATCCGCACCGCGACGATCATGGCCGACGGCCGCGGCCGCTGGGGCACCGGCGGCGGTATCGTCGCCGACAGCATCGCCGCGAGCGAATGGGACGAGGCGCTGCTGAAGGCCCGCGTCCTGACCGATCTCGCGACCGACTGGGGCCTGATCGAGACGCTGCGCTTCGCCCGCGGCGAAGGCTTCACCCGCTTGCGCCTTCACCTCGACCGGCTCGCCGCTTCGGCCGCGTCGCTCGGCTTCGCCTTCGACCGCGCGGCCCTCGAGGCCGATCTCGCCGCCCTCACTGCCGGCATCGCCGACGATCACCCGCGCCGCGTCCGCATCGAGCTCTCCCGCGACGGCCGGACCACGCTCGCCGCGCCCGTCCTCGCCGCCGATCCCGATCGCCCGCTCCGCCTCGGCCTCGCGGCCGAGCCGGTCGATGCCGGCGATCCGTTCCTCGCCCACAAGACGACGCGCCGCGCCCGTTGGGACGCCGCGACCCGCGAGGCCGCCCGGCTCGGGCTCGACGACATGGTCTTCGTCAATCGCGACGGCTTCCTCACCGAGACGACGCGGGCGAACATCTTCGTGGAAAGGAACGGCCGTCTCCTCACCCCCGCCGCCCGCCACGGCCTGCTGCCGGGCATCCTGCGGGCGGAGCTGCTCGAGACGGGCCACGCCGTCGAGGCCGATCTCCGGATCGAAGACCTCGACGGCGCCCGCTGGTTCGTCGGCAATTCGCTGAGGGGACTGAAGGAAGCGACGCTCGGCTGAGCCTCACGCCGCCAGCCGGTCGACGCCTTCCGGCACGCCCTTGCGGATCATCGCCGCGAGCAGCGCCAGCGCCTGTTGGCGCGGCGTGTTGACCCGGTGGATCAGCCGCACCCGGCGGAAATGGTGATCGCCCTCGAGCGGCCGCGTCTCGAGCCGGCCGACGAGGCCGATGTCGTTGCCGACCGCCAGCCGCGGCACCAGCGTGATGCCGTAGTTCGCCGCCGTCAGATGCAGCAGCGTCTCGAGCGAGGTGGCGCGGATGTCGGCCCCCGCCGTCTCGCCGCGATCGGGATGGCCGCAGAACTCCAGCGCCTGATCGCGCAGGCAATGGCCGTCGGCGAGCAGCAGCAGCGACTTCGGATCGAGATCCTCCGCCGCCACGACCTGCTTCGCCGCCAGCGGATGGCCGGGCGGAAGCACCACCCAGAACGGCTCGTCGAAGAGGAGATGCGAGGCGAGCCGCGGATCCTCCGGATCGGAGGCGACGATCGCCGCCTCGAGCCGCCCTTCCGCGAGTGCCGCGAGGAGATTGGCCGTCAGATCCTCGTAGAGCATCAGCGGCGCCGCCGGCAGAGCCTCCGCCGCAATCGGCAGGACGAAGGGCATCAGATAGGGCGCGAGCGTCGGGATGACGCCGAGGCGGAGCGGGCCGGCGAGCGGGTCGCGGCTGGCGCGCGCCAGCGCGACGATGTCGTCGGCCGCCGAGATCGCGCGCCGCGCATGGGCGAGGATCTGCTCGCCGACCGGGGTCGCCCGGATCGACCGGCCGATGCGTTCGAAGATGCGGACCCCGAGTTCGTCCTCGAGCTTGAGGATCTGCCCCGACAGCGTCGGCTGCGACACGTGGCAGGCTTCGGCCGCACGCCCGAAATGGCCGAGATCGGCGACCGCCAAAAGGTATTGCAGATCACGCAGGTTCATCGTCTCGCCCCGTCGGCGCACACCGTCACGGCGTGCGTACGATCGAAGATAGCGATGGAAGGCGCATTGTCGATCCGTCGCGTCGATGAAATTCATCGACGCGACGTGACCGATCAGTCGCGCGGGTCGATGCAGATCCCACCGATGAGCACTCGCGGCGGGGTGCAGATGATCGGCGGTGCCGCCGGCGCGGCGATCGTGGAGACCGAGCCGCCGTTGATCGCCTCGTCGATGCCCGGCGCATAGATGGGATCGTCCTCGCGGTGGCGCCGGATCAGCGGCTTGTCCTTCGCCCCCCAATAGACGCGCACGCCGGCCATCACCGCGCCGTCGCCGTGCTCGCCGAGCGAGCCTTCCGCGAAGACCGCGCCCGAATAGCCCCGGCCGATCGGGAAGGCCCATTCGGCGCTGCCGATGCCGGCATGGCGGCCGCCGGAATAGCGATGGCCGAGCGCCAGCTTCAGGTCGTCGGTCGCGTACCAGCCGACCTGGATCTTGTCGAAGACACGCGAATGCAGGTCGATGCGGGTGGTGGTGCCGGCCGGATCGACCACGTCGCGACGCGTGCCGCCCTCCCAACCGACCATGCCCTCGGCCGTGAAGCGACCGACGTACCAGGCGAACTCGACGCCGGCCCGACCGATGTCGATGCCGTTGTACTTGTCCCAGCGGCCATACTGGCCGATCAGCCCGAGCAGGCCGAGGCCGGGATCGCGGCGGAAGAGATGGACGGTCGAGCTACCGAGCGCCCGCCCGCCGAAACTGGCGAGCTGTCCGTCGACCTGGACGCCGTAGTGGTCGCCGATCGGCAGCGAGACCGCACCGCGCGCGCCCCACAGTCCACCGGCCTGCCCCTTGGCACCGCCGCCCGCCACGTCGAGCTTCCAGTTGAAGCCGTCGACCGCGCGGAAGGTCTGCGCCAGCGAAGCGGCCGTCCCGGCCTTGCCGAGATCCGCCGCCTGCGCCGAAGTCGCCGCCAGGAGCGCCGCGGCGGCGGCGAGGAAAATGCGCTTGGTCACGGTCGACCCCCGTCGATTCAAATTGCGCACCCGACGATCCGCATTTTCACCTAAGAGTCCAGAGCACAGGCGAGGCTGCGGCGTACAAGATCGCAACGGATCGCACGGAAGCCCGGCGGCGTTGCCGAACAGGCACGATCCGCGCGCGGACGGCTGCCGCGACGCGGCTATTCCTCCTCGTCCTCTTCCTCCTCTTCGGACTCCTCGTCCTCCTCCTCCGACTCCTCGTCGTCCGACTCCTCCTCGTCCTCGGATTCGTCCTCGTCTTCGGATTCGTCCTCGTCTTCCTCCGACTCCTCCTCTTCTTCTTCGGAATCGTCGTCCTCGGACTCGTCCTCCTCCTCGTCGGACTCCTCTTCCTCTTCGCCGTCTTCTTCCTCGGAGTCCTCTTCCTCGTCCTCGGAGTCCTCGTCGCTCTCCTCGTCCGTCTCCTCGGCGTCGTCCTCCTCGGAGTCGTCCTCCTCGTCGTCGGCTTCGTCTTCCTCTGCGTCGTCTTCCGACCAGTCCTCGTCGTCCTCGACCCAGTCGGCCTCGTCTTCGTCCTCGCCGTGGTAGTCCTCGCCCGAAGCCTCGTCCCAGTCGGGGTCCTGGTCGTGACCGAAGAACGTGTGCTCGACGTCGGCGTAGGCGTCCTTGGTGAACGCGGCGACGATGCCGCCGGCGATGCGGCCGAAATCCTCGATCAGCGAGCCCTCGTCGAGCACCCAGGTCTCCTGCGGATTGGGCACGGCGGAGGACGACCGCAGGATCCAGCAGTCGCCGCCGTTGAACTTGTCGCTCATCAGGTAGTCGTAGGGCATGTAGCAGTAGCCGTTGACGCCCCAGTCCGAGCCCCACGAGTTGCGCACCACGAAGACGTTGTCGATGTCGGAATAGCCGACGCAGAGCATGGCGTGGCGACTGTGGTCACCGCGCTTGACTTCCTTCGGCTTGGGCATCGGCACGACGCCGCCGTTGTCGGTGCAGTCGTCGAAACTGTCGAAGAGGGCGCAGCCGAAGACGATCGGAAAGCCTTCCGCCAGCGCCTTCTTCCACTGGTCGAGTTCGACCTCGACGCGCTGCATGTCGAGCGCCTTGAAGCGCGACGCCTCACCGTAGGAGGTCTTCGACGGCTTCTCCAGCACCGCCTTCTCGCGGTAGGGCCAGACGGTCTCGGGACAGGCGCCGTATTTCTTCAGGCTCTCCATCCCGTACTGGATGACCGAGCCTTCGTCCTCGTCCTGCGAGCCGTCGCGCCAGCGGGCATTGTAGTAGATGAACAGCCGGGACACGTCGAGCGGCCGGGTCAGGTGCTTCTTCAGCAGGTATTCGTAGGCGCCGGCGATGGCGTTGGCGGTGCAGGAGTTGAGGTTGCCCTGGTTCTCGACCGGCGTCATCAGCGGCCGGAGATCGACCTTGGGCGGCAGGTCGAAACGCCGGCTCGACCGATAGACCGCCGCATCCGGCGCCGCCTTGACGAAGCGATAGCCGCCGGCCCGCTTGCCATTGAAAGACCTGTTGGAATCCGTCACGCCCCACCCTCTCGCTCGCATGCGGGGGTGCGGCGCGACCCGACGCGCCCGGCCCCCCCCGATGCCGTCACGGCAGATTACAGGATTTCGCGAGGCCGTCGACGCGGGTTCGGTCCGCCATCCACGCCGCATCGGCCGGGCTCTCGTCCAAAATCGCCACTGACGTCGCGTGTTCCGATCGCCCGGCGCGCAGAACCCGCATCGACGCGACCCAGGGGCGGTAAGGTTAAGAAAGGGTTTCCGCGCGGCTGCGTTGAAGACCATCCACCACGAGCATAGCGTGCAGCCATCCACAACCGTGCAGAGAGAGCCCTCGCCCTCTCGCCCGATCGATCGGCAGGTTCGCCATGCAGACCTCGAGCGATTCGACACGACTGGGCTCGATCCAGATCCTGAGAGGCGTCGCGGCGCTTCTCGTGGTGGTCGCCCACGTGATCGAACATCCGCTGACGCAGATTCCCAACGCCGCCTTCGTCACCGGACGGTTCGGCGTCGACATCTTCTTCGTCATCAGCGGCTTCATCATCATGTAGGTCACGCCGGACGGCCCCTTCGCGCCCTTCGGCTTCGCTGCGCGTCGCGTCCTGCGGATCGTGCCGCTCTACTGGGTGTGCACCGTCGCGGTCTTCGCCCTGGCGATCGTCGCGCCCTCGGCCTTCAAACAGACGCCGGCGGATTGGAACTACTTCCTCCACTCGCTCGCCTTCGTGCCGATGCCGCGGCCGGGCGGCGTGAACGACTGGCGGCCGCTGCTCAAGCTCGGCTGGTCGCTGCAGTACGAGATGTTCTTCTATCTGCTGATCGGCCTGCTCTTCTGGTGCCGCAGCCGGCTGCAGCGCGCGGTGATCGTGACGGCCCTGCTCGCGCCGCTCGTCGCCCTCTCGCTCGTCGTCGAGCCGCGCGCCGACCTCTTCGCCCACTACGCGAACGTCAACCTCCTTGGATTTCTCGTCGGCGTCTGGCTCGCCGTCGCTCATCGAGCCGGGATCTTCGACCGTATTCGCCATGGCTATTTCGTACCCGCTGCTGGGGCGGCGGCGGCGGCGGCGGTAGTGGCTACGGCCATACTGTACGGTCGAACCATGCCGGAGATCATGATGATCTGGGATCAGGTGCCGATGACCATCGCCGCCGCCGCGATCGTCGCCACCGGCCTCTACGTCGAAGCCTGGAGCCGCGGGCGCAACCGGGTGCTCGAACGGATCGGCGACTGGTCCTACTCGCTCTACCTGACCCACATGTTCGTCGTCGGCGCCGCCTGGTCCGTCGCCGGCAAGCTGCACCTCGCCTCACCGCTCGCGCTCGCGGCCGTCGGGATCGGCGCCGTTGCGACCTCGCTCGCCGTCGCGGCGGTGACGTGGCGGCTGATCGAGGTTCCCGCCAACGCCCTCGGACGCCGCTTCGCCCTCGCCGGCCCGCCCCGCCTCCTCGATCGTCTGCACCCGGCCGAGCACCCGACCGTCGCGCGCTGAGCCGTCTCGCCACCCCGCGGACGAGCTCCGCAGGGTGGCGAGGCCTCCGCCGCGTACCATCGGTCGCTACCGCACGACCGACCGAGCGATCCCCTCGTGAGAAGGCAGTCGAGAGCGACGGTCACTCGAAGCACTCACCGGCATCCCCGCCCGGCCGTCGGCCCGCAGAACGCCGCGCCGGCCGCGCCCGCACTCCTGTTTGCGGCGCTCTCCCCACCTTGCCGCGGTCATCGCCCCTCAATTGCAAGTGACACGCATTCGATTCTTGACACCGCCGCGCGTCGGGTTTTGAATATGCAAATCAGTCGCATTAAAGAGACCGCGATCGGCATCGCGGGCGGGTCCGAGCCCGAGCATCCGGCGATGGCAGGGAGAACGAGAATGAAGGCCGATCGAACCACACCGCGCGGTTTGCGCCGCGCTCTCCGCCTCGTCGCCGCCGGCCTGGTGCTGGCTGTCGCGGTCACCGTCGGATCGAAGGGCAGCCGCGCCGCCGACGCCGAGACGAGCCCGGCCGTCGCGCAGATGGTCGCCGCGCAGGCATGACGCCGCGCCGCGATCCGAACGGGACCATCGCCGAAAACGAAAAATGCGACGGAATCCGTCGCATCGAAGAGGAAATTTTTGGTGGCGGGGGGCGGGATCGAACCGCCGACCTGAGGGTTATGAATCCTCCGCTCTAACCATCTGAGCTACCCAGCCAGCCGGGGGTCTATCTAGTTTCGGCGGAGGCCCCTGTCAAGCGATCTCGACCGCTCGCGCGCGATCGACCGCCCATGGGGAAAACCCACGCCGCGGCGGTGCACGAGGGCACCACCGCGGCCGATTTCGGCCGGATGAGCGGGATCACGCCCGGCGGCGCAGCACCGCCACGGTGAAGATGCCGAAGAGGCCGAGGCGCTTCTTTTCCACCAGTTCGAAGCCGCGACGGCCGAGAATGCGCTCGATCGGGAAGTCGGGACGCCAGCCGAGCTTCTTGGTGAAGGGGGTCAGGCGATGCTCGATCGCTTGCCGCCAGCCGCTCTCGGAAGCGAAGTGCGACACGAAGATCGCCTCGCCACCCGGCTTCAGCACGCGCTCGATCTCAGCCATCACCGCATCCGGGTGCGGCACCACGGTGATCGTGTA
This sequence comes from Pinisolibacter sp. DMC19, assembly GCF_056313985.1. Classification (NCBI taxonomy): domain Bacteria; kingdom Pseudomonadati; phylum Pseudomonadota; class Alphaproteobacteria; order Hyphomicrobiales; family Ancalomicrobiaceae; genus Pinisolibacter; species Pinisolibacter sp. DMC19. Next base: position 314,085 of record NZ_JBQUZF010000004.1, on the reverse strand, counting down.
CATCACCGCCACGGTGTCGAAGGAGGCGTCGTCGAAGGTCAGCCGCGTCGCGTCCATCTCGTGCAGTGCCGCGACGGTGGCGATCTTCTTCTCCTCGACGCGGCGACGCGCCACCGCCAGCATGTCGGGCGACAGGTCGATGCCGGTCACCTCGAGATGCGGCTTGTAGTGCGGCAGGGCGAGACCGGTGCCGACACCGACCTCGAGCAGCCTGCCCTGACGTTCGTTGATGATCTTGACCGCCAGCCGACGGCCGGCATCGAAGACGCGGCCGAACACCCAGTCGTAGATCGGCGCCCAGCGCGAATAGGCCGCGAGCACCGCCCGCTCGTCGAGCCGCGCCCCTTCGGTCGCCGCAACTCCGGCCAGAACGTCCGACGAGCGCAGCTCGCCCGCGTTGCCACCCTCGAACGCCTGCTTGTCGAACATCTCTCGCTCCTTCAGCGTGCGGCCAGCCTCGGACGGACCGCCTCTTCCACCGGGGCTTCCGCGGATGCCGCCACGCCGGCGATCGTGCCGCCGCCGAGCACCCGCGCCCCACCGTCCGGCGCGTCGTAGAAGACCGCCGCCTGGCCGGGGGCGACCCCGTGTTCTCCTTCGAGGAGTTCCACCACCACCCGGTCGTCGACCACCTCGAGCAGCGCCGGCTGGGGCGCACGGGTCGAGCGCACGCGCACCCAGATCTCCATCGCCTCCGCCGCCGATTCCGAGATCGGCCGATCGCCGAGCCAATTGACGTCACGAAGATGAAGCCTGCGTGTCATCAGGGCCTCGCGCGGGCCGACGATCACCCGGCGGGTGTCGGCGTCGAGCCGCACCACGTAGAGCGGTTCGCCGACCGAGACGCCGATGCCGCGACGCTGGCCGACGGTGAAGCGGATGATGCCGTCGTGATGGCCGAGCACGCGGCCGTCGACATGGACGATCTCGCCCGGCTCGACCGCGTTCGGCTTCAGCCGCTCGATGACGTCGGCGTAGCGGCCCGACGGCACGAAGCAGATGTCCTGGCTGTCCTGCTTCTCGGCGACCGGCAGGCCGAGGTCGCGGGCGATGTCGCGCGTCTCGCTCTTCGGCAGGTTGCCGAGCGGGAAGCGCAGGAAGTCGAGCTGCTCCTGCGTCGTGGCGAAGAGGAAGTAGCTCTGGTCGCGGTCGAGATCGGCCGGGCGGAACATGCCGCGATGGCCGGAAGCGAGCGGGCGGGTCGAGACGTAGTGGCCGGTCGCCAGCGCCGCGGCGCCGAGCTCTCGGGCCGTGTCGAGCAGGTCGTGGAACTTGACCGTCTGATTGCACGAGACGCAGGGCACCGGCGTCTCGCCCGCCAGATAGCTCTCGGCGAAGCGATCGATCACCGCCTCGCGGAAGCGATCCTCGTAGTCGAGCACGTAGTGGGGAATGCCGATCGTCTCGGCCACCCGTCGCGCGTCGAGAATGTCCTGTCCGGCGCAGCACGAGCCGGGGCGATGCGTCGCCTCGCCGTGGTCGTAGAGCTGCAGCGTCACGCCGACGACGTCGTAGCCCTCGCGTTTCAACAGCGCCGCGACCACCGAGGAATCGACCCCGCCGGACATCGCGACGACGACGCGCGTGTCTTCGGGGCGACCGGGAAGGTCGAGGGAGTTGATCATCGGGGTCACCTGTGGGTCATGCGGCGCGACGACGCCGTCCGGACGCCATCCGCGAGGGCGGAACTATAACGGAGCCCGCCCTCCGGGGAAACCCGCAAGACCCGCGCCGGGCAGCCCTTGCCCGACCGGCAGACTTTGCCCGCCGCCGGCCTGCGTCGCGCCGTCGCGCCGACGGTTCGCGCGGCCGAGGCCGACGCGGAAAAGCATGCGCCTTCAAAGACATTACGCGGCGGGAGCGGAGATCGCCGGCGCCGTGCGGCATCTGGCCCCGGCCTTGCAATGTCCTCCGGGAGATCCTTGCGTTCCCCTTCCCGGGAGGAAGACTTTGCCCACCGTCGACGCCAACAGTTCCGTCGCTTCCGCCGTGCGTACGATCGCCGCCGGCGCGAACATCGCCGCCCCCGGCGCCGGCGGAGCCTTCGCCGAACTGATGGCCGTGATCACCGCCGCGATCGGCGGCAACGTCGCCGCGAACGCCGAGACCGCCGTCACCACCGCGAACGCGGCGGCGGGGACCGCGGCGACGCCGGTCGTCGCGGCGAACGCCAAGGGCATCGTCGACCCGACGAAGATCGTGAGCACCGACGGCAAGACCGACGAGACGACCGACACGACGACCGACACCGCTGCGGCCGACACTGCTGCGGCCGACGCCGCCGCCGCCAAGGCGGCCGAGCTCGCCGGCGCCCAGGCCTTCACCGCCACGACGACGCCGATCGCGCTCTCCGATGCCGACGGCCTGCCCTCGCCCGCGACGCTCGGCGCCCGACGCGACACCGCCTCGGCCACCACCACGCCCAAGGCCGGGATCGACGCCACGCATACCCCGACCGACCGGGCCTCGGCTGCCCCGGTCGCGAGCGCCGCTACCGCCGTCGCGGCCGATGCCGACGCCCTCGCGGCGCTGGCGGCGGCCACTCCGACGACCGACACCGACACGACCGCCGCCGGATCGCAGACCACGACCGCGGCGGGCACCGCCGCATCGACGACGGCCGACGCCGCGCCGAAGTCCACCGCCGCAGCGAAGTCCTCCGACACGACGACTGCGCCCCCGACCACCACCAAGACGGTACCGGTCGAGACCTCGGTCCCGTCGGCCGTGGCCGATCGCGCCCGCGCCCTCTTCGCCGACGCCCGGGCCACCGTCCGCGGCGAGGCCGTCACCCCCTCCGACGCCACGACGACGGCCGCAGCCGCTCGTGCCACGCCCACCGGTGCCGCCGGCGTCGCTGCCGCTGCCGCGCGCTCCGACGTCGCCCTCGCCGCGGCGCGTGCCGCCGTGCCGAACACCGGTACCGAGGCCCCCGCCACGAAGACCGACGGGACCGGCGCGACCAAGAGCACCGCCGGCAGCACGACGACCGAGACCGCCGCCAAGAGCGCCGACCAGACCATCGTCCCCACCCTCCCGACCGAGCGCACCACCGCGACCCCGGTCGACCAGAAGGGCAAGCCGGTCTTCACCGCACCCGATGCCGCCCCGTCCGACACTGCCGCACCGACGCCGAGCGATCGCCCGACCATGCCGCGCGTCACCGAGACCGGTCACGGCACCGAGGCGACCGGCACCCAGGCAGCCGCCCCGCGCGCCGCCGAGCCGACGGCCCCCGAGCCGCATGTGGAGGCCCGTGCCCCCGAGATCGCCGAGGCCAAAGGCCGCGCCGATGCCGACGGCAAGGGCCCGGCCAATCCGCTCGATGCCGCCAAGCCGGCCGATCCGACCGCACAGGCCGCGCCGACCCGCGCCGCCGACGTCGCCACCACCACCAACGGCGCCACGCCGCAGCGCACCGCCGCCACGGACGTGTCGCCGGCGGTCGCCGCCTCTGCGATGGCCGGCCTCGCCGACGTCGTCGCCCGTCGCACCCATCAGGGTTCGAGCAAGTTCACGGTTCGCCTCGATCCGGCCGAGCTCGGCACCGTCGACGTCAAGGTCGAGGTCCGCGCCAACGGCGAGGTGAAGGCCCATCTCGTGGTCGAGCGCCCGGAGACGCTCGACATGATGCTGCGCGACCAGAAGCAACTCGAGCGCTCGCTCTCCCAGGCCGGCCTCGACGTCGGCAATTCGGGCCTGCAGTTCTCGATGCGCGATCAGCGCGGCAACGGGTCGCAGACGGGCGCGGAGACGCCGGTCGCCGCCGTCGCCGCGCCTTCGGAAGAGGAAGTTCCCCACGCCACTCAGGACGCGGTCATCGCCGCCTACCGCCCCACCCGGGTCGGCGGCCTCGACCTGCGCGTCTGAGCGGTCAGTACCCTGCGTAACGTCCCGGAGATCTCGCCATGTCCATCCTCGGTCTGACCACCCCGACCCTGACCAGTTCGACTTCCACCACGGCGAGCGACAGCAAGAGCCTCTCGTCGAACTACGAGATGTTCATGACCCTCCTGGTGACGCAGATGCAGAACCAGGACCCGCTGAGCCCCACCGACGCGTCGAAGTTCACCGATCAGCTGGTTCAGTATTCGTCCGTCGAGCAGCAGATCAAGATGAATGCACATCTCGCCAATCTCGAGGCTCTTTCGACGACGCAGAACGCTTCCAACCTCGTCGCCTACATCGGCAAGACGGTCGAGGCCGAGGGCAAGACCTCGACCTACGACGGCAAGAACGCCGCGACGTGGAACTTCACCTCGGATGCGAAGGCCACGGCGGCGACGATCAAGGTCTCCAATGCCAACGGCGACCTCGTCTATACCGGCACCCAGTCGCTGACGAGCGGCTCGAACACCTTCACCTGGAACGGCACGACGACGTCCGGCGGCACCGCCACGGCCGGCGACTACACCATCGCGGTCTCCGGCACGGACTCCTCCGGCAACGCGGTCAACATCTCGACCGCCGTCGAAGGCACCGTCACCGCGGTCGACTTCTCCGGCACCACGCCGATGCTGACGGTCGGCGGCCAGACCATCTCCGCCTACAAGGTGACGAACGTCTCCGGCGGCTCGTGAACGGCGGCGTTTCGTCGCGCCGACAACCGAAAAATTGCCGAATCACCCGATCCGACGCTCGAAAGAGCGCCGGATTTCGGCGCATTTCCGCGGAATTTCAACGCCTGCGGGCCACCCTCGCGAAAAATATCGAAGGGGCTGCCGGTGTTTAGCCATATTTTAAGTCCCGGCCCCGTAGTCTCGCTCTCGATGTGATCGCATCGAATGTGTGAGAGTACGATGACCGATCAAATGAGACCGCGTGTGAAATACGTCATCGGCCCGGACGGAAGCCCGTTGACCATCGCCGACCTGCCGCCGCAGGGAACGAGACGATGGGTCATTCGTCGCAAAGCCGAAGTGGTGGCCGCCGTTCGAGGGGGACTACTTTCCCTGGAAGAGGCGTGCAGCCGCTATACCCTGACCGTCGAAGAGTTCCTGTCCTGGCAGCAGTCGATCGACCGTCATGGTCTGGCCGGTCTGCGAACCACGCGCATTCAGCAATACAGGCAATGATCCTCCCGGATCCGCACGAGATCGAGGGCCGCCCCCAGGGGCGGCCCTTTTTTTCGTGCCCGCGACGCCAGGGTCGCCACTCCCTTGCGTAAACTCCGAACAAGGTATTGACGAGACCCGGCAAATTCGACCCGGCGATGGATCGGATGCGAGCGATTTTCTCGAGGATTTCCTCACCTCGACGTCCCGGAGCGGGACGGCGTTAACCACCCGTTTACCATCCACTGGGAAATTCTTGCCCAGTGGCCGAACGGATTCTCCGACCCCACCGGACCGTCGACAGCCACGCGCCGCCCACCCCCTGCGGCGCAGGTACCGGAAATCGCGCGGCCGGCCCCCACCCCCCGGGGACCGGTCGCCCCCTTCAACGAAGCGAAGACTGAAAGGTCGAGACGTGAACGGCGCCCTCGAGTTCCTCAAGAACCTCGGTCCCGCTCGCCTCGCCGCGATGGGCGTCGTCACGGCGCTGCTGATCGGCTTCTTCGCCTTCGTCATCACCCGGGCCACCGCGCCGGTGATGACGCCGCTCTACTCCGACCTCTCCGACCGCGACAGCTCGGCCATCGTCAAGGATCTCGAGGCCCAGGGCATCGTCTACGAGCTGCGCCACGACGGCTCGCAGGTCCTCGTGCCCAAGGACAGGGTGCTGCGCCTCCGGATGAAGCTCGCCGAGAAGGGCGTGCCGGCCGGCGGCAACGTCGGTTGGGAGATCTTCGACAAGACCGACAGCCTCGGCACCACCTCCTACGTCCAGAACATCAACCACCTGCGCGCCCTCGAAGGCGAACTGTCGCGCACCATCCGCTCGATCGACCGCGTCCAGGCCGCCCGCGTCCACCTCGTCATCCCCGAACGCCAGATCTTCCAGCGCGAGAAGAAGGAGCCGACCGCCTCGATCGCGCTGAAGCTCAAGGGCCAGATCGACCCGGCCCAGGTCCGCGCCATCCAGCATCTCGTCGCCGCCGCGGTCGAAGGCATGAAGCCGTCGCGCGTGTCGATCGTCGACGAGACCGGCCGCCTGCTCGCCTCCGGCGAGGGCGACAGCCCCGACGGCCTCGTCGCCGCCTCGCTGCAGGAGCGCACCTCCGCCTACGAGGCGCGGATCGAGAACCAGATCGAGTCGATCGTCGCCTCGATCGTCGGCCAGGGCCGCGTCCGCGTCCACGTCGCCGCCGAACTCGACTTCAACCGCGTCACCCAGACCTCCGACACCTTCGATCCCAACGGTCAGGTGGTGCGCTCGACCCAGACCAAGGAAGAGAGCTCGCAGAACGCCTCGACCGAGAAGGGCGTGACCGTGTCGAACCAGGTGCCGGGCGGCACCCAGGATCAGAACGGCGCCGGCTCCAAGGAGGCCTCCAACACCTCCGAGGAGACCGTCAACTACGAGATCTCCAAGACCACCCGCACCGAGATCCTCGAGGCCGGCCGCATGAAGCGGGTCTCGGTCGCGCTGCTGGTCGACGGCGTCTACGCCACCACCGCCGCCGGCGAGGTCACCTATCAGCCGCGCTCCAAGGAGGACCTCGACCGCATCGCTGCCCTGGTGCGCTCCGCCGTCGGCTTCGATCAGAAGCGCGGCGACGTGGTGGAAGTGGTCAACCTGCGCTTCGCCGAAGCCCCCGCCGCCCAGCCTCTCGAGAGCCAGAAGACCGGTATCGCCGCCCTGTTCGACTTCGGCCGCGACGACATCGTCCGCTTCGCCGAACTCGGCGCGCTGGTGCTGATGACCCTCCTCGTCCTGCTCTTCGCCGTCCGCCCGCTCATCACGCGCGTGCTCGCCCCCGAAGGCGGTGCGATCGCCGCCATCGCCGGCTCGGCCGGTGCCGAGGGCGCCGAAGGCGCGGGCGCGGAGGCGGGTGCCGCCGTGGTCCAGATCGGCGCCGACGGCCTGCCGATCGCCCTCCCCGCCGGCGAGGCGGGCGTGCCCAGCATGGTCCCGCACAACGACATGCGCCTCGACGAGGCCAAGGCCATAGGCGCCATGCAGGCCGGCTCGATCCGCAAGATCGGCGAGATGATCACCGAGACCCCGAACGAGGCCGCCGCGATCATCCGCGGCTGGCTCAACGAAGCCGCAGCCTGAGGTCGCTCCATGTCGGTTCCCGCGAAGTCCCATTCCGGCAGCCCGTCGCTGAAGGTCTCCCACACGGAGGCCTATCGCGAGCTCGCCGGTGCCGAACGCGCCGCCGTGCTGCTGCTCGCGCTCGGCGAGGAGCACGGCCGCAAGATCTGGGAACAGCTCGACGAACTCGAGGTGCGCCAGGTCTCGCTCGCCATGGCCAAGCTCGGCCCGGTCAATCCGGAGATGCTCGAGAACCTCTTCGTCGACTTCGTCACCCGGCTCTCGGCCCGCGGCTCGCTCAACGGCAACCACGACACCACCGAGCGCATCCTCGCCTCCGTCCTGCCCGCCGAACGCGTCAACGCGATCATGGAGGAGATCCGCGGTCCGGCCGGTCGCAACATGTGGGAGAAGCTGTCGAACGTTCAGGAGAACGTCCTCGCCAACTATCTCAAGAACGAATACCCGCAGACCGTCGCCCTGGTCCTCTCCAAGATCCGCGCCGACCACGCCGGCCGCGTCCTGGCGATCCTGCCCGAGGAATTCGCCCTCGAGGTCGTCAACCGCATGCTGCGGATGGAGAGCGTCCAGAAGGAGATCCTGGAGAAGGTCGAGCAGACGCTGCGCATCGAGTTCATGTCGAACCTCTCGACCACCTCGCGCCGCGACGCCCACGAGCTGATGGCCGACATCTTCAACTCCTTCGACCGCCAGACCGAAGCCCGCTTCCTCACCGCCCTCGAGGAGGAGAACCGCGAGAGCGCCGAGAAGATCAAGTCGCTGATGTTCACCTTCGAGGACCTCGGCAAGCTCGATGCCGGCGGCATCCAGACGCTGCTCAGGAACGTCGAAAAGGACAAGCTCGCCATCGCCCTCAAGGGCGCCTCCGAGCCGTTGCGCGACTTCTTCTTCCAGAACATGTCGAGCCGCGCCGCCAACATGCTCAAGGAAGACATGGAAGCCCTCGGCCCGGTGCGTCTGCGCGACGTCGACGACGCGCAGGCCGTCATGGTCAACGTCACCAAGGACCTCGCCGCCAAGGGCGAGATCGTCGTCTCCAAGTCGAAGGGAGAAGACGAGCTGATCTACTGATCGGCTCGCACGCACCATGGCAGCACCCGCGCGTTTCCTCTTCGATACCGATTTCTCCAGGCCCGACCCCGCCGAGGCGGCCGCGCCGGTCGAGCCGCCGCGTCCGACCATCGATCTCGAACAGCACCTCGCCGAACTGGTGCAGGTGGAGGAACGCGCCCGTACCGAAGGCTACGCGGAGGGCCGCGAGGAGGGCTTCACCGCCGGCCGTCTCGACGCCGAGGCGCGTGCCGCCGAACGCCTCGCCGATGCCGCATCCCAGCTCGTCGGCACCGCCCGCTCCCTGCTCGCCGCCCTCGACGCCGACCGCGCGGCGATCGAGGAGGCCGCCGTCCGCCTCGCCGTCGCCGCCGCCGAGAAGCTCGCCGGCCGTCTGATCGAACGCGAGCCGATCGCCGAGATCCGTACCCTGCTCGCCGAATGTCTCGGACCGCTGCGCAAGGCGCCGCATCTCGTCGTCCGCCTCGACGCCCGCGACGCCAAGGCGCTCGAGGCCGAGGTCGGCAAGATCGCGCGGGAGACCGGCTTCGAAGGCCGCGTCGTCATCCTCGGCGAAGACGGCATGGCCCGCGGCGACTGCCGCATCGAATGGGCCGACGGTGGTATCTTGAGAGATCGCGACTCGCTCGCCGCCGAGATCGAGGCGACGATCGATCGCTGGATCGCGACCCGCAAGCCGACCGACGCCGAGGATGCGGCGGACGACCCGTGGAGGAACGCCCGATGAGCGACATCGACGACACCGTGGCCGACGACGAGACCCGTCCCGGTCTGACACTCGATGCGATGGACGCCGAAGGCCGCAAGAGCACGCTCGACGACGGCGTCGCCCAGCCGCGCACCGCCGGCGATCTCGAGGCGGTGTTCGACGTCCCCGTGAAGGTCGCCGCCGTGCTCGGTCAGGCGCGCATGCAGGTCGCCGACCTCCTGAAGCTCAATCAGGGCACCGTCCTCGAGCTCGACCGCAAGGTCGGCGAGGCGATCGACATCTACGTCAACGACCGGCTGGTGGCGCGCGGCGAGGTCGTTCTGGTCGACGATCGGCTGGGCGTGACCATGACCGAAATCATCAAGTCGGACAAATGAGGAGAACGGCATGAGGCTCCTCATCGTCGGAACGCTCGGCGGCCAGCTCGCGGTCGCCTCGCGCATCGCCATGGATCGCGGCGCCACCGTCGGCCACGCCGACACGATCGACGTCGCCCTGAAGACGCTGCGCGCCGGCAAGGGCGCCGACCTGCTGATGATCGACGTCGGCCTCGACGTCGGCGATCTGGTCAAGAAGCTCGAGATCGAGCTGATCCACGTGCCCGTGGTCGCCTGCGGCGTCGCCAACGACGCCCGCGCCGCGGTCGGCGCCATCCGCGCCGGTGCCAAGGAATACATTCCCCTGCCGCCCGACCCCGATCTGATCGCCGCCGTGCTGGCGGCCGTGGCGGAGGAAGGCGGCGACCTCGTGGTGCGCGACGAGCTGATGGCTCGCGTCGTCAAGCTCGCCGATCAGGTGGCCGCCTCCGACGCCTCGATCCTGATCACCGGCGAGAGCGGCACCGGCAAGGAAGTTCTCGCCCGTCACGTCCACCGCAAGTCCAACCGCTCGTCGAAGCCCTTCATCGCGGTGAACTGCGCCGCGATCCCCGAGGCCCTGCTCGAGAGCGAACTCTTCGGCCACGAGAAGGGCGCCTTCACCGGCGCCGTCGCCCGCCGCATCGGCAAGTTCGAGGAGGCCGACGGTGGCACGCTGCTGCTCGACGAGATCTCCGAGATGGACCTGCGCCTGCAGGCCAAGCTCCTGCGCGCCATCCAGGAACGCATCATCGACCGCGTCGGCGGCAACCGCCCCGTGCCGGTCGACATCCGCATCCTGGCGACCTCCAACCGCAACATGGCGGAGGAGGCCCGCGCCGGCCGTTTCCGCGAGGACCTGCTCTACCGCCTCAACGTCGTGAACCTGAAGATCCCGCCCCTCAGGGATCGCCCCGCCGACGTCCAGGCGCTCGCCGACCACTTCCTCGACCGCTACGCCAAGGCCAACGGCATGAAGCCGCGGCCACTCGACCCCGAAGCGCGGCGCGAACTCACCCGCTTCCGCTGGCCGGGCAACGTGCGCGAGCTCGAGAACTGCATGCATCGCGCCGTGCTGCTCGCCTCCGGCGACACCATCGACCTCGACGCCGTGCGCACCCCCGACGGCGTCCGCCTCGACGAGGCCCACGGTGAGGGCGCCGCACCCGCCCCGGCCCGCGATCCCGCCACCCGTGCCGTCGAGACCGCCGAGGCCGTCACCCGCGCGCTGGTCGGCCGCACCGTCGCCGACGTCGAGCGCGAGCTGATCCTCGAGACGCTGGGCTCGACGCTCGGCAACCGGACGCACGCCGCCAACATCCTCGGCATCTCGATCCGCACGCTGCGCAACAAGCTCAAGGAATACGGCGACGACGGTTTCGACATTCCGCCGCCGGGCGGCGGCGTCGAAGCCGCGTGACCGTCGATCGCCCTTCCACGACGCCTCCGCCCTTCGGGACGGGGGCGTTTTTTTCTCGAGGGCGTCGCGCCGATCGAGGGAACCGATCGCGGCGAACCGAGTTGAAGAGGGAGTACGCCGCGAAACGACGGCCGGTCGACGACCGGTTCGCTACGTGATCCCGCGAAGTTCGAGGCATCGAAATAGGCAGGGACGATCGTTTACCCTCCGTTAACCATAGTACCGGCAATATTTGCCCATCGGCGTTAACCGACGTCGATGGCCGTGCGCGAAGGGACCCCCACCGGTGACCGAGAGCTTCCAGATCCTCGCAACGCTGTTCGCGCTCCGCATCGCCCTGGCGATGACCCCGGACGCGCACGTGCGTGGAGACGGAGCGGAGGTGCGTGCGCGTCTCGCCGCTACGGGCGGCGTGCTCTGCGGCGAGATCCTGATGGCGGTCCCTGCCCTCGCGCTCGCCGATCTGGCGACGGCGCTGCCCGGAGCATTCGCCGCAGCCGTGCGCATCGCCGCCGGTCTCTGGCTCGCGGTCGCCTGCATCCGCACCCTGCACCGCGCCTGGCATCAGCCGACCCCGCACGCCGTGGCCACCCCCGCCGTGCCGTTCGGTTCCCTCTTCGCCAACACGTTGCTGCGCCGGATCGCCGATGCCGGCGCCTTCCTGCGCACGCTCGCGCTCTTCGTGGTGACCGGCGCCGGCGCCGTCGGCACGCTGGCGCCGATCGCCGTCGTCGCCGCCGGCGGACTGGTCTGGAGCCTGGTGGTGATCGCCGCCGCCCTGCCCGCGCAGCGCCCGCGCCTCGACCACCATTTCGTCGGCGGCCGCCGCTGAGACGGCGAGAGTTTCGACCCGGCACGGCGCCGCATCCTCCACACGATCGGGCGAATGCCGCGCGAGCCGCCCTCCGACGGCCCCGGCGGCGCGCGTCCTTCCCGAGCGCATCACGCCGTCGCGGCCTTGTCGCCGCACCCGGCGCGACCGCGATCTTAACCACCCGTTAACCATGGACCCGGCAAGAATTGCCGGGTAGTGCGCATCGGATTCCCGAGGCGCGACACCCGCGTGACGCAGACCCGGAAGGCGCGATGAGCGACCAGACCGTCGGAACCCCGGCCGCCGTCTCGAGCGGCATGCCCTTCGGCCTCCCCGGCCCGAGAGAGCTGCTCGCCCACGCCAAGCGCGGCGACATCGGCCTCGCCCTCGGCGTGATGACGATCCTCGTCGTGCTGATCGTGCCGCTGCCGGCGGTCGTGCTCGACGTCTTCCTCGCGGTCTCGATCACGCTGTCGGTGCTGATCCTGATGACATCGCTGTTCATCCAGGCACCGCTCGAATTCTCGTCCTTCCCGACGCTGCTGCTCATCGCCACGATGCTGCGGCTGTCGCTGAACCTCGCCTCGACCCGCCTGATCCTCGGCCACGGCCACGAAGGGACGTCGGCCGCCGGTCACGTCATCGAAGCCTTCGGCAACTTCGTGATGGGCGGCAACTTCGTCATCGGCATCATCGTCTTCGCGATCCTGCTGATCGTGAACTTCATCGTCATCACCAAGGGTTCGGGGCGCATCGCCGAAGTCGCCGCCCGCTTCACCCTCGACGCCATGCCCGGCAAGCAGATGGCGATCGACGCCGACCTCTCCGCCGGCCTGATCGACGAGAAGGAGGCCAAGGCCCGCCGCAAGGAACTGGAGGGCGAGAGCGCCTTCTTCGGCGCCATGGACGGTGCCTCCAAGTTCGTCCGCGGCGACGCCATCGCCGGCCTGCTGATCACCTTCATCAACGTCATCGGCGGCATCATCATCGGCGTCGCCCAGCAGGGCATCTCCTTCGCCGAGGCGAGCCACGCCTACACCACCCTGACGGTCGGCGACGGTCTCGTCACCCAGATCCCGGCGCTGATCGTCTCGACCGCCGCCGGCCTGCTCGTCTCCAAGGCGGGCGTCTCCGGCGCCGCCGACAAGGCGCTGCTCGGCCAGCTCTCCGGCTACCCGCGCGCCCTCGGCATGTCGTCCTTCGTGATGATCGTCATGGCCCTGCTGCCCGGCATGCCCACCCTGCCCTTCCTGGCGCTCGCCGGCGGCGCCGGCGCGCTCGCCATGGGCGCCGAGAAGAAGCGCGTCAGGGTCGCCGCCGAGGCCGCCGCCGAGAAGCTCGCCGAGACCGCCAAGACCGCCCCTCCGCGCGAGGAGCCGATCACCGACAGTCTCAAGATGGACGATCTCAAGATCGAGCTCGGCTACGCCCTGTTGTCGCTGATCAACGGCCCCGAGGGCTCGGACCGCCTCACCGACCAGATCAAGGCGCTGCGTCGCCAGATCGCCGGCGACATGGGCTTCGTCATGCCGCCCTGCCGGCTGCTCGACAACGTCCAGCTCCAGCCCAACGAATATGTCGTCCGCATCAAGGAGGTGGAGGCCGGCCGCGGCAGTGTCTTCCCCAACCTCTACATGGTCATGGACCCGGACGGCCATCAGATCGACCTGCCCGGCACCCACACCACCGAGCCGACCTTCGGCCTGCCCGCCACCTGGGTCGACCCCTCGCTCAAGGAGGAGGCGGCGATCCGCGGCCTGACCGTGGTCGATCCGGCGACCGTCCTGTCGACCCACCTGACCGAGATCCTCAAGGCCAACATCTCGGATCTCCTGTCCTACGCCGACGTCGCGAAACTCATCGCCGAACTGCCGAAGGAACAGCACAAGCTGGTCGACGACATCGTCCCCGGCTCGATCACCGTCTCCGGCATCCAGCGCGTGCTCCAGGGCCTGCTGTCGGAACGCATCTCGATCCGCGATCTCTCGACCATCCTCGAGGGCATCGCCGAGGCGGTGTCCTTCACCCGCACCATCCCGTCGATCACCGAGCACGTCCGCGCCCGCCTCGCCCGCCAGATCTCCGCCGCCAACCTGTCGCCGATGGGCTACCTGCCGATCCTGTCGCTGTCGCCGGCCTGGGAAGTGGCCTTCGCCGAGAGCCTCGTCGGCGACGGCGACCAGAAGTCGCTCGCCATGGCACCCTCCAAGCTCGGCGAGTTCGTCACCGCCGTGCGCGACGGCTTCGAACTGGCGGCCCGCCAGGGCGAACTGCCGGTGCTGCTGACCTCGCCCGGCATCCGCACCCACGTCCGCGCCATCGTCGACCGCTTCCGCCCCCACACCGTCGTCATGAGCCAGGCCGAGGTCCATCCCCGTGTCCGGCTGAAGACCGTCGGCTCGGTGTGATCGGCGGGGCGCAGTCCGGTCGCATATCGTCGCTTGGCGCGCAGGACAGCAATTTGGTCGATTGTGGCGAATGCGCACTCGACCACGCCGGGCGCATCGGCCAAACATGGGCCACGGATCGATTTGCAGCGCGGCCGACCGCCCGCGCGCACCAGAGGTGATCATGCGTCTTCTCGTCGGCTTCGCCGCCCTCGCCACGCTCGTCGCGAGCCCGGCCCTCGCCCAGTCCTTCCCCGGCCCGCAGGACGATCTCGTCTTCACCGTCGGCGGCGGCCTCGCCGCCCGGCCCGACTGGGACGGCTCGAAGAAGATGGTGCTGGCGCCGATGCCGATCTTCGGCCTGAAGTTCCTGCGCTCGCCCTTCACCGGCAAGCCGTCGTCCGACACCGGCTTCGGCATCGCGCCCTCGGCGCGCTGGCTGTCGAAGCGCTCCTTCGGCGGCGGTTCGCCCCTCGCCGGCCTGCCCGACGTCGCCGACACCTTCGAGGCCGGCGTGACGGTCGACTACACCGACACCGCGTTCCGCGCCTTCGCCACCGTCCGCCAGGGCTTCGGCGGCCACCGCGGCCAGATCGCCGAACTCGGCCTCGACGGCATTCTCCACCCGCTCGACCGCCTGAGCATCAGCGCCGGTCCGCGCGTCTCCTTCGCCTCGGCCGACTACATGCGCGCCTACTGGGGCGTCACCGCCGCCGCGGCCGCCTCCTCGGGCGTCGCCGCCTACGACCCCGGTTCGGGCTATCGCGGCGCCGGCCTCGGCGCGATCGCCACCTGGAAGATCGACGAGCGCTGGTTCGTCAAGGGCGAGGCGTCGTGGACCCGTCTCTCCGACGCCTATGCCCGCTCGCCGATCGCCCGGGCCGAAGGCTCGCGCGACCAGTTCTCCGTCGGCGTCGGCATCGGCTGGAAGTTCGGCGTCGACGCATGGTGAGCCCGGCCGCGCCCGGACCGACCATGAGCTTTCCCGCCGACGGCTACGGCACCGTGCCCGCCGGTTGGATGGTCGCCGCCGTCACCTGGCTGGAGATGACCGCGCCGCCGACCGCCCCCGCCGCGCCTCTGCCGGCAAACGTCGTGCTCGAGCCGATCGTCGGCGACACCGCCGGCGTCGCCCGCTACCGCGCCCTCTTCCGCGCCGTCGGCGAGGACTGGCTGTGGTTCGGTCGCGCCGCGATGGCGGATGTCGATCTCGCCGCCCTGCTCGACGACCCCGCCACCTGGTGCCGCGCCGTGGTGCGCGACGGCGTCGACGTCGGCCTCGTCGAACTCGACGCGAGCCGGGCCGGCGAGGTCGAACTCGCCTATTTCGGTCTGGTGCCGGCGGCGGTCGGCAGCGGCCTCGGCCGCGCCCTGATGGGCGAGGCGTTGGCGGAAGCGTGGTCGCGCGCGCCCGAGCGCGTCACCGTCCACACCTGCCACCTCGACCACCCCGGCGCCCTCGGCTTCTACGTCCGCTCCGGCTTCGTCGCGGTGAAGCGCGGCCTCGAGCTCGGCCCCGACCCGCGCCTGACCGGCGTCCTGCCCCGCACCGCCGCGCCGCAGATCCCGCTGATCGAACCGTGACGATCGGACGCTGAAACGAAAAAAGCCGCCCGGAGGCGGCCAGTCTTCGTCTCTCACGACGTTTTCCCGTGCGAAAGAGGACGGCGGGGCGCGCCGTCCGGGAAACTCAGCGCCCGAAGGCGTGACGGCGCGAGGCCATCTCGTCGAGGGCGTCCTGCTCGCGGGCGTCGCGCTCGGCGCGTTCGCGGGCGTGGTCGCGTTCCTCGATCAGCTCGATCTTCTTCAGGTCCTCGACGGCGATCGACAGTTCCTCGCGCGCCGCCTCGAGCTTCACCTCGAGATCGCCGACCGACACCTTCAGGTTCTCCCGGCGCGAGATCGCGGCCTTGGCGAAGGTCGGGTAGGCGAAATGGGCGATGTCGTGGATGCCGACGCGGTTCTGCTCGCTCACGATCTGATCGTCCAGATCGGAGATCATGCGCTGGAAATCGGCGATCATCATTTCGATCTGGGTCAGCTGGCGACGCTTCTCGTCGACCTGGAACCGCTTCAGACGAATGAGACTGTCTCGGGACTTCATACTCGATACTCCCCCGTAGTGAAGACGAGCCTAGCCACAGACGGTTGCCAAATCGTGAGTCTTTTCCGTCAGGAAGCGAGAATCGCGGCGAGACGATCATAACCCTCGTTCAGTCGCGTCGATTCGCCCTTACCCTGTTGCAAAAATGCCTCGAACGCCGGTTCGAGCTCGATCGCTCGATCGACTTCCGGGCTCGAACCCTTGCGATAGGCACCCAGCCGGATCAGCTCCTCCATGTCGGCGAAGGTTGCCATCAGCCGCTTGGCCTCGGTGATCAACGGCCGCCGCGCCTCCGGGATCGACCGCGGCATGGTGCGCGACACGCTCTTCAGCACGTTGATCGCCGGATAGCGTCCGCGCTCGGCGATCTGCCGTTCCATCACGATGTGGCCGTCGAGAATGCCGCGGACCGCGTCGGCGACCGGCTCGTTGTGGTTGTCGCCCTCGACCAGCACGGTGAAGAGCCCGGTGATCGAGCCCGACCCGACCTTGCCCGGCCCCGCCCGCTCGAGTAGACGCGGCAACTCGGTGAAGACCGTCGGCGTGTAGCCCTTGGAGGCCGGCGGCTCGCCGGCGGCGAGACCGATCTCGCGCTGGGCCATGGCGAAGCGGGTGACCGAATCCATCATGCACAGCACGTCGCGACCCTCGTCGCGGAAGTGCTCGGCGATGGTGAAGGTGAGATAGGCCGCCTGCCGCCGCATCAGCGCCGGCTCGTCCGAGGTCGCGACCACCACGACGGATCGGGCGAGACCGTCCTCGCCGAGGTCGTCCTCGATGAACTCCTGCACCTCGCGACCGCGCTCGCCGACGAGGCCGATCACCGCGACGTCGGTCGAGGTGTAGCGCGCCAGCATCGACAGCAGCACCGACTTGCCGACGCCCGAGCCGGCGAAGATGCCCATGCGCTGGCCGCGGCAGCAGGTGACGAAGGTGTTGAGCGCGCGCACGCCGAGATCGATCGGCTCGCCCACCCGCATCCGCTCGCCGGCGGGCGGCGGCGGTTCGCGCAGCATGCGGGTGAGGCCGCCCTGCGGCAGCGGCCCCTTGCCGTCGAGCGGCTCGCCGAGGGCGTTGACGACGCGGCCGAGCCAGCCGTCGGAGGGCCGGACCGCCCCGTCGGCCGAGGCGATCACCGCCCGGCACCCCATCCGCACGCCCTCGAGCGCGCCGAAGGGCATGCACAGCGCCCGTTCGCCCTGGAAACCGACCACCTCGGCCGGCACCACGCGACCCGACGTCGCCTCGATCGCCAGCCGCGATCCGACGCTCATTTCGTGAACCGGACCGGCCACTTCGATCATCAGACCGCGCACCGCGACGACCCGCCCGAAGGTGGTCGTGGCGGCGAGGTCGCCGATCTCGCGAATGAGGCCGTCCATGGTTACGAATCTCTTCGGAAAGAGGGGCCTTTCCCCACGTCAGTAACGCGTTGTTAACGTCCTTCGTCAAACATTATGAACGAGCGAGCGATGTGGGGTCGCGAGCGACGCTTTCCGGGCGGCCTCGGAAGGGTGATTCGGCAGAATCGGTTGTGCGTCTTTCTTAAAGTGACGCATTAACCTCTGAATCTACGGATTTCCCCTTTCGATTCAGGAGCCTGGCGAGTTTTTTGGCTGAGGTCGAACTCGACTCTTGCCGTGGCGAATCACATTCTGTTAACCATTGCTCGGTAGGTTACCGAGTCGGAAATGACGGGGTGTTTCGCGAGCGGTCGGTCGGGGGGCCACGCGCCGAACCCGCCTTGGGCGACAAAGGGGATTGGCATGCGCGTACTGCTCATCGAAGACGACAGCGCCACCGCGCAGAGCATCGAGCTGATGCTCAAGTCGGAAAATTTCAACGTCTACACGACGGATCTGGGCGAAGAGGGCATCGACCTCGGCAAGCTCTACGATTACGACATCATTCTTCTGGATCTGAACCTGCCCGACATGTCGGGTTACGAGGTTCTCCGGACGCTGCGCGTGTCGAAGGTCAAGACGCCGATCCTTATCCTCTCCGGTCTCGCCGGCATCGAGGACAAGGTGCGCGGCCTCGGCTTCGGCGCCGACGACTACATGACCAAGCCGTTCCACAAGGACGAGCTCGTCGCCCGTATCCATGCCATCGTCCGTCGTTCGAAGGGCCACGCCCAGTCGGTCATCACCACCGGTGACCTCGTGGTGAACCTCGACACCAAGACGGTCGAAGTGAACGCCCAGCGCGTCCACCTGACCGGCAAGGAATACCAGATGCTCGAGCTGCTCTCGCTGCGCAAGGGCACCACGCTGACCAAGGAGATGTTCCTCAATCATCTCTACGGCGGCATGGACGAGCCGGAACTGAAGATCATCGACGTCTTCATCTGCAAGCTGCGCAAGAAGCTCGCCTCGGCGACCGGCGGCAAGAACTACATCGAGACCGTATGGGGTCGCGGCTACGTGCTGCGCGAGCCCGACGAGAACGACGTCTACCAGGACATCGCCTGAGATCGCGGACCGCCGGCTTTCCCCATCCCCTTTGGCCGGCCCCCACCGACGATCGATCCGAAACCCCGCCGCAAGGCGGGGTTTTCGTTTGCGACGAGGGTCGAGGCCCCTCCCCGGTACCGGCCACCGGCACGCCCGTCGGCACCACGAAACGAAAGAGGCGCGCCGTCACCGGCGCGCCTCTCGCGAACGTCATGGGATCTCGCCTCAGCGCGGCGTGCCGAAGAGCGGCCGTGTCGTCGGCTTGAACGTCGAGGAACTCGCGGTCGGCGCGCTCGTCGTGCCGAAACCGCCGCCACCGGCCGCGAGCCGCGGTTGAGCCGGAGCGGTCGCCGCGCCCTTGGCCGCCGCCGGCTGATAGAGGCCGCGGCGATCGGACATCGGCTTGTAGGCGTCCGTCAGGCCGACCACGGTCTCGGCCGCGCCGAGAACCAGGAAGCCGTCGGGCGTCAGCATCTTCGCCATCCGCTCCAGAATGTCGATCTTCGTCGGGTTGTCGAAGTAGATCAGCACGTTGCGGCAGAAAATGATGTCGAACTGGCCGAGCGCGGAGAAATTCTCGAGCAGGTTCAGCTTGCGGTACTGCACCATCGAACGCAGATTCGAGGAGATCTGCCAGGTGTCGCCGATCTGCGTGAAATACTTCAGCAGCTGATTGATCGGCAGGCCGCGCTGGACCTCGAACTGGGTGTAGATGCCGGCCTTGGCCTTCTCCAGCACGTCGTTGGAGAGGTCGGTGCCGATGATCTCGATGCGCCAGCCCGCGAGCTTCGCCTCGGCCTCCTTGAGGCACATGGCGAGCGAATACGGCTCTTGGCCGGTCGAGGCCGCGGCGCACCAGATCCGGAGCTTGCGGTCGCGCGCCCGAGCCTCGAGCATGCGCGGCAGCATCGTGTCGTTGAAGTGATCGAACGGCGTCTTGTCGCGGAAGAAGAACGACTCGTTGGTCGTCATCGCTTCCACCACGGTCGCCGCGAGCGTCGTCTGACCGGGTTCGCGGATCTTGGCGATCAGCGCCGAGAGCGTACCGAGCCCCGCCTTGCGGGCGACCGGCAGCAGCCGGCTCTCGATCAGATACTGCTTCTCGTTGGTCAGCACGAGGCCGGACTGCTGCTTGAGGAAGTTCCTCAGCCAATCGAACTCCTGCGGGCTCATCTGCGTCCTCCCAGCAGTCGAACGATTTTTTGGCCGATCTGGTCGAGCGGCAGGATCTCCGCCGCCGCGCCGGCTTGCGCGACCGCGCCGGGCATGCCCCAGACGACGCTGGATTCCTCGTCCTGGGCGATCACCGAGCCGCCGGCGTTGGCGATACGGGTCGAACCCGCCGCGCCGTCGTGGCCCATGCCGGTCAGGACGCAGGCGAGGATCGACGGTCCGTAGATCGCGACCGCGCTGTCGAACAGCGGATCGACGGCGGGCTTGCAGAAGTTGACCGGCGGCAGGTCGTTGAGCAGCACGCAGGTGTCGGCGCCCTGCTTGCCCACCACCATGTGCCGCCCGCCGGGCGCCACGTAGATGCGGCCGGGCATCAGCGGCTCGCCGTGCACACCCTCGGCAGCACGACGGCCCGAGGCCTTGGTCAGGTGCTCGGCGAGGATCGCGGTGAAGGTCGCCGGCATGTGCTGGGTGATCAGCACCGGCACGTTGGCGATCGCCGGACCGATCTCGGCGAAGAGCTTGGTCAGCGCCTGCGGGCCACCGGTCGACGAACCGACCAGCAGAACCTTGGGCATCACCGACGAGTAGGCCCGGGTGGTCGGCGTCGCGGCCGGCCGGCCGAGCGCGGAGGTCAGCGGCCGGGCCGCCGCGGGCGCGGGCGCCGCGCCGCGGGCGAGGCTCGGTGCCGGCGCGGCGGACGGTGCCGACTGGATCCGGCCGGCCCGCGCCAGGGCGCGCTGTCCGAGCGTCTTGATCTTCTGGATCACCTCGACGCGGAAGTCGGACGAGGTGGTGACGCCGGAATTCGACTCGGGCTTCGGCACGTAGTCGGCGGCACCGAGCGACAGGCACTTGAGCGAGATCTCGGCATTGCGACGCGTCAGCGTCGAGGCCATCACCACCACGAGGCCGGGCTTGGCCTTCAGGAGCAGCGGCAGAGCCGTGATGCCGTCCATTTCGGGCATCTCGACGTCGAGCACGACGACGTCGGGGTTGGAGCGGGCGACGTCCTCGACCGCCAGTTTTCCGTTGCGATGGCTCGCCACCACGGCCAGCGCCGGGTCCTCGTCGATCCATCGACCGATGAGTCCACGCACGACGACGGAGTCGTCGACAATCATGACGCGTACCGGATCAGTCACCATCGTTCGCGGCTGCATGGCAGCCGCCCCTCCCGTCGCCAACATGTCGGCCTCCCGCTCAGATCAGGCCGACCTCGGCGAATTTCGCTTCGACGATCTCGCGATCGAAGGGCTTCATGATGTATTCGTCGGCCCCCGCACGCATCGCCTTGGCGATATGGGCGACGTCGTTCTCGGTGGTGCAGAATACCACCTTCGGCTTCTCGCCGCCGGGTTCGCGACGGAGCTGGGCGAGGAACTCGAGCCCGTCCATCACCGGCATGTTCCAATCGAGCAGAATGGCGCTCGGCATTTCCTTGCGACAGACGTCGAGCGCCTGCGCACCGTCCTCCGCCTCGGTGATCTCGAACGCGAGATCCTCGAGGATGCGGCGCGCCACCTTGCGGATCACACTGGAATCGTCGACGACCAGACAGTTCTTCATTGCCGTATTCTCCCCGGCGACCCCGTGTCCGTCGCCCGCTTGCGGCGTTCGGCCCGGGGGGCCGCGCCCGTTTCCCTTCAGACCGGGTCCCGCCGCGGTCGCGCGGCGGCACCTCAGGCCGCCAGCGCCTCGCTCATGCCGCCGAGCACGCGGTCGACGTCCAGGATCACCATCAACTGCCCGGACAGGCGATGGACGCCGCCCGAGATCGCCGCCCAGCGGCTGTCGAGGTTGACCGGATTGGGCTCGCGACCGTCGGTCGGCAGGTCGAGGACCTCGCCGACGTTGTCGATCAGCAGGCCGTAGCTCTCGCCCTTGTGCTCGATGCCGACGGCCATCGCCTGGCCGCCGTCGGCGCGCGGCGGCAGATGCAGCCGCCGACGCATGTCGATCGCGGTCACGATGCGACCGCGCAGGTTCAGGACGCCGGCGATCTCCGGCCGCGACAGCGGCACGCGGGTGATCGATTCCGGCATGAAGACGTCGTGGACGCGCTCGATCGGCAGCCCGAAGAGCTGCCCGCCGATCACCACCGTGACGTACTGGATGCTTTCGCCGTGCGTGTTGACGTCGTCGGTCATGCCGCCATTCCCATGTCGTGGTGGTTCGTGACTTCCTTCAGCGCCGCGATCAGACCGGGCCGGTCGAACTTGGCGATGTAGTCGTCGAAGCCGGCCTGACGGCCGCGCTCGATCGAGGCGGGCGTGCAGACGCTCGACAGCGCCAGGATCGGCATGTCGCGCAGGCGCGGATGACGCCTGACCGCTTCGGCGAACTCGAAGCCGTTCATCTCCGGCATCTCGATGTCGGAGACGACGACGTCGAAGCGACGGCCGTCCTCGAGCATCGCCAGAGCCTCGACCGCCGAGGCACAGACCGTGACGCGGTAGCCGGCGGCCTTGAGCACCGGGCCGAGCAGGTTGCGGAAGAACGGCGCGTCGTCGACGAAGAGCAGCGAGCGGGTGAGCGCTTCGACGGCGATCTCCTTGCGACGGAACCAGTCCTCGAAGGCCTGCGGCAGGAAGTGGCCGATGTCGACCACCTCGGTCGCCTTGCCCTTGACGACGGCCGAACCGAGAACGCCGGGACGTTCCGAGCCGACCTCGATGTCGAGACGGTCCTCGACGATGTCGATGATCTCGTCGACCACCAGGCCCATGGAGCGGCCGGCGTCGGAGAAGACCAGCATCGGCAGCGAGCCTTCGCTCTTGCGCTGGGCATATTCGTCGAAATAGACGAGCGGCATCAGCGAACCGCGGTACTGCACCAGATCGCGACCGTTGGAGCGCTCGACCTTGTCGACCGAGAACTCTTCGAGGCGGGTGACGAGCGACAGCGGAACCGCCTTCGGCTCGGCGGAGCCGGCGCGGAAGAGCAGGAGCGAAACCATGGTGGCCTCGTCGCGGGCGCGTTCTTCCTCGTGTTCGGCCATGCCGTCGAGATCGGTCGCCTGAGACGGGCCGATCGCCTGGGCGATGCCGTTCGGGTCGACGATCATGATGACGGAGCCGTCGCCGAGGATGGTGTTGCCGGAGAACATCGTGATGTGACGCAGCATGGTCGACATCGGCTTGACGACGATTTCCTCGGTGTGGAACACCGCGTCGACCACCACGCCGAAGGTCTGCGGACCGACCTGCATCACCACGATGAAGCCGTCCTCCTCGCTGACCGGCTCGGTCGCCTCGCCCGAGAGCGAGGTGATGTCGAGCAGACGCGAGAGATGCACCAGCGGCAGCAGCTTGTTGCGCAGGCGGAGCACCGGCGTGTCGCGGATGCGTTCGATGCGGTGCTCGGAGTTCTGCTGCGCACGCACCAGCTCGACCACCGACAGCTGCGGGATCGCGAAACGGTCGCCGGCGCTCTCGACGATCAGCGTCGAGACGATGGCGAGCGTCAGCGGGATCTTGATGGTGAAGGTCGTGCCCTTGCCGGCCGCCGACTTCAGATCGACCGTGCCGCCGATCGCGTCGATGTTGGTCTTGACCACGTCCATGCCGACGCCGCGGCCCGACACGTTGGTGACCTTGGCCGCCGTCGAGAAGCCGGGGGCGAAGACATACTTGTAGATCTGCGCTTCCGACATCTTCTCGAGTTCGAACTCGGAGGCGAGGCCGTTGTCGACGATCTTCTGCTTGATCTTGTCCATGTCGAGACCGCGACCGTCGTCGGAGATCTCGATGATGATGTGGCCGCCCTCGTGGTAGGCGGAGAGGCGGATCGTGCCCTTCTCCGGCTTGCCGTTCGCGCGACGGATGTCGGGCGTCTCGAGGCCGTGGTCGGCCGAGTTGCGCACCATGTGGGTGAGCGGATCCTTGATCAGCTCCAGGACCTGACGGTCGAGTTCGGTCTCCTGACCGATCATCTCCAGCTCGATCTGCTTGGAGAGTTCGTTCGACAGGTCGCGCACGATGCGCGGCAGCTTCTGCCAGGCGTTGCCGATCGGCTGCATGCGCGTCTTCATGACGCCTTCCTGCAGCTCGGCGGTGACGTTGGACAGGCGCTGCAGCGGCACCTTGAATTCGCTGTCCTCGTGACGACGGACGATCTCGAGCAACTGGTTGCGGGTCAGCACCAGCTCGGAGACCATGGTCATGAGGTGTTCGAGCGTGTCGACCGCGACGCGGATCGACTGCGAGGAGACGCCGCCGGCCTTGGCCTCGCCGTCTTCCTTGTGCTCCTTCGGTTCCTTCGCCTCGCGGGCCGGAGCGCGGTTGCGGGCCGGCGCGGCTTCCGCCTTGATCGGCTCGGGCGCAGGCGCCGGCGCGGGCTCTTCGACGGCGGCGACCGGCTCGTCGTAGGTCGCTTCGCGGAAGGCCTTCTCGAGATCGTCGAGCGACACTTCGCCCGGGCGCAGCTGGCGCTCCAGGACCTGATAGACCAGCGCACCCTCGGTGTGCTTGGGCGGCTCGGCCACCGCGGCCGGCTTGCCGGCTTCCGACATCTGCTCGAGCTGCGAGATCAGATCACGGTCGTCGCCGACCGGCTCCTGCTCGGTGGTCTCGAGATCGGCGACGAGCTGCTTGATCCGGTCGATCGAGCGCAGCACCAGCGTCACGGCGTCGCCGGTCACCGGCACGCCGTCGCGGAACTTGCCCATCAGCGTCTCGGCGGCGTGAGCGATCGCTTCGAGCCGCGGCAGCCCCAGGAACCCGCACGTGCCCTTGATGGTGTGCACGAGCCGGAAGATGTTGCCGAGGATCTTTTCGTTGTTGGGATCTTGCTCGAACTTGACCAGCTCGACGTCCACGACGTCCAGGCTCTCGTTCGTCTCGGTGAGAAATTCGCGAAGCAGATCGTCCATGGCCCCTACCTTGTGCAATCGTCGACGGGGACGTCGTGAGGGGGCTCCCCCCGGCACTCAGGGCAGTATCGAGACAAAGCGTTAAGAGAGGATTTCCGGAAAACTTCGCACTAACCCGCAGAAAGACCACGGCTGAAAAATATCACTCGCACCGATTGCCGGTGGTAAACAACTCGTCCGGAAATGCCGGCGACGCCTCCGCAAAACAGGCATAAGTCCGCGCTCGAGCCCCGCGCCGAAGACATGGCGCGCGACTTCGAAGAGTTCTGCGACGTCGATCGTCGAAAAGTCGTAGAGAGATCAGACGGCCTCGACGGAAACCTTCGGACGCGCGGTGAAGATCACCGCCTCTTCCGTCTTTTCCACCAAAACAGCCATGCCGGCGGCCTGGGCGAGGAGCCCGGCGTAGATCGGCTGAATCGAATGGGCGTCGGGACCGTGGTCGGTGGCGAGCTTGCCGGCGAGCGCGTCCTCGACATTGGCCGGGATGCGCGAGTTGGTGCCCTTGCAGGTCAGCGTGAAGGTCGGCCGTTCGGCCTCGCCGGTCACCACCACCTCGATCACGCCGCCGCGCGGGATGGCGTGGCCGGAGATCAGGATCAGGTTGAGCAGCAGCTTGACCAGGTTCTTCGGCATCAGCACGCGGGTCGCCGACCAGGTCAGCTCCGCCTTCTCGCCCGCCATGAAGCCCTTGGCCACCGTCTCGGCGTCGCCGAGGTCGATCGAGGCGCCGGCCGAACCGGCGGCACCGAAGGCGAGCCGCGCGAACTGCAGCTTGGCCGAGGCCTGCCGGGCGCTCTTGCGGATCAGCTCCATGGCGAATTCGCGCATGTCGTCGGTCTGGTTCTCTTCGGCGAGAACCTCGAGGCCGTTGTTGATGGCCCCGACCGGCGAGATGATGTCGTGACAGACACGGCTGGCGATCAGCGCGGCGAGATCGAGAGCGGAGATGTCCGACGTGGCGTCCATGGGTGATCGGCTCCGTGGCAGAGATACGGCACGACGCGCGAAACGCCCCGAACGAATCGGCACGACCACGTCACCACGAGCGATACAGGGGCGGCGCCGTCATTTCAAACGCCGGGTGGCATCGAGCCGCCACTTCGGGCCGTCGCGGCGTCGTGACGCCGCCCGCCCGTTCTGCCAAGATCGCGCCGGACCGCGCCCCTCGGCGCGTCGGAGGGTTCATGGGCAGTCTCCCGATCACGACGTTCACCGCCGCGCTCGCGGCTCTCGCGCTGGTGGCGCTCTCGGTGCCGGTGTCGATGCGCCGCTTCGCCGTGCGCCGGCCCTCCGGCGACGGCGGCGACGCCATCCTCGCCCGCCGCATCCGCACGCAGGCGAACTTCATCGAATACGTGCCGATCGCGCTGATCGTGCTGGCACTGGTCGAGGGTGGCGGCTCGCATCGCGCCTGGGCGCTGACGATCGCCGCCCTGCTGATCGTCGGCCGCGCCTTCCACGCCGTCGGCATGCGCGGACCCTCCGTCCGCCTCAAGGCCTTCGGCATGGTGGCGACGTGGTCGTCGCTGGCGGTGGGCGGGATCGCGCTGTTGCTGCGTCTCTGATCCGACGCGCGCGCCCCCGCGCGCGTCACGGCAGGCGATAGTGATGCGACTTCGGCCGCGTCAGTGTCTCGTAGCCGACCGCCGACAGCGCCGCGCCGCGGCCGGTGTCCTTGACGCCGGTCCACACGAGGCCCGGATCGACGTAGTCGCAGCGATTCATGAAGACGGTGCCGGTGTCGAGCTCGGCGTCGATCTCCCGCACGGCCTCGACGTCGCGCGTCCAGATCGAGGCCGTCAGCCCATAGCGGCTGTCGTTCATCAGCCGCACCGCCTCGGCGTCGTCCTTCACCTTCATCAGGCCGACGACGGGGCCGAAGCTCTCCTCGCGCATCACCGTCATGGTGTGGTCGACGCCGGTCAGCACCTGCGGCATGAGGTACGGCGTCCCCGCCTTCGAAGCCGGGAACCGCGCCGGATCGATCACCGCCCGCGCGCCCTTGGCGAGCGCCTCCGCCGTCTGCGCCCGGACCGTCTCGGCGAAGGCCGTGCGCGCCATCGGCCCGATCGTCGTCGTCGGATCGAGCGGGTCGTCGAGCACATAGCCCGAGGTCAGCGCCGCGAAGGCGTCGAGGAAGCGGTCGTGGACCTCCTCGTGGACATAGATGCGCTCGATGCCGCAGCAGCACTGGCCGGAGTTGAAGAAGGCGCCGTCGACCAGGCTCTCGACCGTCGCCTCGAGATCGGCGTCGGGGCGGACATAGGCCGGATCCTTGCCGCCGAGTTCCAGCCCGCAGGTGGTGAAGGTGCCGGCGCAGGCGCGTTCGATGGCGCGGCCCGCCTCGACCGAGCCGGTGAAGGCGACGTGGTTGACGTGGCCACCGGCGATCAGCGCCGTGGTCTGGTCGTGGTCGAGCACCAGATTGCGGAAGAGACCCTTCGGCAGATCGGTGGCGTCGAAGGCCGCCTGGAAGCGCTCGCCGACGCCGAGCGTCTGCGCCGCGTGCTTGAGGATCACCGCGTTGCCGGCGATCAGCGCCGGGGCGATCGAGTTGACCGTGGTGAGATAGGGATAGTTCCACGGCGCCACCGTGAAGACGATGCCGAGCGGCTCGCGGCTGACCCAGCGCTCGAAGCCCGGCCGCGCCGGCGGCACCACCGGCGCCAGCGCCGTCGCGGCGATCGCCGCCATGTGCTCGACCCGCTCGCGCGCCGTCTTCGGCTCGCCGCCGCCGTAGCGCACCGGCCGGCCCATCTGACGCGTCAGATCCTCGCCGAGCGCCGGGCCCATGGCGTCGAGCGCATCGAGGAAACGCACCACGATCGCCGCCCGCTCCGCGACCGGCACGCGCCGCCATTCCCGCTGCGCCGCGCGGGCCTCGGCGATCGCGGTGGCGATCTCGGCCCCCGTCGCCGTCGGGCGACGGATGTATTCCCGCCCGTCCACCGGAGAAATGCAGACGATCTCACGCGCCATGATCAACCCTCGCCTCGACCGATCCCCTCGACCGGCGAAAGAATGTGATCACATTTTTTCAGCATGGAAAAGGCCCCTCACACGGGGCGTATGCCGACGCGTGGGGGCCGCGTGATCACGAAAGCGTGGCGGATGGGGTCTCAGTCGCGCGACTTCGCCGCCTCGCGCTCGTCGGCGATGCGCTGCAGCTCGCGGATGCGCTGGGCGAGGCTCGGCTGGCCGCTCTCGCCGGCCGGCTCGCCGCCGCCGGCCGAGATCCGGTCGATCGACGAGGAGGCGCCTTCGGCGAGCCGCGTCAGATGGACGATGCGGGCGGCGAGATCGGAGAGACTGACGCGCAGATCGGCCCGCGCCTCCTTGGAGGCGTCGGCGCCGAGGCCGGCGAGCTTCTCTTCCAGTTCGTGATTGCGGTTCTCGAGCTGGGTCAGCGAGCGCAGCAGATTGTCGCCCGCCGCCGCCGTGCCGTCGCCGGCCCCGCCCATCGCCGCGGCGCGGGCATTGGCGAGGACGAGGGCCTGACGGGCGCGTTCGAGTTCGCGGCCGACCCGGTCGATCCGCTCCTCGCGATCGGCGACGTCCTCGACCAGCCGGGTGATCCGCTTGTCGAGCCGGTCGGCGCGGTCGCGCTCCTGCCCGACCGCCGCCAGCGACAGACGGTGCGCCGTCTCCTCGGCCTCGAGCCTGGTCCTGGCCTCGGCCAGTTCGAGCCGCGTCTTGCGCAGCGTTTCCTCGAGCCCGACGATGTCGGCGCGGCGGAAGGCGAGTTCCTCGGCCGCCTTGGCCGTCGCCTCGGCATGGGCCACCGCCGTCTTGGCGATGTCGGCCTCGCGCACCGCGGCGGCCTGATCGAGCACCCGGCCGCGTTCCAAGGCCCCCTCGAGGGCGCTCGACAGTTCGGCGATCCTGGCGTCGCGCGCCGCGATCGTCGCCGCCTGCTCGGCCTCGCGCGCCTCGCCGGCGATCCGGGCGTCGCGCTCGGCGAGATGTTGCACGCGGACCTCGTCGAGCTCCTGCCGCGCGCGCCCGACCGACAGCCGGGCATCGGCGTTCTGGCGGCGCATGTCGGCGACGGCGAGTTCCATCGTCCGCCGGTCGCGGGCGTGGCGCGCGCGCATCATGTCGGTCTCGGCGAGAACGTCGGCGACGCCGGAGGGCACCGAGGCGGAGACGCGGCGCGTCGTCAGACGCACGGCGCGGCGCCACACCGCCCCCATCAACAGGAGCGCGACGATGCCGGCCGACAGGAAGCCGAGAGCGAACCACATCGCCCATTCGATCGTCATGCGCTTCCTTTCGGATCGGTCGCTCGCCCGTGGGCGCGTCAGTGAGGCCGGCGAAACGCCCCTTGCGGGGCGTCCGCGTGCCCGAGGCCGGTCAGAAGGGGTTCCAGGTCGGCTTGGGCGTGAACTTCAGATACCCGATGTTGACGCCGAGGCGAAGCCCCACGCCGGAACGAACCGGCACGACGTAGATCCGGTCGGCGACCAGAGCCGTCATGCCGAAGCCGCCGATGAAATAGGCCGAGCCGTCGACACCGGCGAAACGCTGCCACAGCGCCTGGGTGGCCGGCAGGTTGTAGACCAGCATCATCGTGCGGGCGCCGTCGCCGCCGAAGTCCCAGCCGATCGACGGACCCTGCCAGTAGACCTTGGTCTTGCCGCGGTCGCGGGTGTTGAGCATGCCCTCGCCGTAGCGCAGGCCGCCGACGATGGCGCCGCCGCCTTCTTCACCGAGGATGTAGCCGTTGGGCTGGCCGTAACGCGAGACGGCCTCTTCGATCACCGTGGCGAGGCCGCCGGAGACGGTGCCGAAGAACTTGTGGCCGGTCTTGACCAGTTCGTCGGTGGAATAGGTTCCACCGCGATCCTGGGCGAGGACCGGCGACGTCCCGCCGACGAGCACCGCGAAGACCGCGGCGAGAAGGAGACCCAGCATCGGGGTCCCGAGGAATTTCGTCACGTCGCGCTTGCGCATGCGTCCCCATCCCAGCTTTCTTGACCTACCGGGGCGAACCGGCGATTCGCCCCGTCGCGCAGATCTGCGTCTCGGGTGAGACGCGCCTCGAATACGCGAGGTCGAATCGTACATGCACGAGTTTAGCGGAATTCGGGCAAGGACGGGGCGATGCCGGTTTTTCGCGCGGCGACGCGACGACGCGGCCGCGGGGGCGCTCGCCCCCGTCGGCCTTCTCGCCCTCGCCCTCCTCCTCGCCGCCGCGCCCGCGAGCGCCAACAGCAGCAGTCACGAGGCCGCGCCGAAGCCCGCGCCGGCCGCCGCAGAACAGCCCGCGCCCCCTCCCCCGCCGCGCCCGCCGCCGCCGCCGCCGAAGCTCGACGGTCCGATCGCCAAGGCGTCGCCGACCCCGGTCGTCCGCTTCCTCGCCGACCACACGACCGGCCGCGCGCTCGGCGGCATCGATCCGGTCGGCTACTTCATGTGGAACGAGGCCCGCATGGGCGACGAGGCGCTGCAGGTCGACTGGGCCGGCGTCACCTGGCTCTTCGTCGACGAGGGCACCCGCGCCGCCTTCCTCGGCGCCCCCAAGACCTATGCGCCGATGTTCGGCGGCCGCTGCGCCTTCGCCGTCTCGCAAGGGCGGCCGGCGGAAGGATCGCCGCGTCACTTCGTCATCCACGACGGCCGGCTGCTGCTCTTCGCCGATCCGGCTTCGCGCGCCGCCTTCCTGCTCGATCCCGACCGGCTCCTCGCCGAAGCCGAACGACGGTGGCCGGCCATTCTCACCGACCTGCCCTGAGGAGCGCACCCGGCGGGCACCGCCCGGCTCCACAGTGATCTCCGCCTTTCCCCATTGCGCAACGCCGCGCATTGGGATTTGATCGCCGACACGGGAGACCGGGTCGTTCGCGATCGGGTGGATTTTCGAGCAAATGCTCCCCTTCCAGGCCTCGACCGGAATGCCGGAATCGGCATCCGCTTCGGGCGGGGAAGGTTTTTCCCGGTCGGGATGTCCACCGACCGGTCTCCTCGCAACCGTTCGACCCCGGCAAGAGACCGGGGCCACGCGAAGGAGCCTCCTCGATGAAACGGACTCTCTTCACCGGCGTCGCCACGCTCGCCGTCATGATCGCTCTCGGCGCGACCGCCGCGTCCGCCAAGACGCTGGTCTACTGCTCGGAAGGAAGCCCCGAGAACTTCACCCCGGCGCTGAACACCACCGGCACCTCGTTCGACGCCGCCCGTCCGGTCTTCAACCAGCTCGTCGAGTTCGAGCGCGGGTCGACCAACGTGGTTCCCGGCCTCGCCGAGAAGTGGGACATCTCCGAAGACGGCCTGACCGTCACCTTCCATCTGCGCAAGGGCGTGAAGTTCCATTCCGGCGTCAACGGCTTCAAGCCGACCCGCGACTTCAACGCCGACGACGTGCTGTTCTCGTTCAACCGCCAGTGGAAGGATGATCACCCCTACCACAAGGTCTCCGGCGGCGCCTACGACTACTTCTCCGACATGGACATGCCGAAGCTGCTGAAGTCCGTCGAGAAGGTCGACGACTACACCGTCAAGATGGTGATGACCGAGCCGAACGTGACGATCATCGCGAACCTAGCGATGGACTTCATGACCATCCAGTCGGCCGAATACGCCGACTACCTGCTCAAGAAGGGCACGCCCGAGCAGTTCGACCAGATTCCGGTCGGCACCGGTCCCTTCTCCTTCGTCGCCTACCAGAAGGACGCGGTGATCCGCTTCAAGGCCTTCCCGGCCTATTGGGGCGGCAAGTCGAAGTTCGACGATCTGGTCTACGCCATCACCGGCGACGCCACCTCGCGCTACGCCAAGCTGAAGAAGGGCGAATGCCAGGTGATGTTCGGCCCGAACCCGGCCGACCTCGAGGCGATCGGCAAGGACCCGACGCTGAAGCTGATGAGCCAGCCCGGCCTCAACATCGCCTACTGGGCCTTCAACCTCGAGAAGCCGCCGTTCGACAAGAAGGAGGTCCGTCAGGCCTTCGCCATGGCGATCGACAAGAACGCGATCATCAAGGACGTCTACCAGGGCGCCGGCCAGGCCGCGAAGAACCTGATCCCGCCGACCATCTGGTCCTACAACGACAAGGTCGTCGACTACGCCTACGATCCCGCCAAGGCCAAGAAGATGCTCGAGGACGCCGGCGTGAAGCTGCCGCTCGAGATCGACCTCTGGTACATGCCCAAGCAGCGCCCCTACAACCCGAACGGCAAGCGCATCGGCGAGATGATGCAGGCCGATCTGGCCAAGGTCGGCGTCAATGCCAAGCTCGTCACCTACGAGTGGGGCGAGTATCGCAAGCGTCTGCAGCAGGGCGAGCACATGACCGGCCAGCTCGGCTGGACCGGCGACAACGGCGACCCGGACAACTTCTTCTTCCTGCTCGGCTGCGCCGCGGCGCGTCCCGGCGGTCAGAACCTGTCCAAGTGGTGCAACAAGGACTTCGACGACCGTCTGAACGCGGCCAAGAAGCTCACCGACAAGGCCGCCCGCACCAAGCTCTACGAAGAGATGCAGCAGATCGCCCACGACGACATGCCGTCCTACAACATCGCCCATTCGGTGGTGTTCGAGGCGACGACCAAGAACGTGATCGACTACAAGATCTCGCCGTTCGGCCGTCACGAGTTCTACGGCGTCGGCCTCGAGTGATCGATCGACATTGCGCGCGGCCCCCGGCGAAGAGACCTTCACCGGGGGCCGCCCGTCGTTCCCGGGAGGAGCATCTACGACATGTTTTCGTTCGTCCTGCGCCGCATGGCGCTGACGGTTCCGACCCTGTTCGCGCTGAGTTTCCTGACCTTCGTCGCCATCCGGCTGGTGCCGGGCGATCCGATCGAGGTCAGGCGCGGCGAACGCGGCATCTCGCCCGAACGTCTCGAGTTCTTCCGCCACGAGCTGGGCCTCGACCAGCCGGTGTGGAAGCAGTTCCTCGACTACGTCTGGAACCTGCTGCACGGTGACTTCGGCACCTCGATCATCAGCCAGGAATCGGTGCTGAAGGAGTTCCTGACGCTGTTCCCGGCGACCATCGAGCTGTCGATCTTCGCCATGGCCTTCGCCGTCCTGCTCGGCGTGCCCTTCGGCGTTCTGGCTGCCCTGAAGCGCGGCTCCTCCGTCGACCACGGCCTGATGGGCGTCGCGCTCTTCGGCTATTCGATGCCGGTCTTCTGGTGGGGTCTGCTGCTCGTCCTGTTCTTCTCGGTGACGCTCGACCTGACGCCGGTCTCCGGCCGCATCGATCTCGTCTACTATTTCGAGCCGATCACCGGCTTCATGACGATCGACAGTCTGCTCTCCGACCAGGAGGGAGCCTTCTCGTCGGCGCTGTCGCACCTGATCCTTCCGGCGATCGTGCTCGGGACCATCCCGCTCGCGGCGATCGCCCGCATGACGCGGTCCTCGATGCTCGAGGTGCTGGAGGAGGACTATGTCCGCACCGCCCGCGCCAAGGGCCTCTCGCCCTTCCGCGTCGTCGGTCTCCATGCGCTGCGCAACGCACTGATCCCAGTCGTCACCACCATCGGCCTGCAGGGCGGCACCATGCTCGCCGGCGCCGTGCTGACCGAGACGATCTTCGCCTGGCCGGGCGTCGGCAAGTGGCTGATCGAGTCGATCTTCCGCCGCGACTATCCGGCGCTGCAGGGCGGCGTTCTCCTGATTTCCACCCTTCTCGTGCTCGTGAACATGTCCGTCGACATCCTCAACGCCGTGATCAACCCGCGGATCCGCCATGGCCGATGACGCTCTCGCCCTCGACCCGCGCGCCGGGATCGCGCCGCCCTCGCCCACCCGTGCGCTGTGGAACGACTTCGCCGTCAACCGCGGCGCCGTCATCGGCCTCGCGGTGCTGGTGACGATCCTGCTGATCGCCGCCTTCGCCGATCTGATCGCCCTCCACGATCCGATGGAACAGTACCGCCAGCACGTGCTCCAGCCCCCGGTCTGGGCCGACGGCGGTTCGTGGGCCTTCCCCCTCGGCACCGACGACGTCGGTCGCGATCTGATGGCCCGCATCGTCCACGGCTCGCGCTATTCGCTGTTCATCGGCTTCTCGGTGGTGGCGGTCTCGCTCGCCGTCGGCGTCTGCCTCGGCCTCGCCGCCGCCTTCATGGGCGGCCTCGTCGACACCGCCATCTCGCGCATCATGGACCTGATCATGTCGGTGCCGAGCCTGGTGCTCGCCATCGTCGTCATCGCGGTCATCGGCCCGTCGCTCGCCAACACCATCGTCGCGGTGACCGTCGTCTACATGCCGCGCTACGTCCGCATCGTGCGCTCGACCGCCATGGGCGAACTCGCCCGCGACTACGTCACGGCGAGCCGCGCCGCCGGCTCCGGCCCGTTCCGTCTCGCCTTCGTGACGGTGCTGCCGAACTGTCTGGCGCCGCTGATCGTCCAGGCCGCCCTCGGCATCTCCGACGCCATCCTCGAGGCGGCCGCCCTCGGCTTCCTCGGCCTCGGCGCCCAGCCGCCGACGCCGGAATGGGGTGCCATGCTCTCCTCGGCGCGCGAGTTCATCCAGCGCGCGCCCCATGTCGTCACCCTGCCGGGCCTCGCCATCCTGATCACCGTCGTCTCCATCAACCTGATGGGCGACGGTCTGCGCGACGCGCTCGATCCCAAGCTGAAGCGGAGCTGAGCGCATGGCCCTGCTCGAGATCGAAAACCTGTCGGTCGACTTCGAAACCCGCGCCGGCGGCCTCTTCCGCGCCGTCGACGGCGTGTCCCTGAAGGTCGACCCGCGCGAGATCGTGTCGATCGTCGGCGAGAGTGGTTCCGGCAAGTCCGTCGCCATGCTCGCCGTCATGGGCCTCCTGCCCAAGACCGCCCGCGTCACCGCCGACCGCCTCGCCTTCGAAGGCATCGACCTCCTCGCCGCCTCCCGCGCCGTCCGGCGCCGGATCGTCGGCAAGGACATCGCGATGATCTTCCAGGAGCCGATGTCGTCGCTGAACCCCTGCTTCACCGTCGGCTTCCAGATCGGCGAGGCGCTCGCCACCCATCTCGGCCTCGGCCGGGCGGCGCGCCGCGCCCGCACGATCGAACTCCTGGAACAGGTCGGCATCCCCTCGCCGGAGAGCCGCCTCACCGCCTTCCCGCACCAGCTCTCCGGCGGCATGAGCCAGCGCGTGATGATCGCCATGGCGATCTCCTGCTCGCCCAAGCTCCTCATCGCCGACGAGCCCTCGACCGCCCTCGACGTGACCATCCAGGCGCAGATCCTCGACCTCCTCGTCCGCCTGCGCGACGAGAAGGACATGGCGCTGGTCCTGATCACCCACGACATGGGCGTCGTCGCCGAGACCGCCGAACGCGTCGTCGTGCAATATGCCGGCAACCAGGTCGAGGCGGCGCTGACGGAAGAGCTCTTCCGCGATCCCCACCATCCCTATACCGCCGCCCTCCTCGCCGCTCTGCCCGAGCGCGCGACGGAGAAGCGCCTGCCGGCGATCCCCGGCATGGTGCCCGGTCAGTGGGACCGTCTCGCCGGTTGCCGCTTCGCCCCGCGCTGCGGCGTGGCGACGCCGCTCTGCTCGACGCGGCCGCCGGTGCCTGCCGCCGACGCGCTCGGCCGCGCGCTCTGCCACACGCCGCTGGTCGACGGCCGGCCCACCCCCGCGACCGTCGAAGGAGTGCCGGCATGACCGCGTCCGCCGCCCGCACCGAGGCGCAGCACGCGCCGATCCTCGAAGCCCAGGATCTCGTAAAGACCTACGAGGTCGGCCGCGGTTTCTTCGCCGCCCCCGGCGTCGTCCACGCCGTCAACGGCATCTCGCTGTCGCTCGACCGGCGCCGCACCCTCGCGGTCGTCGGCGAATCCGGTTCCGGCAAGTCGACGCTCGGCCGCATGCTGGCCCTGATCGAACCGCCGACCGACGGCCATCTGGCGATCGACGGCCACGACGTCACCGGCGTCTCGGGCTCGCGCCTCAAGGGTCTGCGCCGTTCGGTGCAGATGGTGTTCCAGAACCCCTACGGCTCGCTCAACCCACGCCGCACCATCCGCGCCACGCTCGAGGAGCCGCTGCTCGTCAACACCGACATGCCGGCCGACGAGCGCCACGCCCAGGCCCTCGACATGCTGTCGCGGGTCGGCCTCCGCCCCGAACACGCCGAGCGCTATCCGCACATGTTCTCCGGCGGCCAGCGCCAGCGCATCGCCATCGCGCGCGCGCTGATGCTGAAGCCGAGCGTCATCGTGCTCGACGAGCCGGTCTCCGCCCTCGACGTCTCGGTCCGGGCGCAGGTGCTGAACCTCCTGGCCGATCTCCAGCAGGAGTTCGACCTCGCCTATGTCTTCGTCAGCCATGATCTGTCGGTGGTGCGCCACATCGCCGACGACGTCATGGTGATGTATCTCGGCGGCGTGGTGGAACAGGCCTCGAAGGACGAGATCTTCGCCGATCCGCGCCACCCCTACACCAAGGCGCTGCTGTCGGCGACGCCGGTCGCCGACCCCGGCCGCCGGCGCGATCGCATCGTGCTGCAGGGCGAGCTGCCCTCGCCCTTCGCCCCGCCGCCCGGCTGCGTCTTCAACCCGCGCTGCCCGGTCGTCACCGACCGCTGCCGCGTCGACAAGCCGGCGCTCCTCGGCGACGGACACCGCGTCGCCTGCCTGCTGGAAGAGTGAGCCGATGAGCCTTGCCGCTCGCCTCGCTTCGATCGCGGTCGCTGCCGCCCTCGCCGGCGGGACCGGCGGCGCCTTCGCCGCCTGCGCGACCCCGCCCGACCGGTTCGAGGCCGACGGGACGAGCGTCGTCGATCGTGAGACCGGTCTCGTCTGGCAGCGCTGCAGCCTCGGCCTTGCACCGCAGGGCGCCGCCTGCACCGGCGAGATCGGCCGCCTCACCCTTGCGGAAGCGAACGATGCAGCGACGCGGGCCGGCGACGGCTGGCGGCTGCCGACCGCCGACGAGATGATGAGCCTGCTCGATCCCGGCTGTGGCAGCCCGGCGATCGACGCCCGCGTCTTCCCCGACGTGCCGATCGACCCGTCGGGCGAAGGCAGCCTCTACTGGACCTCGACCGAGGCCGGTTTCGAAGAGATGCGCATCACCGTCGACTTCCGGCACGCCTTCCCCGACATGCATTCGCCGGGGCTCTCCTACCATGTGCGTCTGGTGAAGGACGGCCCGCGGGGGTGAAGGACGCGCCAGACGCCGAGAGCCCGCGGCAGATCGGCCTTGCGTCCGAAGCCCTACGTCCCCGCTGGCGCACCGCCCTCCGGCGGCGGAGGCGGAGCGCCCTGCGGCCGCTTCAGCCGCGGCCCGATGTTCTCCGCCAGTTGCCGCGCGTCGAGCGCCTTGGCCTTGTCGTCGGCGCTGGCGTCGGACTTCAAGAGGCGGATCATCACGTCCTCGCCCGACAACCCGTCGATCGAATGGCGATTGGCCCCTGTCATGTCGGACATCAGCCGCCCGCCGTCGGCGCCCGCGGCGCCGCCGAAGGCATAGAGCCCGGTCTGGCGGCCGTTGCGCGCGGTGCCGACCTCCGACAGGCCGATGATGACGAAATGCGTCCGCCCCGCCGCCAGCGTCGTCTCGGCCGCCTTGAGCAGCACGAAGTCCTGGATGCGGGTCGGCTCGGTCAGCGCATTGCCGCGCGCCGAGACGCGATAGACGTCCTCGGTCATCTTGGCCGCGGTGACGCCGCCGCCGGCGCTCAGTTCCTGATAACGCGAGGCGCAGCCGCCGAGAGCGAGGATCACAAGAGGAACGACCAGAAGACGCATGGCACACCCCGCAAGCCGGAAGAGACACGCCAGAGTGGCGTGATGCGTCCGAAAACGCGAGTGAATACGTCTCTACACGCCGGCGACGGATCGTCTCGGCGGCGGCACCCACGAAGAGGCTTGCGCCGAAACGACGAAGGCCGCCCCGAGGGGCGGCCTTTCGTGCGGTGTCTTGCGAGATGGTACAGCTGGGTGGACTCGAACCACCGACCTTCGGAGCCACAATCCGACGCTCTAACCAACTGAGCTACAGCTGCATGTCTCGCGACGGGCTCCTAATAGGGGCTGACGCCGCGCTTGGCAAGTCCCGTTCGTGATCGTCCACACCCCGACGTGCGGGAGGGCGGATACGAAAGCGCCGCCGAGACGGCGGCGCATCGCATCGATCGGCGGAAAGGCGCCGAATTCACTTCTTCTCGACGGCGTCGATGGCCTTGCCGACCACGTCGCGGGCGGCCTTGGAGGCCTCGCCGGCGACTTCCAGAGCCAGCGCCTGGATCTCCTTGGCCTGGGCGCTCAGCGTCTCGTACTGGCGGCGCAGGAAGGCCGTCTGCAGCTCGACCACCTCGGCCACCGTCTTCACGCCGATCAGGTCCTTGGCATGGCCGAGCGTCGCGTCGGTGTTGGTCTTGGCGTGGTCGATGCCCTTGCCGTTGAGCTCGACGATGCCGGCGCGGGTCGCTTCCCAGGCGTCCTCGAAGGCGTCGGTCGCCTCCTCGGTCAGGGTCTTCAGCGTCTCGTAGTTGGTGCGCGCCTGCGCGATCGCCTTGTCGGCCGCCTCGCGCAACGCCGCCGGAACCTCGATCTGGCCGAAGGCGGCGGTGTCGAACTTCGGCAGTTCGAACTTGGGCAGCTCGAAGGCCGGGAAGACCGGCGCCGCAGGAGCGGCCTTCGGCGCAGCGGCAGCCTTCGGCGCCGGAGCGGCCTCGACCTTCGGCGCGGGCGCGGCGGCGACCGCCGGAGCGGGAGCGGCGACCGGCGTCGCCTTCGGCGCGGCGGGGGCAGGCGCGGCGACGACGGCGGGTGCGGCAGCGGCGGCAGCCTTCGGGGCCGGGGTCTTGGTCACGCGCTTCGCCGGGGTCTTCGGCTCGGTGGTCATGTCGATGATCTCCTCGAAATCGGTTCGCCCCGCCATTGTCGGGCACCCTCGCGGGCCGGCGGCGGACCTGCCGCGCCGGTCTCGGCGGCGGCGACGAACACGTGTCACATGTAGCTCTGATTGTGCTGCAATGCAACATTATATTGCATCGCAATAATCCGGATGGCGCGCGTGGCGGCGAAACGAAAACGGGCGAGACACGTCCGTGCCCCGCCCGCGCATTCGATCCGACCGCGAGGCGGTCGTCGGATCAGCCCTTGGTGACCTTCTCGGTGATCGCCGAGACGGTCTTGGCGGCGGCGTCGCCGATCTGGCGGACCTGCTCGCCGAACGAGGCGGCCTGGGCCTTCAGGTAGTCGCCCTGCAGAGCGAGGACTTCCTGGGCGTCCTTGGCCTTGACCAGCTTCTGGGCGTGAGCGAAGGCGTTGGCGAGGTTCTCCTCCGCCAGCGCGAGGACCTTCTTGTTGAGGTCCAGGGCGCCCGACTGCACTTCCGCGGACGAGGTCTCGACCTTGTCGACGGCCTTGTGGGTGGCGGCGATGAAGTCGTCGACGGCCTTCTTGGCCTGCTCGACCGACTTCTCGGCGAAGGTACGGATCTGCTCGGGGATCTCGAAGGTCTTTTCGGCGGCCATGGGTCTCTCCTTGGAGCCGGCTAGCATCGCCGGCATCGACTGTGCTCGCGTCGCGAGCCGAACAAGGTCCACGCGGGCCTCCCGCGCGGGTCGCCGGAGGCGTTCCTCGGCGACGGTTCTGGTGTACGCCCTTTTCTGCTGCACTGCAACATAAATCTCGCAACGCACTATAACCCTGCGTCACTCCGAGATTAACCCTGCCCCGCGAAGAACGGGGTCGAAGCGGTCGGGCGAGTTGGACCCACCGCTGGTTTCGTCTATATTAACGAGAGGTTAACAGCGTGATGACGATCCCGTGGTCGTCGTCGACAGTCTTCGCCCTTAGCCCTGCGGTCGATGCGCACACCGAAACGTGCGCCGGTCGGTAGAGGGCGACGCGAAGACGTCGCGACCTCGGGAGAGAGAATGCGGACGATGAAGACGATGGTCGATGACTACGCTGCGATCTGGCCGATCGTCGCCCTCGACGGGGTGGGCGACCTGATCGGCGACGCGCGCCCCGGCTTCGTCGCCGTCGAGAGCGGTCATCGCCTCGCCTTCGCCAATGCCGCCGCCGGCCCGCTCGTCGCCGAGACCCCGTGGGGAGCACCGCTCGCCCTCGAGCCGCGGCTCACCGGCCGCATCACCCGTTTCGCCGCCCGCGCCGCGCCCGGCGAGGAGACGCGCGAGCTGCTGCGCTTCGCCGAAGACGGCCGCCCGACCCTGCGCAACGTCGTCCTCCGCCGTCCGATCGATTCCGACGACGCCGTGATCGTCCGCGTCGAGGGCTTCCGCGCCGCCCCCGAGACGGCCGGGCCCCAAGCGAGCCTCGCGCCCTTCGTCGCCGATGGCGGCCTGGTCGCGCTGTTCGACGGCGAGGGCGAGATCGTCGCCGTCGCCGGCGACGTCGACCTCGCCGAAGGCCTCGAGGACGAGATCGCCGCCGTCCTCGACGAAGCCGACGAGATCGCGGTCGTCGAGCGCGTCGTGACGCGCGGCGCCACCCGCCATCCCCTCGCCCTCGTCCGCCTCGGCGACCACGCCGACGCCCGCCGCCTGCTGCATCTCGGTCCGGCGATGGACGCCGCCCCGGCCGATGCGCCCGCGCCCACCGAGACGCCGATCGCTCCGGCCGCCGACGCTGCCGAGCAGGCGCCTGCGGACCACGAGCCGAGCGAGGCCGTCGCCGCGTCCGATGCCGTCGAAGCCGCACCGGCTCTCCCGGCCGCGCCCGCCGAGCCCGAAGTGGTCGCCGTCGCCGACGCCCCGGTTTCGCTCGAGCCGGAAGATCTCTTCGAGACGTCGTTCGAAGAGATCGCCCATCTCCTGCCGCCGCCGCCGGTCACCACCGCCGAGGCCGCGCCCGTCGTCGCGACGCCGGTTGCCGAGACCGTCGCCGACGAGGATCGTTTCGTCGCCGCGCCGCCGCTCGCCGTCGACCTCTTCTCGGATTTCGACGCCCCCGACGCCGAGCTCGACGCCGCCTGGGCCGATCGACCGGTCGCCGTGACGGCGCCGGAAGCGCCCACGGTCGACACCGCCGCCGAGACGCCCGTTCCCGTCGAGCTTCCGGTCGCTCCCGCCCCGTCGACGATCGAGGCCGAGGAAACCGAATCCCTGGCCGAAACCCCGGCACTCGCCGCCGAAGAGCCGGCGGCGCCGCTGGTCGGCGGTCGCCCGATCTCCGACGCCGCGCTCGAAGAGGTGCTGCCCGAGCCGAAGAGCGCCCTCGTCGCCCCGACCGTCGAGGCGGTCGAGGAGCCTGCGACGATCGAGACCACGGCCCTCGTCGCCCCGACCGACATCGCCCTCGCGCCCGCCGCCGAGGAAGCCGTCGAAGCGATCGACGCCGCCGATGCCGAAGAACCCGCGACCGGCTTCGCCTTCGCGCCGCTCGAACGCTCGGTGAAGTTCGTCTGGCAGATGGACGCCGACCACCGCTTCACCATGGTCTCCGACGAGCTCGCCGGCGCCGTCGGCCCCGCCGCCGCCGATCTGGTCGGCCGGCGCTGGGACGAGGTCGCCGCCCGTCTCGACCTCGACCGCGACGGCACCATCGCCGGAGCGCTCGCCCGCCGCGACACCTGGAGCGGCCGGACGCTTCTCTGGCCGATCGAGGGCGAGGCGCTGCGCCTGCCGGTCGATCTCGCCGCCCTGCCCGCCTTCGGCCGCGGCCGCACCTTCGCCGGCTTCCGCGGCTTCGGCACCGTCCGCGCCGAGGCGCCGGTTCCCGATCCGCACGCCGTCGGCCTGCGCCTCGCCACCGAGGAAGCCTCCGCGCCCGCGCCGCTCGCCGCCGAGGTCGCGGCGATCGAGGCCGCGCCGGTGGCCGAGACCGCCGTCACGCCCTCCGTGGCCGAAGCCGAGATTGCGGTGATCGAGCCGCCGACCTTCCCGGACGATTGCGAGAGTGCCGATCTTTCGCCCGATCACCCGATCGACGCCGCCTTCGCCGGCGACATCGGCGACGATCCGGTCTTCCATCTCCACGACGCCCCGACCCATGCGCCCGAGACGCCGGTCGCCGACGAAGCGCCCGAGGCCCCCGCGGCCGAGGCCCTGCCGGCGACGACCGCCGAGACGCCTGCGCCGGAGGCCCCGGCCGCGCTGCTCGCGGAAGCCCCTCCCGCCGAGGACGTCGAGACCGCTCACCCCACGCCCGAGCAGACCCCGGCCGAGACCGTCGCCCCGCTCGCCGCCGAAGCCGCGGCCGTCGCCGCCCGCGTCGTCTCGCTCGACGGCACGCCGCATGCGACCGCCGATCATCCGCGCCTGTCGGTGCCGGAACGCAACGCCTTCCGCCAGATCGCCGAGGCGCTCGGCGCGCGCATCGAGGGCGAGGCCGTCGGCCCTGCCGCCGACGACGGCGCCCCGCCGATCCCGCCGCCGCCCCTGACGCCCGCGACCGTCGTGCCGCCGCGCCGCCGTCTCAACGAGGCGACCGGCACCTCGATCGACGCCCGTCTGCTCGACCGCCTGCCCGTCGCCGTCGCCCTGCTGCGCGACGACCGGGTGCTGCATGCCAACGAGCGCTTCCTGTCGCTGCTGCGCTTCCCCGACCTCGCGACCTTCCAGGCCGCCGGCGGCGTCGATGCGCTCTTCGCCGGTCCCCACGTCGCCCGCCGCTTCGAGAGCGAGGCCGGCCGGGTCGTGCCGCTGATCGCCCACGACGGCACCATCGTGCCCTGCGACGTCGAGATCGGCACCGTGCCGGTCGAGGGTGGCAGTGCGCTGATGCTGACGCTGCTCGAACGCGACCTGTCCGCACCCGCCCCGCTCGCCGCCATCGCCACGGCCCCCACCGGCTCGGTGCCGGAGGCGATCTCCGCCGCCGACCGCGAACGCATCGCCGAGCTGCAGGCGATCGTCGACACCGCCACCGACGGCGTGCTGATGCTCGACGGCTCCGGCCTCGTGCTCTCCGCCAACACCGCCGCCGAGGCGCTGTTCGGCGCCGAACGCCGCGCCATGATCGGCCGCCCGCTGACCGAACGCCTCGCCCCGGAGAGCCATCGCTCGGCGATGGACTATCTCGACGGCCTCGCCTCGAACGGCGTCGCCTCGGTGCTGAACGACGGCCGCGAGGTGATCGGCCGGGTCGCCCCCGAAGGGCTGATCCCGCTCTTCATGACGATCGGCCGCGTCTCCACCGGCCCGATCGCCAAGTACTGCGCCGTGCTGCGCGACATCACCCAGTGGAAGAAGTCGGAAGAGGAACTGACCGCCGCCCGCCGCCGCGCCGAGGAGGCGTCGATCCACAAGTCCGACTTCCTCGCCAAGATCAGCCACGAGATCCGCACGCCGCTCAACGCCATCATCGGCTTCTCCGAGCTGATGATGGACGAGCGTTTCGGCCCGATCGGCAATGAGCGTTACAAGGACTACCTGCGCGACATCCACGTCTCCGGCAGCCACGTCATGAGCCTGGTCAACGACCTGCTCGACCTCTCCAAGGTCGAGGCCGGCAAGATGGACCTGCGCTTCGAGGCGGTGTCGCTCGCCGACGTGGTGGGCGAGAGCGTCGCCATGATGCAGCCGCAGGCCAACCGCGAGCGCATCATCATCCGCTCGTCGCTGCCCGCCGGCGTGCCCGCCGTCGTCGCCGATCCGCGCTCGATCCGTCAGGTGGTGCTGAACCTCCTGTCCAACGCCGTGAAGTTCACGCCCGCCGGCGGTCAGGTGATCGTCTCGACCGCGCTCGAGGACAACGGCGAGGTCATCCTGCGCGTCCGCGACACCGGCTACGGCATGAGCGAGAAGGAACTGGAGACGGCGCTCGAGCCGTTCCGCCAGCTCCACACCACCCGCTCGCGCTCCGGCGGCACCGGCCTCGGCCTGCCGCTGACCAAGGCGCTGGCGGAGGCGAACCGCGCCGTGTTCCGCATCGACTCGACGGTCGGTCAGGGCACGCTGGTGTCGATCACCTTCCCCGTCACCCGGGTTCTGGCGAGCTGAGCCCGACGACGTCTTTCGCGGGGACGAGCGGAACGATTTTCCGCATTTCCCCGCGATCGATCGTCCGGAAGAGCGAAATTTTCCACGGCCCCGGTCTAGAGTGGCCGTCGGCGGCGCCTTCGCCGCCCGCCCCCGAGAACCGGATCCGCCCATGCCCAGCCTCGCAGACTTCGAAGCGGCCGCCCGCCTGATCGCTCCCCACGTACCGCCGACGCCGCAATATGCCTGGCCGGTGATCGCCGAGACCCTCGGCGTCGAGACCTGGGTGAAGCACGAGAACCACACGCCGACCGGCGCCTTCAAGGTGCGTGGCGGTCTGGTCTTCGTCGACCGGCTGCTGCGCGAGAAGCCCGAGACCCGCGGCATCGTCTCGGCGACCCGCGGCAACCACGGCCAGTCCCTCGCCTTCGCCGCGCGCGCCCGCGGCATCGGCTGCGCCATCGTCGTGCCGAAGGGCAATTCGCGCGAGAAGAACGCCGCGATGCGGGCCTTCGGTGCCGAGCTGATCGAGATCGGCGACGACTTCGACGCCGCCCGCCTCGCCGTCCCCGGCCTCGCCGCCGAACGCGGCTTCGCGATCGTGCCGTCGTTCCATGCCGATCTCGTGCTCGGCGTCGGCACCTATGCGATCGAACTCTTCCGCGCCGTGCCCGATCTCGCCGTGGTCTTCGCGCCCATCGGGCTGGGCTCCGGCGTCTGCGGCCTGATCGAGGCCAAGGCGGCGCTCGGTCACACGGTCGAGATCGTCGGCGTCGTCTCGGACAAGGCCGATGCCTACAAGCGCTCCTTCGAAGGACCGGATCTGGTCGAGACCAGCCATCCGGCCACGACCTTCGCCGACGGCATGGCGGTGCGCTGCCCCTCGCCCGAGGCGCTGGCGATCATGCGGCGCGGGCTTTCGCGCGTCGTCACCGTCGACGA
This sequence comes from Pinisolibacter sp. DMC19, assembly GCF_056313985.1. NCBI lineage: Bacteria > Pseudomonadati > Pseudomonadota > Alphaproteobacteria > Hyphomicrobiales > Ancalomicrobiaceae > Pinisolibacter > Pinisolibacter sp. DMC19. The sequence goes on along the minus strand of NZ_JBQUZF010000004.1, from coordinate 269,773 downwards.
CGCGGCGATCGCCGACGCCGCCCGCCTGATCTTCACCGCCACCCACAACGCCGCCGAAGGCGCCGGCGCCGCGGCGCTCGCCGCGCTTGCCGCCGAGCGCGGGCGCTGGCGCGGACGCAAGGCCGGCGTCGTCCTGTCGGGCGGCAACATCGACCGCGACTGGTATGCCGCGATACTCGCTGGAAACACGCCGGTGGTCGGCGCGTGAGGGCCGGAGTGGAGACGCGACGCCTCCTGCTTGCGATTCTCTCTCAATTCCGTGGACGACCGCCGATTTCGCGGCCGTCGCGGCATTGGTCCGTTGCAAGCCGGCGCGCGGGACGTTAACCGAAGTGAATGACGGCCCACCGCCACGTTTCCGGACGCGCGCCATGAAGCGCCTCATCGCCGCCCTGATCGCCCTCGCGGGGCTGATCGTCGGCGCGACGACGCTGCGCGGCGCCATCGCCCCCGACGAGATCCGACGCGAGGTCGAGACGACGCTCGCCGGCTGGATCGGCGCGCCGGTCCGCGTCGCCGGCGAGGCCCGTGCGACGCTGCTGCCGACCCCGCGCCTGCGCTGGACCGACGCCGCGATCACCGACGCCTCCGGCGCGACCATCGCCACCGCCGCCGAGATCGAGACGCCGATCTCGCTCGCCGCCCTTCTCTCCGGTCGGATCGAGACCGACGGGTTGGTCCTGCGCGGCGCGCGCCTGAAGCTCGGCGCCGAGGCTCTCCGGTCGCTCGCCCTGAGCGCCCGCCTCTTCGCCCTGCCGCCGATCGACCTGCGGCTGGAGAACGCCCGCATCGACGTCGCCCGCCCGGCGGACATCGAGACGATCGAGGCGCTCGATCTCACGATCGCCCACAAGGCGGTCGGTGCCGGCCTCGAGTTCGACGGCAAGGGCCGCTGGCGCGGCGAAGCCGTGAACCTCGCCGCCCGCCTGCCCGGCGATGCCGCTTCGCCGCGCTGGCGCCTGTCGCTGAGCGGTGCCGGGGCGACGCTCTCGGCCGACGGCGAGAAGACCGCCGATCCCGCGGCGCGCTGGAGCGCCTCGACCTCTCTCGACGTGACCGACCCCGCCCGTCTCGCCCGCCTCCTCGGCGTCGGCGCCGACGTGCTGCGCGCGCCGCTCCGCCTCGAGGGCGCGCTGACGGTCGCCGACGGCACGGCGACCCTGACCGACGCCGCGCTGCGCCTCGGCCGCGCCACCGCCAAGGGCAGTCTGGCGCTGGCGATGGGCGGCGACGAACCGACCATCGGCGGCACGCTCGCCTTCGGCACCATCGCCTTCCGTGCCGACGAACCGCTGTTCGGCGACGGCTGGCGCGATCTGGCCCTCGCCCGCGACCGTTTCGGCATCGCCCTGGCGCTGCGCCTGTCGGCGGCCGAACTCACCACGCCGCGCTTCACCCTGACGCGTCCGGCGGTCGCCCTCGACCTCGCCGGCGGTCGGCTCGATGCCCAGATCGGCGACGTCGGTCTGTGGGGCAAGCCGGCCTCGCTCGGCGTCGTCGGCAATCTCGGCGCCGGCGGCCTCTCCGCCCGGATCCGCGCCGTCGCCAAGGACCTGCCGGCGGCCGAACTCGCCACCCTCTTCGCGGTCGACGGCGTCGAGGCCGGTGTGGTCGAGACGTCCTTCGAGGGGGCGACCACCTGCGCCACGCTGGGGGCCTGCGTCGAGGCGATCTCGGGCCGCGCCACCATCGCCGCGACCGGCCTGACGGTGACCGGCCTCTCGCCCTTCGGCGACGTCACCCGCTTCCACCCGATCGTCCTCGGCCCGAAGAGCGCGCCGAAGAAGACGACCTGGTCGAGTGCCCGCGCCCTGATCGATCTCGCCGGCAACGATGCCCGCATCGAGACGGTGGAACTGATCGGCCCGGATGCCCGCTTCGCCCTCAAGGGAAAGGGCGACCTCGCCCACGGCGGCGTCGAACTGACCGGCCACGCCTATTTCCGCAACCTGCGCCCGACCCCGTCGCGTCCGACCAGCGACGAGATCCGCATTCCGCTCCGGGTCCACGGTACGGTGCAGCGGCTGGAGATCACCCCGGCGATGCCGGAACCGGTGCCGGTCGAAGCCCCCGGCCCGACCCTGGCGCCGATCCCGATCGTCCCGCCGGTCGGCGGCTCGGGTCAGTGAGCGGATCTCACGTCGTCGCGATCGCGTAGATCTTGCGGCAGGGCTCGATCGTCTCCCAGACGCCGGTGAAGCCGCGCGGGATGACGAAGGCGTCGCCCGGCCCGTACTCGGCCGAAGATCCGTCGTCGCTCGCGAGCCGCACCCGCCCCTCGAGGACGACGCAGAGCTCGCTCTCCTCGTAGGTGACCCGCCACGCCCCGACGCTCGACGCCCAGACGCCCGAATAGAACCCCGTCGCCTCGTCGTCGTGGACGGCGACGAAACCGGTCGCGGGCGTACCGGCGACGACCTTCTCGGGCGCGATCGCCTCGTCGGTCTGCGGCCGCAGCGAGGTGTCGACGGGCAATGTGGCGACCATGTCTTCCTCCGATGAAGGGACTTCTGCACAGTTCGGGAGAAGCGGCTTCGGTGTCGTGCGCGATGCTTCGAGACGGCGTTCTTCGAACGCCTCCTCAGCATGAGGCGTTTGTAATTGCCGGAGAAATCTCCAGCGCCTCATCCTGAGGAGCGCCGCAGGCGCGTCTCGAAGGATCGCGCCCGGACGTCGATCCGCTCCTCTTCGAATCTGCGCGGAGATCCAATGAAGGGGACGGCCTCAGCCGGCCGCCGCCGCCCGTTCCGCCCGTTCGCGCTCGAGTTCCTGCCGCTTGGTCAGGATCGAGGCGGTGACGACGGCGATCGAGATGACCGCGATCACCAGTGTGCAGACCGCGTTGATCTCCGGCTTCACGCCGAGGCGCACGTCCGAATAGATCTTCATCGGCAGCGTCGTCGCCCCCGGACCGGTAGCGAAGGAGGCGATGACGAGATCGTCGAGCGACAGGGTGAAGGCGAGCATCCAGCCCGACACCACCGCCGGCCAGATGATCGGCAGGGTGATGCGGAAGAAGGTGCCGAAGGGCCGGCAGCCGAGATCCATCGCCGCCTCCTCGAGGCTGCGGTCGAAGCCGACGAGGCGCGACTGCACCACCACCGCCACGAAACACATGGTGAAGGTGATGTGGGCGAGCGTGATCGTCCAGAAGCCGCGGTCGAAGTCGATCGCCACGAAGAGCAGCAGCAGCGACAGGCCGGTGATCACCTCCGGCATCACCAAGGGCGCATAGACCATGCCCGAGAACAGCATCCGCCCGGGAAACCGCCCCATCCGCGCCAGCGCGATCGCCGCCATCGTGCCGAGGACGGTCGCCACCGACGCCGAGGCGAGACCGACCTTCAGCGTCACCCAGGCGGCGTCGAGCAGCTGCTGGTCCTGGAAGACTTCCGCGTACCAGTGCACCGACCAGCCCTGCCAGACCGCGACGTTGCGGCCGGCGTTGAAGGAATAGATGATCAGGATGACGATCGGCACGTAGAGAAAGGCGAAGCCGAAGGTCAGCGACACGACGTTGAAGAGCGAGAAACGCCTCATCGATCCGCCCCTTCCGCCTTGGCCTGCGCATTCTGGAAGATGACGATCGGCACCACCAGCAACATCAGCAGCACGATCGCCACGGCGGAGGCCGCCGGCCAGTCGCGATTGTTGAAGAACTCCTCCCACAGCGTCTTGCCGATCATCACCGTGTCGGATCCGCCGAGCAGATCCGGGATGACGAACTCGCCGACCGCCGGGATGAAGACCAGGAACGAGCCGGCGATGACGCCCGGCAGCGACAGCGGGAAGGTCACCCGCCAGAAGGCCTGGAACGGCGTGCAGCCGAGATCCTGCGCCGCCTCGATCAGGGTGTCGTCCATCTTCTCGAGGCTCGAATAGAGCGGCAGCACCATGAAGGGCAGGTAGGAATAGACGATGCCGATGTAGACCGCCCGCTGGGTCGCGAGGAAGGTGATCGGTTCGGATATCACCCCGATCCCCACCAGCAGCGAGTTGAGCAGGCCCTCGTCGGAGAGGATGCCGATCCAGGCGTAGACGCGGATCAGGAAGCTCGTCCAGAACGGCAGGATCACCAGCATCAAGAGCGTCGGCCGCCACGCCTTCGGCGCCCGCGCCATGGCATAGGCGAGTGGATAGCCGATCGCCAGCATGATCAGCGTCGAGGTCGCGGCGATCCACACGCTCGACAGATAGCTCTCGACATAGATGCTCTCGGTGAAGAGACGCAGATAGTTGGCCGGCGAGAACTCGCCGATCTTGGCGAAGAAGTCGCCGATCGTCGCGATCACCGGCTCGTAGGGCGGCTGCGCGATGACGCTCGACGAGAAGGAGATCTTGGCGACGATCAGGAACGGCACCAGGAAGAAGACCAGCATCCAGACGTAGGGAAAGCCGACCAGAAGGAAGCGACCGACGCGCGGTTTCGACGAGCTCATCGCACCCTCCTCAGGCCTTCAGGACCACACCCGCCGTCTTCGACCAGGTGAGCCACACCCGATCGTCCCAGGAGATCGGCCGCTCGACCGTGCGGCTGACGTTGGCGACCGTCGCCCGGAAGGTCCCGCCGCCGTCGAGGCGGACGTGATAGACCGAGGTGTCGCCGATGTAGCCGATGTCCCAGACCTCGCCCGCGAGCGCGTTGACCGACGGATCGACCGGCTCGTCGAGCGAGACACGGACCTTCTCCGGCCGCACTGCCGCCCAGACGGTCGCGCCGACCTCCGGCTTCGCTTCGTCCTCGAGCACGATGGCGACGCGCGGCGAGGCCGCCTCCATCCGCACAACGTTGCCCTCGACCGAGGCGACGCGGCCCTCGACGATGTTGATGTCGCCGATGAAGTCGGCGACGTAGCGCGAATTCGGCTGTTCGTAGATGTCGGAGGGCGGGGCGACCTGGACCAGCTTGCCGTGATCCATCACGGCGATGCGGTCGGCGACGGTCATCGCCTCCTCCTGGTCGTGGGTGACGATCAGGAAGGTCATGCCGAGGTTCTGTTGCAGATCCATCAGCTCGAACTGGGTCTCCTCGCGCAGCTTCTTGTCGAGCGCACCGAGCGGCTCGTCGAGGAGCAGCACCTTCGGCCGCTTGGCGAGCGAGCGGGCGAGCGCCACGCGCTGGCGCTGACCACCGGAGAGCTGGTGCGGCTTGCGCTTGGCGAACTTCTCCAGCTTGACGAGCTTCAGCATCTCCTGGACGCGCGTCTCGATCTCGCCCTTGGGCATCTTGTCCATGACGAGGCCGAAGGCGATGTTCTTCTCGACGGTCATGTGCGGGAAGAGCGCGTAGGACTGGAACATCATGTTGACCGGCCGTTCGTAGGGCTGCATGCCCTCGAGCGACTGGCCGGCGAGCGTGATGTCGCCGTCGCTCGGGTGTTCGAAGCCGGCGAGCATCCGCATCAGGGTGGTCTTGCCGCATCCCGACGGCCCGAGCAGGGCGAAGAACTCGCGCTCGTAGATGCCGAGGGAGACGTCGTTCACCGCGGTGAAGTCGCCGAACCGCTTGATCACGTTCTTGAACTCGATCAGCGGGCGGGCCTGCGGATCGTCCCAGGGGGCGAATTTGCGGCGAACCGGGCCGAGTGTCTTGGCCATCGAGTACCTCCGGCGATCTCGGGAGACGACTGGGGAGCCGGCGGTCCCCGAGGGAGCCACCGAAGAGCAGAGGGGCGGTCGCCCGCCCCTCCGTTCATCCGTTCGTGATCACTTGCGCTTCATCTCGCGCCAGACCGAGGTCAGCACGCGCTGAGACTTCTGGTCGAAGGGGGTGATGACGTAGAGCTTCTTCATCGTCTCGACCGACGGATAGATGCTCTTGTCTTCCAGCACCGCCTTGTCGACGAACTTCTGCGACTCGAGGTTGCCGTTCGGGTACTTCACGAAGTTCGACGCCTTGGCGATCACCTCGGGCTTCATCATGTAGTTGATGAAGGTGTAGGCCTCCTCGACGTTCTTCGCATCCTTCGGGATGACGAAGTTGTCGAAGAACATGTAGGCGCCTTCCTTCGGAATGATGTAGCCGATCTCGACCTGCTTCTTCGGGTCCTTGACGGTCTTGTTCTTCTCCTCGGCGCGGCTGGCGGCCTGCTTGATGTCGCCGGACCAGCCGACCACCAGACAGGCGTCGCCGTTGGCGAGCGCGTTGATGTACTCCGAGGAATGGAACTTGCGGATTGCCGGCCGGATCTTCTTGAAGTATTCGGCCGCCTTCTGCAGGTCTTCCGGCTTCTTGGAATCCGGATCGAGGCCGAGATAGTTCATCACCGCCGGGACGATCTCGTCCGGCGCGTCGAGCATCATCACGCCGCAGCCCTTGAGCTTGAGGACATACTGCGGATCGAAGGCGAGCTTCCAGCTGTCGAGCGGCGCGTCCGGGATCAGTTCCTTGATCTTGGCGACGTTGTAGCCGATGCCGGTGGTGCCCCACATGTAGTTGACGGCGTACTTGTTGCCGGGGTCGTACTTGGCCAGGATGTCGGTGACGGTCGGCCACATGTACTTGATGTTCGGCAGCTTCGCCTTGTCGAGCGGCGTGAAGACGCCGGTCTGGATCTGACGGCCGAGGAAGTTGCCCGACGGCACCACGACGTCGTAACCGGTCTTGCCGGCCAGAAGCTTCGTCTCGAGAAGCTCGTTCGAGTCGAAGACGTCGTACTTAACCTTGATGCCGGTTTCCTTGGTGAAGTCCTCGAGGATCGACGGGTCGATGTAATCCGACCAGTTGTAGACGTTGACCACCTTTTCCTGCGCCTGCGCACCTGCGGTCCACAGGGCCGCCGCGACCACGGAGGCGAACATCGATGCGAAGTGATGCGTCTTCATGGGTGTCGATCCTTTTCGTCGTCGCGGGTGTCTCTCGTCCCGAGCAACCCAGCCTAGTCCCGTCCGTCCCGTCCTGTCAGCCCCCGTCGGATGCCCCGTGCTCGTTCGTCGCGCATGCCTGCGTTTTGGTCAGAGGTAGGTGGCCCGCTCCAGCGGCGTGATCTCGGCTTCGAAGGCGGCGACTTCCGCCTTCTTCAGATGTGCGTAGAGCGAGCGATACTCGACCCCGAGGGCGCGCCGGATGAAGTCCGAGCGCTCGAACAGGCGGATCGCGTCGTCCATGGCGTCGGGCAGGCGCTGCGCCGGCTCCTCGTACGCGTTGCGCACGATCACCGGCGGCGGCGCGATCTCGCGCTCGAGCCCCTCGATCATGCCGGCGAAGACGGCGGCGAGCACCAGATAGGGATTGGCGTCGGCGCCGGCGATGCGATGCTCGAGCCGCCGCGCGTCGGGCGGGCTCGCCGGGATGCGCACGCCGACCGAGCGGTTGTTGAGCCCCCACGACGCCGTCGTCGGCGCGTAGGAACCCGGCTGCAGCCGGCGATAGCCGTTCCAGGTCGGCACGAAGAGCAGCGTCGCCGCGTTCATCGTCTCGATCAGGCCGCCGATGCAGTGCTTGAGCTTGCCCTCGCCGGTCGCCGGGTCGGAGAAGATGTTGATGCCCGCCTTGTCGAGCAGGCTGACGTGGACGTGGAAGCCGTTGCCGGCGACGTCCATGAAGGGCTTGGCCATGAAGCTCGCCTTGAGCCCGTGGCGGCGCGCCACCTCGACGATCAGGCGACGCAGCATGACCCCGTCGTCGGCCGCCGCCATCGGGTCGGCGCGGTGCTTGAGATTGACCTCGAACTGGCCGGGTGCCGCCTCCGACACGATCGTGTCGATCGGCAGGCCCTGGAGCCGCCCCATGTCCCAGATGTCGGAGAAGACGGCGCGATGTTCGGCGAGGTCTTCCAGCGCGTACATGTTCTGCGGGCTGGGGCCCGAGGTCGCGCGATAGACCGGCGACGGCATGCCGTTGGGCATCGGCGGCGCCTTGGGGTCGAGCAGGTAGAACTCGAGCTCGATGGCGCAGCATGGCGTCAGCCCCATCGCCGTCATGCGATCGACGATGTTGGAGAGGCAGACGCGCGGATCGCCCTCGAACGGTCGACCGTCCTCGGAATTCATCGTCAGCAGCACCTGCGCCGTCGGCCTCTCGGCCCAGGGCACGATGCGCAGCGAGCCCGGCACCACGGTGCAGATGCCGTCCGAGTCGCCGGTCTCGACGTGGAGACCGGTCTCCATCACCTCGCGGCCCCAGACGTCGAGGCCGAACATCGAGACGGGGAAGTTGACGCCGGTGGTGAAGGCCTTCTTCAGGCTCTCGACCGGACCCCACTTGCCGCGCAGCACGCCGTTGGAATCGGTGATCAGATACTCGACCGCCTCGACGTTCGGATGGGCGGCGAGGAAGCGTTCCAGCTCCTCCACTCCGCCTTCCGCGCCTCGCGCCGTCGTCGGCTCGCTCGAAATCGTCATTCGTCGCCTCGGAGCCGGTCGCTCGTGCCGAAGGGCACGCGACGAGCCTTGTTGCAAGTCGACGAAAATGTGATCACATTGATTTGGTACTGTCAATCACGTACGCCGGGCTCCCGGCGAGATCGGGGAAGACCGCATGACGCGACGCACCACGGCCGCGACGCTCGCCCCCGAGGTCGGCGACGACGACGACATCGGCGACGGCCCGCTGCACGACAGGGTCTACCGTGCGTTGCGTGACGCATTGGTGACGGGTCGCATCGTTCCCGGTCGTGCCGTGACGCTGCGCGGTCTCGCCCAGTCGCTCGGCGTCTCGCCGATGCCGGTGCGCGAGGCGATCCGCCGCATTGCCGCCGAGGGCGGCCTGGTGGTCGGCGCCAACCGCCGCGTCTGGGTGCCCGACATGGACGTCGAGCGCTTCGACGAACTGGTGCGGGCCCGCTCGCTGCTCGAGCCCGAGGCGGCCGTGCGCGCCCTCCCCCACATCGATGCCGCCCGGTTGGAACGGCTCCGCACCATCGACGCGGCGATCGACGCCGCCCTCGAGAGCGGCGACGTCGAAGGCTACATGGCCGGCAATCATCGCTTCCATTTCGAGATCTACGGCGCCGGCCCGTCACGCGTGCTGGTGCCGCTGATCGAGAGCCTGTGGCTGCAGTTCGGCCCCTTCATGCGCTCGGTCTACGGCCGGCTCGGCACCGCCGCGCTGGTCGACCACCATGTCCATGCCCTCGCGGCCATCGCCGACGGCGACGCCGCCCGCCTCGCCGAGGCGATCCGCGCCGACATCATGGACGGCATGGACCTGATCGACGGTACCGTCCTCGGCCGCGTGCCGCCGCGACCGGTGCCGTGACGTGACAGAACGCGCGGCCGGTTGACGGACGAACCGGCCTCGCTCAAAATGTGATCACATTTTTTGAACGGGTGGCCCATGGCCAAGAAGAAGAAATCCCAGGGTTCGACCGCCGACCTGCGCGGCGTCGCCGACAAGAGCGCCGCCGCCGCGTGGCTCGAGGACCGCGGCCTCGAGGACATCGAGTGCATCGTGCCCGACATCGCCGGCGTGGCGCGCGGCAAGATGATGCCGGTGGCGAAGTTCGTCGACGCCCCCGTCATGTCGATCCCCGGATCGATCTTCACCCAGACGATCACCGGCGAATACCCGGACGAAGACGACGACTTCCAGGTCGACGACGCCGACGGCGACATCCGCCTGATCCCCGACTATTCGACGCTGGCCGTCGTGCCCTGGGCCTCCGACCCGACGGCGCAGATCATCCACGACGCCTATCACCAGGACGGCCGTCCGGTTGAGATCGCGCCGCGCCAGCTGCTGCGCCGGATCATCGACCTCTACGAGAAGAAGGGCTGGAAGCCGATCGTGGCGCCCGAGCTCGAGTTCTATCTGGTCGAGCGCAACCAGGACCCGGACTATCCGCTGAAGCCGCCGATCGGCCGCTCCGGCCGGCCGGAGAGCGGTCGCCAGTCCTACTCGATCGCCGCGGTCAACGAGTTCGACGATCTCTTCGACGACATCTACGACTTCTCGGAGACGCAGGGGCTCGAGATCGACACCCTCATCCACGAGGAGGGCGTCGCCCAGATGGAGATCAATCTGCGCCACGGCGATCCGCTGGCGCTGGCCGATCAGGTCTTCCTGTTCAAGCGCACCATCCGCGAGGCGGCGGTGCGCCACAACATGTACGCCACCTTCATGGCCAAGCCGATCGCCGGCGAACCCGGCTCGGCCATGCACATCCACCAGTCGATCGTCGACGTGGAGACCGGGCAGAACATCTTCTCCGGCCCCGACGGCGGCCCGACGCGGGAGTTCTTCCACTTCATCGGCGGCCAGCAGAAGTTCCTGCCGGTGGTGATGTGCATGCTCGCCCCCTACGTGAACTCCTATCGCCGCCTGATGCGCAAGTCGGCGGCGCCGGTGAACGTCCACTGGGGCTACGACAACCGCACCGTCGGGCTGCGCGTGCCCAATTCCTCGCCGGCCGCCCGCCGCGTCGAGAACCGCGTACCCTCGTCGGACGCCAACCCCTATCTCGCCATCGCCGCCTCGCTCGCCTGCGGCTGGATCGGCATGATCGAGGGGCTGAACCCCGGCGATCCGGTGGAAGGCTCGGCCTACGACCTCGACTTCGGCCTGCCGCGCGGCCTGCTCGAGGCGGTCGCCCTCTTCGAGGAGAGCGACGAGATGACCGACATCTTCGGCAAGTCCTTCTCCTCGACCTATCGGGCGATCAAGCAGGCCGAATTCGAGACCTTCATGCGGGTGATATCCCCTTGGGAACGCGAGTTCCTGCTGCTCAACGTCTGAGCCGTCGACGCCGCGCGAACCGCGGCCCGCTCGCCGTCTTCCCCGGCGAGGCGCGACGAGACCGAGGGAAGGGGATCCATGCGGCGCGAGCCCATGTGCCGCATGGATCCCCTTCCCCTCCGCACCCCCGAGGGTGCCCGGCCGGGGATGACGGCCGCAACGAAACCCAGCCGACGCCGGATCGCAGATCCGGCGAACGGTGAAGCCATGCCCATCGCGTCGGAGATCGCCTCGACATGACTGCCTCCAACCTCTACCCGACCGCCGAACTCCAGGCCCTCGACAGCGCCCACTACCTCCACCCCTTCACCGAATACGCGAGCCTCGCGCGGGAAGGAGCCCGCGTCATGGTGCGCGGCGACGGCGTGTGGCTGACGGATTCTGACGGAAGGCGCTATCTCGACGGCATGGCGGGCCTGTGGTGCACCAACATCGGCCACGGCCGTCGCGAGATCGCCGACGCCGTCCACGAGCAGATGCTGGAGCTCGCCTACTACAACTCCTTCTTCAAGACGACGAACGCCCCGGCGGTCCGCCTCGCCGAGAAGCTCGCGAGCGTCGCCCCCGCCCACATGAACCGCGTCTTCTTCTGCGGCTCTGGCTCGGAGGCCAACGACACCGTCTTCCGCATGGTGCGCTGGTACTGGGACCTGCTCGGCAAGCCCAAGAAGAAGGCCTTCATCTCGCGCCGCAACGCCTACCACGGCTCGACGGTCGCGGCCGCCTCGCTCGGCGGCATGAAGCCGATGCACGGCCAGGGCGACCTGCCGATCGCCGGCATCTCCCACATCGCCCAGCCCTACTGGTTCGGCGAGGGCGGCGACATGAACCCGCACGAGTTCGGCGTCTGGGCCGCCCGCGAGCTCGAACGCGAGATCGACCGCCTCGGCGAGGAGAACGTCGCCGCCTTCATCGCCGAGCCGATCCAGGGAGCCGGCGGCGTCATCATCCCGCCCGAGACCTACTGGCCCGAGATCAAGCGGATCTGCGCCGAACGCGAGATCCTGCTGGTCGTCGACGAGGTCATCTGCGGCTTCGGCCGTACGGGCGCGTGGTTCGGCGCCGACACCTACGGCGTGACGGCCGACCTCCAGCCGATCGCCAAGGGGCTCACCTCCGGCTACCTGCCGATGGGCGGCGTCATGGTCTCCGACAAGGTCGCGGCGGTGATCACCGCCGAGGGCGCCGAGTTCAACCACGGCTACACCTACACCGGCCACCCGACCTGCGCCGCAGCCGCCTTGGCCAATCTCGACATCATCGAGCGCGAGGGCCTCGTCGCCCGCGTCCGCGACGACATCGGCCCCTATCTTCGCGAACGCTGGCTGACGCTCGGCGACCACCCGCTGGTCGGCGAGGCGCGCATGAAGGGCCTCGTCGGCGCGCTCGAACTGGTACCGGAGAAGGCGTCGCGGTCGAAGCGTTTCGCCCAGGTGACGGACGAGGGCCGGGTCGGCACCATCGCCCGCGATCTGTCGTTCAAGAACGGCCTGATCATGCGCGCCGTGCGCGACAGCCTGATCCTGTCGCCGCCGCTGACGCTGTCGCACGCCGAGGCGGACGAGCTCGTCCGCCTCGCCGCCAAGACGCTCGACGACACGCATGCCGCCCTGAAGAAGGAAGGCCTGGTCAAGTCCTGACCAGTGGAAAGGTCGATGCCGCCGATCAGGCCCAGCGGGCGGATCGGCGGCATCGCCGTCTCCGATCGAACCGGCTGAGCCTGCGCTTCGCCGTGACGTTTCGCCCTCCGCAACGCCACCACCTCGACGAACGACGCGAGACGGGCGAGAAAGGGCAATTCGGCGGAAGTCCCCGCCGGCCGACACCGGACCCGCTCGGATGACCGAACCCGCCCCGCACGCCCCCTCCCTCTATGCCGCGACCGCCCACGAGGCGCCGGAGCGCCCGCCGCTCGACGGCGACGTCGCCTGCGACGTCTGCGTGATCGGCGCCGGCTACACGGGGCTCTCGACCGCGCTGCATCTGGCGAAGAAGGGGCGTCGGGTGATCGTGATCGAGGCGAACCGGGTCGGCTGGGGCGCCTCGGGCCGCAACGGCGGCCAGCTCCATTCCGGCCAGCGCCGCGACCAGGAGACGCTCGAGGACTGGTTCGGCATCGAGCGCGCCCGCGCCCTCTTCGACCTCGCCGAAGAGGCCAAGCGCACCGTCAAGGGACTGATCTCCGCCCACGGCATCGACTGCGACTGGCGCGAGGGCCTGATCCACGCCGTCCACAAGAAGTCGTGGCTGCGCGAGGCCGACCGCGAGGTCGAGCATCTGATCGCCCGCTACGGCTGGGACGGCGCCACCTTCCTCGACCGCGAGGCGCTCGCCCGCGCCATCGGCACCGACGTCTATTTCGGCGGTTGGCGCGACGGCACCGCCGGCCATCTCCACCCGATGAACTACGCCCTCGGCCTCGCCCGTGCCGCCGAGGAGGCGGGCGTGCGCATCCACGAAGGCACCCGCGCCGTCGGCCTGAACGGCGAGGTGGGCAGCGCGCGGCGCGTCGTGACCGCCACCGGAACGATCTCGGCCTCCGACGTGGTGATCGCCGCCAACGGCTATCTCGACGGGCTCGACCCCGAGATCGACGCCCATGTCATGCCGATCCGCAACTACGTGCTGGCGACCGAGCCGCTCGGCCCCCGCGCCTCGCGGCTGATCCCGCTGCGCGAGGCGGTCGCCGACAGCCGCTTCGTCGTCCACTACTGGCGCATCGCGGCCGACGGCCGCCTCGTCTTCGGCGGCGGCGAGACCTACGGCCACAGCGATCCGAAGGACATGAAGGCCTTCGTCCGCGCCCATATGCTGAAGATCTATCCCGACCTCGCCGACGTGAAGATCGACTATGCCTGGGGCGGCACGCTGGCGGTCACCATGAACCGCATGCCCTATTTCCGGCGACTGCGCCCCGGCGTCTACACCGCCGCCGGCTATTCCGGCCACGGCGTCGCCATCGCCACGCTGGCCGGCAAGCTGCTCGCGGAAGCCATCGAGGGCGACACGTCGCGTTTCGACGTCATGGCCTCGATCCCGGCCAGGTCCTTCCCCGGCGGACGACGCCTGCGCCACCCGTCGCTGGTGCTCGCCATGAGCTGGTACGCGCTGCGCGACCGCCTCGGCTGAGGCGGTCGCCGCTCGCCTTCGTCAGCGCACGTAACGCAGCGACGAATCGCGCGGATCGCGGTGCCAGTGGCACTGGACCTGGCGATGGAACGCCATGTCCTCGGTCGGCCAGGCGTGATAGTGGCAGTTTTCGCCCATGGGGCTGCGGCTCGACGCTTCGCGCGACGGGCGCTCGAAGGGCCTGAGTACGGGTCCGCGCGGCCGGTCTTCGAAGAAGGCCGGCGGCTGCCAGCCCCAACGCGGCCGCGGCACCACCACGATCTCCTCGTCGTCGTCCTCCGGCGGCGGCACGTAACGCGGCCTCTCGACGGCGCGGCGCGCTTCGTCGCGGCGGATGGCGGCCAGCCGATCGGCGAAGTCGCCGCCGCCGTCGGCACGCGGGATGTCCTCGTCGCGCGACGGCGCGCGCATCGCCTCGCGCTTCGGCGGCAAGGGTTTCGCCTTGGGCTCGACCGGCTTCGTCTCCGCAGCCTTGGGGGCGGTGGCGGCCGGACGGCTCGCCTCGACCGGCGGCGTGATCACCGTGGGCGCCGCGGACGGCGGCGCGGCGACCGGGGCTGCGGGCTCGGTCACCGCGACGGCCGGCTTCTCCGGCTGGGACGGCTGCGGCGCGACGGCGACCGGCGGCTGCGGCACCTGCGGCGGCGAGGCCTCGACGATCGATCCGCGCGGCGTAGCCGGTTCGACCGCAGCCGAAGGCGCGACGGTGGGAGCTGGCTTTTCGGGTTCGGCGATCCGGGTCGGCGGCGCGGCGGCCGCCGGATCGGTCATGTCGCCGGTGCGCTTGTCGATGCCGATCACCCGCACCGGACGGCCGTCGGGCCCGAGCGGCACCGGCGCCTCGGCGGTCGCGGCGGGCGCGGGGGTCGGAGCCGCGGCGGGAGCCGGCTCGGCGGCGGCGCTCGGCGCCGGAGCCGGTGTCGGCGTGGTGGCCTGGGTCGGGCGGGCGATGTAGGGCAGGTTGCCGCCGGAGGTCGACGGGGCGGGCTCCGCCTTGGCGGACGGCGTCTCCGGCTTCGCCGGGGCGACCATCTCGGTCTCGGCGACCTTGGCCGCCGGTGCGGCGTCGGCCGGCGCACCCGCCGTCCGCGTCCACATCGCCCAGGCACCGAGCGGCAGGCCGACGATGGCGACGGCGGCGAGGATAACACCGAGATTGCCGCGGCGCCTGGGGGGCCGCTCGTCGGGATCGGGTGGGGTGACGGGCGGGACCCAGAGAACCGGCAGATTGGACGACATGGGCGAAGCGCTCCGAAGCGACGCGTCCCGGCATCCCGGGACCGTTGCATCACAGGATCGGCCGCGATCTCGGCGAGACGAGGGCAGCTCTTCGGCCGGATCGCGGCGCGGCCCGTCATCGTGTCTCGGAATCGTTTCTGCCCCCCGGCGCTGGACAAGCGCGTCCGCCCGGACGATGGTCTGCGCCCAGCCCGACGGAGCCCGCCGTGACCGAACTCGAAGACGCCCTCGCCCGTATCGACCGCCTGGAGGCGACCGTCGCCGACCAGGACCGCACCATCGAGGAGCTCAACGCCATGGTGGTCCAGCAATGGAAGCGCATCGAGGTCCTCGATCGCCGCACCGCCATGCTGTCCGACCAGTTGCTGGAGATGGAGAGCCGCTCCGGCCTGTCGCGCCCCGCCGATCCGCCGCCGCCGCACTGGTGAGACGGCGACCGCCGGTCTATTTCGCCACGTCTCTATTTCACCACGTCGTAGAGCCGATAGAGCCCCACGTGGGCGCGCGGCGTCGCGCGGAAACCGACGAAGTCGGGCAGGGTCATGGCGTCGCGTTCGCCGATACCGAGCACATGGTCGAAGCGGGCGGCGTGATCGCCGACGTCCATGCCGAACATCGTGTAGTTCCGCCGCATGTCGGAGATCGTCGTCATCGCGTTCTCGGGCGTGTTCTGCAGCCACGCGTCGCGGAAGCGCAGCGGCTGTTGGCCGGGATAGACGAAGAGCGACTGGACGACGATGCCGCGCTCGATCACCGCATAGGCGGCGAGGTGATAGATCCCGGTGCGCCGCCGCCGTTCGGCGCGCGTCAGGTTGTGGCTGGCGTCGGTCTGGACGACGAAGACCCGTTCGCCCGGCTCGACCGCGGCGAGCACGGCCTCGAGATCCAGCCGCTCGCGGTCCGTCCCGGCCCAGCGCAGGGCGGTCGCCGCCGAGGCGAGGCCGACGACCACGACCAGCATTGCCACCCACGCCGTCGCCCATCGCCGGTCGAAGCGCACCGACGTCTCGATGCTCGCCGCCAGGAACAGGGCGGCGACCAGCAGCGGCCGCCAGCCCGCCATGTGGACGCCGCCGAAACTGTTGGGCGTGACGGCATAGAGCGCCAGAGCCATGAGGATCGCCGGTAAGGCCCGCCGGTCGATCCGGAGCGCGCCGAGAATCCAGGCGGGCAGCAGCAGGCCGATCACCAGCGTCAGCGCCACCGCGTTGTGCCACCACGGGCCGATGTCGAGCAACCGCTCGATCTGCCCGAGGCGGACGATCGGGTTCTCGAACCCGCGCACCGACGTGTCGATCACCGCCCATTCGGTCCGCGTCGCCCGTTCGAAGACGACGAGCGCCGCCACCGGCACGATCTGCGCCGCGTCGCGCGCCCAGCCGCGCAGGCGGTCGCCCATCCCCCCTCCCCGGCCGAGATCGCGCAGCCGCGCCCCGATCACCCACAGACCGTAGGCGCCGAAGCCGGCGAGATGGGCGGTGTAGAGCAGGAGGCAGAAGATCGCCCCGCCGACGCCCCTGAGCCACGGCCGACGGTCGTCGATCGCCTCCCAACACGCCGCGGCGAAGAGCATCAGCGCCATCGACAGATTGAAGGAGAGGAAACCGCGATCGAAACCGGAGTTGAAGACGAGCGGCACCGCGAGGAGCTGCGGCAGGCCGATCCGTCGCCGGAGCGCCCAGGACAGCGCCGCGACGCCGCCGAGCGTCAGAAGAGCGGTGACGAAGACGTAGAGCCGCCCGGCGTCCCAGACGTCGAGCAGGCGCCCGACGGCGACCATCCACAGATCGAAGGCGAGGTTGGGCACGAGCCCCCAGGCGGCGCGGTACTGCGCCGCGACAGCCGGATCGTCGAGATGGGTCAGGATCCAACCGCGCGCCAGGTGGTTCGGATAATCCTGCATGCCGAGATGGACGAAGACGACGACCGGCCAGATCGCCAGCGCGAAGAGCGCGACGCCCAGCACCAGCACCGCGCCCGAGGTCGGACGCACACCGCCGTCGGCCGCCGCCGCGCGGCGGGCGAGGAGACGACGCGCGGACGAGAACCGACCGTGCGGCTCGCCCGTGATGGCGTCTCTCTGCGACGTCCCCATCGCGCCCCCTCGTCTTCCACCCCGTGTCGGTCACCCGCCGCGGCGATCACACGTCGAGGACGCGGAGCGTGGCACCGTCCGACCGCGCGGACGGCGCGCCGTCAGGCCTCGACCTTCAGCACCTGGATGAAGGCTTCCTGCGGGATGTCGACCTTGCCGAACTGCCGCATGCGCTTCTTGCCCTCTTTCTGCTTGTCGAGGAGCTTGCGCTTGCGGGTGGCGTCGCCGCCGTAGCACTTGGCGGTGACGTCCTTGCGCAGCGCCCGGATCGTCTCGCGCGCCACGATCTTGCCGCCGATCGCCGCCTGGACGGGGATCTGGAACATGTGCGGCGGAATGACGTCCTTCAGCTTCTCGCAGATGGCGCGACCGCGGCTCTCGGCGCGGGTCTTGTGCACCAGCATCGAGAGCGCGTCGACCGCCTCGCCGTTGACCAGGATCTGCAGCCGGACGAGGTCCGATTCGCGATAGTCGGCGAGGTGATAGTCGAAGGAGGCATAGCCCTTCGACACCGACTTCAGCCGATCGTAGAAATCGAACACCACTTCGTTCAGCGGCAGCTCGTAGACCACCATGGCGCGCGAGCCGGCGTAGGACAGGTCGAGCTGGACGCCGCGCTTGTCCTGGCAGAGCTTGAGCACCGAGCCGAGATACTCGTCCGGCGTCATGATCGTCGCCTTGATCCAAGGCTCCTCGATCTCGCGGATGCGGCTGACGTCCGGCATGTCGACCGGGTTGTGCAGCTCGATCTCCGAGCCGTCGACCAGCTTCATCTTGTAGACGACCGAAGGCGAGGTCGCGATCAGGTCGAGATTGAACTCGCGCTCGAGCCGCTCCTGGATGATTTCCAGATGCAAGAGGCCGAGGAAGCCGCAGCGGAAGCCGAAGCCGAGCGCCGCGGAGGTCTCCATCTCGAAGGTGAAGGAGGCGTCGTTGAGGCGCAGCTTGCCCACCGCGGTGCGCAGGTCCTCGAAGTCGGCCGCGTCGACCGGGAACAGGCCGCAGAACACCACCGGCTGGGTCGGACGGAAGCCCGGCAGCCGCTCGGCGCAGGGCTTGCGCTCGTCGGTGATGGTGTCGCCGACGCGGGTGTCGGCGACTTCCTTGATCGAGGCGTTGATGAAGCCGATCTCGCCGGGGCCGAGCTCCTTGAGCTCCACCATCTTCGGCGTGAAGACGCCCATGCGCTCGACGTCGTAGGTGGCACCGGCCTCCATCATGCGGATCTTCTGACCCTTGCGCATGACGCCGTCGACGATGCGCACCAACACGACGACGCCGAGATAGGTGTCGTACCAGCTGTCGACCAGCATCGCCTTGAGCGGCGCGTCGCGATCGCCCTTGGGCGGCGGCAGGCGGGTGACGATGGCCTCGAGCACGTCGCCGATGCCGATGCCGGTCTTGGCCGAGATCGGCACGGCATCGGAGGCGTCGATGCCGATCACCTCTTCGATCTGTTCCTTGACGCGGTCGCAGTCGGCCGCCGGCAGATCGACTTTGTTGAGGATCGGCACGATCTCGTGATTGTTGTCGATCGCCTGATAGACGTTGGCGAGCGTCTGCGCCTCGACGCCCTGCGAGGCGTCGACGACGAGCAGCGAGCCCTCGCAGGCGGCGAGCGAACGAGAGACCTCGTAGGCGAAGTCGACGTGACCGGGCGTGTCCATCAGGTTCAGGACATAGGTCTCCCCGTCCTTGGCCTTGTAGTCGAGGCGCACGGTCTGCGCCTTGATGGTGATGCCGCGTTCGCGCTCGATCTCCATGTTGTCGAGCACCTGCTCGACCATTTCGCGCGTTTCGAGGCCGCCGGTCGTCTGGATGAGACGATCGGCCAGCGTCGACTTGCCATGGTCGATGTGGGCGATGATGGAGAAGTTGCGGATGTGCTTCAGATCGGTCGTCATGGCGCCGTGGATACCAGCGCCGACAGCCGAATGAAAGGCCCGCAGCGCGACTTTTCGGCCCTTCGCGGCCGTCGAGCCCCCACGATGTCGCACCACGCGCATGCGTTGCCGCACGCGACCGCGTCGCGCCTATTCCATGAGAACTTCATTACATAAGCATGTTCTGAACTCGCACCGTCGGAGGAGGGCCATTTCGACGGGCGAGCGGCCGACCGCGAGCGACCTCGGACGGGGACGTCGCGCTCGGGCACCCCGGAGACCGTTCCCATGAATCTCAGATCGATCGCCCTCGCCGCCACCGTCGCTCTCGTCGCTGCGCCTGCCTTCGCCGCCGGCCCCGACGGGGTCTACTCCCGCCCCAACGGCACCACCGCCAAGGTCACCACCTGCGGCGGCAACCTCTGCGCCAAGGTGCAGGAATCCGGCTTCGACATGTTCATGACCGGCATCGCCCCCGCCGGCGAGGGCAAGTGGAAGGGCGACATGAAGCATCCCGACATGCCGGGCTTCATGACCTTCAACGGCACCGTCACCACGACGCCCGGCGGCCTGAAGATCCAGGGCTGCGCCGTCGGCCAGTCGATGTGCGATTCGGAGGTGTGGACGCGCAAGTGAGCGTCCCGCCCGGCGACGTCGCCGCCGCCCCTCGCCTCGGCGATCCGGGCCCGCGCCCGGATCGTCCCGTTCACCGCTTGCGGCGCAACCGGATCGTCACCTCGCAGCCGACGATCTCCATGCCCTCGGGCGGGGTCGGCAGACGGTCGATGCCGACGTCGTCGGCCGAAACGTCCATCATCACGCCCTCGTCCTCGACGTAGAAATGGTGATGGCTGTCGACCCGGGTGTCGAAGAAGGACTTCGCCCCCGCCGCCGCGAGCTCGACCAGCAGGCCGGCCTCGGTGAACTGCTTCAGCGTGTTGTAGACGGTGGCGAGCGACACTTTCGCCCCCGCCGTCAACGCCTCCGAATAGACCTGCTCGGCCGAGAGGTGGCGATCGCCCTGGCTGAACAGCACGCCGACGAGATCGATCCGCTGCCGCGTCGGCCTCAGCCCATGGGCGCGCAGCCGCTCGACGGCGGGGCCGTCGCGACGGCCGATCGACACGACGACACCCTCGTCCGCGCCCTCGAAGGCGTCGTCGGACGGATCGGCGGCGTAGGCTCTGGCGGCTTCGAACATGCGGGCTCTCCGGTGGGTCGACGATTGATCATATAATGCGACGCATTCGCAAATTCTGCAAGAGCCACCCGACCGCGACTGCGACCATGGACGCGTTCCCCCGCAGGTCCACGGATCTTTCGGCGGCTTCGCCCCTGTGTTAGGAAGGCGCCGAACCTCCGCCCGCCCCGAGGACGACGCCGGCGCGACGCCCGTGGGACGAGCCACCATCCCGATCAGGGGGAAGAAGAAGAGACGATGTCCGAGCGCCCCTCCAGCCTCTCCTACGAAGACCTGCTCGCCTGCGGCCGCGGCGAGATGTTCGGCCCCGGCAACGCCCAGCTGCCGCTGCCGCCGATGCTGATGTTCGATCGCATCGTGGAGATCTCCGAGACGGGCGGCGCCAACGGCGTCGGTCTGGTGCGCGCCGAGTTCGACATCCGTCCCGACCTCTGGTTCTTCCCCTGCCACTTCCAGGGCGACCCCGTCATGCCGGGTTGCCTCGGCCTCGACGCGCTGTGGCAGCTGACCGGCTTCTTCCTCGGCTGGCTCGGCCTGCCCGGCAAGGGCCGCGCCCTCGGCGTCGGCGAGGTGAAGTTCTCCGATCAGGTCCTGCCGACCACCAAGCTGGTCGAGTATCGCGTCGACCTGAAGCGCGTCTTCAAGACCAAGCTCAAGATGGGCATCGCCGACGGCACGCTTCTCGCCGACGGCAAGCCGATCTACGAGGTCAAGGACATGCGCGTCGGCCTGTTCCAGGCCTGATTTCCGCGAAGGGTCCGGCGCACGTCGCCGTGTTCCGTGATAGAGTTCCCCGCGCCGCCCGAGCGGCGCGGGGTCGAACGCCGATGGGCGGTTCGAAGTTCGACACGAGCGCCGCCGGTGGGCGGACGCCAGCGAAAGAGGTGATCCCATGAGGCGGGTCGTCGTGACGGGTATGGGCATCGTTTCCTCCATCGGAAACGACAAGGCGGCAGTTCTGGACAGCCTGCTGAACGCACGCTCCGGCATCGAGCGCGCCGAGCAATACGCCCAGCTCGGCTTCCGCTGCCAGGTCCACGGCATGCCGCACATCGACGTCGAGGCGCTGATCGACCGCCGCAACATGCGCTTCCACGGCGGCGGTACCGCCTGGAACCACGTCGCGATGGATCAGGCGATCGCCGACTCCGGCCTCGAAGAGGGCGACATCAAGAACCCGCGCACCGGCATCGTCATGGGCTCGGGTGGACCCTCCACCCGCACCATCGTCGAGGCCGCCGCCATCACCCAGGACAAGGGCCCCAAGCGCATCGGCCCCTTCGCCGTGCCGAAGGCCATGTCCTCGACCGCGTCGGCCACGCTCGCCACCTTCTTCGGCATCAAGGGCGTGAACTATTCGATCTCCTCGGCCTGCGCGACGTCGAACCACTGCATCGGCAACGCCTACGAGATGATCCAGTGGGGCAAGCAGGACGTGATGTTCGCCGGCGGCTGCGAGGATCTCGACTGGTCGCTGTCGAACCTGTTCGACGCCATGGGCGCCATGTCGTCGAAGTACAACGACACGCCGGCCACCGCCTCGCGCGCCTACGACAAGAACCGTGACGGCTTCGTCATCGCCGGCGGCGCCGGTGTGCTGGTGCTCGAGGAGTACGAGCGCGCCAAGGCCCGCGGCGCCAAGATCTACGCCGAGATCGTCGGCTACGGCGCGACCTCGGACGGCTACGACATGGTCGCCCCGTCGGGCGAGGGCGCGATCCGCTGCATGCAGCAGGCGCTCGCGACCGTGAAGACGCCGATCGACTACATCAACCCGCACGCCACTTCGACGCCGGTCGGCGATCAGAAGGAAATCGAGGCGCTCCGCGCGGTGTTCGGTGCGAATTGCCCGCCGATCTCGGCGACCAAGTCGCTGACCGGCCACTCGCTCGGCGCCACCGGCGTGCAGGAGGCGATCTATTCGCTGCTGATGATGGAGAACGACTTCATCTGCAAGAGCGCCAACATCGAAGAGATCGACCCGGCCTTCGCCGACATGCAGATCGTGCGCGAGCGCATCGACGGCGTGAAGCTCGGCACGGTCCTGTCGAACTCCTTCGGTTTCGGCGGCACCAACGCGACGCTGGCGTTCTCGCGCCACGACATCTGATCGGGCACGCCCGATCCGAGGCAAGATCACGGCTTTCCCGATGGCGTGACCACGCCGCGGGAAGGCCGTCGTCTTTCCGTCACGAATTCGAAAGAAGACCGACGCGTCGTCCCGCGGGATCCGATGCGGCGGGGCAAGAAGAGAAAGGGACCCGATGAGCGGGATCATGGCGGGTAAGCGCGGCCTCGTGATGGGCGTCGCCAACGATCATTCCATCGCCTGGGGCATCGCCAAGAAGCTCGCCGGCCAGGGCGCCGAGCTCGCCTTCACCTATCAGGGCGAGGCCTTCGGCCGCCGCCTGAAGCCGCTCGCCGAGACGATCGGCTCGACGATGCTGCTGCCCTGCGACGTGGAAGACATCGCCTCGGTCGACGCCGTCTTCGAAAAGCTCGCCGCCGAATGGGGCAAGATCGACTTCCTCGTCCACTCGATCGGCTTCTCCGACAAGAACGAGCTCAAGGGCCGCTACGCCGACACCACCCGCGAGAACTTCTCGCGCACCATGGTGATCTCGTGCTTCTCCTTCACCGAGATCGCCAAGCGCGCGGCCGCGATGATGAACCGCGGCGGTTCGATGATCACGCTGACCTACGGCGGCTCGACCCGCGTCATGCCGAACTACAACGTCATGGGCGTGGCCAAGGCGGCGCTCGAGAGCTCGGTGCGCTATCTCGCCATGGACTTCGGCCTCGACGACATCCGCGTCAACGCCATCTCCGCCGGCCCGGTCCGCACGCTCGCCGGCTCCGGCGTCTCCGATGCCCGCGTGATGTACAACTATCAGAAGCGCAACTCGCCGCTCGGCCGCACCGTGACCATCGACGAGGTCGGCGGCACCGCGCTCTACCTCCTCTCCGACCTGTCCTCCGGCGTCACCGGCGAGATCCACTTCGTCGATTCGGGCTATTCGATCGTCTCGATGCCCCGCCTCGAGGAGCTCAAGGCCCAGGAGAGCCGCGAGGAAGCCGCCGGCAAGGTCTCCGCCGCCGAGTGATCCTCGGACACCCGAATGCACGGCGGCCGCGCGGGAGACACCCACGCGGCCGCTCTCGTTTCGCCGCCCCTTCGGAAGGCCGCCATGTTCGCATCGCTGTGGATCGTCACCACCGTCACCGCCGCCGGCGCCCAGACGCTGCGCAATGCGCTGCAGCGCGGGCTGACGACGTCGCTCGGCACGCTCGGCGCCACCAACGTGCGCTTCCTCTTCGGCCTGCCCTTCACCATCCTCTTCCTCGCGTCGCTGATGGCGGCGACCGGCGATCGACCGCATCCGCAGGCGCTGTTCTGGCTCTGGGCGATGCTCGGCGGCTTCGCCCAGATCACCGCGACCGCCCTGATGCTCGCCGCCATGCAGGATCGCTCCTTCGTGGTGACGATCGCGCTGACCAAGACCGAGGCGGTGCAGGCGGCGCTGTTCTCGCTGGTCTTCCTCGGTGAAGTGCCGACGCCGACGTTGGTCGTCGCGATCGCGCTGGCGACGCTCGGGGTGATGATCATGTCCTGGCCGAAGGGCGGCCTCGCGGCGGCGACCGGTTCGCGCTTCGCCCGCCTGCGCCCGGCGCTGCTCGGCATCGCCTCGGGCGGCTTCTTCGCCCTCTCCGCGGTGCTGTTCAAGGCGGCGATCCGGGCGGCCGATTCCGGCGGCTTCCTCGTCGACGCCGCCACCGCGCTGGTCACCTCGGTCGCGGCGCAGACCATCGTGCTGACCGGCTGGCTGGCGATCGCCCGGCGCGACGTGCTGGTCGCGACCTTGCGCGAGTGGCGCCCGTCGATCGGCGCCGGATTCCTCGGCGCCCTCGCCTCACAACTGTGGTTCGTCGGCTTCGCCATCGCGCCGGTCGCCGCGGTGCGCACCCTCGGCCTGATCGAGCTGCTCTTCGCGCAAGGCCTGTCGCGCGGGCTGATGAAGGAGAAGGCGAGCCTGCGCGAACTCGCCGGCATCGCCCTCCTCGTCCTCGGCGTCGTGCTGGTCTTGAGGGCCTGAGCCGAGGGAGAGCGGCGGTGCTCGACGGAGCAACTTGTTCGGCTTCATGTTGAGGTGCTCGGCAAAGCCGAGCCTCGAAACACGAAGCCTCGACGGGCCGTGCCACTCGGCCCTTCGCCCTTCGAGGCCCGGCTGCGCCGGGCACCTCAGGGTGAAGGACCTCTGCACTGATCCGACTTCGCCCGAGGAGCCCTCAGAACCCGCCGCCGGACGAGTTGTCTCCGCCGCCGCCGAAGCCGCCGCCGGTGGTGAAGCCGCCGCCGTCACCGCCGAAGCCGCCGCCACCACCGCCTCCGCCGCCGCCGAACCAGTCGCCGCCGCCGGGGACCCGCGGGCCGCCGCCGATCCAGCCGTCGTCGCGCCGATGCGGTGCCTGATAGCCGCCGAGGATGACGCGCCACAGCTCGGGGCTCGACACGATGCCGCCGATGATGCCGCCGATCACGCTGCCGAGCATGTTCTCGTTGTTGAAGGTGACGCCCGGCCGGTCGTAGCCCGACCGCAGGAAGCGATCGCGCGTCTCCTCGAGATCGGAGCGCCGCCGCGCCACTTCCGCCATCGCGGCGCGCGTCGTGGCGATGTCGTGCTCGGCCGCCTCGACCGTCTTGGCCAGCCCCTCGATGTCGCGGACGATCTTCTCGTCCTCCGGCGTCGGCGTGGCGAAGGCCTGGGCATAGAGCGTCTTGAGATCGGTCGCCGCCAGCGACGAGGCCACCCCGTCGAGGGCACGCGCCAGATCGGGGTCCTCGCCGGTCACCAACCGATCGTGGCTGGCGTCGAGCGTGGCGAGATCCGACTGGGTCGAAGAGATCCCCTTGTTGCCGGCGTCGATCTCGGCCTTGGCGGCGGCGAACTCCGCCTCCAGCGCCTCGATGCCGTCGGCCTCCAGCGCCCTGCGCTCGATCGCCGTGCGCAGCGCCGTCTTGTCGGCGACCTCGGCGCGCAAACGCTCGGCATGGGCCTTCAGCCGCACCGGGATCTCGGTGAGCATGGCGTAGTTCGGCCGCGCCTCGATGAAGTTGCAGAGCCGGGCGACCTTGCGGTCGAAATAGCGGGCGAAGAACGAGGCCGAATAGGCCGATGTGCCGAAACCGTTCTCCCACAGGTACATGAAGAGCCGATCGCTCTCGAAGGGCTTGCCCTTCTCGACCCGGTCGGCCTCCGCCTGCGTCGCCTTGGTCTCGGCGCGTGCGGCGACCTTCTCCGCCTCCTTGACGACACCGTCGGCGGCGACCCATTCGGCGACGCCCGGCAGCTTCGCCCGCGTCGCCGCGTCGAGCGCATGGATCTTGTCCGAAATCGCCTCGAGCCGGCCCGCCACCTCGTGGCGACGGCCCTGCGCCTCGGCGAGTTGCCTGTTCGCCGCCTTGCGCTTCTCGGCGAGCTCGGCGACCGCCTTGCGCTTCTCGGCGAGGATCGCCAGCGCCTCGCGCTCGGCCTGATCGAGCCGGGCGTCGACCTCGCTCCCGGCGAGGCTGTCTAGCCGCACCTTGGCCAAGCGGCGGAAGGCCGCCGTCTGGCTGGCGCGGGCGTCTTCGGCCTTGCCCGTGGCGGTCGCGAGCGCGTCGTCGAGACGGCTCTCGTCGGCGCGCGTCTCGGCGATCGCCTGTTCCAACTGTCGAAGGGCGTCACGTCCGGAAATCATGGGGTTCACCACTCGGTGATGGTGCCGGTCTCGACCGGCATGGACCAACGCACGTCGACGTCGCCGCGGGCCTTCTGGCCGAGGCGGTCGTTCTGGATGATGCCGTCGTTCTGCTTGTCGGCGGCCACCCGGTCGTAGGTCGCCTGCGGCACGCGCTGGCCCCAGATCGACACCGTCTTCTTGACCTGATTCTCCTCGTTGACGATCTCGCGCGGGATGGCCTTGCCGTCCGGTCCGATCGCCTCGACGATGAGATAGTAGTTGCGCGCCTGCTTGCCCGGCGGCAGCCGGAACACGCCGGAGCGCACGCCCGGCCGCGACACGATCCTGACGTCGTACGCCTGACGGAGCACGCCCACCAGCGTGTCGGCCTCGCCGATCGCGGCGCGGGCGGCCGGAACGTCCTTGCGCGCGATCGCCGCCTCGCCGCGCTTGGCGATGTCGTCGATGCGGGCGGTGGCCGCCGGTACACGCGCCTCGTCGCGGGCGGTGCGCACCGCCTTGGCGAGCGCCGCCGGCAGGGTCTGGGCGATTTCGACGCGCGCGGCTTCCGCCGCCCGCTTCTCA
Organism: Pinisolibacter sp. DMC19; assembly: GCF_056313985.1. Lineage (NCBI taxonomy): Bacteria > Pseudomonadati > Pseudomonadota > Alphaproteobacteria > Hyphomicrobiales > Ancalomicrobiaceae > Pinisolibacter > Pinisolibacter sp. DMC19. The sequence goes on along the minus strand of NZ_JBQUZF010000004.1, from coordinate 243,245 downwards.
CCGCCGACCACGAAATACGAATAGGACCCGATCGCCAGCGACAGCGCGATCACCACGCCGCCGACCACCGCCGCGACCCGGCCACGGTTCACCCAGGCGAGCGCCATGGTCCGGGCGAAGCTCGGCGGCGTCGGCGTGTAGGAGAAACGGCTCTGCTCGAGACCCCGCACGCCCTCCTCGATGATCGAGGGCGGCACCTCGATGCCCTGATCGGCATAGAGCTTCTTCAGGCGGGCGACGAGTTCGGCCTTGCGCGCGTCGTCGTCGAGTTCGCGGGTCGCCAGGCTCTCCTGGTGACGCAGCGTGTCGACGACGTCCATGGCGAGCATGAGATCGTCGAGCTTCTGGGGCGCCGCGGGCGCGGCAGGGGCGAGCCCTGCCGCGTTCGGCGACGTCGTGGCGACGTCGGTCATGGATCGGACCCTGTTCAGGAGGCCTTGTCGAGGTCGGCGCCGGCGGCGACGAGACGGGCGATACGGCGCTTGCCGTCCTCGACCGCGTCGCGGATCTCCGCCGAGTTCTTGGTCGAGGCATCGCGCATCTCGGCGATGATCTCGGTCGACTTGACCTGGAAGTTGACGACGCTGTCGACCAGCTTCTTGACCGCGTCGGCGCGGATCGTCGGGCCGTAGCCGGCGCGCACCGCCGCCTCCTGCACCTTGTCGCCGATCTCGGCCAGCGTCTCGAGGCTCTTCGACACGCCTTCCTTCATCGCGTTCAGCGTCTGGGTCGCCTCGTTGAGGCCGAACATGCCGGTGAACGAGGCCTTCAGCGCCGTCAGCACCGAATCGTTGGTCGAGAAGAAGCTGACCGCCTGCTGATAGACCCGCTCCTTGGCGTTGGTCGTCTGCATCAGACGCGCCATGATGACCTCGGACGTGTTGTAGCCGATGGTCAGGTTGTCGGAGAGGTCCTTGGCGATCTGGTAGCGCTTCTCCTCGTCCTGGGTGCGGCGGACGTATTCGTCGCGCTCGAGCTCGAGCTGCGCCTTGGCGGCCGGTTCGCCGGTGAAGGCGGCGACCTTCTGGGCGGCGGCGTCGAGGTCGACCTTGGAGGCGTTCCACTTGTCCTCGGCGGTCTTCAACACTTCGAGGGCGAGCACCTCGGCCTGCTTCAGCGCGCCGCGGAAATCGCGATAGCTCTCGAGGATGATGCCCTCGCGCTCGATCTGGTTGCGGGTCTCCTTGGAGACGTCGAGATAGATCTCGCGCACCTTGTCGAAGCGGTCGGCGATGTCGCCGCGGGAGAGCTTCATCCAGGCGTTGGTGGCGCGCTCGAAGATGTCGATCTTCCCGTCGGCGATCTGATCGACCATCTTCTTGGCGTCGTCGCGGATCGAGTCGAAACCGGCGGTGACCGCCTTGTAGCGCTCGCCGATCTCCATCTGCGAAACCTGATTGCGCACCACCTCGTTGAACACTTCGGTCTGGCCGAGCGTGCGGGTGATGATCGCGACCTTGTCGGGCGAGAGATCGGAGATCTTCTCGAGCAGGCCGACGATCGGCGCGTCCTGGGTGGCCGGCGGGGCGAGGCCGAGGTCGCGCAGCGCGCCCATGGCCTTGTCGAGATACTGCAGCGGCGTTTTCACGATGACGTCGGACACGGGGCTTCTCCCTGGGAAGTCGATGGCGGGTTCTCCGCCGCGCGAAGATGGTGACGAAACATCCCGTCCACCAGACCCCCTCGGAATGAATCCGTCGGATCACGGCGTGATGACGCACCGTCGCCGCCGCATTCGACACCGAGCCGACCGGGTTGTCCACCGGCGCGCCGCGACCCGACGCCGGAGACCCGACATTCATGACGCTTTTGACCGGAAGTTCGCGTCGCCCGACTGGCGCCCGTCGCCGGGAACGTTATGGTGCGGCAACAAGAAAGCACCGAGGAAACGCCTTGCCCACCCTCGTCGTCCTCGTCTTCGGCTACCTGCTCAGCCAGTTCTACCGCTCCTTCCTCGCCGTCATCGCGCCGGAACTCGCCCGCGACGTCGGCCTCGACGCGGCCTGGCTCGGCATCGTATCGGCCGCCTTCTTCGCCGCCTTCGCGGGCGCCCAGATCCCGATCGGCACCTCGCTCGACCGGTTCGGCGCGCGCCGCACCGTCGCCGGGCCGATGCTCGCCGCGGTGACCGGCGCGGTCGTCTTCGCCGCTGCGACCGCCCCCTGGGTGTCGGTCCTCGGCATGGCGCTGATCGGCCTCGGCTGCGCGCCGATCTACATGGGCGCCCTCTTCGTCATCGGCCGGACGACGACGCCCCACCGCTTCGCGCTCTTTTCCTCGGCGATCGTCGGCATCGGCTCGCTCGGCAATCTCGCCGCCGCCACCCCGCTCGCCGCTGCCGCCGCGACCTGGGGCTGGCGTGCCACGATGATCGCCATCGCCGCGGCGACCTTCGTCTCCGCCGTCCTCGTCTTCCTCGTGGTGAAGGACCCGCCGCCGCTCGAGAAGCACGAGGACGGCCCGCGCCCCGGCATCCGCGCCGTCCTCGCCATCCGCGAGCTGTGGCCGCTCTACCCGATCGCGCTCACCTCCTACCCGATCGTCGTGGCTGTGCGCGGCCTCTGGGTCGGCCCCTATTTCTCCGACGTCCACGGCCTCGGCCCGGTCGATCGCGGCAATGCCGTCTCCGTCATGGTCTTCGCCATGATCGCCGGCGCCTTCTTCTACGGCCCGCTCGACCGCTGGCTCGGCACCCGCAAATGGGTGGTCGTCGCCGGCACGCTGGCGACCGTCGCCGCCCTCGCCGCCCTCGCGCTCGCCCCCGACATGTCGGTCGGCCGGGCCTCGATCATGTTCGCGGTGATCGGCGGCCTCGGCATGACCTACGGCGTGCTGATGGCCCATGTCCGCGCCTTCCTGCCGACGCCGGTGCTCGGTCGCGGCCTGACGCTGATGAACATGTGCCTGATCGGTGGCGCCGCGGTCCTCCAGCCGCTCTCCGGCTTCTTCATGAAGGCGATGACGACGGCCGGCCTCTCGCAGGCGGTCGCCCACGGCACGCTCTACGGCACCTTCGCCGCGGCGCTCGCGGCGTCGCTCGTCGTCTATCTCTTCGCCCGCGACGCCCGTCCGCGCTGAGCCGCGACGGGACATCGGCCGGGCACGGCGGGCCTCGCGTTCTGTCGAAGGGCGGATGCGCGAAAATCTGTTTCGCGCCCGCCCGCGATTTCGCAATCGGCATCGGCGCGTCGCCCGCCCCCTTACCCTAGAAACGATCCGAGGAGTTCCGGCCCGTCCGAGGAGGGCCGGCGCTCGACGCAGCGTTTCCGAAGGGTCGACCGCCATGCAGATCGTCACCGCCAACCGCTTGATCGACGGCCGCGTCGTCTTCCGCGACGCCGACGGCGCCTGGGTCGAGGCCTTCGCCGCCGCCGCGGTGCTCGCGGACGCCGCAGCCGCACTCGCCGATGCCGCGAAGGACGAGGCGAGTGGCCTCGTCGTCGGCGCCTATGCGGTCGACGTCGTGACCGTCGACGGCCGTCTCGAGCCCAAGGCCCAGCGCGAGAAGATCCGCGTCACCGGCCCGACCTCGGGTTCCGAAGCCCGCGCCGCCCGCGTCGCCTGAAGCCATCGCCCGAGGAAGAGCGCCATGTACGTCTACGACGATTTCGACCACGCCTTCGTCCGCGCCCGCGTCGCCCAGTTCCGCGACCAGGTCGAGCGCCGTCTCGCCGGTGACCTGACCGAGGAACAGTTCCGTCCGCTGCGCCTGATGAACGGCGTCTATCTCCAGCTCCACGCCTACATGCTGCGCGTCGCCATTCCCTACGGCACGCTGTCGTCGAGGCAGATGCGGACGCTCGCCCACATCGCGCGCAAGTGGGACAAGGGCTACGGCCACTTCACCACCCGCCAGAACATCCAGTTCAACTGGCCGGCGCTGAAGGACATTCCCGACATTCTCGACGCCCTCGCCGAGGTCGAGATGCACGCCATCCAGACCTCGGGCAACTGCATCCGCAACGTCACCGCCGACCAGTTCGCCGGCGCCGCGCCCGACGAGGTCGCCGATCCGCGCCCCTATGCCGAAATCCTGCGCCAGTGGTCGTCGCTCCACCCGGAGTTCACCTACCTGCCGCGCAAGTTCAAGATCGCCGTCACCGGCGCCGCGGAAGACCGCGCCGCCGTGCGCTTCCACGACATCGGCCTGACGCTGAAGAAGAACGAGGCCGGCGAGATCGGCTTCGGCGTCCATGTCGGCGGTGGTCTCGGCCGCTCGCCCTTCGTCGCCTTCGAACTGCGCGAGTTCCTGCCGGAGGCGGATCTCCTCGCCTATGCCGAGGCGATCCTGCGCGTCTACAATCTCTACGGACGGCGCGACAACAAGTACAAGGCGCGCATCAAGATCCTGCTGCACGAGGCCGGTCGCGAGACCATCCGCGACGAGGTCGAGGCCGAGTTCGCCGCCATCGAGAAGACCGGCCTGAAGCTCGACCCCTCCGACGTCGCCCGCATCGCCGCCCACTTCGCCCCGCCGGCCTTCGCCGCCCTTCCCGAGCGCAGCGCGATCGAGGACGAGGCCCGCAGGATCGATCCCGACTTCGACTGCTGGGTCGCCGCCAACGTCACGCCCCACAAGGCGGCCGGCCATGCCTCGGTCACCATCTCGCTGAAGCCGGTCGGCGGCGTGCCGGGTGACGCCACCGCCGAACAGATGGAGGCGATCGCCGATCTCGCCGACGCCTACGCCGGTTCGGAGATCCGCATCTCCCATCGCCAGAACGTGGTCTTCCCCCACGTCCGCCGCGACGATCTTCCCCGTCTCCACGCCGGTCTCGTCGCGGCCGGCCTCGCCACCGCCAACGCCGGCCTCGTCACCGACACGATCGCCTGCCCCGGCCTCGACTTTTGCGCGCTCGCCAACGCCCGTTCGATCCCGATCGCGCAGGCCATCACCGAGCGTTTCGCCGACCCGGCGCGGATCGCCGAGATCGGCCCGCTCGACATCAAGATCTCGGGCTGCATCAACGCCTGCGGCCACCACCACGTCGGTGCCATCGGCATCCTCGGCGTCGACCGCAAGGGCCGCGAGTTCTACCAGATCACGCTGGGCGGCGATCCGGGCAACGGCGCCCGCATCGGCGACAGTGCCGGCCCCGGCTTCTGGCCCGACGAGGTGCCCGGCGCGGTCGAGACCATCGTCGAGACCTATCTTTCGCTGCGCAGCTCGCGCGCCGAGACCTTTCTCGAGACCTATGCCCGCGTCGGCCTCGCCCCCTTCAAGGCGGCACTGACCAGCGAGAGCGAGGCGGCATGACCTCCGTCTCGATCGTCGCGCCCGACCTCCGGCCCAAGACGACGGCGGCGACCGCCGCGGAGACCCGCGCGCGCGAACTCGACGCCACACACGCCGGCCTGCCGACCGAGGAGCTGATCGACCGCGCGGTCCATCGGCTGTTTCCCGGCCGGATCGCCGTCGTCTCCTCCTTCGGGGCGGAATCGGCGGTGCTGCTCGACCTGGTGGCGAGCGTCTCGACCGCCGTGCCGATCCTCTTCGTCGACACCGGCAGGCATTTCGACGAGACGCTGCGCCACCGCGACCGCCTCGTCGAACGCCTCGGCTTCACCGACGTCCGCGCCCTCGGCGCGAGCCGCGAAGAACTCGTGAACCGCGACCCCGACGACTGGCTGTGGAACGACGACCCCGACGCCTGCTGCGCCCTGCGCAAGGTCGAGCCGCTCGCCCGCGGCATGGAGGGGTTCTCGGCCTGGATCTCCGGCCGCAAGCGTTTCCAGGCCGCGACCCGCACGACGATCCCGACCTTCGAGGCCGACGGCGCGCGCATCAAGGTGAACCCGCTCGCCGCCTGGGAGCCGAGTGCGCTCGTCGAGCGCGCGCGTCTCCGTGGTCTGCCGGCCCATCCGCTGGTCGAGAAGGGCTACCCCTCGATCGGCTGCCTGCCCTGCACCAGCCGCGTCGCACCGGGCGAAGACCCGCGCGCCGGGCGCTGGCGCGGTCGCGCCAAGACCGAATGCGGCATCCATCTCGGCCTTGCGGCCGGATCCGAAAACGACGGCAGTGGGATCTGACCGATGAGCGACGTCTTCCGCAATTCCCGTTTCGAACCCGACGCCCGGGTCCTGGTCGCCGACGACGCGGAGCTTCCCGCCGGAGCCTTCTTCGTCTCGCTCGCCCGCTTCCTCGCCGAGCGCGAGACGCTGCTGGCGCGCGGTGGCGACCTCGGCATCCTGCTCGAACCCGCCGACAGGATCGAAGAGATCGGCGCCGACCTGCCCCGTGTCGGCGCGCTCGCCGTGCGCTTCCCCAAGTTCGGCGACGGTCGCGGCTATTCGACCGCCCGCCTCGCCCGCGAGCGCTGGGGCTTTGCCGGTGAACTCCGGGCGATCGGCGACGTGTTGTGGGATCAGCTCGAGGCCTACGGCCGCTGCGGCTTCGACACGCTGGTGATCGTCGACGGCCCGACCCGTCGTCGCCTCGAGGCGGGCGAACGCCCCGTCGTGCCGATCCACTACCAGCCGGCCGGCGACAGCCCCGCGGCTTCTCTCCCCGGCCGTCCCTGGGCCCACGTCGTCCGCTGAGACCATCGACCCCGAAAGAACCCGCGCTTCTCCCCCGAACGACGGAGGGCGCGGCGATTGATCGGGCGGCCCGGCTGGAGTATCCCCCCGGAACGCACGAGGAAGACGCCGTGACCAGCCCGCATGTTGCCGCCCCGATCTTCGACGAAGATCCCTTCGATCCCTTCGACGAAGGCGCGATCAAGATCCATGTCGTCGACCGCGACGGGGTCGAGCACACGCTCGCCGCCCTCGACGGGTTTCGCGTCATGGAGGTGATCCGCGACTGGGGTCTGCCGATCAAGGCGGAATGCGGCGGTGCCTGCGCCTGCGGCACCTGCCACGTCTATGTCGATCCGGAGTGGATGAGCGCAATCCCGCCCGCCACCGACGAAGAGATGGACCAGCTCGACCAGATCTTCGAGGTGCAGGACAACTCCCGCCTGGCCTGCCAGATCCTCACCGCCGAACACCTCGACGGTCTGAGGATCACGCTGCCCCCCGGTTCCGAGGTCGATTGAGATGAACGCGCCCGAAACGAAGACGGGCGCCCTGCCCTTCCGCATCCTCTCCCGCGAGACGCTCTGGAAAGGCTTCTGCACGCTGGAGCGCATCACCTTCGAGCGCACCCGCTCCGACGGCACGCCCCACGTCCAGAGCTTCGAGATCGAGAACCACGGCCGCGCCGCCGCCGTACTGCCCTACGATCCGATCACCCGCCGCGCGGTGTTGGTGCGCCAGCTGCGCCTGCCCCAGGCCCTCCAGGGCGACGATCCGCTGATGCTCGAAGTCGTCGCCGGTCTCCTCGACAAGGCGAACGAAGACCCGGAAGAGACCGCACGCCGCGAGGCGATGGAAGAGGCCGGGCTCGCACTCGGCCGGCTGGAGCTCGCCGGCGCCGTGCGTCCCTCCCCCGGCCTCGTCGGCGAGAAGGTCTGGGTCTATCTGGCGGAAGTCGACCTCTCGACCGCTCGTGTCGCCGAAGGCGGCGGCCTCGCCCACGAGGGTGAGGACATCGAGGTGGTGACGATGGATCTCGCCGAACTGGCGGCCTTCGTCGATCGCGGCGACAACCTCGACCTCAAGACCGCCTTCGCCGTCCAGACGCTGCGCGTCAGGCGGCCGGAACTGTTCGGCTGACATCACACGCCGCCGCACGCCACGCCCCGGGCGTCGTGCCGGTCACGGTGCGGAAGGCGCGGGTGAAGTGGCTCTGGTGGGCGAAGCCGCAGGCGCTCGCCACCTCGGCGAGGCCGACGCCCGCCCGCATCAGCCGCTTGGCCTCTTCCACCCTGAGATGCTCGAGGAAGGCACGCGGGCTGAGCCCGTGGCTCGCCCGGAACATCCGCTGGAAATGAAACGGGCTGAGGCCCGCCTCCGCCGCCAGATCCTCGAGGCTCGCCGGCCGATCGAGGTCCTCGCGCAGCCGCGCCGTCACCCGCCGCGACACCGCCGGCGAGAGCCCACCCCGGACCGGACGCGCCATCGTGCCCGCGCCCGGCGCGGTCAAGAGCCGATGGCAGATCTCGGCGATCACCCCTTCGGCGGCGAAGGCGTCGCCCGCCTCGCAGACCCGCGCCAGCGCCACCATGCCGGCGGCGAGTTCGCCGTCCTCCCAATAGGTCCGATCGGCGAGCGACACCCGCGCCGGATCGCGGTCGAGCGTCGCCTCGGCGAAGTGTCGGAGGCGGGCGTCGTCGAGATAGAGATGGACGAAGCGGAAGCACCCGCCGATGTCCCAGTCCGACGACGATCCCGCCGGCATCAGGGTCAGCGCCCCCGCCCAACCGCGCACCGCGCCGCGATCGAGCCGCCGGCTCTCCTCGCCGCCGACGAGATAGAGGCTCAGCGTGTGCAGCGCCGTGTCGTCGTAGCGCACCCGGTCGGCGTCGTTCGACCACACCGCCGCGCCGCGCCCGCGGCCGACGTCGAGCCGGTGCCACAGGTGGGCACGCGAGCGCGAGAGCTGATCGAAGACGGACTGGGCGGCGGTCATGGCGCCACTCTGCCCCTCGTCCGCCGACGCGGCAATCCCGCGCCCGCCCGCGCAGGATCTTCACCGCAAGATCGTGCAATCCGAGCGGCCGCCGACGGGTCCATCCTGCCGGCCGACCACCGCCGGAGCCCCATCGATGAATCTCGCCCTCTTCGCCGTCACCGTCTTCGTCTGGGGCACCACCTGGTTCGCCATCGCGCTGCAGCTCGGCCCGGTGCCGGTCTTGACCTCGATCTTCTACCGCTTCGCCCTCGCCGCCGTGATCCTCGGGCCCGGGCTGGCGATCGCCGGAAAGCTCGCGCCGATGCGCCCACGCGACCACGGCTTCGCGGCGCTTCTCGGCGTCTGCCTGTTCTCGATGAACTTCGTCTGCTTCTACAACGCCACGCGCTTCATCCCGAGCGGGCTGGTCTCGGTCGTCTTCTCGCTGGCGACGCTCTACAACGCCGTGCTCGCCCGCCTGATCTTCGGCGAGCCGATCGCCCGGCGCACCCTCTTCGCCGCAGCCCTCGGCCTCGGTGGCCTCGCCGTCCTCTTCGCCCCGGCGATCCGCGACGGCGCCTTCGGCACCGACGCGCCCGTCGGCCTCGCGCTCGCGGCCCTCGGCACGCTGTGCTTCTCGCTCGGCAACATGGTGTCGCGGCGCAACTCCGCCGCCGGCATCCCGCCGGCGACCGCCAATGCCTGGGGGATGAGTTATGGCGCCGCCTTCCTCATGGTGCTGCTCCTCGTCACCGGCACGCCGATCGTCGCCCCGCCGGATACGACCTACCTCCTGGCGCTCGGCTGGCTGGCGATCTTCGGCTCGGTGATCGGCTTCACCACCTATCTGATGCTGGTCGCCCGCATCGGCTCGGGGCGCGCGGCCTATGCGACGGTGATGTTCCCGGTCGTCGCCCTCGTTCTCTCCGGCCTCTGGGAAGGCTACGTCTGGGACGGCCGCACCGTCCTCGGTCTCGGCCTGACGATCGCCGGCAACGTCGTGATCTTCGCCGGCCCCGCCGTCCTCGACCGCCTGCGCGGCCTCGCTCGCGCGTGAGGCCGCATCGATCGGCGCGGTCTCGTGGACATCCCTCGCCGCGACGCCACCCCCTCTTGCATTTCCTCGCCCGATCCTCGATATGAACGCTCGGGAGGTCGGCGGTGGACGTTGTCACTCGCCGACCGGGTCAGGTCCGGAAGGAAGCAGCCCAGACGAGTCGGACGCGGGTCGCGCGTCGGCCTCCTTTTCGCCTTCGGGCGACGCCGATCGGCTCTGCCGATCCCCTCTCCGACCGGTTCGAGGAAAGGCTGAAGCGCATGGACGGTCTTCTTCCGCCCGATGCGACGCCCCCGGCCGCGTCCGGCGCCTATCGGGTCCTCGCCCGCAAATATCGCCCGCAGAGCTTCGATGACCTGATCGGCCAGGAGCCGATGGTGCGCACCCTGTCGAACGCCTTCTCGATCGGCCGCATCGCGCAAGGGTGGATGCTGACCGGCGTGCGCGGCGTCGGCAAGACCACCACCGCCCGCATCCTCGCCCGCGCGCTGAACTACGAGATCCCCGGTGAGATCGACCGGCCGACCATCGAGATGGACCGGCTCGGCACCCACTGCAAGGCGATCATGGAAGGCCGCCACGTCGACGTCATCGAGATGGACGCGGCTTCCCACACCTCGATCAACGACATCCGCGAGATCATCGAGGCGGTGCGCTACAAGCCCGTCTCGGCGCGGATGAAGGTCTACATCATCGACGAGGTGCACATGCTCTCCAACCAGGCCTTCAACGGCCTGCTGAAGACGTTGGAAGAGCCGCCCGAGCACGTGAAGTTCATCTTCGCCACCACCGAGATCCGCAAGGTCCCGATCACCATCCTGTCGCGTTGCCAGCGCTTCGACCTGCGCCGCATCGAGACCGACGTGCTGGTCGCCCATCTGAAGAAGATCGCGGACGCCGAGGCGGTCGAGATCGACGACGAGGCGCTGCGCCTCGTCGCCCGCGCCGCCGAAGGCTCGGTGCGCGACAGTCTCTCGCTGCTCGATCAGGCGATCGCCCACGGCGAGGGCCGCATCGAAGTGGCGGAAGTCCGCCAGATGCTCGGCCTCGCCGACCGCGCCCGCGTCATCGACCTGTTCGAACACCTGATGAAGGGCGACGCCGCCTCGGCGCTGGCCGAGTTGCGCGCCCAGTGGAACGTCGGCGCCGACCCGACCGTGGTGATCGCCGATCTCGCCGAGTTCACCCATTTCGTCACCCGCATGAAGCTGGTGCCGGAAGCGGCGAACGAGGCCTCGGTCTCCGAGGACGAGCGCGTCCGCGGCGGCGCCTTCGCCCGCGATCTCTCGGTGCGCGTGCTGTCGCGCGCCTGGCAGATGCTCTTGAAGGGCCACGACGAGGTCAAGAACGCCCCCAAGGCGCTCGCCGCCGCCGAGATGCTGCTGGTTCGCCTCGCCTACGCCAGCGACCTGCCGACCCCCGACGAAGCGCTGAAGATGCTGCGCGAGGGAACGCTTCCCCCCGCCGACGGCCCGTCCGCCGCCCCGCGCGGCCCCTCGGGCGGCGGCAACGGCGGTGCCTCGGCGATGACCCGCACGCAGGCCGTCGCCGGTACCGCGTTCGCCGCCCCCGGTCAGGCGCCGGGCATGCCGCAGGCCCGCCTCGCGGATGCGGCCCCCGCCCCCGCTCCCGGCCCGCGTCTCGTCGCCTCCAACGAGACGCCGCAACCCGCCGCCGCGCCGAAGCCCGCCGCCGCGCCGCGCCGCGGGCCGCGCCTGACCGACCTCGCCGACGTCGCCGCGCTCGCCGCCGAACATCGCGACATCCGTCTGAAGATCGCGGTCGAGCGCCAGATGCGCCTCGTCGCCTTCGCCCCAGGCCGCATCGACGTGTCGCTCGAGGCCGGCGCCTCCTTCGACCTGCCGCAGCTGCTCGCCGCCAAGCTCTCCGAGTGGACCGGCGAACGCTGGATCGTCGCCGTCTCGCGCGAGCAGGGTGGCGCCACGGTCGCCGAGGAACGCGAGGAGGCACGCGACAAGCTCGTCACCGACGCCCGCGCCGAACCGTTGGTCGCGGCCGTGCTGAAGCGCTTCCCCGGCGCCTCGATCGTCGACGTGCGGGTGCGCGCCGCCGAGGCGGCCGAGGACGACGGCGGTGACGGGCTCGCCTGGGACGCCCCGCCGGCCGGCGAGGAGAACGATCCGGGCTGGTCGCCGGACGACTGAAGAAACACGAGCGCGGAGAACGCCCATGGACTTCATGAAGATGATGAGCAAAGCCAAGGAGATGCAGGCCCGCATGGCGACGCTCCAGGACGAGCTCGCCGAGATCGCCGTGACCGGAACCTCCGGCGCCGGCCTCGTCGCGGTGACCATCTCGGGCAAGGGCGAGCTGAAGGGCGTGAAGATCGACCCGTCGCTGATGAACCCGGCCGAGACCGAGATCCTCGAGGACCTGATCGTCGCCGCCCATCGCGATGCCCACGTCAAGGCGGAAGCGGCGATCGCCGAGAAGATGGCCGACGTCACCGGCGGCCTCGGCCTGCCCGGCGCCCCGGGCGGCTTCAAGCTGCCGTTCTGAGAGCTCCGGTCGCGCCGGGCCCACCCGCGTCACCGAAAAGAAAGAAAAGGCCGGTCGAGCGAACTCGACCGGCCTTTTCTTTCCGCATCCTCGCGCCGTCGCGCTCAGGCCGTCTTGTCGACCAGCGTTCCTGTTCCCGGCGTCGGCCGCGCCTTGACGGCAGCCGCGCCGTCGTCCGCATCGCCGTCGGCGACGCGCTCGGGTCCGGGCCCCTCGCGGGTCTCGCTGGTACGGGCGACCGGTGTGCTCGAAGTCGTAGGCGAAATGGACATGCTCATCGGCGATCCCTCCATGCAGTCTTCGAACGTCATTGCACCGAAGCGACATTAAGGAATCGACAACATCCGGCCGGAACTCGACGTGACGACAGCGCTTCATCCATCGAGTCGACGAGAGGGGCACCGCGACGTCCCGTAGAGAACCCGGGAAACGCCGACGTGTTCGGCTACGGACGACGCCTTCCCGGCCGGTCTCGCCCGCCGCGGGAAACATCCATCGCCCGACCGCGGGGCGCGACGACCCGCATTCGACCCGTGCACGGCGAACACGCTAGATTGGGCGGATCGAATCATCAGACGAAGAGTGACTTCGTGGCACGTTCCGTCGCCGGACCCGAGATCGAGCGTCTCGTCCAACTCCTCGCCAAGCTGCCGGGCCTCGGCCCCCGCTCGGCGCGGCGCGCCGCGCTGCATCTGATCGAGAAGAAGGAGAGCCTGCTCGCCCCCCTCACCCGTGCCATGGATGTGGCGCTGGAGAAGGTCGGCGTCTGCTCGGTCTGCGGCAACATCGACACCTCCGACCCGTGCACCGTCTGCCGCGACGATCGCCGCGACGGTTCGGTCCTGGTGGTGGTCGAGGGCGTGTCGGACCTCTGGGCGTTGGAGCGTGCCGGGGCGATTTCGGCGAAGTATCACGTGCTCGGCGGCGTCCTGTCGCCGCTCGACGGCATCGGCCCGTCGGATCTGACCATCGACGCCCTGATCGAGCGCTGCCGCACCGAGCCGATCCGCGAGGTGATCCTGGCGGTCAACGCCACCGTCGAGGGCCAGACCACCGCCCATTACGTCACCGACCAGATCGCCCGTCTGGCGGAAGACGGCCGCGACATCACGGTGACGCGGCTCGCCCACGGCGTGCCGGTCGGCGGCGAGCTCGACTATCTCGACGACGGCACCATCGCCCAGGCGATGCGGGCGCGCACCAAGTTCTGATCAGGCGGCCCGCCGCGTGAAGCGCGGACCGAAGACGTTGACCACCAGCCCGGCCACCACCAGCGCCGCGCCGATCGCCTCGCGTCCGCCGATCGGCTCGCCGAGCACCAACCACGCGCTCGACATCCCGAAGACCGGCACCAGCAGCGAGAACGGCGCCACCGTGGCCGCGGCATGGCGCGACATCAGGTTCGACCAGATGCCGAAGCCGAGGACCGTCGTCGGCCAGGCGAGATAGGCGACCGCGCCGATTGCGATCGGGGTCGGATGGGCGAGCGCGGCAACGATCGCCGGCCAGCCCTCGAAGGCGAGAGACAGCGCGAAGAGCGGCAGCGGCGCCACCAGGCTCGCCCAGACGACGAAGCCGAGCATGTCGATCCGGCCGGCCTTCTTGGTGACGATGTTGGCGAGGCCCCAACAGGCCGCCGCCGCCAGCACCATCAGGAACGGCCCGAGCGCCGCCCCGCCGCCGGCCCGCGCCGAGGCGATGACGGCGATGCCGAGGGCGGCGATCACCGCGCCGGCGATCTGGATCGCCGCCGGCTTCTCGCCGAGGAAGACGAAGGCGAGGCCCATGGTGAAGAAGGCCTGCATCTGCAGCACGATCGAGGAGAGGCCGGCCGGCATGCCGGCCTTCATGCCGACGAACAGCAGGCCGAACTTGACGACGCCGAGGACGAGGCCGAAGGCGACCACCCAATGCCAGGCGCACGCCGGCCGCCGCACGAAGAACACCGCCGGCAGCGCTGCGAAGAGGAAGCGCAGGCCGGTCAGCAGCAGCGGCGGCACGTCCGCCACGCCGACCTTGATGACGACGAAGTTGAAGCCCCAGATCGCCACGACGACGAGGGCGAGGAGGACGTCACGGAAGCTCACGACGCCCCCCTTTCTCTCACGGTGCCATGCGGGCGATCAGGCGGCCGAGCCGCGCGATGCCTTCGCCGATGTCCTCGACCGTCGGCGAGGAGAAGTTGAGGCGGATGGTGTTGGCCATCGCGTCGGTGGCGAAGAACGCCTTGCCCGGCACGAAGGCGACCCGCTCCTCGGCGATGGCGCGCGCCAGAAGCTCGGCCCCGTCGATGCCTTCCGGCAGCGTCACCCAGGTGAAGAGACCGCCTTCCGGCTTCGTCCATTCCACGCCCTTCGGCATCGAGGCGGCGAGCGCCGCCATCAGCGCGTCGCGGCGGGTGCGATAGAGCGCGATCGCCCGGGCGACGTTGGCGTCGTAGGTCGTCTCGGCGAGCCGCGCCATGACCATCTGGTTCAGCGTCGAGGAATGCAGATCGCCCGCCTGCTTGGTCAGAACCAGCTTCTGGATCAGCGGCGAGGCCGCGACGATCCAGCCGATGCGCAGCGCCGGCACCAGCGTCTTGGAGAAGGTGCCGCAGAAGACCGTGCGGGTCTTCTCGATGTCGCCACCGTTGCGCGCCACGTCGAGCGACAGGATCGACGGCACCGCCTCCCCTTCGAAACGCAGCGCCTGATAGGCGGAATCCTCGATCACCGGGATCGCCAGCTCGGTCGCGAGATCCAAGAGCTTCTCGCGGTTCTCGACCGACAGGGTGATGCCGGTCGGATTGGCGAAGTCGGGCACGACATAGGCGAACTTGACCCGCCCGCCGGCCTTCGCCGCCGCCGCGGCATAGGCCGCCGGCGTGACGTTGCCGCCGTCGGGGATCAGCCGGTCGTAGCGCGGCTCGTAGCAGTTGAAGGCCTGCAGCGCGCCGAGATAGGTCGGCGCCTCGACCAGCGCGGTGTCGCCGGGCGACAGCAGCATCTTGGCGAGGAAGTCGAGCCCCTGCTGCGAGCCGCAGGTGATCAGGATGTTGTCGGGCGTGCACGGCACGCCGTTCTTGCCCATCAGATCGGCGATCCAGCGGCGCAGCGGCAGGTAGCCCTCCGAGATCGAATACTGCAGCGCCTGCGCCGCCTGCTTCGGATCCGACAGGATGGCGTTCTGGGCGTCGCGAATGGCCTCTACCGGGAACAGCGCCGGGTCCGGAATGCCGCCCGCGAAGGAGATGATGTCGGGCTGGTCGAGCAGTTTCAGGAGCTCGCGGATCTCGGAAGCGCGCATGCGTTCCGATCGCGTGGCGAAGACATGGGACCAATCGAGCGCGGTCATGGATAGACCCTTCCTTTTCGAACGGCCGGCACGCTACGCCCGAGCCGAAAAAAGGTCAACAGTGCTGACCTAAAAATCTTCCGAATTCCGCCGATTTCGGGATCATTCTTCCCGCAATGCAGCATCGCACCCGCTCGGCCGGGAAGGATCTTCCGTTTCCACGCCATCCGCGTCGCACCTCCCGGAGCGAGCCGAGAAGGGCGCCGGCGCGGAGGATCGAATGGCTCGCGGACATAAACGAACAGGTAAGATTAATTCCGCGAAGCCGGCGCTGGAATGTTTCTTTACCAACTCGTTTCACCTTTTGAACAGCAGCCCGAAGCCAGGATGCCTCAGGTGCGAACACGAATCCTAGAATGGGGTTGAAAATCCATGGCTACCATCCTGTCGACGGGCGTCCGTCAGAATCTGAACTCGCTGCAGTCCATCAAGACCCAGCAGACCGCCACCGAGAACCGCCTCGCCACCGGCAAGAAGGTCAACTCGGCGCTCGACAACCCGGTCAACTACTTCACCTCGGCGGCCCTCAACGACCGCGCCGGTGACCTGACCAACCTGCTCGACGGCGTCCAGAATTCGGTTCAGACTCTGCAGGCTGCGTCGAACGGCATCGAGTCGATCACCGCGCTGGTCAAGAACGCCCAGTCGGCCGCCAAGCAGGCGCTCCAGACCGCCGACAGCGAATCCGACGCCACCCTGTCGGGCTCGGTCTCCGATCTCAAGCGCTCGACCTCGCTGATCTCGACCACCTCCGGTCCGGGCTTCACGCAGGGCGACACCATCACCCTGACCTCGGGCACGGGAACGGACACCAAGGCCGTCTCCTTCACCATCGGTTCGGGTGCCGGTGAATATTCGACCGTCGGCGACCTGCTCAAGGCCGTCAACAACTCGTCGCTCGACGTCACCGCCACCCTCGACTCCAATGGCGAGATCGCCTTCGAAGAGACCGGCGGCGAAGATCTGGCGATCTCCTCGACCGGCACCACCGCGCTGACCTCGATGGGCTTCGGCTCGTCGAACCTGACCGCGACCGCCTCGACCTCGTCGACCCGCGACTCGTTCCGCCAGCAGTTCAACGACATCCTCGACCAGATCGACTCGATGGCGAAGGACTCCGGCTACAACGGCATCAACCTGCTGATGGGCAACGACCTGTCCACGATCTTCAACGAGAAGACCGGTACGGACCAGTCGAAGATGAACATCACGGGTACGGTGTTCAACTCGTCGGGCCTCGGCCTCGAGAAGCTCTCGACCGGCGACTTCCAGAACAACAAGCAGGTCAACCGCGTCCTCGACACGCTGACCTCGGCTCTGACTTCGCTGCGCACCCAGTCGTCGACCTTCGGTTCGAACCTGTCGATGGTGCAGGCCCGCAAGGACTTCACCAACAACATGGTCTCGACGCTGAACACCGGTGCCGATCAGCTGGTGGCGGCCGACACCAACGCGGAATCCGCGAACCTGCTCGCCCTGCAGACCCGCCAGAGCCTGTCGACCAAGGCCCTGTCGCTGGCCAACCAGGCCGACCAGAGCATCCTCCAGCTGTTCTGATCGAACGGCTCTCGGACGAAACGAAACGGCGGCGGCGAACCTCGGTTCGCCGCCGTCTTTCTTTGTCGTGAGGTCGCACGCGCGGTCTTCGCGAAGATGCATCGCGGCCATGCCGGCGAAGGATCCGCGCCCTCCCCCCTTGCGCGCCGCGCCGTACTCTGTCACCGTTCGCCTCGTTCCGAGGGGTGTTCTCGTACGAGAGCTGAGATGGCGCGGGCCCCGCGCCGAACCCTTCGAACCTGATCCGGGTCATGCCGGCGAAGGGACGGGAACCATGCCGACCGACGTCATTCATCCCTCCGGATCCGCCCGCCCGTGCCGCATGGCCCGTGTCGGAGGATCCCCATGCCCACGACGCTGACGCGCTTCGCCGCGCGCGCCGCTCATGGCCTCGTGCCGCTCGCCGCGCTCCTCGTGGCGTGGTGGATCGCGGTCGCGCTCTTCGCGCCGCCGGTCTGGCTGCTGCCGGGACCCGACCGGGTCGCCCGCGCCTTCGTCGCCAATCTCGGCCTCCTCCTCGACAACGGCCTCGTCACCGCGCTCGAGATCGTCCTCGGTCTCGTCTGCGGCGTCGTCTTCGGCGTCGCCGCGGCGATCGTCATGGCGCTCGTGCCCTGGACCGCCCGCCTCGTCCTGCCGGCGATCGTGGTGATCCAGACGTTGCCGGTCTTCGCCGTGGCGCCGCTCCTCGTGCTTTGGTTCGGCTTCGGCCTCGCCTCCAAGATCGTCATGGCGACGCTGGTGATCTTCTTCCCCGTGACGGCCAGCCTGCACGACGGCCTCGCCCGGCTCGATCCCGGCCTCGTCGATCTCGCCCGCGTCCACGGCGCCTCGCGGCTCGACACGTTCCGTTTCCTGCGCCTGCCCTCGGCCGTGCCGGCGTTGATCTCGGGGCTGAAGATGGCGGCGACCGTCGCCCCCATCGGCGCCATCGTCGGCGAATGGGTCGGCGCCTCGCACGGGCTCGGCCTGTTGATGATGCACGCCAACGCGCGGCTGCAGACCGACTTGATGTTCGCCGCCCTCGTCCTCCTCGCCCTCTTCGCGGTGGCCCTGCGCGCCGTCGTCGATCATCTCACCCGCCGCTGGGCCCCCTGGGCGGCGGAACCCGTCGTCCCTCGCTCCTGACAGGAACCCCGACATGAAACGTCTCGCATCGCTCGCCCTGGCGAGCCTCCTCCTGGCCACGCCCGCTGCCGCCGCCGACAAGATGACGGTGCTGCTCGACTGGTTCGTGAACCCGGACCATGCCACCCTCTTCGTCGCCCGCGACAAGGGCTTCTTCGCCGCCCGCGGCCTCGAGGTCGAACTCGTCGCCCCGGCCGACCCGTCCGCTCCGCCGCGCCTCGTCGCCGCCAAACAGGCCGACGTCGCCGTCACTTATCAGCCCGAGCACCTGCTGGCGTTGAAGGAGGGCATGCCGCTCGTCCGCTTCGCCACGCTGATCGAGACGCCGCTCAACTCGGTGATGGCGCTCGAGAGCGGTTCGGTGAAGTCGCTCGCCGACCTCAAGGGCAAGAAGATCGGCTATTCGGTCTCCGGCTTCGAGGACGCCATCCTCGGCGCCATGCTGGAGAAGGGCGGGTTGAAGCTCTCCGACGTGACGCTGGTCAACGTCAACTTCGCCCTCACCGCCGCGCTGCTCTCGAACCAGGTCGACGCGGTCGTCGGCGGCTACCGCAACTTCGAGGCGACCGAACTCGAGCTCGCCGGCAAGAAGGCGATCACCTTCTTCCCCGAGGAGAACGGCGTGCCGCCCTACGACGAGCTGATCCTCGTCGCCCACCGCGACGCGGTGAAGGACGCCCGCTTCGCGAAGTTCAACGCGGCGCTCGAGGAGGCAACGCTGTGGGCGACCAATCACCCGGCCGAGACCCGCGCGCTGATGGAGAAGGCCGACCCCAAGCTCGCCGACGAGCTCAACCGCCGGGCGCTGACCGACACGCTGCCGCGTTTCGCCAAGCGCCCAGGCGCGATCGACACCGTCCGCGCCGAGCGCTTCGCCGCCTTCCTGAAGGCGCGCGGCCTGATCGACACGATCCCGTCGCCCGAGAGCTACATGATCGAGCCGAAGTGATCGGAGGACCGGCATCGGCGCCGACGCGCCGGTGCCGGTCGATCGACGCGCGATGCCGCGCCCGCGCCGAGCCGATCGGGCGAAAGTCCGATCCCCGTCGCCTCGACGCGGCGCGTCCGAGCGCCTATTCCTGATCGCGACCCCGGGGCATGCCCCTTCCTCGCGCCCCTCGCCGGTCGGCACCGACCGCGACGCGTGGCGTGAAACCCCATGGAGCGACGATCATGTCCGAGACCAGTGCCGAGCGGGTGAACCCCGACGCCTCGAGCTTCGAGGACACCATTTCCGTCCGCATCTACTGGGAAGACACCGACGCCGGCGGCATCGTCTATCATGCCAGCCACGTCCGCTTCTTCGAACGCGGCCGCACCGAATATCTGCGCGCCCTCGACCTGTCGCAGTCGCAGATGCAGGCGATCCGCGGCATCGTCTTCGCGGTACGGCGCATGGAGATCGACTATCTCAGGCCGGCGAAGCTCGACGACCTCCTGTCGGTCACCACCCGCACCCGCATGGTCGGCGGCGCCCGCGTCGTGATGGAGCAGGTGCTCGCCCGCGGCGAGGAGACGATCGCCTCCGCCGTCGTCACCGTCGTCTGCCTCGATGCCGAGGGTCGGCCGCACCGCGTGCCGGCCGACCTCAGGTCCCTCTTCGGCCATCCGGAGTGAGATGCGTGCGCCGCAGCGCAGCATCGTAAACCGATCCTTAACCCTACCAATGGCTTGCTGGCTCGGCGCGGACCCGCTCGGGGTCCTCGTTTGGTCACATTCGCCGGGCAGAAGGAACGCGAGGTTCGAGATCGTCGCCGGTGATCGCGATCCGATGGCCGCTCTCCGAGAGCGGGCGTCGGCGAAAGGCGTTCGTTTCTCGCTCGACGCCTCGCACCGCTCCCACCGTCGCCCGAGCCGTTCTCGGCCGAAAGGGTACCCGACACATGAATCCCGAAGTCGCTCAGGCCGCGCTGGCCGCGCCGCATTCCGACATGACGCTCCTCGCGATGTTCTGGAGCGCGCACATCGTCGTCAAACTGGTGATGCTCGGGCTCTTCTCCGCCTCGGTGTGGTGCTGGGCGATCATCGTCGACAAGGTCTTCCTCTACATGAAGACGCGTCGGCAGATGGACAACTTCGAGCAGATCTTCTGGTCGGGCCAGAGCCTCGAGGACCTCTATCGCACGCTGTCGTCGCGCGCCAACCACGGCATGCCGGCGCTCTTCGTCGCCGCGATGCGCGAGTGGAAGCGCTCCCACGAGGGCGGTCGCCCGGCGATCGGATCGCTCCAGCAGCGCATCGACAAGGTGATGGACGTCACCATCAACCGTGAGGTCGAACGCTTCCAGTCGAACCTGCTGGTGCTCGCCACGATCGGTTCGTCGAGCCCGTTCATCGGCCTCTTCGGTACCGTCTGGGGCATCATGACGGCGTTCCAGGGCATCGCGGCCTCCAAGAACACCTCGCTCGCGGTCGTCGCGCCCGGCATCGCCGAGGCGCTCTTCGCCACCGCGATCGGCCTCGTCGCCGCCATCCCGGCGGTCATCGCCTACAACAAGCTGTCGTCGGACGCTGGCGCCCTCGGCGGCCGGCTCGAGACCTTCGCCGACGAGTTCTCCGCCATCCTGTCGCGTCAGATCGACGAGCGGCAGGCGGCCTGAGGAGGCGTACCCCATGGCGATGTCGGTCGGCGGATCGGGAGCACAGGGCGGGCGGCGCGGCCGTCGTCGCGCGCGCTCCGGCCCGATGAGCGAAATGAACATGACGCCGTTCATCGACGTCATGCTGGTGCTGCTCATCATCTTCATGGTGGCGGCACCGATGATGACGGTCGGCGTGCCGGTCGACCTGCCCGAGACCCGCGCCAAGGCGATGGAGGGTCAGACCCAGCCGATCACCGTGTCGCTGGACGGTCAGGGCCGCATCTACATCCAGGACGCCGAGTTCAAGCTCGACGATCTGGTTCCCAAGCTTCAGGCGATCGCCAAGAACGGCGTCGACGAGCGCATCCTGGTGCGCGGCGACAAGGCGACCGACTACGGCTCGATCCTGAAGGTGATGGGGCGGCTGAACGACGCCGGTTACAAGAAGATCGGCCTCGTCTCGCTTCCCGAAACGGCGTCGAGGTAAGGATCGATGCGTCCGGGTCTGCCGTCCTCCGCCGTGCTCCACGCGGCCCTTCTCGCCTGGATCCTGTTCGGATTCCCGGGCTTCGAGAAGCGCGAGGACCAGCCGGCGGTCGAGGCCATGCCGATCGAATTCGTGCCGATCGCCGACATCGCCGAGCTGAAGCTCGGTCAGAAGACGGCGAAGCCCAAGGAAGAACTCGTCCCCAAGGACACCGCCAAGTCCGCCAAGGAGGCCGAAGGCGCCCGCGCCGGCACCGACGCACAGGAAGAGCCGCCGCCGCCGATGCCGGAGGCCAAGCCCAAGCCGCCGGAGCCCAAGGCGGAGCCGAAGCCGGAGAAGGTCGCCGAGATCCCCAAGGTCGAGCCGGTCAAGCAGCCCGAGCCGAAGCCCGTGGTGAAGCCCGAACCGGTCAAGGCGCCCGAGCCCAAGCCGACGCCGGTCAAGCCGCCGGAGCCCAAGCCCGATCTGCCCAAGGAGGCGGAGAAGGCCAAGGACACCGGCGAGGGCGCGCCGCCCAAGCCCAAGGATCCGCCGAAGGACACCAAGGCGCTCGACAAGCTGATCGAAGAGCAGAAGAAGGTCGACGACAAGAAGGCCGCCGACGCCAAGGCTGCGGCAGATGCCAAGGCCGCCGCCGATGCCAAGGCCAAGGCGGACGCCAAGGCCAAGGCCGACAAGGCGGCGGCGGATGCGAAGGCTGCGGCCGACGCGAAGGCCAAGGCCGACGCCGCGGCGAAGCAGGCGTCCAACTCCAAGGCCTTCTCCTCGCAGATGTCGGACATTCTCAACCGCAACCATTCCGGCTCGTCGCAGGGCAAGGAGCAGAAGACGGCGAGCCTCGGCGCGCCCTCGGGCAAGCTCTCGGTGGTGCGGATGACCCAGGCCGAGACCGACGGTCTGATCGGCCAGATCAAGAAGTGCTGGAACCCGCCGATCGGTTCGGCCGAGGCCGGGCTCAAGGTGACGCTGCGCTTCTCGCTCAATCAGGACGGCTCGCTCAACGGCCAGCCGACGGTGGTCGAGGGACCGGCCCATCCGCTCGGCGTCAGTCTCGCGGCCTCGGCGCGTCGTGCGCTGATGCAGTGCGGGCCCTACAAGCTTCCCGCGGACAAGTTCTCGGCCTGGAGTCAGGTCGAGGCGACGTTCGATCCCAAGGATCTGTGATGTTTCGGGGGCAGTCTCGCGGACGGCGGGAACCCCCAGCGACGAGGACGACGATGACGACGACACCGAACCCGATCCGCTCCGCGAGCGAGGCCACGGCCGCGCCGCGGCTTCGTCGCGGCGGCGCGCTGCGGCGTGTTCTCGCCGCGGCGACACTCGCTCTGGCGACCGCCGCGGGCGCGCTCTCGCTCGCCACGGCACCGGCCGAGGCGCAGCTGCGCATCACGGTCACCCCCGGCGGCAGTTTCCAGCCGATGCCGATCGCGGTGCCGCAGTTCGGCGGCGATCCGGCGCTCGCCCAACAGATCTCGCAGATCGTCGCCTCCGACATGAAGACGTCGGGCTACTTCAACGTCCTCGATCCGAACTCCTATCTGGAGAAGACGGTCGGCGCCGACGTGACGCCCAACTTCAACAACTGGAAGGGCATCGGCGCCCAGGCGGTGATCGCCGGCACGGTGTCGCGCCAGGGCGGTCAGGTCGTGGCGCAGATCCGCGTCTGGGACGTGTTCGGCGGCTCGCAGGTGGTCGGCACCCAGGTCGGCACCTCGGGCGACAACATCCGCCGCCTCGCCCACATCGCGGCGGACGCGGCCTATTCCTCGCTGACCGGCTTCAAGGGCTTCTTCGACAGCCGCGTCGTCTTCGTCGACGAATCGGGGCCGAAGTCGAACCGGGTGAAGAAGCTCGCGATCATGGACTGGGACGGCGCCAACGTGCGCTACCTCACCCGCGGTCAGGAACTGGTGCTGACGCCGCGCTTCTCCCCGTCGTCGCAGCAGGTCGCCTACATGGCCTACGGCCAGGGCGAGCCGAAGGTCTTCGTGCTCAACGTCGCCTCCGGCGCCCGCCAGCTCGTCGGCGACTTCCCCAACATGACCTTCTCGCCGCGCTTCTCGCCGGACGGCAACACGCTCGTCTTCTCGATGCAGAAGGAAGGCAACGCCAACATCTTCGCCATGGCGCTCGGCGGCGGCGGCGTGCGCCAGCTCTCCGACGGCGCGGCGATCGACACCCACCCCTCCTTCTCCCCGGACGGTTCGCAGATCGTCTTCGAGAGCGATCGCGGCGGCACCCAGCAGCTCTACGTGATGAGCGCGTCGGGCGGCCCGGCCAAGCGCATCTCCTTCGGCTCCGGCCGCTACGCCACGCCGGTGTGGTCGCCCGATCCCGACAACCCGTTCATCGCCTTCACCAAGCAGGACGGTTCGGGCTTCAAGATCGGCGTCATGAAGCCGGACGGCTCGGGCGAGCGCATCCTCACCGAAGGCTTCCACGCCGAAGGCCCGACCTTCGCGCCGAACGGCCGCTACGTGATGTTCTTCAAGGAAGAGGGCGGCGACCCGGTGCTCTGGCTCGCCGACGTCACCGGCCACGTGCTGACCCAGGTCCGCACGCCCGCCGGCGCCTCCGACCCGGCGTGGTCGCCGCTGCTGAAGTGATGCAATTCGGCAACATTGGCGCGGCGACGGTCCCCGCCGCGCCCGCGCCGCGTGCCGGACACCATTTGGCCACGCGCCGGGGGTGAATTCGGTCCCGTCGAGTTTTGAAGAACGAGTCC
Source organism: Pinisolibacter sp. DMC19 (assembly GCF_056313985.1). Classification (NCBI taxonomy): domain Bacteria; kingdom Pseudomonadati; phylum Pseudomonadota; class Alphaproteobacteria; order Hyphomicrobiales; family Ancalomicrobiaceae; genus Pinisolibacter; species Pinisolibacter sp. DMC19. The sequence goes on along the minus strand of NZ_JBQUZF010000004.1, from coordinate 219,356 downwards.
TTTCGAAAATCGGTCGAAAAGAATTCGTTCACCACGTTCCTGAACCTCGATTTAACCACGGGCCGTCAAGGTTACCGGCAGGTCACTCGGGGTGTTCCGAAGGAGTTTTGTGATGTTCACCTCCATCGCGCTGACGCGCGGTTTCAAGTTTGCGGCGGTCATCGCCACCTCGCTGACGCTCGCCGCCTGCGCGAGCCAGCAGGACAATGCCGGTGACGGTGCCGGCGGTCTGGGCGCCGGTGGTGCCGCGACGCCGGGTTCGCAGCAGGACTTCGTCGTCAACGTCGGCGACCGTGTCTTCTTCACCGTCGATTCGACCGATCTCACCACCGAGGCGCGCTCGACGCTCGACCGTCAGGCGGTGTGGCTGGCCAAGTATCCGCGCTATGCCGTGACCGTCGAAGGTCACGCCGACGAGCGCGGCACCCGCGAGTACAACATCGCGCTCGGCGCCCGCCGTGCCGCCGTCACCCGCGACTACCTGATGGCCCGCGGCGTCGCCTCGACCCGCCTCAAGACCATCTCCTACGGCAAGGAACGCCCGGTGGCGGTCTGCGACGCCGAGAACTGCTGGAACCAGAACCGCCGCGCCGTGACCGTGCTCGGCGGCGCGCAGTGATCGAAGCGGCGCGTTTCGACGCCCGATCGGCATGACGACGACGGCGGCCCCTGCCCTGGGGCCGCCGTTCGTCGTTCTCGCCCTTCGAATTGCCGTGACGACGACAAATTTTGGCCGAACCGCGCGCGCCATGCTAGATCGAGGCCGATCGGTCGCGATCGGCGCGGTCGGCGGACACGAGGGGAAGGAGCGGCGTCTCCATGACGCAACGGAGTGAAGTCACGATCGGGGCTCTCGCCCGTCGGCTGCGAGGCATCGCCGCGACGCTGGCCGTCGGCCTGGCGCTGATGCTCGGTGCGAGCGCGACGGCCTCGGCGCAGGGGTTCTTCGGCGGCGGCAACAGCCGCAACGGCGGTGGCGACGACGGCCAGGTGGCCGACATGTCGGTCCGCATCAACCAGCTCGAAGGCCAGATGCGCGGCCTCAACGGCCAGATCGAGCAGCTGACCTTCCAGATCCGCCAGTTGCAGGACCAGATGGCCCGGCAGCAGAAGGACATGGAGTTCCGCCTGCAGGAGCTCGAGAATGGTGGACGGGCCAAGGCGTCCGCACCGCAGAAGAAGTCGGAGGCGCCGGACGCCGGCGGCCCGGCACTCGCCGCGGCGCCGGTGCCCGTCGCCACGCCCCCGGCGGCCCAGCCGCAGGTCGGCAATCGCGGCACCCCGCCGGCGAACCTCGGCAATCTGTCGTCGAGCGATCCGATCGGCGGCCTGATCGGCTCCGCCGCGCCGATGGAACTCGGTGCGACGGCGCGGCCGAAGCCGGCCGAGAGCCAGCCGGTGCCGGGCGTCGACCCGCGCTATGCCGCCGTCGCCCCGACGGCGAGCCCGCGCGACGAATACGACGCCGCCTACGGCTACATCCTGAACGGCGAATACGATCTCGCCGAACAGAGCTTCAAGACCTTCATGGGCAACCACCCGACCGACAAGCGGCTCGGCGCGGCGCAGTTCTGGCTCGGCGAGAGCTATTACGCGCGTGCCCGCTACAAGGAGGCGGCCGACAGTTTCCTCAAGAGCTACACCCAGTTTCCCGACGGGGCGAAGGCGCCCGACAGTCTGTTGAAGCTCGGCCTCGCCCTCAACGGGCTCGGCGAGAAGAAGGCCGCCTGCGCCTCCTGGGACGAACTGCTCGCCAAATATCCCAAGGCCTCGAAGGCGGTTCGCGATCGCGCCGCGACCGAGAAGGCCCGTGGCAAGTGCTGACGACGGCCCCGTCTCTCCGGTCGAGGCGCTCGCCGCCTTCGCGCCGTCGAAGGGACGTCGGGGCGTCGCGCTGGCCGTCTCCGGCGGCCCCGATTCGCTCGCACTGATGCATCTGTGGGCCGACGCCCGCACCCTCGATCCCGACCTGCCGCGCGCCGTCGTCCTGACCGTCGATCACGGCCTGCGCCCCGAGGCCCGCGCCGAAGCCGACTTCGTCGGCGCCGAGGCCGCCGCCCGTGGCCTCGACCACCGCGTTCTCCATTGGACCGGCCCGAAGCCCACCGCCAATCTCCAGGCCGAGGCCCGCGCCGCACGGCGACGCCTGATCTTCGCCGAAGCCGTCCGCGACGGGCTCGACACGGTGATCCTCGCCCATCAGGCCGACGATCAGGCCGAGACCTTCCTCTCTCGCCTCGCCCGCGGCTCCGGCGTGCGCGGCCTCTCGGCCATGGCGCGGATGCGCGAGGTCGACGGCCTGCTGCTCTTCCGCCCCTTCCTCGACCTCCCCCGCGCCCGCCTCGCCGCGACGCTGGCGGCGCGCGGCATCACGGCGGTCGAAGACCCCTCCAACCGCGATCCCCGCCACGAGAGGGCGCGGCTGAGACTGGCGGCCGATCTCTTCGCCGCACACGGGCTCTCCCGCGACAGGCTCGTCGCCACCGCCGCGGCGATGGCGCGGGCGTCGGAGGCGATCGAGGCGGCGGTCGACGCGCTCTTCGCCCGCGCCGGGACCGTCCATCCGCTCGGCTTCGCCCGGATCGACGCGGACACCGTCGCGGCCGAACGGGCGGAGATCCGCCTGCGTCTCCTCTCCCGCCTGATCGGCCTCTTCGGCGACGCGGTCCATGGGCCACGGCTCGACGCGGTCGAGGCGATCGACGCGGCGCTGACGGGCGCGAGCGGTAGGGTCGTGCGCACCCTCGGCGGCGTCAGGGTCGAACGGCGGCGGGGATCTCTGTGGTTCGCGCCCGAGGCGGGACGCGCCGAATCGATCGCGCTCGCGCCCGGCATGCGCCGGCGATACGGCGGCTGGCTCTTCGAACGGGCTCGAGGCGACGGACCGGCGGTCGCGATCGGCCCGCTCGGCGAGACCGAACGTCGCGCCCTGCGCGCTTCGGGGCGCCTCTCGCCGGACGTCGTCGGCGATCCGGCGCCCTCGGCGGCGCTCCTCTGCGGCATCGTCGTGCTGCGTGCGGCGAGCGCCCCGGCGTTGCTTCCCGGCGTCGACGACCTTCCCGCCGAACTCTCGGTCCGGGCCCGACCGCCGCGGCTCGCGGAGACCGACCGGTAACGAATTCGTCATGGCTCGGTCCCACTTTCGGGCCGTCGTCTTGGCATTCGCGGGGGGGAGACCTATCTTCACCCGCAGTACAAGGGATCGGACGGCGTCTGCCGATCGCGCGGATGCGGGAACAGGATCTTCGATGAACGCGAATCTCAGGAATTTCGCCATTTGGGTGATCGTCGGTCTTCTGGTGATCGCGCTCTTCCAGCTCTTCCAGAATCCCGGTCGCGGCGGCGGCTCGAACGAGATTGCGTTCTCGCAGTTCCTCGACGACGTCGAGAGCGGCAAGGTCAAGCAGGTCACGATCACCGACCAGCAGATCGCCGGCTCCTATCGCGCGCAGGGCACGTTCCAGACCTATGCGCCGCCCGGCGCCAATCTGGTCGACGAACTGCGCAAGAAGGACGTCGCCATCGTCGCGCGGCCGGCGGGCGAGAACTTCAGCCTCCTCGGCGCGCTGATCTCGTGGATGCCGATGATCGTCATCATCGCCATCTGGCTCTTCGTCATGCGGCAGATGCAGGGCGGGGCCGGCGGCAAGGCGATGGGCTTCGGCAAGTCCAAGGCCAAGCTGCTGACCGAGGCGCACGGCCGCATCACCTTCGAGGACGTCGCCGGTATCGACGAAGCCAAGGAGGATCTCCAGGAGATCGTCGAATTCCTGCGCGATCCGCAGAAGTTCCAGCGGCTGGGCGGTCGCATCCCGCGTGGCGTGCTGCTGGTCGGCCCTCCGGGCACCGGCAAGACGCTGACCGCGCGCGCCGTGGCCGGTGAGGCCAACGTGCCCTTCTTCACCATCTCGGGCTCCGACTTCGTCGAGATGTTCGTCGGCGTCGGCGCATCCCGCGTCCGCGACATGTTCGAGCAGGCCAAGAAGAACGCGCCCTGCATCATCTTCATCGACGAGATCGACGCGGTCGGTCGTCACCGCGGCGCCGGTCTCGGCGGCGGCAACGACGAGCGCGAGCAGACGCTGAATCAGCTGCTCGTCGAGATGGACGGCTTCGAACAGAACGAAGGCATCATCATCATCGCGGCCACCAACCGGCCCGACGTGCTCGACCCGGCGCTGCTGCGTCCCGGCCGCTTCGATCGCCAGATCACCGTGCCGAACCCGGACGTCAACGGCCGCGAGAAGATCCTCAAGGTCCATGTCCGCAAGGTGCCGATGGCGCCGGACGTCGACCTGCGCATCCTCGCCCGCGGCACGCCCGGCTTCTCCGGCGCCGACCTGATGAACCTCGTCAACGAGGCGGCGCTGCTCGCGGCGCGGCGCAACAAGCGCCTCGTCACCATGGCCGAGTTCGAGGACGCCAAGGACAAGGTCATGATGGGCGCCGAGCGCAAGTCGATGGCCATGAGCGAGGAAGAGAAGAAGCTGACCGCCTATCACGAGGCCGGCCACGCCATCGTCGGCCTGACGGTTCCGGCGGGGCTCCCCGTCCACAAGGCGACGATCATCCCGCGCGGCCGCGCGCTCGGCATGGTCAAGTTCCTGCCCGAGGGCGACCGCTATTCGATGAAGTACAAGGAGTACACCTCGCACCTCGCCGTCGCCATGGGCGGCCGCGTGGCGGAGGAACTGGCCTTCGGCAAGGAGAACATCACCTCCGGCGCCGTCGGCGACATCGATCAGGCCACCAAGATGGCCCGCGCCATGGTCACCCGCATGGGCTTCTCCGACGAGCTCGGCCTCGTCGCCTACGGCGAGAACCAGGACGAGGTCTTCCTCGGCATGTCGATGGGCCGCCAGCAGAACGTCTCGGAGGCGACCGCCCAGAAGATCGACCGCGAGGTCCGCCGACTGATCGAGGAAGCCTACGAGGAGGCCAAGCGCATCCTCACCGAGAAGCACGACGCCCATATCCGTCTCGCCGAGGCGCTGCTCGAATACGAGACGCTGACCGGCGACGAGATCAAGGACCTGCTCGACGGCAAGCCGCCGAGCCGCGACGGCACCACCACGACCAACGCGCCGCGCACCTCGTCCGTGCCGCCGACCGCCGGCCGCGACGCCAAGGGCGGTGAGCCGGGCACCGACCCGATGCCGCAACCGAGCTGATCGGAGCGCCGTTCCCGAAGACACGCGAAGCCCGCCCCCCCGGCGGGCTTCGTCGTTTCCGGCCCCGCGACGGGTGGGCGCGCGCGACGCGCTCGCCGCTGTATACGATCTGGCCCGGGACTTGCGAGGCCTTCGACGAGGCGCCGGGCCCGTGGGGGGCGGGCGCGTCCTGTTCGGAGGGATCCCGCATGTCGGACAAGGTCGAGCCGGTCGACGAACGTCTTCCGGCGCTACGCCTCGGTGCACTCGGTCTGCAACATGTCCTGGTGATGTACGCCGGTGCCGTCGCGGTGCCGCTGATCGTCGGACGGGCGCTGAAACTGCCGCCGGAGCAGGTCGCCGCGCTGATCGGCGCCGATCTCTTCGCCGGCGGCATCGCCACGCTGATCCAGGCCTGGGGCCTCCCGGGCGTCGGCATCCGCCTGCCGGTGATGATGGGCGTGACCTTCGCCTCGGTCGGACCGATGATCGCCATCGGCACCAACCCGGAGCTGGGACTGCTCGGCGTCTACGGCGCGGTGATCGCGGCCGGCCTGTTCGGCGTGCTGGTTGCACCTTTCGTGAGCAGGTTGTTGCCGCTCTTTCCGCCGGTCGTCACCGGCACGATCATCACGGTGATCGGCATCTCGCTGATGCGGGTGGGCGTCAACTGGGCCGGTGGCGGCATCGGCAACCCGGCCTTCGGCGATCTGCGCTTCCTCGGCATCGCCCTCTTCGTGCTCCTCGTCATCCTGAGCCTGTCGAAATGGGGCAAGGGCTTCGTCGCCAACGTCGCGGTGCTGGTCGGCATCGTCGTCGGCTGCTTGGTCGCGGCGGCGACCGGACTGATGAGCTTCGACAAGGTCGCCTCCGCCGCCTGGTTCGGGGTGGTGGTGCCCTTCCAGTTCGGCGTGCCGAAGTTCGATCTCTTCGCGATCCTCACCATGTGTCTGGTGATGGTCGTCGTCATGATCGAATCGACCGGCATGTTCCTGGCACTCGGCGAGATGACCGGCGCGAAGATCGACGAGAAGCGGCTGACCGCGGGCCTGCGCGCCGACGGTCTCGGCACGCTGATCGGCGGCCTCTTCAACACCTTCCCCTACACGTCCTTCTCGCAGAACGTCGGCCTCGTCGGCGTCACCGGCGTCAAGTCGCGTTGGGTGGCGGTGACCGGCGGCTTCATCATGCTGGCGCTCGGCCTCCTGCCCAAGCTCTCGGCGCTGGTCGAGGCGGTGCCGCAGTTCGTGCTCGGCGGCGCCGGCCTCTGCATGTTCGGCATGGTGGCTGCGACCGGCATCCGCATCCTCTCGGCGGTCGACTTCAAGGCGGCGAAGAACAACCTCCTCGTCGTCGCCATTTCGATCGGCTTCGGCATGATCCCGCTGGTGGCACCGAAGTTCTTCGAGCACATGCCGAAGGCGATGTCGCCGCTGCTCGAGTCGGGCATCCTGCTCGCCTCGATCGCCGCGGTGGCGCTCAACGCCTTCTTCAACGGGCTCGGCAAGGGCGACGCGCTCGCCGATGCGGCGGAGGCCGCCAAGGCCGTCGACCACGCCTGAGCGCAGCCCGACCGGTGATCCGCCCGTCGTTCACCCTGCCCGACGATCGTCGGGCGGGGTGCGCGACGGGTTTTTCGTCTCGCCGCGATCGGTGCTATAGGAGGCCCTTCATCGATGAGGCGGGAGCGCAGAGGCGTCCCCGCGCGAGAGAGAGACTTCGACGATGGCGCGCAAATTCTTCGGCACCGACGGCATCCGCGGTCGCGCGAATGCCTGGCCGATCACGCCGGAACTCGCCATGAAGGTGGCGATGGCGGTGGGTCTGTCGTTCCGCAAGGGGACGCATCGCCACCGCGTGGTGATCGGCAAGGACACGCGCCTGTCGGGCTACATGATCGAGACGGCGATGGTCGCCGGCTTCACCGCGGTCGGCGTCGACGTCTTCATGACCGGCCCGATCCCGACGCCCGGCGTCGCCATGCTGACGCGTTCGCTGCGCTGCGACTTCGGCGTCATGATCTCGGCCTCGCACAATCCCTATCAGGACAACGGCATCAAGATCTTCGGACCGGACGGCTACAAGCTCTCCGACGAGATCGAGGCCGAGATCGAGGCGCTGCTCGACGAGGACCTGACCGGGCGGCTCGCCGCCTCCGCCGACCTCGGCCGCGCCAAGCGCATCGACGGCGTGCAGGACCGTTACATCGAGTTCGCCAAGCGCACCCTGCCGCGCAACCAGTCGCTCGCCGGCCTGCGCGTCGTCATCGACTGCGGCCACGGCGCCGCCTATCGGGTGGCCCCGGACGCGCTGTGGGAACTCGGCGCCGAGGTCTTCAAGATCGGCGTCGAGCCCGACGGCCGCAACATCAACGACGGCTGCGGCTCGACCGCGCCGGGCCTCCTGCAGAAGAAGGTCCACGAGGTGCGCGCCGACATCGGCATCGCCCTGGACGGCGACGCCGACCGCGTCATCATCGTCGACGAGCTGGGCCAGATCGTCGACGGCGACCAGCTGATGGCGGTGATCGCCGAGAGCTGGGCCGAGGAAGGCCTCCTCGCCCGCAAGGGCATCGTCGCCACCGTCATGTCCAACCTCGGGCTCGAGCGCCACCTCGGCGGCCTCGGCCTCGAACTGGTGCGCACCGGCGTCGGCGACCGCTACGTCGTCGAGGCGATGCGGGCGGGCGGCTACAACGTCGGCGGCGAGCAGTCGGGCCACATCGTGCTCTCCGACCACTCCACCACCGGCGACGGCCTGATCGCCGCGCTGCAGATCCTCGGTGTCGTGCAGCGGCGCGGCCGGCCGGTCTCCGAGATCTGCCATCGCTTCGATCCGGTGCCGCAGATCCTCAAGAACGTCCGCTTCAAGGGCGGCAAGCCGCTCGAGGACGCCTCCGTCAAGCAGGTCATCCGCGACGCCGAGGCGCGCCTCTCCGGTTGCGGACGCCTGGTGATCCGCCCCTCCGGCACCGAGCCGCTGATCCGCGTGATGGGCGAAGCCGACGACGCCTCGCTGCTCGGCGCGGTGGTCGACGACATCGTCGACGCTCTCGGACGCGTCGCCGCCTGAGATTGCATTCTTCTTCCGAGTATCGCCGAAGAGGCGCGATCGCGCCTTCGCCCCCCGTGTCGCCACGGGGGGCTTTTTCGTGTTCGAACGATTGCGTTCAGTCTTCGTCAATCATGTTTTCCGTGGTTAACCGACACGGTTAAGAAATTGTCGACGTTTCTACTCCAGAACCGCCGTCGAGACGCGACGGTAGTTCGCTGCGCGCGTCGGGCGGGTTTCGGCTCTCTTCGGCGAAAATCGCGTAAATCGGGGACTTCGTCTCGTCGTCGAACATCGGCTCGGATGCGGCCTTCCGCGACGATCGACAGATGTCGGGCGACGACAACGAGAAACATGGTGAACACGACATGCCGAACACTGTCGGGACTAAACGCTTCATTAACCAAGTGCGTGCTGAAATCGGCTCGATCGAGACAGCGGGTCGGTTCGCCGTGCGAGCCTCCGAAAACGGCAGGAATGTTCCGATGACCAAGATCATGACGTCTCTTCTGGCCGGTACGGCCTTCTTCGGGCTCGCCGCAGCCGCCCAGGCGGCCGACATGGCGTCGCCGCTGCGCGGACCGACCGTGGTTCCCTCCATGGCCGAGCCGGCGTCGACCGCCAGCGGCTGGTATCTGCGCGGCGACATCGGCGTCGTGATCGACAACAAGGCCGGCTTCTCCGAATACGAGCCGGGTATTCCGAAGTCGATCGTCTCCGACAAGCTGTGGACCGCGCCGTCGATCGGCATGGGCATCGGCTATCAGTTCAACGAATATCTGCGTGGCGATCTGACCGGCGAGTTCATCTCGACCCGCGCGATGAAGGCCACCGCCACCTACACCGGCGGCACTGCGCTCGCGCCGACCAACAACACCAACCAGTACAGCGGCGACGTCACCTCGGCCGTGCTGCTGGCCAACGTCTATGCCGAACTCGGCACCTATTCCGGCTTCACGCCCTATGTCGGCGCCGGCGCCGGCGTGGCCTACAACCACATGTCGAACATCTACGAGTACGCCTCGTGGAACGGCTCGTCGTCGGGTACCAACTTCGGCGTCATCCCGGGCGGTTCGAAGTGGAGCCCGGCCTGGGCGCTGCATGCCGGCTTCGCCTACGATCTGTCGCCGAACCTGAAGCTCGACGTCGGCTACTCCTACAAGGACCTCGGCAAGGTCGCGAGCGTCGGCAACTCGAACTGCAACACCTCGGGCTGTCTGCCGGAGTCGATCGAACTGAAGCGCATCCAGAACCACTCGCTGCACGTCGGTGCGCGGTGGATGTTCGATGCCCCGGCGCCGCGCCAGCACTACTCGGCCCCGGTCATCGCCAAGTACTGATCCGGTCCGATCCGATCCCTTCGGAGGGCGCGACGAGCGATCGTCGCGCCCTTCGACGTTCCGGGTAAGGGATTCCGCGTGCGACGAATGCTCCCGCGGTGCAGCGACGGATTCGTTTGCTTCCCGAGCAGGAAACCGCTATCGGCGACGGCGGGACACCCCTCCCCACCGAGGGGCGCCCATCTGAAAGGATGGAATCAATGACGATTGCTCGCCCGGCCACCAAGCCCGCCTGCCCGAACTTCTCTTCCGGCCCCTGTGCCAAGCGCCCCGGTTGGTCTCTCGATGCTCTCTCCGGCGCCCTCGTCGGTCGCTCGCATCGCGCCAAGCCCGGCAAGGCCCGCCTCCAGCTCGCCATCGACCTGACCCGCGAAGTGCTCGGCGTCCCCGCCGACTACAAGATCGGCATCGTGCCGGCGTCCGATACCGGCGCCGTCGAAATGATCATGTGGTCCGCCCTCGGCGCCCGCGGCATCGACATGCTCGCCTGGGAGAGCTTCGGCGAGGGTTGGGTCACCGACGTCGCCAAGCAGCTGAAGCTCGAGGACGTGCGCGTCTTCAAGTCGGCCTACGGCGAGCTGCCGGACCTCTCGGCCGTCGACACCAAGACCCGCGACGTGGTCTTCACCTGGAACGGCACCACCTCCGGCGTCCGCGTGCCGAACGCCGACTGGATCGCCGCCGACCGTGAAGGCATCACCATCTGCGACGCGACCTCGGCCGCCTTCGCGCAGGACCTCGACTGGGCCAAGCTCGACGTCGTCACCTTCTCCTGGCAGAAGGTGCTGGGCGGCGAAGCGGCGCACGGCATGCTGATCCTCTCCCCGCGCGCGGTGGAGCGGCTCGAGAGCTACAAGCCGGCCTGGCCGCTGCCCAAGATCTTCCGCATGACCAAGGGCGGCAAGCTGATCGACGGCATCTTCGTCGGCGAGACCATCAACACGCCCTCCATGTTGGCGGTCGAGGACTATGTCGACGCGCTGAAGTGGGCGCAGTCGGTCGGTTCGCTGAAGGGCCTGATCGCCCGCGCCGACGCCAACACCAAGGTCATCGCCGACTGGGTGGCGGCGTCCAAGTCCTTCGCCTTCCTGCCGAAGGTCGAAGCGACGCGGTCGAACACCTCGGTGTGCCTGTCGATCGTCGATCCGCAAGTGGTCGCCAAGGGCGACGAGGTGGTCGCCAAGGTCGCCAAGGCGATCGTCGCGACGCTCGACAAGGAAGGCGTCGCCTACGACATCGGCGCCTATCGCGACGCGCCTGCCGGCCTGCGCATCTGGTGCGGCGCCACCGTCGAGGCTTCCGACGTGGCGGCCCTGACCGAGTGGCTCGACTGGGCCCTGGCCGAGGAAAAGGCCAAGCTCTGATCGCGACGAAGCAATCCCTGCCGATGAAAGCCGACCCCCACCTCTAGAACGGGAAGGGGCAAGCGATGTTCGAACCTGAAAACGACTTCGAACGGCGATTGGTGGAGGCGGCCTTACAGCCCGCCTCCCGTCGCGCCTTCGTCGGCTCGCTTCTGAAGGAGACGGTCCATCTGGCGCTGTTTCCCGACGAACGCGGGATGCAGTTGCTCGCTGGTCTCGATCCCGAACAGGGTGGGGTCCTTCCCGAGGGAGTGACCATGAACATGCGGATGGCGAACGTCGAAGGCGTTGCCTGCGTGCCGATGTTCACCTCGCCTGGGCGGATCTGGGATTTCACCCGAGACACTCACGTCGCGACGTCCGACACGATCGAAGCGGTGTTTCGCCGATACCCCGGAATGGGCTTCGTGCTCAATCCGTATGCCGAATATGGCAAGCACTTCCTTCCGGCGGAAGCGGAAGCCCTTCTGGCGGGAGCTGTTCCAGCCATGAAGGCCGTTGTCGTGCCCGAAGGAAGTCGCGTTCTCGTGGGCGTACCCGCGCAGAACACGACCGATATTCGCATGGCTCTGACGGCGCACTTCTCTCGCTTCGACGATGTCTCGTCTGCCTATCTGTCGATAGTCTCGATCGGAGGGCAGGCACCCAACCTTCTGGTGGAAGTCGTCGTCGCCGATCTGGCCAAGGCCGACCGCGAGGCGCTGGCAGCACCATTGCTCCAACTGGCGCGTCCCGAACGGATGATCGACTTCACCATTCGCGACACCGCCAAGTCCGTCATCGCCTTCGGCTCAGTGCCGCCATTCTATGTCAGCAAAAAGCGATCTCTCCTGAGCAGGCTCTTCAGGCGATGATCTCGTAATCTCACGAGGTATGCTCCCATGGCTCCGCGCGTACTCATCTCCGACAGCATGTCTTCCGCCGCCGTCCAGATCTTCAAGGATCGCGGCATCGAGGTCGATTACCTGCCGTCCCTCGGCAAGGACAAGGACAAGCTCGCCGAGGTCATCGGCGACTACGACGGCCTCGCCATCCGCTCCGCCACCAAGGTCACCGCCAAGCTGCTCGAGAAGGCGACCCGGCTGAAGGTCATCGGCCGCGCCGGCATCGGCGTCGACAACGTCGACATCCCCGCCGCTTCCGCCAAGGGCGTGATCGTCGAGAACACCCCCTTCGGCAACTCGATCACCACCGCCGAACACGCCATCGCGCTGATGTTCGCCGTCGCCCGTGAGATCCCCGCCGCCGATGCCTCCACCCAGGCCGGCAAGTGGGAGAAGAACCGCTTCATGGGCGTCGAGATCACCGGCAAGACGCTCGGCATCATCGGCTGCGGCAACATCGGCGCCATCGTCGCCGACCGTGCCCAGGGCCTGCGCATGAAGGTGATCGCCTTCGATCCCTTCCTGTCGCCGGAACGCGCGGCCGACATCGGCGTCGAGAAGGTCGAGCTCGAAGACCTGCTGAAGCGCGCCGACTTCATCACGCTGCACACGCCGCTGACCGAGAAGACCCGCAACGTGCTCTCGGCCGAGAACCTCGCCAAGTGCAAGAAGGGCGTCCGCGTCATCAACTGCGCCCGCGGCGGCCTGGTCGACGAGGCGGCACTGCGCGCGGCCCTCGATTCGGGTCACGTGGCGGGTGCCGGCTTCGACGTCTTCGTCGAGGAACCGGCGACCAGCAACGTGCTCTTCGGCCACCCGAGCGTCGTCTGCACGCCGCATCTCGGCGCCTCGACCTCGGAAGCCCAGGAGAACGTCGCCCTGCAGGTCGCCGAACAGCTGTCGGACTATCTGCTCACCGGCGCCGTCACCAACGCGCTCAACATGCCGTCGGTCTCGGCGGAAGAAGCGCCGAAGCTGACGCCCTTCGTGCGGCTCGCCGAGATGCTCGGCTCCTTCGCCGGCCAGTTGACGGAGGCCGGCATCGCCGGCGTGCGCATCGAGTACGAAGGTGAAGTGTCGGGCATGAACACCCGCGCGCTGGGTGCGGCGGCGATCGCCGGTCTGCTCAAGCCGCAGCTCGACGCCGTCAACATGGTTTCGGCCCCGGTCATGGCCAAGGAACGCGGCATCGCCGTCGAGGACGTCCGCCGCGATTCGGCCGGCACCTTCGACAGCCTGATCCGCCTCGTGGTGAAGACCGAAGGCCAGGAGCGTTCGGTCGCCGGCACCGTCTTCGCCGACGGCAAGCCGCGCATCGTCGAGATCAAGGGCATCCAGATGGACGCCGAGTTCGCCCCGTCGATGCTCTACGTCACCAACAAGGACAAGCCGGGCTTCATCGGCCGCCTCGGCACGCTGATGGGCGAGGTCGGCGCCAACATCGCCACCTTTGCCCTCGGCCGCAAGGCGGCGGGCGAGGACGCGATCTGCCTGATCGCCGTCGACGGCCCGGTGTCGAACGAGCTGATCACCCGCGTCGGCGCGCTCGAGGGCGTGGTGCATTCCAAGCGCCTGACCTTCTGAGACGGACACGCGCGAGAATCGAAACGGCGGCGGGAGCGATCCCACCGCCGTTTCTCATCTGATCAGGCCCAACCGCCGCGGCAGCCGCCCGTCGATCGCCGCGAGGCCGGCGCCGATCAGCACGACGCCGGCGACGTGTTGCGGCGCCAGTCTTTCGCCCAGCACGGCGAAGCCGAGGAAGATGGCGCTCGGTGGGATCAGGAAGGTGACGAGCGTCGTGTTGGTCGGGCCGACCAGCGTCGTCAGGCGGAAGAACAGGATGTAGGCGACCGCCGTCGACAGGATCGCCAGCGCGACGACGCAAGTCATCGCCGCCGCGCTCGGCACCGCCGCCGCCCACGGCGGCGAGACGATCAGCGCGACCGGCACCAAGACCACGCTCGACGCCGTGAACTGGCCGAGCGCCGTGGCGATCGGCGGATGCCCGCGGAAGCGCCGGCTCCAGAGCGCTGCGACGCCGTAGGAGAGCGCCGCGCCGAGGCAGGCGAGTTCGGCGGCGAGGTGATCGGCGAGACCGGCCAGCGCATCGACGCCGACCAGCACCACCACCCCGAGGAAGGCGACGGCGATGCCGACGAACTTCGCCGGCGGCGCCTTGTCGTCGGCGGTGAAGAGATGGGCGACGATCACCCCGAAGATCGGCGTGGTGGCGTTGAGGATCGAGGCGAGGCCGGCGCCGATCGTCTTCTGGCCCCAGACGATGAGGCAGAAGGGGACGATCGTGTTGAGCACGCCCATCACGGCGTAGTCGCGCCAGGAGGCTCGGTCGCGCGGCAGCGTCACACCGGTCGCCCGCGCCGCGACGAAGAGCACGATCGCGGCGAGGAAGACACGGCCGGCGACGATGTCGAGGGTCGCGATCTCGGCGACCGCGACGCGGTTGAACAGGAAGGACCCGCCCCACAGGGTGGACAGGACGAGGAGCATTCCCCAGGCGGCGACGGGCATGTCGGCTCCGAGTCTCGTTGGTCGAGGGGCATGAATGGGACGGCGCGGCCGACCGCGCCACCCGTTTTTCGACGTCAGCGCCGCTGCGCCAGAACGATGCCGGCCATCACCAGAGTGAGGCCGGCGGCCTGATACCAGCCGAAGGGCTCGCCGAGGAAGACGACCGCCATCGACGCCCCGAAGATCGGGATCAGGTTGACGAAGATGCCCGCCCGCCCCGGCCCGATCAGTTCGACGCCGCGGATGTAGAAGACCTGCGCCAGGAACGACGGGAAGATCGACACCAGGATGGTGATGATCCAGCCCTCCGGCGTCGGCCAGAAGGTGCCGGAGGTCGCGGCCTCGGCGATCGTCAGCGGCAGCGAGGTGACGAGCGCCACCGCGACCAGCGCGGTGAAGAGCGACAGCGAGGCGACCCGCGGCCGATCCTCGAGGCCGACGGTGTAGATCGCGTAGGAGATCGTCGCACCGACCATGAAGAGGTCGCCGAGGTTGAAGGCGAGCGTGCGGGCGACCTCCCAGTCGGCCCGAGTCGCCACGATCGCCACGCCGGCGACGCCGAGCGCCATGCCGAGCCCCTGCGCCAGCGTGATCTTCCGCCCGCGCACCAGGAAGGCGAGCGAGAAGACGAAGGCCGGCATCGCGCCCTGGACGATCGACATGTTGGCGCCCGAGGTGTGGTGGGCGGCGGCATAGAAGAAGGCGGTGAAGGCGGTGTAGCCGGTCAGCCCGAGCAGCGTCAGCAGCCAGGGCTTGGCCTTCAGCGCCGGCAGGTCGGGCGTGATCGCCCGGCCGTGGACGACCGTCAGCACCACGAGCACGATGCCCCAGCGCAGCGAGACGAGCAGCATCGGCGTGACGTGACCGACCGCGAGGCGTCCGGCCACGGTGTTGGCCGCCCACTGCAGCGAGGCGAGCGTCAGCAGGGCATAGGGGCTCGCCCACAGGGCGGAAGGAGAGGCACGCACGGGATCGGTTCACCGCAGCTCGAGGGAGGCGAAGGGAAGCCGAGCGGCGCGCGAATGTAAAGCGGCGGCGTGCGGACAAGGCATGCGACGGCTCCCGGCCGCCGCGCCGCGACCTCAGCAGGCGAGATAGATCGTCTCGGGATGGAGTACCGCCTCGCAGGCATGCGGCACCGCGTCCTCGCCCGAGCCCGTGGTCTGGGCGGCGACGACGCGGTTGCGGCCGCCGGTCTTGGCGGCGTAGAGCGCGACGTCGGACTGTTTCAGCAACTGGTCGACCGTCTGGCCCTGACCGTGTTCGGCGACGCCGATCGAAACCGTGACCGGGATCACCTGACCGCAGACCGCGATCGGCCGCTGGAGCACCAGCTGCCGCAGCCGTTCGGCCTCCTGATAGGCGTCGAGCAGGTCCCATCCCTCGAGCAGCACGGCGAATTCCTCGCCGCCGAGCCGCGCGGCGAGGCCGGGGCGCGACCGCAGCACCTCGGCGACGGCGCGCAGCACCTCGTCGCCGGCATCGTGGCCGAAGGTGTCGTTGACCCGCTTGAAGTGGTCGATGTCGAGCATCAGCACCGAGACCGGCTGCTCCGAGCCGCCGCGGCGGGTCGCCTCGCCGGCACGATCGAAGAAGGCACGACGGTTGGGCAGCTCGGTCAGCGCGTCGAGCGTCGCCATGCGCAGCAGTTCGCGGGCGGCGCGGGTGGCGCGTTCGGCGGCGCGCAGACGGGCGAAGAGCTCGGCCGGGACCGGCGGCTTGGTGACGAAGTCGTCGGCGCCGGAATCGAGCGCCTCGATCAGGCGGTCGCGGTCGTGGGTCGACGACATGGCGATGACGTGGATCGGGCGGTGGGAATTGGCGATGAGGCGCGCTTCCCAACACAGTTCGAGACCGGAGATGCCGGGGATCTCGAAGGAGGTCATCAGCACGTCGACGCTCTCGTCGGTGCGCAGGCAGTCGAGGACCGCGTGGCCGTCGCCGAACGCGAGAACCTCGTGCCCGCCGTCGGCGAGCATCTTCGTCATCAGACGCTGTCCGATGCGGCTGGGTTCTGCCAGGACGATTCGCATGACTTCCTCGTTCGCAACCCTGCGGCCGTTCTCCGAACGGTGCCGAGCCTCGACCGACACGTCGTTGTGTGGCCGTAGGCCTGACGCTAGCGTCACCGGGTTAAGAGGATCTTTCGGCGAGAAGGTTCTCCAGCGAAAACCCGTAGTGGAAACCCCCGAGGCTTGCGACCCGCCGTCGCAGGTGGACGAGCCTTCGTGCTCACCCCGACAAGGGGAGGGTCGCGCGGGCTGGCGTTTGTCGCTATAGTCCGCGCGCCGTCGCCGGCCCGGTCGCGTCGCGCGGGCGAAAAGGCGGATCGGTTCGATCGCTTCCCCCCTTCTTTCGTGCCCGATCACGAGGCGGAAAGGCGGGGGCGAGGCGTCGTCGCGCGTCGTCGGCCGCAGCCGACGGAGACGACGGATCACACCGGTCGCTGCCGGTGCGAGTGTTGGAACATGCCGGCCGAGGTCGGTGCAGAGTTTGGATCATGCCGGCTCCCGCCGGCAGGGGAAAGGGCGCAATGGCCAACGTGGTTGTCGTCGGGTCGCAGTGGGGCGACGAGGGTAAGGGCAAGATCGTCGACTGGCTTTCCGAGCGCGCGGACGTGGTGGTCCGCTTCCAGGGCGGACACAACGCCGGCCATACGCTGGTCATCGACGAGGTCTCCTACAAGCTCTCGCTGCTCCCCTCCGGCGTCGTGCGTCCGGGCAAGCTCGGCGTCATCGGCAACGGCGTGGTCTTCGATCCGCATGCCTTCATCGCCGAGGTCGGCCGCATCTCCGCCCAGGGCGTGAAGATCTCGCCGGAGAACCTGCGCATCGCCGAGAACGTGACGCTGATCCTGTCGGTCCACCGCGAGCTCGACCAGCTGCGCGAGGCGACGGCGTCGGCCAACGGCACCAAGATCGGCACCACCGGCCGCGGCATCGGCCCGGCCTACGAGGACAAGGTCGGCCGTCGCGCCATCCGTCTGATGGATCTCGGCGAACCCGCTTCGCTGCCGTCGAAGATCGACCGCCTGCTCGCCCATCACAACGCGCTGCGTCGTGGTCTCGGCCAGCCCGAGGTGGCGCCGGCGACGCTGCTCGAGGAACTGACCTCGATCACCGACGCGGTGCTGCCCTACATGGACGTCACCTGGCGCCTGCTCGACGAGCGCCGCCGTGCCGGTGCGCGCATCCTGTTCGAGGGCGCTCAGGGCGCCATGCTCGACATCGACCACGGCACCTATCCTTATGTGACCTCGTCGAACACCGTCTCCGGCCAGGCCGCCACCGGCTCGGGCCTCGGACCGGGCGCCGTCGGCTACGTCCTCGGCATCACCAAGGCCTATACGACCCGCGTCGGCGAAGGTCCCTTCCCGACCGAGCTCAAGGACGCGGTCGGCGAGAAGATCGGCGAGCGCGGCCACGAGTTCGGCACCGTCACCGGGCGCAAGCGTCGCTGCGGCTGGTTCGACGCGGTGCTGGTACGCCAGACCGTGCAGGTCTCGGGCATCGACGGCATCGCGCTGACCAAGCTCGACGTGCTCGACGGCTTCGACGAGATCAAGGTCTGCGTGAAGTATCTGCTCGACGGTCGCGAGCTCGACCACCTGCCGGCGAGCCAGGCCGAACAGGCCCGTGTCGTGCCGGTGTGGGAGACCATCGAAGGCTGGAAGGGTTCGACCCAGGGCGCCCGCTCCTGGGCCGATCTGCCGGCGCAGGCGGTCAAGTACGTCCGTCGCATCGAGGAGTTGATCGGCGCGCCGGTAGCGATGCTGTCGACCTCGCCCGAGCGCGAGGACACGATCCTGGTGCAGGACCCGTTCCGGGACTGAACCGGAACTGAAATCTCGCGAAACGAGCAGGCCGGCCCTGTTCGTTTCGCGTCGTGGTTGGAGTAGGCTCTCGCCGGAACTCTCGGGAACGGGGGCGACGGCGGACGGGGCGTTTCCGGGGGGGTCTCGCGGCGAGCCCCTCGGCGGATTCTCGGAAGGCTCTGAATGGCTGACTATCATGCGATCCTGAAGCGGGCGATCTCGTCCCTTCCGTCCGCGAACGGCGAGGCTCGCCGCGCGGTCTACGAGAAGGCCCGTTCCGCGCTGGTCAACCAGCTCAAGGCCTTCGATCCGCCGCTCACGCCTTCCGAGATCACCCAGCAGCGCCTCCAGCTCGAAGAAGCCATCCGCAAGGTCGAATCGGAGGCCGCCAAGGGTCTGCTGAAGCCGACGCCGCCGGTGCCGCCGGTGCTGCCGCCCGATACCCCCGTCGCGCCGCAGCCGGCGCCGCAGCCCCATGCCGGGATGCCGGCCGGCCATGCCGAGGCGACGCACGAGATGTCCGCCCGTCCGCCGGTCGTCGACGACGCGCCCTCGCGCGAGACGCCGCCCCATGTCTCCGGCCCGACGGCGCCCACCGCGGCGTTGCGCACCGTGGTCGACGAGGCCGGCCAGCTCGGCTCTGCGACCAAGGAACTCGGCCGTCAGGCCCGCGACGCTCTCGCCGAGACCGGGCTGCCGAGCTTCGGCCGCGAGAACGCCGAGCCGCCGCGCCGCCGCGAGACGGCCGAGCGCCGACGCCGGCGCAACGAGGCGGTCAACGGCGAACGCGGCCCCTCGCGCCTGCCGGTGGTGATCGGTCTCGGCGCCGCGATCATCGTCTTCGTCATCGGTATCGTCGCGCTGTGGTCGCAGCGCGAGGCGATTTCCGGCTTCTTCGGCGGCCGCGGCGAGAAGGTCGTCGACATGGCCTCGCGCGGCGGCGAGAAGCTGACGCCGAAGGTCACCGATCGCATCGCCTCCGACGACGCCGGCAAGAACGGGCCGGCCAAACCCGTGCCGACCCAGACCATCACCGCCTCGCCGCAGTTGCAGAGCGCCGACGGCTCCCGCCCCATCGACGCCGCCGTGCCGAAACAGGCCGTGCCGTTGGTCGCCCAGAAGGCCATCCTCTACGAGGAGGGCAAGGCCGGCGCCCAGGCGATCATCTCGCCCGGCAAGGTGGTGTGGCAGGTGGTGCCCGACCCGACCGGCGGCCGCGACGCCGTACTGCTGCGGGTGCGCGCCGAGATCCCCGACCGCAAGATGGTCGTGAACCTGTCGATGCGCCCCAACGCCGACACGTCCTTCCCGGCGAGCCATCTCGTCGAGATCAAGTTCCAGCTGCCGCCGGACTTCGACGGCAAGGCCGTCACCGGCGTGCCGGGCATGATCATGAAGGCGACCGAGCAGTCGCGCGGCGATCCGCTGATCGCGGCGTCGGCCAAGGTCGCCGACAACTTCTTCTGGATCGCGCTGGGCGCGGCGGAGACCGACCGCGAGCGCAACTTCAAGCTCATCAAGGAGCGCGGCTGGATCGACGTCCCGATCCTCTACGAAAACGGCCGACGCGGCATCCTGACGCTCGAGAAGTCCGGCGCCGGCGACACCGCCTTCGCCGACGCCTTCGCCGCCTGGGGTCAGGCCAACTGATTCGATCGATCGCCCTTCCTCCGGCCTCGTCCGTCGAGGCCCGAACCGCGAGTCCATCATGAGCACCCACGCAGAAGTCCGGCGCCGCACCGTCCGTGACATCCGCAACGCCAAGGGCAAGACGCCGATCGTCTCGCTCACCGCCTACACCGCGCCGATGGCGCAGATGCTCGACGACGAGGTCGACTTCCTGCTGGTCGGCGATTCGCTCGGCATGGTCGTCTACGGCCTGCCGTCGACGCTCGCGGTGACGCTCGACATGATGATCGCCCACGGCGCTGCCGTGGTGCGCGGCTCCAAGCGCGCCATGGTCGTCGTCGACCTGCCCTTCGGCGCCTATCAGGAGAGCCCGGAACAGGCCTTCCGCACCTCCGCCCGCGTGCTCGCCGAGACCGGCGCGGCGGCGGTCAAGCTCGAGGGCGGCACCGAGATGGCGCCGACCATCCGCTTCCTCGTCGAGCGCGGCATCCCCGTGATGGCCCATGTCGGCCTGACGCCCCAGGCGGTCAACGCCTTCGGCGGCTTCCGCACCCAGGGCCGCAACCCGGAAGAAGCGGCGAAGATCTTCGCCGATGCCGTCGCCGTCGCCGAGGCCGGCGCCTTCGCCGTGGTGATCGAAGGCACGGTCGAGCCGCTCGCCCGCCGCATCACCGAGGCGATCGCCATCCCCACCATCGGCATCGGCGCCTCGGTCGCCTGCGACGGTCAGGTGCTGGTGATCGACGACCTGCTCGGCGTCTTCTCCGACTTCACCCCGAAGTTCGTGAAGCGCTACGCCGAGCTCGCCCCCGTGATCCGCGCCGCCGCCAAGACCTACGGCGACGAGGTGCGCGAGCGCCGCTTCCCCGGACCGGAACACGTCACGCCGGGGGCGTGAAACACGGGGCGATCGACGAATCGGCGTGGCGTTCCGACCGGCGATCGGCTAATCGGACGCCATGGCCGCACCTCTTCTCACGCTTCGCGACGTCACGCTGACCTTCGGCGGCGCCCCTCTGCTCGAGGGCGCCGAACTGATGGTGCACGAGGGCGAACGCATCTGTCTCGTCGGGCGCAACGGCTCGGGCAAGTCGACCCTGCTCAAGGTCGCCGCCGACATCCTCCAGGCCGACGGCGGCGAACGTGTCGTGCAGGGCGGCGTCACCATCCGCTATCTGCCGCAGGAGCCGGATCTCTCGGGCTTCGCCACCACGCTCGCCTATGTCGAGGCCGGCCTCGGACCGGGCGACGACGGCCACCGCGCCCGCCTGCTGCTCGAGGACCTCGGCCTGACCGGCGACGAGGACCCGAAGACGCTCTCGGGCGGCGAGATCCGCCGCGCCGCGCTTGCCCGCGTGCTGGCGCCCGAACCCGACGTGCTGCTCCTCGACGAGCCGACCAACCATCTCGACCTGCCGGCGATCGAATGGCTCGAAGCCGAGTTGAAGACGATGCGCTCGGCGCTCGTGCTGATCTCGCACGACCGACGCTTCCTCGAGAACCTGTCGCGGGCGACGGTCTGGCTCGATCGCGGCCGGACGCGGCGGATGGATCGCGGCTTCCACGACTTCGAGGCCTGGCGCGACGACCTGCTGGAGCAGGAAGAGGCGGCGCGCCACAAGCTCGACCGCAAGATCGCGATGGAACTCGACTGGCTGCGCTACGGCGTGACCGCCCGGCGCAAGCGCAACCAGCGCCGCCTCGCCGACCTCGGCGCCCTGCGCGAGCGGCGCAAGACCGAGCGGCGGGTGCAGGGCGAGGTCAAGATGGCGCTCGCCGAGGCCGAACAGTCCGGCAAGCTGGTGATCGAGGCCAAGGGCATCGCCAAGAGCTATGACCGGCCGATCGTCGCCGACTTCTCGATGCGCATCGCCCGCGGCGACCGGATCGGCGTGGTGGGCGCCAACGGCGCCGGCAAGTCGACGCTGCTCGGGCTCCTCACCGGCCGCCTCGCGCCCGACGCGGGCACGGTCCGCATCGGCGCCAACGTCGAGATGGTGACGCTCGACCAGAAGCGCGAGGCGCTCGACCCGACGGCGACGCTCAAGGAGACGCTGACCGGCGGCCGCTCCGACAACGTCTCGGTCGGCGGCGAGATGCGCCACGTCATCGGCTACATGAAGGACTTCCTGTTCTCGCCCGATCAGGCCAACACGCCGGTGTCGGTGCTGTCGGGTGGCGAACGCGGCCGCCTGATGCTGGCGCGCGCGCTGGCGCGGACGGCGAACCTGATGGTGCTCGACGAGCCGACCAACGATCTCGACCTCGAGACGCTGGATCTGCTCGAGGAGATGCTCGGCGATCACCCCGGCACCGTCATCGTCGTCAGCCACGATCGCGACTTCCTCGATCGCGTCTGCTCCTCCGTGGTGATGGCGGAAGGCGACGGCCGCTGGGTCGAATATGCCGGCGGCTATTCCGACATGGTCGCCCAGCGCGGCGCCGGCGTCGCCGCCCGCCGCATCGAGAAGGCCGAAGCCCCGGCGCGCGCCCCCAAGGCGGAGACGCCGCGGGCCGAGGAACCGGCGAAGAAGCGGCGGCTCTCCTTCAAGGAGAAACACGCCCTCGAGACCCTGCCGGGAAAGATCGAGGCGCTGCAGAAGAAGCTCGGCGAGCTCCACGGCCTGATGGCCGACCCCGACCTCTACGCCCGCGATCCCGCCCGTTTCGACAAGGTGTCGAAGGCGGTCGACGAGACGCAGACGGCGCTGTCGGCGGCCGAGGACGAATGGCTTGCGCTGGAAATGCTGCGCGAGGAGATCGAGGGCTGAGGAGGCGCGAAGCGGGAGACGCTGCCGTTCGAACGTCTCGCGGAGACCCTTCATCCTGAGGTGCGAGCGAAGCGAGCCTCGAAGGGCGAAGGGTCGAGAGGTACGGCCCGTCGTGGCTTCGCCCTTCGAGGCCCGGCTTTCAGCCGGGCACCTCAGGGTGAAGCCGAACAGAGGTGGACGTACAGAGACGCCGGGAGTTCGGCGTCACTCCTCGTCGAGCCCGAGCCCCAGCTGCTCCGGCCGGCCCGTCGGCGGCTCCATGCCGATGTGGCGGAAGGCGGCTTGCGTCAGCATGCGGCCGCGCGGCGTGCGCTGCACGAAGCCCTGCTGGATCAGATAGGGCTCGACGATCTCCTCGATCGCGTCGCGCGGCTCGGACAGAGCCGCCGCGATCGTCTCGATGCCGACCGGCCCGCCGCCGAAGGACAGCGCGATGACGTCGAGATAGCGCCGGTCGAGCTGATCGAGCCCGGCGCGGTCGACCTCGAGCCGCAACAGCGCGCGATCGGCGATCTCGCGATCGATCGCGTCCTTGCCGGCGACGATGGCGAAGTCGCGCACCCGGCGCAGCAGGCGGCCGGCGATACGCGGCGTGCCGCGCGAGCGCCGCGCGATCTCGTTGGCGCCCTCTTCCGTCATGGCGAGGCCCATCAGCCGGGCGCCGCGCTTCACGATGTATTCGAGTTCGGCGACCGTGTAGAAATTCAGCCTGATCGGGATGCCGAAACGATCCCTGAGCGGCGTCGTCAGCAGACCCAGCCGCGTGGTGGCGGCGACCAGCGTGAACTTCGCCAGATCGATCTTCACCGAGCGCGCCGCCGGCCCCTCGCCGATGATGAGATCGAGCTGATAGTCCTCCATCGCCGGATAGAGGATTTCCTCGACGGCCGGATTGAGCCGGTGGATCTCGTCGATGAAGAGGACGTCGCGTTCCTCGAGATTGGTGAGAAGGGCCGCGAGATCGCCCGCCTTGGCGATCACCGGCCCCGAGGTCGAACGGAAGTTGACGCCGAGTTCGCGCGCCACGATCTGGGCGAGCGTCGTCTTGCCGAGACCGGGCGGGCCGACGAAGAGCACGTGGTCGAGCGCATCGCGGCGATGCTTGGCGGCCTCGATGAAGACGGAGAGGTTCTCGCGCGCCGCCTGTTGGCCGACGAAGTCGCCCAGCGCCTGCGGCCGAAGCGTCGCGTCGAGGTCCTCCTCGCGCTTCTCGCCCGATATCAGTCGCTTGGGTGTCGTCATCGAATCGTCCGTCCGCAGGCCGTCGCGCGCATCCCTAGCACGGGGCGTCGGCGGGACGAAGCGAGAACGCGAGGCGGCGCCTCCCCTCCCCTGCCCTCGGCACGCCCGCGTCGAACTTTCAACTGCCGCGACGGATTCGCCCCCTCCCACATCGCCGTTCCGGTGTAGGATCGGCCGAACGCATCCCCAAGGAGACGCGACGATGTTCTGTTCCCCGCGGCTTGCCGCCTCGGCTTCCGCCCTCGCCTCGATCCTGCTGCTCGCGCTGCCCGCCGCCGCCCAGGAGGCCGCATCGCCGGTCCTCTCCTGCACCGGGCCGCTCGGCGCGGACACGTCCCACGCCAAGCTCGTCGCCGCCTTCGGCAAGGACAACGTCGTCTGGAAGCAGGTCGACGGCGCCGAAGGCGAGAAGATCGGCGCCACCGTCCTCTACCCCAAGGATGCCAAGAAGCGGCTCGAGTTCTTCTGGGCCGACGACAAGAAGCGCGAGAAGCTCTCCTCGATCCGCCCGGCCCGCGACAACAGGATCGGCGCCCAGAACGGCGTCCGCCCCGGTCTCACGATCGCCGAGGTCGAGAAGCTCAACGGCAAGCCCTTCGCGCTCTCCGGCTTCGACTGGGACTACGGCGGCTCGGTCACCGACTGGAAGGGCGGCGAGCTCGACAAGCCGGCGCCGGGCGGCTGCATCGTCTCGGTGCGCTTCGCCCTGCCGTCGGGCGTTCCCGACAAGGCGGCGAGCGCGGTTGCCGGCGATCGCGAATTCGCCTCCAACGCCCCCGAGATGAAGGCCGCCAAGCCGATCGTCGATTCCATCGCCTTCGGCTGGTCGGTCGAGTGATCGACCGGACGGCGTGAGCCCACCCATGTCGCGCGCCGCCCGCCTCCTCGCCCTCGTTCAGGCGCTGCGCCGTCGCCGTACCCCGGTGACGGGGGCGGAGCTGGCGGCCGAACTCGGCGTGTCGCTGCGCACGGTCTATCGCGATGTCGCGACGCTCGTCGGCGAGGGCGCCGACATAGAGGGCGAGGCCGGCGTCGGCTACGTGCTGCGCTCCGGCTTCCTGCTGCCGCCGCTGATGTTCCGCGACGAGGAGATCGAGGCCTTGATGCTCGGCTCGCGTTGGGTCGCCGCCCAGACGGACGCGCGTCTCGCGCTGGCCGCCCGCGATGCCATCGCCAAGATCGCCGCCGTCCTGCCGCCCGATCGCCGCGCCGCGCTCGACGAGCCCTCGCTCATGGTCTCGACCACGCGACGCCATCCGCCGGAAGTCGTCGACCTCGCCCTGCTGCGCCGCGCCCTGCGGGAGGAGAAGAAGCTCGCTCTCGCCTATCGCGACGTCGAGGGTCGCGAGACCCGCCGCGTCGTCTGGCCGGTCGCCCTCGGCTTCATGGAGGAGACGCGGGTGCTCGCCGCCTGGTGCGAGACGCGCGGCGCCTTCCGCCATTTCCGCGTCGACCGCATGGTGACGGCGACGATCGAGGAGGCCCGGCTGCCGCGCCGCCGCCGCACCCTCGTCGCCGAATGGCGCCGCGCCGAGGGCATCGGCTCGCCGAAATGACGGCGTGCACGCTGCTGACGGAAACTGTCGGCAGCCCGTCGCATGGTGGCTCATCCTTCCAACACGAGGTGACACCATGACGACCGAAAACGAGACCACCATCACCCCCGGCCTGCTGATCCTCTACGTCTCCGACGTCCGCCGCTCCGCCGCCTTCTGGTGCGACCTCCTCGGCCGCGAGACGATCGACATCTCCGACACCTTCGCCATGCTGCCGCTCGCCGGCGGCCTGGCGCTCGGCCTGTGGCGCGCCGACGGCGCCCAGCCCGCGGCCTCCCACCTCGGTGGCGGCGGCGAGATCGCCGTCAGGCTCGCCTCCGACGACGCGGTCGACGCCACCCACGCCGACTGGGCCGCGCGCGGCCTGACGATCGCGCAAGAGCCGACCGCCATGGACTTCGGCCGCACCTTCACCGCCCTCGACCCCGACGGCCACCGCATCCGCGTCTTCCGTCCGTCGGTGGACTGACACCGATCCTTCGACCGAGCGATGCGGCGGGAAACGCCGCATCGCAACATCCCCGATCTGGCGCTGCGGCACCGCCCGTGCTCTCCTGTGGCTATCAGGGGGGCGAATGAATACGGACCGGACGATCGGACATTCCACCAATCTCGTCGGTCTGCCGACGGACTATCTCGGCACCGTCGCCTTCGTCGAGGCGCCGCGCCCGGTGCACGTCGCCGGCGTCGTCGAGATGAACCGTCCGCTGTTCGAGATGCTCGACCTCGCCGAGGACCTCGAGGAGGCCGGTCGCGCCTTTTCCGCCTACATGCGGGCGATGTTCGCCATCGATCGCGAGCAGCGAGAAAGCGGCGAGAGCGGGCCGAAACGCTATCTGTCGTCCTGGCTGCGCCTCGTCGCCGGCTGGGGCTTCGATTCCAACGGGCCCGAGGGTGCCGTGCTGAAGGGCTGGGTCGAGAGCCGATTCGGCATCTTCCCGACCTGGCACAAGGGCCCGATCACCCGCATCGGCACCGGTCGCTGGACGACCTATGTCGAGGAGAAGATGTCGAGCCGCTTCCACTCGAACTCGATCATGACGCAGCTCGATCTGCTCTACGAGTTCTGCCAGTGGGCGCTCCATCGCTTCGTCGCGCCGGGCGTCAGCCATCTGACGCTCCACCGCGGCGTCAACGACTTCGGCGAACACGTCGCGCTGCAGAAGATCGACAAGCGCCATGCGGTCGTCCGCATGAACGCGCTCGTCTCCTTCTCGGCCGATCGCGACACCGCCGGATGCTTCGGCGACACCATCCTGACCGCCCGCGTGCCGCTGCAGAAAGTGCTGTTCTTCTCCGGCCTGATCGCCGACCACCCGTTGAAGGGGGAAGGCGAATGGCTGGTGATCGGCGGGGATTATCCCGTCGAGACCTCGTGGTGAGGATCGCCCGATGACCACGCAGCTCTCCCCCGACGTCGCCGACCGCGCCCATGCCGCATTCCTCGGGCTGGCGATCGGCGATGCGCTCGGCGCCACGGTCGAGTTCATGACGGCGCGCGAGATCGCGGCGGAGTACGGCGTCCATCGCGACATCGTCGGCGGCGGCTGGCTGAAGCTGAAGGCCGGCGCCGTCACCGACGACACCCAGATGTCGCTCTGCCTCGCCCGTTCGCTCACCCGTCGCGGCGGCTTCGAGGCGATCGACGTCTGCGAGGAATTCGCCGCCTGGCTGCGCTCCAAGCCGCCGGACGTCGGCAACACCTGCCGACGCGGCATCCGCCGCTACATCACCGCCGGCACGGTCGAAGGCCCCTTCGCCGAGGGTGACGCCGGCAACGGTGCCGCCATGCGCTGCCTGCCGGTGGCGCTCGCCAATCTCGAAGACGCGAGCCGCGCCGCCGCCTGGGGCATCGCCCAGGCGCACGCCACCCACAACCACCCGCTCTCCGACGCCGCCAATCTGGCGCTGATCGACATGGTGCGGATCCTGGTCGCCACCGGCGACGTCGCCGCCGCCCGCGCCCGCGCCGATGCCCTCGTGGCGGCTCATCCCAACTTCGCCTTCACCGGCTACCACGGGCCGGCGACCGCCTACATCGTCGACACGATGAAGACGGCGCTCGCCGCCTTCTTCACCGCCGCGTCGTTCGAGGCGTGCGTCGTCGCCACCGTCAACCGCGGCGACGATGCCGACACCACCGGCGCCATCGCCGGCATGCTGGCGGGTGCCCGCTGGGGCACGAGCGTCATCCCGAAGCGCTGGCTGAAGGCGCTGGAAGCGGGCGCCCGCAACGAGATCGCCACGCTGGTGCCGAAGCTCCTCGCGCTGTCCGCGACGCCGCCGCCCTGAGAAGGCGGCGCGCCCCGCGTCGACGTGACGGTCGCCCCGCCATCGACGAAATCGCCGAAGGGCGCCACCATGCGCCCGACCGACGGGGCGAGTCGCCCCGTTCGCCAGCGGAGATCCGACGTGCAACGCGTGACCCTGACCTTCGACGACGACCTGATGGGCGAGATCGACCGTTTCATGGTCACCCGCGGCTATTCCAACCGCTCGGAGGCGGTGCGCGACCTGTCGCGCGCCGGGCTCGCCCGCGGCATCGAGGTGCTCGGCGAGAGCCGCGACTGCGTCGCCTCGCTGACCTTCGTCTTCGACCCCGAGACCCGCGAACTCGCCAAGCGGCTCGCCGCCGCCTATCGCGACCGCACCGACGTCCGCGCCACCCGCCTGCAACAGCCGCTGCCCGGTGGCGAGATCCTGGAGATCGCCGCGCTCTCCGGCGACGTCGCCGCCGTCCGCGCCTTCGCCGAGGCGATCCGCGCCGAACGCGGGGTGCGGAACGGCGAACTGGTGGTCATCCCGGCGCCGACCTGAGGCGCCTCACGCCAGTGCCAGTTCCTTGAGCCCCAGGCGGATCAGCGTCTCGGTCGTGGCGTCCTCGCCGGCGCTGCGGGCAGCAGCCGCCACCGCGGCGCTCGCGCGGATCTGCGGATAGCCGAGATTGACCAGCGCGGAGACCGCGTCGGCGAGCGGCTTCGGCGCCGTCTTCTCGGCGATGCCGCCGGCGAGCGCCACCAGGCCCGGATCGACCGAGGCGAAGCCCGGCGTCTTGTCCTTCAGCTCCTGACAGATGCGCTCGGCGAGCTTCTTGCCGACGCCCGAGGCGCGGCAGAGCGCCGTGACGTCCTTCAGCGCGATGGCAGACGCCAGTTCGCTCGTCCTGAGCACCGACAGGATCGCCAGCGCCACCTTGGTGCCGACGCCCTGCACCGTCGTCAGGATGCGGAACCACTCGCGTTCCTCGAGATCGGCGAAGCCGTAGAGGCGGATCATGTCCTCGCGCACGATCGTCTCGATCGACAGCACCGCCGCCTCGCCCGGCGAGGGCAGGTTCTGCAGCGTCCGCGCCGAGCAGAAGCAGACGTAGCCGACGCCGTTCACGTCGAGGATCACGAAGTCGTCGCCGTATTCGTCGACGATGCCCTTGAGCTTGCCGATCATCGATCTCTCCTCAGGCCCCGGCAATGCGCAGGGCGCGCGTCAGCGTCTGGCGATGGTGGGCGTGGCAGATGGCGATGGCGAGCGCGTCGGCCGCGTCCGCCCCCTTCCACACGGCTTTCGGCAGCAGGATCCTGACCATGTGCTGGACCTGATCCTTGTCGGCGTGCCCCGCCCCGACGATCGCCTTCTTGACCGCATTGGGCTGATATTCGGCGACCGAGAGCCCGGCCTTCGCCGGCACCAGCAGCGCCACGCCGCGCGCCTGACCGAGCTTCAGCGTCGAGGTCGGGTTGGTGTTGACGAACGTGTGCTCCACCGCCGCCTCGTCGGGCGCATGGTCGGCGACGACCGCCGCGAGTCCGTCGTGCAGCTCGACCAGCCGGCCGGCGAGTTCATCCTTGGCGGTCGAGGTGATGGTGCCGCAGGCGACGAAGGACAGGCGGTTTCCCGCGACGTCGATCACCCCCCAGCCGGTGCGCTGGAGGCCGGGATCGATGCCGATGATTCGAACGGTCGATGTCATGCCCGCGACGCTAGCATGTTCTCGGTTCGTTTCGCAAAGGGGGAGGTGAGGGACACCACTCGAAACGAGCTCGGGCATCGCCCCGCCGCAGCGTTCCCTTCTCCCCTTGCGGGAGAAGGTGCCCGAAGGGCGGATGAGGGGTCTCTTCGCCGAAGACAGAGACCACCACGTCGTCGACCCGGTTGCCGCTTCGCGGCGCCCCCTCATCCGGCCGCTCCGCGGCCACCTTCTCCCACGGAGGGGAGAAGGGGTGCCCGAAATCGCCCCCGCAAAACGCAACGGGCGCCGGAGGTCTCCCCTCCGGCGCCCGCCGAAATCATCTGCCGTCCCGCCCGCTCACATCGCGGCGAGCTTGGCCATCACTTCTTCGGAGATGTCGAAGTTGGTGTAGACGTTCTGCACGTCGTCGTCGTCTTCGAGCTGGCCGATGAGCTTCATCAGCGTCGTCGCCTTTTCCTCGTCGACCGGAACGGTGTTCTGCGGCCGCCAGTTCGGCTTGATCGACTCCGCCTGACCCAGCGCCGCCTCGAGCGCCTTGGAGACCTCCGAGAGGCCCTCGAAGGTGGTGACGATCACGTGGCTCTCCTCGTCGGAGACGACGTCGTCGGCACCCGCCTCGATCGCGGCTTCCAGCACCGCGTCGGCGCTGCCGGCGGAGGCCGGATAGACGATCTCGCCGATCCGGTCGAAGGAGAACGACACCGAATTGGTCTCGCCCAGCGCGCCGCCGAACTTGGTGAAGGCGGCGCGGACGTTGCCGCCGGTGCGGTTGCGGTTGTCGGTCAGCGTCTCGACGATCACCGCCGTGCCGCCCGGACCGTAGCCCTCGTAGCGGACCATCTCGTAGGTCTCGGCGTCGGAGCCGGAGGCCTTCTTGATGGCGCGCTCGATGTTGTCCTTCGGCATGTTCTCGGCACGCGCGTTGAGGATGGCGAGACGCAGCTTGGCGTTCATCGTCGGATCGCCGCCGCCGTCCTTGGCCGCCACGGTGATTTCGCGGGCGAGCTTGGAGAAGAGCTTGGAGCGGACTTTGTCCTGCTTGCCCTTCCGATGCATGATGTTCTTGAACTGTGAATGTCCGGCCATGGTCGTCGTCTCTCGCGATCGCGGTCGTGCGGGCTCGAGCGGGAACCGCCGACGCCCGGGAATGTCGGAAAGTGCGCCCTTATAGGCGGTGGCGCGGCGAAAATCCAGCCGGGCCGAATACGCGCCTCACGCCTTCGGCATCGCCTGCGACAATCGCCCGCCGAGGCGCAGCGGCTCGACCCGTTTCGCCAGTCCGGTGCGCTCGTCGGTCTCGACGAAGAGGCCGCAGACCGTCGCCTCGCCGCCGGCCGGCTCGAAACGGGCACGGCCGATCTTGGTGGTGAAGCGGTTGATCGGCTCGTCCTTCTCCATGCCGATGACGCTGTCGTAGTCGCCGCACATGCCGGCATCCGACTGGAACGCCGTGCCGCCGGGCAGGATCTGGTAGTCCGCCGTCGGGACATGCGTGTGCGTGCCGACGACGAGGGAGACGCGGCCGTCGAAATGATGGGCCATCGCCTGCTTCTCGGAGGTCGCCTCGGCATGGACGTCGAGGATGATCGCATCGGCCTGCTCGGCGAGCGGACAGGCGGCGATCTCGCGTTCGGCCACCGCGAAGGGGTCGTCGAGCGGGTCCATGTAGATCCGCCCCATCACCGAGACGACCAGCACCCGCGCGCCGTTCCTGGCGATGTAGAGATTGGCCCCCTTGCCCGGCGTGCCGGCGGGGTAGTTGGCCGGACGCAGCAGGCGCGGCTGGCGTTCGATGAAGACCAGCGCCTCGCGTTGATCCCAGGAATGGTTGCCGAGCGTCAGCGCATCGGCGCCGGCGTCGATCAGATCCTGCGCGATCTCCTCGGTGATGCCGAAGCCGCCGGCCGCGTTCTCGGCATTGACCACGACGAAGTCGAGCCCGAGGTCGTCGACGAGACCCGGCAGGCGATCGAGCACCGCCTTGCGTCCGGCCTTGCCGACCACGTCGCCGAGAAAGAGAAGTCGCATGGGGTCACTCCGAAGCGGTGGTCGCCGGCCGGATCGCGCCGGCCTCGGTGAGGATCAGATCGAGCGGCCGATCGTGCGGCTCTGCCGGCACCTCGTCCACCCGTTGGGTCGAAAAGGCAAGACCGATCGCCAGTCGCCGCGCCGTGGCGTCGAGCCGGGCGAGCGCCCGGTCGTAATGGCCCTTGCCGTAGCCGATGCGGTGGCCGAGGCCGTCGAAGGCGGCGAGCGGCACCAGCAGCACGTCGGGTTCGACCACCGGCGCACGCGCCGGCGGCACCGACAGGCCGAAGGAGGCGCGCTCCAGCGCCTCGCCCTCCCGCCACAGACGGAAGACCAGGCTCTCGCCGTCGCCCATCACGACGGGCAGCGCGAGATGCGCGCCGGAGGCCGCGAGCCGCCGCATCAGCGGGCGCGGATCGATCTCCGAACGGATCGGGAAATAGCCGGCGACGATCGTTCCGGCGGCAAGCGTGGGCAGGTCGGCATGGCTCGCCAAGGCTTCCGCAGCCCGCGCGCGGAAGGCCGCGTCGAGCCCGTCGCGGCGGGCGAGGGCCGCGCGACGGAGCGTGTCCTTGAGGGGAGCGAGGGCTGTGGGCGTGGCGGTCATCGACGGTCCGGCGGGCGGGTTGGGTGCCCGCGTGTTCGGCGACCGGCGCCACGAAAGGGGCAAAGTGACGAAGCCACCTCGACCGGTGGAGAATTCGATCCCGGGAAACCTACGAAGTAGGTGGGCGCCGTAATGAAGAAGTCCACGGACCTCCCCAGTGACAGCTCCCGTTAGGATCGATAAGGCCCCGGGGATGCAGACTCCTGCCGCGTCGCGCAGCCTCGTCGGGATCGAATATAGGGCTTGGCGCAGCGAAGTGCCAGTGTGGCGGACGCGCGGCCCGGGGGACCGCTCACATCACCGCCGCCACCACGAAGGGCAGCGCGGCATAGGAGAGCAGCGTCGAGCCGAGCACCACGCCGGCGACCTCCTCCGGCGAATTGTCGTGCATCCGCGCGAAGAGATAGTTGAAGACCGCGCTCGGCATCGAACTCTGCACCACCAGCACGCCGCGTTCCGCCCCGGTGAAGCCGAAGGCGGCGGCAATGGCGAAGCCGGTCGCGATGCCGATGCCGATCCGGAGCACCGAGACGACGAAGGCCCGCGGCAGTGCCGCGACCTCCAGCCGGGCGAGCGCCGCCCCGAGCGCCAGCAGCATCAGGGGGATGGTCGCCCCGCCGGCGAGCGCCGCGGTGTTGGCGACCCACTGTGGGACCGCGAGACCCAGCCCGCCGACGAGGAGCGAGATCCACACCGCGTGGATGAAGGGCACCTTCAGCAGCATCGCCGGCGATGGTTTGCCCGAGGCGATCGCCGGGCCGACGGTGAACTGGAACACCGAGGTGATCGCGAAGAAGATCGTCGCCAGCGTCAGCCCCCGCTCGCCGAAGGCGAAGAAGCAGATCGGCAGCCCCATGTTGCCGATGTTGGGAAAGACCACGGCCGGCAGATGGGTGCGCAGCCTCAGCCGCAGCGCGAGCAGTGCCGCGGTGCCGGCGAGCGCGAAGACGGCGAGGCAGACGGTCGTCGCCGTCACCATGGTGGCGACGTCGCGCCCGGGCAGCGGCGTCTTCGTCAGGGCCGAGAAGACGAGGCAGGGCGCGCCCACCATGGTGACGAGCCGGGTGACGAAGGCCTGATCGAAGGGATGCGGGCTCCGCCCCCAGAGGAAGCCGGCGAGCGTCAGGGCGAGTGACGGCGCCAGCACCGCCGCGAGATCGGAGACGAGTTGCAGCGACACGCGATCGATCCGTCGTTGGGGGGCTCGGGCGGAAGGGCTCAGCCCTCGTCGGTCTCGTCCGGTTCGGCGCGCCGGCGCCCCAACGCCTCGGCCACCGCGACGACGCGGCCCGCCGCCTCGTCGATCCGCCGGGCGATCTCGATCTCGATCTCGTCGCGCCGTTCGATCACCGCGGTGCGGGTCTCGCGCAGCAGGCTGTTCTCGGCCTCGAGGCTCTTCAGCCGGCGCTGGGTCTCGACCAGATCGTCCATCACGGTGACGGCCGCCATCACGGTCAGCCGCTGGTCGCCGATCTCGCCGAAGGAGCCGCGCAGCCCGTGGATGATCTCGTCCACCCGCTGGGCGAGGCTCTGGAGGTGACCCTCCTGCCCGTCCTCGCAGGCCATCCGGTAGACCCGGCCGTTGATGGTCACGTTGACCTGCGCCATGCCGCCTCGCCTCACCCGCCGTGCGCGTCGAGAACGGAGCGGATCGACTCCATCGCCGCCACCAGGCGACGCGACACTTCGCGATTGGTCTCCTCGAGGAGATTGCCCCGCGCCTTCTCCTGATCGAGGCTCTGGCCGAGGCGCGAGCGATCGTCGGCGATCCGCGCCACCTCTTCCTCGAGCTCGAGCGTGGTCCGGTCTGCCTCGAAACGGCGTTCGACCGCCGCCTCGAGCATCTCGAGGGCCGCCGCCAGCCGACCGAGCGCCGCCTCGACGGCGGGAGCCTGAACCATTCCGACCTCCTGCGACCGGTGACGGCAGCGCCGTCCCGCCGTCACGTCTCGCCGCCATGCCACCGCCCCGGGGCGCCGTCCCCGTTGCGGCCGGACCATGGTGCCCTCTGCCCGTCCGGCCGGAGGCACCCTGCGAACTCCTTGAAAACCGCGTGCGGATCATCCGCCCGACGCGGGATCGATCGCCTCGACCGATCGCGGCCCGCGCGATTCGTCGCGAGGTCGTCTCGGCCGGAATTTAGGCTTCCGGCGAAGGTCGGGTCAATGCGATCGCTCCGTCGTTTCGGTGCTTTCCCCGCCCTGCACATCCGGTTGCCGCCCGCGCACCGCCCGCTTGCGGCACCTCGCGCGACTGCAAGCGCGGAATGGTTCGGATTGACACCCCCGACCGACCTGCTACGAGTGCCCCCGTCCTCGATTTCGGGTTCGATCCCGGCCGGTGCACCCCCATGGGATGCACGATCGTCTCCGGAGGCAAGAATTCCCGGTGCCGCCCGGCCCCCAGTGGCCCCAAGGGCGCCCGGTCCGAGTGGTCCCTCCTCGCCCGACCGCGTGACGGACGTCGAGGCCCGCTCGCAAGACGTTCGAGTGCCGATCGGGCCCTCCGGTCGGCCGGCTGATCATTCGAGAGGAGAACTCCCATGGCTGTTCGTGTCGCCATCAACGGTTTCGGTCGCATCGGTCGCAACGTGCTCCGCGCCATCGTCGAGTCCGGCCGTACCGACATCGAGGTCGTCGCCATCAACGATCTCGGCCCGGTCGAGACCAATGCGCACCTCGTCCGCTACGACTCGGTCCACGGTCGCTTCCCCGGCACCGTGACGGTCGCCGGCGACACCATCGACGTCGGACGCGGCCCGATCAAGGTGACCGCCGTGCGCGATCCCTCGACCCTGCCGTGGAAGGAACTCGGCGTCGACATCGCGCTCGAGTGCACCGGCCTCTTCACCGCCAAGGAGAAGGCCGCCGCGCATCTGACCGCCGGCGCCAAGCGCGTGCTGATCTCGGCTCCGGGCGAGAACGCCGACCTGACGGTCGTCTACGGCGTCAACCACGACAAGCTGACCAAGGATCATCTGATCGTCTCCAACGCCTCGTGCACGACCAACTGTCTGTCGCCCTTCGCCAAGGTGCTGAACGACACGATCGGCATCGAGAAGGGCATGATGACGACGATCCACTCCTACACGGGTGATCAGCCGACCCTCGACACCATGCACAAGGACCTCTACCGCGCCCGCGCGGCGGCCCTCAGCATGATCCCGACCTCGACCGGTGCGGCCAAGGCGGTCGGCCTGGTGCTGCCGGAACTCAAGGGCAAGCTCGACGGCTTCGCGGTGCGCGTGCCGACCCCGAACGTGTCGGTGGTCGACCTCAAGTTCATCGCCAAGCGCCCGACGACGGTCGCCGAGATCAACGACGCCATCCGCGCCGCCGCCAACGGCGGGCTGAAGGGCATCCTCGGCTACACCGACGACAAGAACGTCTCGTCGGACTTCAACCACGATCCGCACTCGTCGATCTTCCACACCGACCAGACCAAGGTCATGGACGGCACCTTCGTGTCGGTCCTCTCCTGGTACGACAACGAGTGGGGCTTCTCCAACCGTATGAGCGATACCGCGGTCGCGATGGGCAAGCTCATCTGACCACGACCGAGTTTGGGGCGAAAAGAAGGGTCGGCCGCGTCGCGGCCGGCCCGTTCATCCACCTCCGACCGGAGAACTCGTCATGAGCGCATTCAAGACCCTCGACGACGCCGCGGTGAAGGGCAAGCGTTGCCTCGTCCGCGTCGATCTGAACGTCCCGATGGAAGACGGCCACGTCACCGACGACACCCGCATCCGTGCCGTCCTGCCGACCATCACCGAGATCGCCGACAAGGGCGGCAAGGTGATCCTGCTCGCCCACTTCGGCCGTCCCAAGGACGGGCCGGAAGCGAAGTATTCGCTGGAGCAGGTCGTCGCGCCGCTGGCCTCGCGCCTCGGCCGTCCGGTCGCCTTCGCGGCCGACAGCATCGGCCCGGTCGCCGAAGCGGCCATCGCCGAGATGGCCGACGGTGACGTCCTCCTGCTCGAGAACACCCGCTTCTACAAGGGCGAAGAGAAGAACGATCCGGCGCACGTGAAGAAGCTCGCCGCCCTCGGCGACGTCTTCGTCAACGACGCCTTCGCCACCGCCCACCGGGCGCACGCCACCACCGAGGGCCTCGCCCACGAGCTGCCGGCCTATGCCGGTCGCTGCATGCAGGCCGAACTCGACGCGCTGACCAAGGCGCTCGAGGCCCCGACCCGTCCGGTCGCGGCGGTCGTCGGCGGCGCCAAGGTGTCCTCGAAGCTCGAGCTGCTCGGCAACCTCGTCAAGAAGGTCGACTACCTGATCATCGGCGGCGGCATGGCCAACACCTTCCTCGCCGCCCAGGGCGTGGAAGTCGGCAAGTCGCTGTGCGAGCACGATCTGGCCCCGACCGCCCGCGAGATCGTCGAGAAGGCCAAGGCCGCCGGTTGCACCGTCGTCCTGCCGGTCGACGGCGTCGCGGCGAAGGAGTTCAAGGCCGGTGCCGCCAATCGCGTCGTGAAGAACGGCGAGATCGCGGCCGACGAGATGGTGCTCGACGCCGGTCCCGCCTCGGTCGCCGCGGTGATCGGTCTGCTCGACACCACGATCAAGACGCTGGTGTGGAACGGCCCCTTCGGCGCCTTCGAGATCGAGCCCTTCGACGCCGCGACCAACGCGGTCGCCCGCAAGGCCGGCGAGCTGGCCGCCAAGGGCGCGATCGTCGCGGTCGCCGGCGGCGGCGACACCGTCTCGGCGCTGAACCACGCCGGTGCGGCCGACGACTTCACCTACATCTCGACCGCCGGCGGCGCCTTCCTCGAGTGGCTCGAGGGCAAGGCCCTTCCGGGCGTCGAATGCCTGCGCAAGGCGTGAGACGCGGTCGACGCATGAACGAAGCGGCCCGGGAGCGATCCCGGGCCGTTTTCTTTCACGGATCTCGCCGAGCATCGCGCATCGCGAGCGACACCCTTCCCCCTTGCCACCGTCGTGCCGAAATCCCATAGGAAGACACCACGCGCGACCATGTCGGCTGCGCCGCCCTTTCCGAGGATATCGCCCGTGCCCCGTCTCTGCCTCGTCACCCCGCGCGACGTCGACGTCTCGACCTTCCCGGCGGTGCTCGACCAGACGCTCGCCGCCGGCGACGTCGCCTCGCTGATCGTCGCGCTGGAGACCGGATCGGAGATGGCGCGCCAGCGCATCGCCGAGCTCCTCACCCCGATCGCCCAGAAGCACGACGTCGCCGTCACCGTGCGCAACGACACCCGCACCGCCGGCCGCGCCAAGGCCGACGGCATCCATGTCGACACCGGCATCGCCGACCTGCGCTCCGCGCTCGAGACCTTCCACCCCGCCGGCATCGTCGGCGTCGGCGGTCTCGAGACCCGCCACGAGGCGATGGAAGCCGGCGAGACCCAGGTCGACTACGTCTTCTTCGGCAGCCTCGATCGCCCCGAGGCGCCCGAGGCCGATCCCCGCGCCCTGGACCTCGCCGTCTGGTGGGTGCCGCTGTTCGAGCCGCCGGTCGTGCTGATGGCCGGCTCGACGCTGGCCTCGCTCGAGGAGGCCGCCGCCACCGGCGCCGAATTCGTCGCCCTGCGCGACGCGATCTGGGCCGACCCGCGCGGGCCGGTCGCCGCCCTCGAAGAGGCGACCCGCCGCCTCGCGGAGGCCTGATCGCCATGGCTCCGCGCCGCACGCTTCGTCTACTCCTCCTCGCGACGCTCGCCGCGGCGCCCTTCGCGGCGGCGCCGGCCTTCGCCGTGACCGAGAAGCCGACGAAGCCCGCGGCCAAGAAGGAAGCACCGAAGAAGCCGGCGGCCGCCCCGTCGATCCCCGCCGGCGCCTTCGCGCCGCGGGTGGTGCCGGTCGCCCCCGGTCAGGCGCCGACCAGTCTCGAGGGCGCCACCCTCTCGCCCGCGCCGACGACGACGCCCGACGACGCCGACCCGGTCTATTCCGCCTTCCAGCGCGGCCGTTGGCTCGCCACCATGGCGCTGGCGATCCCACGCGCCGAGGCCGGCGACACCGCCGCCATGACGATGATCGGCACGCTCTACGAGGGCGGCCTCGGCGTGCCCGCCGATCTCGCCAAGGCGGCCCGCTGGTACGGGCTCGCCGCCGACAAGGGTGACCGCGAGGCCCAGGCCGCACTCGCCCAGATGCTGCTCGCCGGCCGCGGCCTGCCCCGCGACGACAAGCGCGCCTGGACGCTCTTTTCCGCCGCCGCCGAGAAGAACCAGCCGATCGCCCTCTTCAACGGCGCCGTCATGATGCTCGACGGCCGCTACGCCCCGCACGACGTCGACAAGGCCGCCGACTGGATGCGCCGCGCCGCCGAGCAGGGCAACATCGAGGCGCAATACGCCTACGCCACCATGCTGTCCGATCCCGACAACCCGCACGCCGATCCCGTCGCCGCCGCCCGGTGGATGCACGAGGCCGCGACCGCCGGCTTCGAGGCGGCCGAGATCGACTTCGCGCTGATGCTGATCAACGGCCGCGGCGTGCGGAAGTCGGCGGAGAACGCCTTCGTCTGGTTCCGTCGCTCGGCGCTGCGCGGCAACGCCATCGGCCGCAACCGGTTGGCACGCATGTATGCCGCCGGCATCGGCACGCCCCCCGACCCGGTCATGGCCCTCACCTTCCACATCCTCGCCAAGCGCCAGGGCCTCGCCGACGTCTGGCTGGAGACGCGGCTCGCCGACCTCTCCGACGCCGACCGCGCTCGCGCGACGCGCGAGGCCGACCGCCTCGACGCCCACGGCGCCGGTATCGAGGCCGAAGAGGCGGAAGCCGCCGCGAACGCGGCCGCGGCCCCCGCGAGCGGCGCCGACAAGCCTGCTCCGCGCCCCTGAGCGCCCTTTTTTCTTGAATCGAGCGGCATTTCGTGGTGACGAGAGGCCGCTCCACGAAAACCCGGAAAGACACGATGGCACGCTCGGCACTCCTCAACGTCATGGTCGACGCCGTCCGCAAGGCGGCTCGCTCGCTCGTGCGCGACTTCGGCGAGGTCGAGAACCTGCAGGTCTCCCACAAGGGCCCGGCCGACTTCGTCTCCGCCGCCGACCGCAAGGCCGAGGCGATCCTGCGCGAGGAACTCTCCCGCGTTCGTCCGACCTACGGCTTCCTGCTCGAGGAAGGCGGCGTGGTCGAGGGCTCCGACCCGACCCACACCTGGATCGTCGACCCGCTCGACGGCACCACCAACTTCCTGCACGGCATCCCGCAGTTCGCGATCTCGGTGGCACTGAAGCGCAACGACCAGATCGTCGCCGGTGTCGTCTACAATCCGATCCTCGACGAACTCTACGTCGCCGAGCGCGGCGGCGGCGCCTTCCTCAACGATCGCCGCCTGCGCGTCGCCACCCGCCGCGACCTTCACGAATGCGTGATCGGTACCGGCATCCCCTTCCTCGGCCACGGCGATCACGCCCGCTGGCTGAAGGAGGTCGGCGCGCTGAGCCGCGAGGTCGCCGGCATTCGCCGCTTCGGCGCCGCCTCGCTCGACCTCGCCTGGGTCGCCTCGGGCCGCCTCGACGGCTTCTGGGAGCGCGACCTGCAGCCCTGGGACATGGCGGCCGGCATCCTGCTGGTGCGCGAGGCCGGCGGCTTCGTCACCGACCTCAAGGGCGGCGAGCGCATGCTCGAGACCGGCTCGGTCATCTGCGGCAACGAGAACGTCTACAAGCGCGTCGCCAAGGTCATCACCGAGGCCTGATCGCGGACCTCCGTTCGCGGTTCCACCCGCCGTCGTCGAACCGTCGCGAAGGCGTGACCGATCCGTGCTTGTCTCGCGGCCCGGCGGCGTTCATCCTGCCGCCACCCCGCGAGACACGACATGGCACCGAGACACGAACACGAACGCCTCTCCTCCCCGCAGGTCTTCCTCTGGCGGATGGTGATCTTCCTGGTGATCGCCGGCTTCGTCGGCGTGATCCTCCAGCGCCAGGCGATGGCGGCCTTCTCGGCCAATCCGGCGCTGAACGGCTTCATCCTCTTCGTCGCCGCGCTCGGCATCCTCCTGGCGATGCGCCAGGTGATCCGGCTCTTTGCCGAAGTGCGCTGGGTCAACGCCTTCCGCGCCGCCGACCCGACCGCCCCCGCCCTGCCGCGCCCGCGCCTGCTCGGACCGATGGCGGCGCTGATCGGCGATCGCGGCACCGCCGGGCTGACGCCGGCGACGACCCGCTCGATCCTCGATTCGATCGGCATGCGCCTCGACGAGACGCGGGAGATCACCCGCTACATCGCCGCGACCCTGGTCTTCCTCGGCCTGCTCGGCACCTTCACCGGCCTCTCCGAGACCGTCTCCTCGATCGGCGACACGCTGAAGACGCTGAACGGCGGCGCTTCCGACCTCGGCGCCGTCTTCGAGGACCTCAAGACCGGTCTCGCCAAGCCCCTGTCGGGCATGGGCCTCGCCTTCTCGTCCTCGCTCTTCGGCCTCGCCGGCTCGCTGGTGATCGGCTTCCTCGACCTCCAGGCGGGCGCGGCGCAGAACCGCTTCTACAACGAGCTCGAGGATTGGCTGGCGACCGAGACCGATCTCGAACTCGACCGCCCCGCCTCCGGCGTCGAAGGGCTCCAGCGCTCGATCGACCGGCTGGCGCGCCTCACCGAGATGGGCTCGACCGGCGGCGGCAAGACCGCCTCGGCACTGGGTGAACTCGCCGAGAGCCTGCGCGGCCTCGTCGCCGAGGTGCGCGCCGAACAGGCGCAGATCCGCGGCCTGATCGACGCCCAGGGCGAGACCGCACGCGCCACGCTGACCGCGCTCGACCGCATCGCCGGCGCCCTCGATCCCGACGGCGGCACGCCCGCCCGAGCGCCGGCCGACACGCCCGCCGACGGGAGGTGACGATGCGCCTCGCCCGCCGTCGCCGCGAAGGGCCGATCGACTACTGGCCGGGCTTCGTCGACGCTCTGTCGACGCTGATTCTGGTGGTGGTCTTCCTGCTGTCGGTCTTCATGCTGGCGCAGTTCTTCCTGTCGAAGGAAATCACCGGCAAGGACAGCGCCCTCCTCCGCCTGCAGAAGCAGATCTCCGAACTGACCGAGCTGCTCGCCCTCGAGCGCGGCGGCAAGGCCGACGTCGAGAGCGAGGCGACGCGTCTGCGCGCCGGTCTCTCCGACGCCCGCGCGGAAGGCGATGCGCTGCGCGCCCGCATCGACGCGCTGGAGAAGAGTGCGGCCTCCGGCGCCGGTGCCGCCGCCGGAGCCGGTGCGGCGCTCGACGCCGAGAAGCGCCTGTCGGCGGAAGCCCTCGCCCAGGTCGACCTGCTCAACCGCCAGATCTCGGCGCTGCGCCGCCAGATCGCCGCCCTCGAGGAGGCGCTCGACGCCTCGGAGAGCCGCGACAAGGAGAGCCGTACCAAGATCGCCGACCTCGGCGCCCGCCTCAACGTGGCGCTGGCCCAGCGGGTGCAGGAGTTGCAACGCTATCGCTCCGACTTCTTCGGCCGCCTGCGCGAGATCCTCGGCAACCGCCCCGACGTCCGCGTCGTCGGCGACCGCTTCGTCTTCCAGTCGGAGGTGCTCTTCCCCGTCGGCTCCGACGCCCTCGACGACGCCGGCCGCGCCGCGATCGACCGCATCGCCGCGGCCATCCGCGACCTCGAACGCGAGATCCCCGCCGACGTGCCCTGGACGCTGCGCGTCGACGGCCACACCGACGAACGCCCGATCGCCGGCCGCTTCGCCTCGAACTGGGAACTCTCCGCCGCCCGTGCCATCGCCGTGGTGCGGCGGCTGGTCGAGGCCGGCGTCTCGCCGAAACACCTCGTCGCCGCCGCCTTCGGCGAGTTCCAGCCGCTGGAGGAAGGCAAGACCGAGGAGGTCTATGCCCGAAACCGCCGCATCGAAATCCGCCTGACCGATCGTTGAGCGAATGACGAGGAGCCGTCGTTGAACGACACCACAGGTCCCCGCGACGCCGTCCCCGACCTCGCCCGCACGCTTCGCGAGGTCCTGCCCTATGTCTCCGCCTACCTGCCCGAGGTCGTCGATCTCTGGGTGGCGTCGTGGACGAAGACCATGCCGGAGATCGACTTCGAGGCCCGTCGCGGCTGGCTGGTCGACCGGATCGCCGAGCATCTCTCGAACGGCGTCCACGTCGCAGTGGCGATCGCGGCGAACGGCGACGTCCGCGGCTTCGTCACGATCGACCCGGCGACCGGCTGGCTCGACCAGATCGCCGTCCATCCCGTCGTCTGGGGTGCCGGCTTCGCCGAGGCGCTCCTGGCCGAGGCCCGCCGCGTGTCGCCCGACCGCGTCGGCCTCGACGTCAACGCCGACAACGCCCGCGCCGTCGCCTTCTACGAGAAACAGGGCTTCGCCCGTGTCGGCGAAGGTCGAAACCCGCGCTCCGGTCTGCCGACGCTGGTGCTGGAGTGGCGGCCGGCGTGAAGGCATCGTGGTTCGAATGCCGTGCGTGATGCTTCGAGACGCGGGCCTTCGGCCCGCTCCTCAGCATGAGGCGCCTTTTTTCATTTTCGAAACAAGCACATGCGCCTCATGCTGAGGAGCGCCGAAGGCGCGTCTCGAAGCATCGCGCACCCCCGCCGACACGAACACCGCCCCAGAAAACATCGAGCGCCGCGGCGTGTCTCCACGCCCGGCGCTCGCGAAACTCGGGTCCGGTCGAGCCGGACGGGACGGTGGTTCAGGCGCAGCGCTTGAACAGGTCGTCCAGCGCCTGAAGGCGGCTGTCCATCGACTCGTTCATCGCATGGGCCACCGGAATGGCGGCGATGCCGATGCGCTTGCCCGTCGTCAGCGCGACGAAGATCTCGCCGCCGTCGCCGTCGACCGCGACCGACTTGACGGTGGGAAGATCCGAGACCATGGCGGCGATCAGATCGGTCATTTCGTGGACGGAAAGGCGGGCCTTGCCGAGAAGTTCGCTGGCGTTGACGTTTTGGCCGGCAGTCATGACGTGTACCTTGGGTCCTCTCCGGATCTTCCCCTCGAAGATCCTCCGATTTTGAGACAATTGTGACCGATCGAGTCTTGACCGAATCTTTCGACGCAACTCGACGGCGACTTTCGTCCCCGGCGAACGATCAGCGTGGTTTACCCTTCGTAAATCCGGCCGCCACCGGAAGACGACGGGCCGCGATGCCGTTCGCGAGAACTTCCTCGCAGCGGGTCATGTCTTTTTTGCGACCGCGAACTGGACGCGGTCGAGATCTCCACGACGTGATCGTCGACCCGCCCGGCGGCGCGGTCCACAGCCGCGGAAGACACCCGAAACGGCGGCGTATGGCGCGCCGTTTCATCGTCGATTAAGGTTTCCGATCGATGATGGTGACATCCGGAATTTCCGGATCGCGAGTGGCTTGCCCACTCGGCTCGTTGCCTCCTAAGAGACTCGGCGAGAGCCGCGCACTCCGCGGCTCTCCTTTTTTCCGAGATCGCGGCGACAACGGCCGGCGGTCGCGCGTCGCGCCTCCCCGCCGGACACGGCACGGCTCTTGCGACGGGAAGGTCGATGAAACGCGCGGTGTCCCGCTTCGGGGCAGGTCCCGCGTGTCGCTCGAGGAGATGGCGATGAACCCGGACGTTCCCACCGACCAGACCGAAGCCGCCGAGACCGTCGATTTCGCCGCGCGCTTCGCCGGATCGGAGACCTTCCGCCAGCTCTTCCGCGAAGGCATGGCGCTGGTCGAGGAGACCGCTTCCTATCTCGACGGCCCCGGCCGTTCCGAGAGCCGCGGCCTGTCGCGCGCCGCCTCGCTGATCTACGCCACCGAATCCATGCGCCTGACCACGCGCCTGATGCAGCTCGCCTCCTGGCTCCTGCTGCAGCGCGCCGTCAACGAAGGCGAAATGACGCAGCAGCAGGCGGGCCTCGAGAAGTCCAAGGTCCGCATCGAGGATCGCCCCGCCGATCGCACCGGCCCCGGCTGGGACGAGGTGCCGGAGACGCTGCGCGATCTGGTCGAACGCTCGCGCCGCCTGCAGGAGCGCATCCGCAAGCTCGACGACGCCATCTATGCCGAGACCGAGCGGGCACCGGCGCCGAACCCGGTCGCCGACCAGCTGGGTCTCCTCGCCCACGCCTTCGGCCGCGACGACTGACGATCCGTCCCGTTTCGGGACAGAAGGGCCGGCGCGAGCGATCGCGCCGGCCTTCGTCGTTCTCGCCGGCGGCGTTCGCGGACACACCGACCGAAAACGAAAAACCCCGGCCTTTCGGCCGGGGCAATCGTTTCGGACGGGTCCGAAGGGGTCGATCAGAGACCGAAGCCCTTGAACTTGTCCTTGAACTTGGAGATGCGGCCGCCGCGGTCGAGCAGCTGCTGCGAACCGCCGGTCCACGCCGGATGCGACGACGGATCGATGTCGAGGTTCAGCGTGTCGCCTTCCTTGCCGAAGGTCGAGCGCGTGGTGAACTCGGTGCCGTTGGTCATCACAACCTTGATGGTGTGATAGTCGGGATGGATGCCCTGCTTCATGGTCGTGCCCCGTTCCGTGACACCGCTGCCGGGTTCGGCGGCCGCGCTCACGCGATCGTGTCGATGAGGTTCGACAAAGACGAGGCCGCGTCGGTGCACGACACGGCCGTCTCGTCGGTTCGGCGGCGTTCATATAACAATCGGGCTCCACGAACAAGGGTGATCGCACCGATCGCCGGCGCTTTCCCCGCCTCGCCCGCCCGCGACCTTCGTCGCTTTCACGGTCTCGGGACTTGATCCCTCCGCTGGAAGCGTTCAAGGAAGTCGCGCCGGCAGAGGTCCGGCTCGACCGAGCGACGAGGGATCCACGGTGGCGAGAAAGACGAGCACCTCCGAGACCGGCAGCGAGCCGGCCAAGCGCCGTTCCGTGCGTCCGCTGAAGAGCCTCCTGCCCTATGTCGCACGCCATCGTGGTCACGTCTTCGCCGCGCTCTGCGCGCTGGTCGCCGCCGCCGGCGTGACACTCGCCCTGCCGCTCGCGGTGCGGCGCATGATCGATCACGGTTTCTCCGCCGCCGACAGCGCCTTCATCGATCGCTACTTCGCGGTTCTGAT
This sequence comes from Pinisolibacter sp. DMC19, assembly GCF_056313985.1. Taxonomy (NCBI): domain Bacteria; kingdom Pseudomonadati; phylum Pseudomonadota; class Alphaproteobacteria; order Hyphomicrobiales; family Ancalomicrobiaceae; genus Pinisolibacter; species Pinisolibacter sp. DMC19. The sequence goes on along the minus strand of NZ_JBQUZF010000004.1, from coordinate 174,448 downwards.
GGTGCTCGCCGGCGCCCTCGCGCTCGCCTCGGCCACCCGCTACTACCTCGTCACCTGGCTCGGCGAGCGCATCGTCGCCGATCTGCGTTCCCACGTCTTCGAACACGTGACGCGGCTCTCCGCCGATTTCTGGGATCGCTCGCACTCCGGCGAGATCGTCTCGCGGCTGACCGCCGACGCCACCCAGATCAAGTCCGCCGTCGGCGCCTCCGCCTCGATCGCGCTGCGCAACTTCTTCCTCTTCGTCGGCGCCGTGGCGATGATGGTGGTGACCTCCCCGCGCCTCTCGGCGCTGGTGCTGCTCGCCATTCCCTTCATCGTGCTGCCGCTGGTCGCCTTCGGCCGCAAGGTGCGCGCCCGCTCGCGCCTCGCCCAGGACACGCTCGCCAACGCCGCCGCCTTCGCCTCCGAGAGCATCGGCGCGATGCGCGCGCTCCAGGCCTTCACCAACGAGAAGAGCGCCGTCGGCCACTTCACCGCCGCGGTGGACCGCGCCTTCGAGGCCGCCCGTTCCTCCACCCGCGCCCGCGCCTTCCTCACCGCCGTCGCCATCTTCATGGTCTTCGGATCGGTCGTCGCGGTGCTGTGGATCGGTGCCACCGACGTGCTCTCGGGTCGCCTGACCCCCGGCACCCTGTCGCAGTTCGTGCTCTATTCGGTCTTCGCCGCCGGTGCGCTCGGTGAACTCTCGCAGGTCTGGGGCGAGATCGCCCAGGCCGCCGGTGCCGCCGAACGGCTCTCCGAGCTTCTCGCCGAACAGCCGACCATCGCCGCTCCGGCGAACCCGGTCGCCCTGCCGGAACCGGCCGCCGGCCTCGTGCGGCTCGACGCCGTCCGCTTCGCCTATCCCGGCGCGCCCGACCGCATCATCCTGGAGGAGCTCTCGCTCTCGGTCTCGCCCGGCGAGAAGATCGCCCTCGTCGGCCCCTCGGGCGCCGGCAAGTCGACGGTCTTCCACCTGCTCGAGCGCTACTACGACCCGCAGTCGGGCACCGTCTCGATCGACGGCGTCGACGTGAAGGCCGCCGATCCGACCGCCGTGCGCGACCGCATCGCCATCGTGCCGCAGGACACGGTGATCTTCGCCGACACGATCATGGAGAACATCCGCTACGGCCGCCGCGACGCCTCCGACGACGAGGTGATCGCCGCCGCCCGCACCGCCCTGGTCGACGAGTTCGTCGAGAAGCTGCCGGCGGCTTACGCCACCCAGGTCGGCGAACGCGGCGTGACGCTTTCCGGCGGCCAGCGCCAGCGCCTCGCCATCGCCCGCGCCGTGCTGCGCGCCGCGCCGATCCTGCTGCTCGACGAGGCGACCAGCGCGCTCGACGCCGAGAGCGAGGCCCTCGTCCACACTGCGCTCGAGCGCCTGATGGTCGGCCGCACCACGCTGGTCATCGCCCATCGGCTGGCGACCGTGCTCGCCTGCGACCGCATCCTGGTGCTCGACGGCGGCCGGGTGGTCGAGGAAGGCACCCACGACGAACTGGTGGCGAAGGACGGCATGTACGCCCGTCTGGCGCGCCTGCAGTTCCGCGCCGGCGAGGCGGGCCCGCTCGCCGACTGAGGGCGGCGTCTCTCTGTTCGGCTTCACCCTGAGGTGCGAGCGGAGCGAGCCTCGTGAGGCGCGAAGCCACGACGGGCTTTGCCACTCGGCCTTTCACCCTTCGAGGCCCGGCTGCGCCGGGCTCCTCGGGATGAAGGGCCTCCACGCGAGGCCGAAAGATCGAACCGTCCAGCGTGCCTCAGTTCCCGCCGCTCCACGCCGGCATCGTCTCCCAGCCGAGCTGTTCCTCGACCGTGACGCGGCGGCGCACCACGGCGAAGCGACCGTCCTCGACCAGAACCTCGGGCACCAGCGCACGCGCGTTGTAGGTGCTGGCCATCGTCGCCCCGTAGGCACCGGCCGTCGCCATGACGACCAGATCGCCGGCGTCGAGCGGCGGCAGCGTGTGGCGCTTGAAGGTGTCGGAGCTCTCGCAGATCGGCCCGACCACGTCGTAGACGACCCGCTCGCCGTCCTTCGGCCGGCGCACCGGCACGATGTCGTGGTGGCTGTCGTACATCGCCGGGCGCATCTGGTCGTTCATGCCGGCATCGACCACCGCGAAGGCGACGTCGGCGCCTTCCTTGACGAACTCGACCCGCGTCACCAGCACGCCGGCATCCGCGACGATCGACCGGCCCGGCTCGACCGCGAGCTGGCAGCCGAGATCGCCCACCGTCGAGCGGATCGTCTCGGCGATCTCGGCCGGCGTCGGCGCATGTTCGTTGCGATAGGGGATGCCGAAGCCGCCGCCGAGATCGAGCCGCTCGATCGCATGACCGCGGGCACGCAGCTCGCGCACCAGCTTCGCCATGCGGGCATAGGCCTCGGCGAAGGGGTTGGTCTTGAGGATCTGCGAGCCGATGTGGACGGCGAGACCGACGAGGCGGACGTTCGCCATCGCCTTCAGCTCGTTGTCGAGCCGGCCGAGGCGGTCGGCATCGACGCCGAACTTGTTGTCCTTCTTCCCCGTCGTGATCTTGGCGTGGGTGTCGGCGTCGACGTCCGGATTGACGCGGAGCACCACCGTCGCCACCTGCCCGAGCTCGCCGGCGATCCGGTCGATCCGCCACAGTTCCTCGTAGGACTCGGCGTTGATCTGGTGGATGCCGGTCCGCAGCGCCTGGGCGATCTCGGCATCGGTCTTGCCGACGCCGGAGAAGACCACCCGATCGGCCGGAATGCCGGCGGCGAGCGCACGCGTCATCTCGCCGCCCGAGACGATGTCGGCGCCCGCCCCTTCCTTCGCCAGGATCGACACCACCGCGCGGTTGGCGCAGGCCTTCATGGCGTAGTGGATCGAGACGCCGAGCGGCGCCAGTGCATCGGCGAGCGCGCGGTAGTTCTCGCGCAGGCGCTTGGCCGAATAGAGATAGAACGGCGTGCCGACTTCGGCCGCGATCGCCGAGACCTTGACGCCCTCGAGCGCGAGTTCGCCGTCGATCGTCGACCAACAGGAGGCGGGAAGGCGGCGCAGGAGTTCGGTCATCGTCGGGTCCGGTCGATTGGCGGGGATGAGGCGGCGTAGCACGTTTTCCCGACGGAGGGGAGAGCATGCCGCACACCCGTTCGGAATGCACAAAAACTAGGCCGCAATCGGTGATTTCACACACTGTTGCGGCGACGTTTCTCTGCTACCGTAGCGTCATTGCGAGACGGGGGCGGGCGCGAGCTTGCTTCACCTTTTCAGCGGTGCTTTCAGATGGGAAGAGCCCGGCGAGAGCGATCTCGCCGGGCTCTTTTTTCTCGTACCGAGGACGGCGATCAGCGCGTCAGCGGCTTGTACTTGATGCGGTGCGGCTCGACGGCGGCCGCCCCCAGACGACGGACCTTGTCGGCCTCGTAGTCCTGGAAGTTGCCCTCGAACCACTCGACGTGGCTGTCGCCTTCGAAGGCGAGGATGTGGGTCGCCAGACGGTCGAGGAACCAGCGGTCATGCGAGATGACCACGGCGCAGCCGGCGTAGTCCTCGAGCGCCTCCTCCAGCGCCCGCAGCGTATCGACGTCGAGGTCGTTGGTCGGTTCGTCGAGGAGCAGCACGTTGGCGCCCGACTTCAGCATCTTGGCGAGGTGAACGCGGTTGCGCTCGCCACCCGACAGCACGCCGACCTTCTTCTGCTGGTCGCCGCCCTTGAAGTTGAAGGTCGAGCAGTAGGCGCGGGAATTGATCTCGCGCTTGCCGAGATAGATCACGTCGTTGCCGCCGGAGATTTCCTCCCAGACGGTCTTGTTCGGGTCGAGTGCGTCGCGCGACTGGTCGACGTAGCCGAGCTTGACGCTCTCGCCGATCTTGATCGTGCCGGCGTCCTGGTTCTCCTGGCCCGTGAGCATGCGGAACAGCGTCGTCTTGCCGGCGCCGTTCGGGCCGATCACACCGACGATGCCGCCCGGCGGCAGCTTGAAGGTCAGGTCGTCGATCAGCAGGCGATCGCCGAAGCCCTTGGTGATGCCCTCGAAGTCGACGACGTTGTTGCCCAGCCGCTCGGCCACGGGAATGATGATCTCCGCCGTGCCGACCTGCTTGTTGGCGGCGCGCTCGACCAGTTCCTCGTAGCGCTGGATACGCGCCTTGGACTTGGCCTGACGAGCCTTGGGGGAAGCCGCGATCCACTCGGACTCGCGAGCCAGCGCGCGCTGGCGGGCGGCGTCCTCGCGGCCCTCCTGCTCGAGGCGCTTCTGCTTCTGGCCGAGCCAGGACGAGTAGTTGCCCTCGTAGGGGATGCCGCGGCCGCGATCGAGCTCGAGGATCCACGAGGTGACGTTGTCGAGGAAGTAGCGATCGTGGGTGATGATCAGCACGGCGCCCTTGTAGTCGCGCAGATGCGATTCCAGCCACGCCACCGATTCCGCGTCGAGATGGTTGGTCGGCTCATCGAGGAGCAGCAGGTCGGGGTGCGACAGCAGCAGCCGGCACAGCGCCACGCGGCGACGCTCGCCGCCCGAGAGCTTGGTCACCTCGGCGTCCGGCGCGGGACAGCGCAGCGCGTCCATCGCCATCTCGACCTGGCTGTCGAGATCCCACAGGCCCTGCGCGTCGATCTGATCCTGGAGCTTGGTCATCTCATCCATCAGCTCGTCGGAATAGTCTTCCGCCAGCTGCATGGAGATCTCGTTGAAGCGATCGATCAGCGCCTTCTTCGGCGCGACGCCGACCATGACGTTCTCGAGCACGGTCTTGTCCGGATCGAGCTTCGGCTCCTGCTCGAGGTAGCCGACGGTCGCGCCCTTGGCGACCCAGGCCTCGCCGGTGAACTCCTTGTCGATCCCGGCCATGATCTTGAGCAGGGTCGACTTGCCGGCGCCGTTGACGCCGAGCACGCCGATCTTGGCGTCGGGGAAGAACTGGAGATGGATGTTCTCCAGCACCTTCTTGCCGCCGGGATAGGCCTTGGTCAGGCCGTGCATGTAATAGACGTACTCGTAGGAGGCCATGTGGCGCGCGTCCTCGCAGGGCGGAAGGGAACGGCGGGGGATCGTCGCCCCCGCGAAACTCGGTGCGGCATCGGGGAAATCCCCGAAAGCCGCGGTCGCGCCCTATGTAGCGGCACCCGCGACGCCGGGCAATGGGCGCTCGAGGCGGAACGCCGCGAGCGAGTTCTCGCTCATGGTTGACCAATCGTTAACTCGGCCCGTTGCACCATCGTGGAATCGTCATGCGGAAGGAACCATCCGAGGGATCCCCGCCCATGTGCCGCATTCTCGCCTACGCCGGTCGCCCGATCCTGCTCGAGGATCTGGTCTGTCGCCCGAAACACTCGCTCGTCCATCAGGCCCTCGACGCCCACGAGAGCCGGACGACGACCAACGGCGACGGCTTCGGCATCGGCTGGTACGGCGAGCGCCCCGAGCCCGGCCTCTATCGCGAGACCCTGCCGGCGTGGTCGGACGAGAACCTGCGTTCGATCTGCTCGCAGGTGCGCTCGCGCCTGTTCTTCGCCCATGTCCGCGCCTCGACCGAGGCCGCGGTCGCCCGCGTCAACTGCCATCCCTTCGTCCACGGCCGCTGGATCTTCATGCACAACGGCCAGATCGGCGGTCACAAGAAGATCCGCCGAAGGCTCGAGGCAATGATCCCCGACGCGCTCTACGAGCGTCGCGTCGGGGCGACGGATTCGGAAGCCTTCTTCCTCGCCGCCCTCGGCCAGGGGCTCGACGCTGATCCGGTCGGCGCCATCGCAGCGACCATCCGTGCCGTCGTCGATTTCCAGAGCGAGGCGGGCGTCTCCGATGCCTTCCGCTTCTCCGCCTGCCTCTCCGACGGCAACCGCATCTGGGCCTTCCGCTGGTCCTCCGACGCCTTCCCGCCGACGCTCTATCTACGCGCCCGCGAGGACGGCCACGTCGTCGTCTCCGAGCCGATCGACGAGGAGGCCGACGACTGGGTCCCCGTCCCGCGCTCAGCTCTCCTGACCGTCGAACCCGACGGCCCGCCGATCTTCCGCGATCTCGACCGGCTGATCGCCGGTGCCGCCCGCGTGCGCGGCACCGCCACCGGTTGATCCGCCTCAAGGCCGGGTGCGCGTCTGCCGCGTAGGCTGACGACATTCGCCACAGAGCCCCGAACCCCGCGGGCACGCCCCGGGAATGCGGGGCGTGTCGTCGACCGCGTCGCCGCCTCCGAAGCGGCGCCCGCCAGAAAGGGCTTTCGCGCATGACCATGGAACACGCCGTCGACGAAGAGTCTCTGCCGCCCGTCACGATCGAACCCGCAGCACGCCCGGCGCCCCGCCGCCGCACTCGCGCGACCCCGGCCCCCGCGACGCCCGTCGCCGCGCCGAGCGACGTCGCGCCGGTCGCGGTCGAAGCGCCCGTCCCCGCGCCTGCCCCCGCCGCCGTCGAGCCGGCGGCCGTCGAAGCCGCCCCCGCCGAGGCGATCGACGATGGCGACGACGAGAGCCCCCGGGCGAAGAAGGACAAGAGGGACGGCGGCGAGACCCGTCACCATCTCGCCGAGATGCGCCGCGACCCGGCCGCCATCGCCCATGTCTTCGAGAGCGGCGAATACCCCTACGCCACCAAGATGCGCGGCAAGGTCTACGAGGCCCACAAGCTCGAGCTCCAGCGCGAGTTGCTCAAGCTCCAGCGCTGGGTCGAAGAGACCGGCGAGCGCATCGTCATGCTGTTCGAGGGTCGCGACGCCGCCGGCAAGGGCGGCACGATCAAGCGCTTCATGGAGCACCTCAACCCGCGCACCGCCCGCGTCGTCGCGCTGCAGAAGCCGACCGAACGCGAGCGCACCCAGTGGTATTTCCAGCGCTACATCACCCATCTGCCGGCCGCCGGCGAGATCGTGATGTTCGACCGCTCCTGGTACAACCGCGCCGGCGTCGAGCGCGTCATGGGCTTCTGCTCGCCCAACGACTACCTCGAGTTCATGCGCCAGGCGCCCGAATTCGAGCGCATGCTGGTGCGCTCGGGTGTCCGCCTGTTCAAATACTGGTTCTCGGTCACCCGCGAGGAACAGAAGCGCCGCTTCGACGCCCGCGAGCACGATCCGCTGAAGCAGTGGAAACTGTCGCCGATCGACCGCGCCTCGCTAGACAAGTGGGACGACTACACCGAGGCCAAGGAGGCGATGTTCTTCTACACCGACACCGCCGACGCGCCCTGGACCATCATCAAGTCCAACGACAAGATGCGCGCGCGCCTCAACTGCATGCAGCATTTCCTGTCGTCGCTGCCCTATCCGTCCAAGGACGGCTCGATCGTCACCGGCGTCGATCCGCTGATCGTCGGCTCGACCGAACACGTCATCGGCCGCGACAACAAGATGCTGGTGAAGGCGATCCATCCGGAGCTGAAGCGCGGGCGCTGATCGCCCCGCCTTCGCCCCTTTCGCCTGCCACGAAGGCTCCGACCGCCCCGGCCGGGGCCTTCTTCCCGGATGTGTCATGACCGTCACCAACGTCGTCTTCGACATCGGCCGCGTGCTGATCCAGTGGGATCCGACGCTCCTCTACACCCGCCTGCTGCCCGAACCCGGCCGTGCCGCATGGTTCCTCGCGACGATCCTGCCGCACGAATGGAACCTCGAGCTCGATCGCGGCACGTCCTTCGCCGAGGGCATCGCCGAACGGATCGCCGCCCATCCGGAATGGGAACGCGAGATCCGCGCCTGGGACGAGCACTGGCACGACATGGTGCCGGGCGCGATCGACGGCACCGTCGCCCTGCTCGAACACCTGCGCGCGAAGGGCGTGCCGACCTTCTCGATCACCAATTTCTCGGCCGAGAAATACGCCGAGGCGCGCGAGCGCTTCCCCTTCCTGCAGGGCTTCCGCGACACTGTCGTTTCCGCCCACGAGAAGCTGGTGAAGCCCGACCCGGCGATCTATCGCGTGCTCCTCGACCGCAACGGCCTCGCGCCCGAGACCTGCCTCTTCGTCGACGACATGCCCGAGAACGTCGAGGCCGCCCGCGCCCTCGGCATGAAGGCACACCGTTTCGTCACGCCGCAGGCCTTCGCCGCAGAGCTCGCCGCCAACGGCCTGCCGGTGCCGTGAGGCCTGCGCGACCCCGCGCATGCGAGAAGCGCGTCGGCCGCGCTTTCATCGTGTGGTCGTATGGGCCATTCTGAGAAGAATTCGCAAACGACGGATTCGAGGAGTGGCATGGCGGGCACGGCGATCGACCTGACGCAGATGAAGGACGTTCTGGTCGTCCTCGGCACCGCCGGTGTCGTCGTGCCGCTGATGCATCGCCTCAAGGTCGGCTCGGTGCTGGGCTTCCTGATGGCCGGCGCCATCCTCGGGCCCCACGGGCTCGGGCGGCTCGCCGACACCTTTCCGCCGATCGGCTGGGTCACCCTCCAGGCCTCGGAGGACATCGCCGGCATCGCCGACTTCGGCGTCGTCTTCCTGCTCTTCGTCATCGGCCTGGAACTGTCGATGGCGCGCCTGTCGGCGCTGAAGCGCCTCGTCTTCGGTCTCGGCGGCTTCCAGGTGCTGCTCTCCGCCTTCCTGATCGGCGCCACGGCCTTGCAGTTCGGCCAGACGCCGGCCGCCGCGCTGGTGCTCGGCACCTGTCTGGCGCTGTCCTCGACCGCCGTCGTCATCGAGGTGCTGGCCGAACAGAAGCGGCTGGCGACCGTCACCGGCCGCACCGCCTTCGCGGTCCTGCTGTTCCAGGATCTCGCGGTCGTGCCGATCCTCTTCATGGTCGATCAGCTCGGCGGCGGTCATGCCGGCGAGTCCGTCTGGATCGGCCTCGGTCTGGCGCTGATCAAGGGCATCGGTTCGGTCGCCGCCATCATCCTGCTCGGTCGCGTCGCGCTCCGCCCGCTGTTCCGAGCGGTGGCCGAGACCAAGTCGGTCGAGCTCTTCATGGCGACGATCCTCTTCGTCGCCATCGGCACCGGCGTCGCCACCGCCTTCGCCGGCATGTCGATGGCACTCGGCGCCTTCGTCGCCGGCCTGATGCTGGCCGAGACCGAATATCGCCGCGCCATCGAATCGATGATCGAGCCCTTCAAGGGCCTGCTGCTCGGCGTCTTCTTCTTCTCGGTCGGCATGAGCGTCGACCTCGACTACGTCGTCGCCCATCCGCTGTCGATCGTCGCCGGCTCGGTCGTCCTGGTCGCTCTGAAGGGCCTGGTCACCGGCCTCGGCGCCCGGCTCTTCGGCATCGACCATGCGCACGCGGTGAAGACGGCGCTGCTGATCGGTCCGGGCGGCGAATTCGCCTTCATCGTCGTCGGCCTCGCCGTGTCGCTGAAGGTCGTCGCCCCCGACACCGCCACCTTCGTCGTCGCCGTGGTCGGCCTGTCGATGGCCGCCATCCCCTTCTTCGACATGGCGGGACGGCGCGTCTCCACCGTCATCGTCCGCCATGCCCCCGCCGATCCCGCGACCCTCGTCGCCCCGCCGGAGAACCACGCCGCCCGCGCCCTGATCGTCGGCTGGGGCCGCGTCGGCCATGTCGTCGCCGACCTGCTCGACGAGCACGGCGTCAAATGGATCGCCGCCGACCTCGACCCCGCGAACGTCGCCGAGGGCCGCAAGGCCGAACGCCCGGTCTACTACGGCGACGTCACCAACCTGCTCTTCCTGCGCGCCTGCGGCGTCGCCGAGGCCTCCGCCGTCATCGTCACGGTCGACAATCCGTCCGCCGTCGACACCATCGTCGACGCGGTCAAGACGCTGCGCACCGACGTGCCGCTGATGGTGCGCGCCCGCGACGCCGCCCACGCCCGACGGCTCTACCGCAAGGGCGTCACCGAGGTCGTCCCCGAGACGATCGAGGCGAGCCTGCAGCTCTCCGAGGCCGCCCTCGTCGGTCTCGGCGTCGCCATGGGGCCGGTCATCGCCTCGATCCACGAGAAGCGCGACGGCTTCCGCAAGGAACTCTCCGACGCCGCCGCCCAGTCGCCGCAGGCCTCCACCGTGGCGCGCAGGCAGGGCCTGCGCTTCCGCCGCCGCGAACCCGGATGACCCCTACGAAAGTCACATACGCAACGCCCCCGACGGGAATCCGTCCATCTCGAAATCTCAACATTCGGCGTGTTAGAAATTTCTTGCCGAAAGAGAAGTGAGATCCGTCATGCCCACCGTACTCGTCGCCGGCGCCGCCGTGCAGGACTTCATCTACCGCTTCGACGCCGCGCCCGCCCGCGGCACCAAGGGCCGCGCCAAGGACTTCACCTCGATCGGCGGTGGCTCCGGTGCCAACGCGGCGGTCGCCGTGGTGCGCCTCGGCGGCAAGGGCCAGGTTCTGGCGCCGCTCGGCGACGACCTGATCGGCGAGATGATCATCCGCGGGCTGAAGTCCGAGGGCGTCGACACCTCGAAGATCCTGCGCATTCCCGGCCGCGAATCGCCGGTCTGCTCGGCGATCGTCGACGGCGACGGCGAGCGCACCATCCTGACCTGGCACCCGCCGCACGTCGCGCCGCCCGAGATCTCCGACGAGGAGGCCGAACGCCTCGTCGCCGACGTCGACGCGGTGATGACCGACGACCGTTATCCCTCGATCGCCGTGCCGCTGCTCGAGGCGGCCAAGCGCCGCGGCATTCCGGGCGTGCTCGACGGCGACCGCGCCGAGGGCGACGCGCCGCAGATGTTGCAGGCGGCCTCCCACGTGGTCTTCGGCACGCCGGGCCTGCGCGGCACGTCCGGCATCTCCGACCCGACCAAGGGCCTGCTCGCCATCGCCAAGATGACCGACGCCTTCCTCGCCGTGACGCTCGGCTCCGGCGGCGTCATGTGGCTCGAGGGCGACCGCATCCGTCGCCTCCAGTCCTTCCCTGTCCATGCCGTCGACACGCTGGGTGCCGGCGACACGTTCCACGGCTCGTTCGCTCTCGCCTTGGCCGAGAAGATGCCGGAGCCCGACGCCTTCCGCTTCGCCTCTGCCGTCGCCGCCATCAAGTGCTCGCGCTTCGGCGGCCGCGCCGGCGTGCCGACCCGCGCCGAGGTCGAGGAATTCCTCGAGTCGCATCCCTCCTGAGATCGACCACGGACGAAAACGACGACGGGGGCCCTTCGGCCCCCGTTCGCATGTTCGATCCGTGGGCGCGGGCTCAGCGGAAGAGCTGCACGCCGCCCCACACCACCAGCACCGCCACCGCGAGACAGACGAGCGCCGCAACGACCGATCCGGGCGTCGCGCGGGCTTCGTCGACATAGTCGCGCGCGGGCTTCTTGCCCGTCGCCATCGCCGGCACCAGCCGCTCCTTCCTGACGACGGCGTGGAAGGCCACCGCCGCGACATGGGCCGCCACCGCGATCAGCAAGAGATCGAAGGCGTAGTGATGGATGCGATGGGCGACGTGGACCGCCGCGTCGGAGAGCTTGGCCGCGAAGGGACCCTCGATGATCAGCCGATCGTCGTCGGCGTTGAAGAGGCCCGAAAGCCCCATCAGAGCCGGCAGACCGATCAGCACCGGCACCATCCAGCCGCCGAGCGGGTTGTGGCCGAGATAGTGCGCCTCGCGCCCGCGTAAGAGGTCGAGCCCATAGCGGATCGTGGCGACCGGCGAGCGCAGGAAATTGGCGAACCGCGACGTCGACCCGCCGACCACGCCCCACAGCAGGCGGAAGACGACGAGGACGAGGACGAAATAGCCGTTCCAGACGTGCCAGACGGGGTTGCCCCCGCCCAGCTTGTCGGACGCCCATCCGCCCGCGACTGCCAGGACCAGCGCCCATTTGAACAGGCGCGTCGGCCCGTCCCAGGCGAGGACCTTGACGGGTGCGGCAACGACGGCGTCGGTCATGGCGAGACTCACTTCTTCTCGCGGTAGTTGTCGTGGCAGGCCTTGCAGTTGCCGAGCACCTTGCCGATGTTGGCCTTGAACGAGGCCTCGTCGGTGATGGCGACCTTGGCCGCCTTGGCGTCGGTGCCGAGCTTGGCGAAGAGCGCCTCGAACTTGGCCTTCTCTTCCCAGATCTTCGGCGAGGCTTCGGTCTTGCCGGTCTTGGAATTGTCCGGGAAGAGGCCCGGCAGCTTCTCGGTGCCGGCGACATAGGCGTCGAGCGCGGCCTGCACCTTGGCGAGATCGAAGGGCGCCTCGCCCTTCAGCATGCCGCCGACCGGACGCGTGGCGTCGCCCCAGCCCTTGAGGATGGTCTGACGGTCGGAGAGGGCATCGGCATTGGCGATACCGGCGGCGGCGGCCAGGACGGCGCCGGCGAGCACGGCGGTGCGAAGCTTGATCATACGGTCGAATCCTCGTGAGAAAGCCGCGGACGGTGCGGCGGGAAGACGGGTTTCGATCGCACGATCATGAGAACGATTCCATTGAACTTCGCGTGAGTCCGGTCTCCGCCGCCTCGACGATCCGTCGCCGGATCAGCCCTTCTGATAGTCCTTGACGTCGGTGAAGCGCAGCGTATCCCAGCGATCTTCCTCGTATTTCAACGCGAAGGTCGAGGTCGCGAGATGCACCGGATCGCCGTCGAGGTCGGTGCAGTTGGCCGAGCTGTCGCGGCGCGAGAACTCTTCGACCTTGGTCGGGTCCTCGCTCGTCACCCAGCGGGCGACCGAGAAGCGCGTCGTCTCGAACGAGATCTCGAGCCCGTATTCGGCGGCGAGGCGCTCCTTCAGCACGTCGAGCTGGAGATTGCCGACCACGCCGACGATCGGCTGCGAGCCGTCGCGCGGCTGGAACACCTGCACGACGCCCTCTTCGGCCATCTGCTGCAGGGCTTCCTTCAGCTTCTTGGCCTTCATCGCGTCGCCGACGCGGACGCGGCGCAGAATTTCCGGCGCGAAGCTCGGCACGCCGCGGAAGGTCAGGTCCTCGCCCTCGGTCATCGTGTCGCCGATGCGCAGCGTGCCGTGGTTCGGAATGCCGACGATGTCGCCGGCGAAGGCCTCGTCGGCGATCGAGCGGTCCTGGGCGAAGAAGAACTGCGGCGCGGTGAGGCCGATCAGCTTGCCGGTGCGCACCAGCTTCGCCTTCATGCCGCGCTGGAGCCGGCCCGAACACACCCGCATGAAGGCGATGCGATCGCGATGGTTCGGGTCCATGTTCGCCTGGATCTTGAAGACGAAGCCGGTCATCTTCGGCTCGCCCGCCTCGACGACGCGGGTCGCGGCCCGTTGCTCGCGGGGGCTGGGCGCGAATTTGCCGAGCGCGTCGATCAGGTCCTGCACGCCGGTGTCCTTGAGCGCCGAGCCGAAATAGACCGGCGTCATGTGGCCTTCGAGGAAGGACTGGGCGACGAAGGGCTTGGACGCGCCCTGCGCCAGCTCGACCTCGTCCTTGAACTGGGCGAAGTCCTGCGGCGGCAAGAGCGCCTCGATCTGCGGGTCGTCGGGACCGGAGACCGGGATCGAGGCCTCGGCATCCTTCAGGCGGATGGTGTTGTCGTCGAGATCGTAGGTGCCGGCGAAGGCCCGGCCACGGCCGATCGGCCAGGTCTTGGGCGTGGTGTCGAGCGCGAGCGAATTCTCGATGTCGTCGAGCAGCTCGAACGGATCCATCGTGTCGCGGTCGCACTTGTTGACGAAGGTGACGATCGGGATGTCGCGCAGGCGGCAGACCTCGACCAGCTTCAGCGTCCGCGCCTCGACGCCCTTGGCGGCGTCGAGCACCATGACGGCGGCATCGACCGCGGTCAGCGTGCGATAGGTGTCTTCCGAGAAGTCCTCGTGGCCGGGCGTGTCGAGCAGGTTGAACACCCAGTCGCGGTACTCGAAGGTCATGACCGAGGTCATCACCGAGATGCCGCGTTCCTTTTCGATGCCCATCCAATCCGACCGGGTCTGACGCCGATCGCCCTTGGCGCGCACCTGACCGGCGAGCTGGATCGCGCCGCCGAACAGCAGCAGCTTCTCGGTCAGCGTGGTCTTGCCGGCGTCCGGGTGCGAGATGATCGCGAAGGTGCGGCGACGGGAGACGGGATCGGCGGCGGGGGCCGGAACGTGCGAGGACATGGAAAGGGTCTCGGAGACGGGTTGGACGCCGGGGGCGTCGCAGTCAGATGCCCGGCGGCGGGGGACGTGTCAACCTCGCTGCACGGGAGGGTCCCGGCGGAAAAGCTGGCGTGAGGCCGGCGAGGCCGGCTAACATCTTCCGATGTCAACTCCGTCGGCCGGTGCGCGTCGGCGACAACCCGACGGCATTCACCGATGGTGCCTCCCGATCTCGGCCGCCTGCGCTTCGCCGCCCGCCTCCTCTCCATGCGCGTGTGGCGGCGGCGGCTCGCCTTCTGGACCGGTGCACTCGCCGTCGGTCTGGCGGCGATCGCCTTCGCCAAGCTCTCGGATCTCGCTCAGATGGTCGGCGGCCATCTGCTGGCGACCGCCTGGTGGGTGCCCTTCGTGGTGACGCCCTCGGGCTTCGTCGTCTGTGCGTTCCTCACCCATCGCGTGGCGCCGGCGGCGGGAGGCAGCGGCATTCCGCAGGCGGCGGCGGCGAGCGAGATGCGGTCGTCGCGGGGACGCGATCGGCTGCTGGGAACACGGGTATGGGCGACCAAGATCGTCCTGACGGTCTTCGGTCTCGTCTGCGGTGCATCGGTCGGCCGCGAGGGACCGACGGTCCAGATCGGCGCCGGCATCATGCTCGCCACGGCGCGCCTCGCCGGCATCCAGCGCGAGCGGGCGCTGATCCTGGCGGGATCGGCGGCGGGCATCGCCGGTGCCTTCAACACGCCGCTGGCCGGCATCGTCTTCGCCATCGAGGAGATGAGCCGGGCCTTCGAGCAACGCACCCACGTCCTGGTGCTCTATGCGGTGATCATCGCCGGCCTCGTCTCGCTCGCCATCGTCGGCGACTACAGCTACTTCGGCCACACCACGGTCAGCGTGATCCGACCCGCCGACTGGATCGCGGTCGGGCTGGTCGGCATCCTCGGCGGTCTGGCGGGTGGGATCTTCTCCCGGCTGATGCTGGTCGGCACCCGTCGTATCGCGGCGTGGACGCGATCCTCCGCCCTGCCGCGGCGGCTCGCCGTGGCGGCGGCGTGCGGGCTCGTCGTCGCCGCGCTCGGCATCTGGTTCGACGGCGCCACCTTCGGGACAGGCTACGAACAGGCGCGCGCCGCGATCGAAGGGCGCGAGATCGTGCCGGGATTCTGGGTGGGAAAATTCGCCGCCACGCTGACGACGGCGCTGTCGGGCATCCCCGGCGGCATCTTCGCACCGTCGCTGGCGATCGGGGCGGGCTTCGGTGACTGGTTGGGATCGATCGTCGGCGGGCGCGAGCACGGGCTCGCGGCCATCCTCGGCATGTCGGCCTATTTCGCCGGCGTGGTACAGTCGCCGATGACCGCCTTCGTCATCATCATGGAGATGACCGACGACCATGCCGGTATCATTCCGCTGATGACGAGCGCGATCCTCGGCTGGGCCACGTCGCGTTTCGTCTCGCCGGAGCCGCTCTATCGCGGGCTGTCGAACGCCTTCATGGATCAACCCGCCACGCGGCCCAAGCGCGCCCGGACGTCGCCCGACCGACAGGCGTGAGCCTCTCTCACGCCGCCGGCAGGGCCTTCGCCTGCGCGCCCTTCATCACCGCGTCCTGCACCTTCTCGAAGGCGCGGACCTCGATCTGGCGGACGCGTTCGCGGCTGATGCCGAATTCGACCGACAGTTCCTCGAGCGTGATCGGGTCTTCCGCCAGACGCCGCGCCTCGAAGATGCGGCGCTCGCGCTCGTTGAGCACGCCCAGCGCATCGGCGAGCAGCGCCTTGCGGCCGTCGAGTTCCTGACGGTCGGCGAGCACGGTCTCCTGGGTCTCGGCGTGGTCGACCAGCCAGTCCTGCCACTCGGCCCCCTCTTCGTCGGCCCGGACCGGCGCGTTGAGCGAGGCGTCGCCGCCCAGCCGCCGGTTCATCGAGACGACTTCTTCTTCGCTGACGCCGAGCTTGGTGGCGATGTGCTTGACCTGATCGGGCTTGAGATCGCCCTCGTCCAGCGCCGAGATCTGGCTCTTGACGCGACGCAGGTTGAAGAAGAGGCGCTTCTGGTTGGCGGTCGTGCCCATCTTCACCAGCGACCACGAACGCAGGATGTATTCCTGGATCGCCGCCTTGATCCACCACATGGCGTAGGTGGCGAGGCGGAAGCCCTTCTCCGGCTCGAAGCGCTTGACCGCCTGCATCAGGCCGACGTTGCCTTCCGAGATCACCTCGGCGATCGGCAGGCCGTAGCCGCG
The DNA here is from genome assembly GCF_056313985.1 of Pinisolibacter sp. DMC19. Taxonomy (NCBI): domain Bacteria; kingdom Pseudomonadati; phylum Pseudomonadota; class Alphaproteobacteria; order Hyphomicrobiales; family Ancalomicrobiaceae; genus Pinisolibacter; species Pinisolibacter sp. DMC19. The sequence goes on along the minus strand of NZ_JBQUZF010000004.1, from coordinate 158,300 downwards.
ATAGCCCATCGCGATCTTGGCGACGAGGCGCAGGTGCGAGGTGACGAGCCGTTCGGCCGCGGAAGGGTCCTGATGCTCGCGCCAACGCTTGGCGAGCATGTACTCCTCCTGCGGCTGCAGCATGGGGAAGCGACGAATTTCGTCGAGATAGCGAGAGAGGCCGCCTTCGAGCGAGGCGAGCGCGGGGAGAGAAGCCTGGGCCATGCGTTCAGCGCCCTTTCATCCGTGGCGGGGTCGAACCCCTTGCGCCGCCCCCGACCATCGGCGAGCCGCGCGGACGGCACCCCGTGATCCGGGCGTGCCGTGACCGTGATCATAATGCAACCTTCGGCAAAATTGCGACGGCTTTCGGGCCACGGTCGTTCACGTGAACGTCAGGAACGCGCGAGCGGCTCGCCTCAGGCGAGCGCCCTGAGCGCCTCGATCAGCCGGTCCATGTCCTCCGGCCAGTCCTCGTCGAAGCGCATCACCTTGCGCTTGTTGGCCGGGTGGGCGAAGGCGATGAGATGGGCGTGCAGCGCCTGCCGGCCGAGCGCCTTCAGCGCCTCCGCGGCGTCGGGGGCGATGCGCTCGAGCTTCTCGATCTTGGTGCGGAAGCCCGATCCGTAGAGATCGTCGCCGAGCAGCGGATGGCCGATCTCAGCCATGTGGACGCGGATCTGGTGGGTGCGGCCGGTCTCCAGCACGCATTCGACCAGGCTCGCCACCGGCCCCGCCTCCGCCTCGCGCACCTTGGCGCCGGGGCGTGGGCTGCCGAAGACCTCGAGCACCTTGAAATGGGTGATCGCCTCGCGCCCGCCGGTCTTCACCGCCGCCATCGCCTGACGATTGCGCGGATCGCGGCCGATCTGCGTGGTGATGGTGCCTTCGGTATATTTCGGCACGCCCCAGATCACCGCGTGATAGGCGCGCTCCAGCGGCCCGGTGCGGCCGTGGTCGGCGAACTGGGCGGCGAGCGACTTGTGGGCGCGGTCGGTCTTGGCGACCACCATCAGCCCCGACGTGTCCTTGTCGAGGCGATGGACGATGCCCGGCCGCTCCACCCCGCCGATGCCGGAGAGCGAGCCGGCGCAGTGGTGCAGCAGCGCGTTGACCAGCGTGCCGGTGGAATTGCCGGCGCCGGGATGGACGACCAGCCCCGCGGGTTTCACCAGCACCACCACCTCGTCGTCCTCGTGGACGATGTCGAGTGGGATGTCTTCCGGTTCGGGCGCCGCGGCCTTGGGCGCCGGCAGATCGACCACCAGGACGGCGCCCGCGTTGATCTTGCGCGAGGCGTCGGTTACGGTCGCGCCGCCGAGCGTGACCCGGCCCTCGCCGATCAGGCTCTTCAGTCTGGAGCGCGAAAGGGACGGGATACGCCGCGCCAGTGCCGCGTCGAGACGCTCGGCCGGGGCATCCGCCTCGATCGTGATCGCGATGGGTCCGGCACCCGGCGCTTCGGCCGCCTCTTCCTCGACCTCGTCGAGATCGTCCGTCGCCACGACGGTCGGATCGACGTCGAGAAGTCCGGCGGCATCGGCCGCGAGCTCGGCGGCGCGACGCGCCAACCGCTCTCGTCTAGTTTCCCTCGTCATGCCCGAGACCTCGCGTCGATGACCAATCCGAATTTCGAAGACGAAGAAAAGCCCCTCGACGCCGCCCAGCTCCGCCTGCAGGCGAGGCTCAAGAGGCTCTTGATGGGCTCGACGCTGGTGATGGTGGTCGGCTTCGTCGCCGTCTTCGCCGCGATCTTCTATCGCGTCACCCGCGTCGATGTGAAGCCCGCCGTCGCCGAACACCCCGTCGTCGCCGAACTGCCGCTGCCCGAAGGCGCGAAAGTGACGTCGACGCGGCTCGAAGGCGAGCGCCTCGTCGTCACCATGGAGGGGCCGAAGGGCGCCACCGTGCTGATCGTCGACGTCGCCACCATGAAGGCGATCCGCCGCCTCGACCTCAACGCCCGCTGACGTCGGCCTCGGCGAAGGCGATCACCACGATCTCCGTGCTCTCGTGGACGCGCAGCGACAGCCGGTGCCCACTCGCCGTCCAGGCGGCGAGCGAGGGCAGGTCGACGCGGATGTCCTCGTAGTCGAGCACCCGCCCGATCACCGGATGCACCGCCTTGTAGACCGCCTCCTTGGCACAGAAGGCGATGCGATCCGGCGCCTTGAACAGCGCGTCGCGCCAGCGGTCGCGCGGATCGAGTACCAGATCCCACACCTCTTCCGGCAAGGGCTCGGCCGGTTCGGCATCGATGCCGAGGAGGCCGATGCGGTCGGCCCGGGCGATCGCCGCGACCGCGGTCGCCTCGTCGTGGGCGAGCGAGCCGACCATGCCCTTCGGCCAGACGGGCGCCCCGAAGGGCGTGCGACCGATCACCGGCGCCGCGACGCCGTGGACATCGAGCAGTTCGCGCGCCAGCGCCCGCACCGCCCCGCCGGCCGCCAGACGCGCCGCGTTGGCGCCGTCGAAGGCGCGCCTCTCGTCGGCATGTAGATAGTGCGAATCGTCGATGTCGATGGTGCCCGCGGCGATCGAGACACCGGCCGGCGCGATGGCGCCGAGTGCCCGGGACAACTGATCGATACGCCTCATCGCGTCTCCCGTCGGTCCGCTTCCGCGCCGGCGAGATCCAGCACGGCGATCTGTTCGCCGTCCTCGTCCAGTCCGGTCTCGACGAAGCCGGCCGAGCGATAGAGCCGTCGCGCCGCCTCGTTCTCGGGCATGTAGCAGATTTCGACGCGCCGGACATGGGCGAGCCCTGATATTTCAACAAGGACCGCAGAGAGCGCCCGCCGTCCGAGGCCTTGCCCCTGGGCGACGCGATCGATCATGAAACGGTAGATCTTCGCGGTGTCGGAGGCCGCCGGCGCCTCGTACATCAGGAAGCCGACGAGCCGGTCGTCCGCCCGGATCGCCCGCGGCCGGGCGTCGGGATCGTGTTCGGCCTCGGCGAGGGATTCGGCGTTGGTGGCGACCCAGTCGGCTTGGCGCTCGGCGGTCGAAAGCGCCTCGAGCGCGGCGCGATCGGCCGCCCGGACCGGTTCGACGACGACGCGCCCCTCGCCCATCACGCCCCCTTCGCCGTCTCGCCCGGCATCTCACCCGAGGGCCGCGCGATGCGGCGCTGCGGCTTGGCGGGATTGCCGCCCCAGACCTCGTAGTCGCCGATCGCCTCGCCCTTCATCAGGAAGCTGTCGGGCTCCACCACCGCCCGCTCGCCGACCGTCGTGCCGTAGTGGACGAAGGCCGCCGGAGCGAGCGTGGCGCCGCGACCGATGCGGATGCGGTCGGACTTGAAGGCGCCCTCCTCCAGCGAATGGGCCTGCAGGATCGCGACGAAGTTGAGATTGGCGTAGTCGCCGACCTCGACCAGCGTGCGCTCGGTGGTGATGGCACCGCCGTCCCACACCATGCGCCCGACCTTCATGCCGAGCATACGCAGCACGATCGAGCGGAAGGGCGTGCCGGCGAAGAGCCGCGGCACCGGCGAATCCGACAGTTTCCAGTGCCGCTCGTGGCTCCAGAAATAGGGATCGTAGATCGTCGCGATCTTCGGCGCGAGCGGCCGGAACCACAGACTCGCCCGCTCGATCAGCGCGTAGAACAGCACCATCGCCACGAAGTCGACGCCCGAGCCGACCCACAGCGCGACGACGCCCTTGTCGTAGTACCAGTCGAGCACGTAGTCCCACATCACCAGCGACGCCCACACCACGAACCAGTGGCTCGCCAGGAACATCAGGATGGTCGCGAAGTTGTGCCGGTTCTTGCGCGAGAGACGCTTGAGACGGGTCGCCTCGTCGATGGCGCCGATCAGCGCCTTGTCGCTGTCGACCATGCGCGGGATCTCGAAGGCCGGCGCGCCGAGCAGGCCGACGTTCTCGCGCACGGGACCGTCGATCGGGATCATCACCTTGGTGGCGAGCAGCACGTTGGCGCCGGTCTTGCCCTCCGGCGGATAGTGGATGTCGTTGCCGAGGTAGTTGCGGTCGCCGATCTTCGTCGGCAGCACGCAGAAGGACGACGCCGACTTGTGCAGATTGATCAGCGAGAGGCCGTCGGAGACCATCGTGCCGGCGCCGATCTCGCAGAACAGCGGATTGTCGTGGATCTGGTTGGTGCCCATGTTCGAGCCGGTCTGCTCGACCTTGCCGAGCTTCCAGCCGATGGCGCGGATGTAGTGGACGACGGCCGAACTGTCGCCGAACAGCAGGTTCAGGATCCGCGAGTTGGAGACCGACGACACCAGCGTCTGCGCCAGATGGTGGATGCCGTAGAGCGAATAGACCTTGCCCGGCACCAGGAACGGCCGGACGAGCCGCGGCACGATCGTCGCCACCACGAAGGAGCCGACGAGCGAGCCGAACACCACCGCCAGCGACGCCCAGAACACCGAAGCCGACAGATTGTCGTCGCTGTTCTCGGCGAGATGCTCCCACCACGACAGCGCCAGCAGCGGCGTCGGCATCATCACCGCGACCAGCAGGAAGAGCTGGAACCCCTCGAACACCGTGCGCTGGAGGAGCGTGCTCGGCACGCTCTCGATCGCGCAGTAGTCGGCCGTGGTCGGCACCGCCGGCACGCCGTGGGCCCGCCCGCCCGCCGGGATCGACTGTCCCGACTGCAGACACGAGGCATGGCCGAGCTGGGCGCCGTCGCCGATCTCGGTGTGGATGTCGAGCACGCTCGCCTCGCCGACGAAGGCGTTGTCGCCGATGGTGATCGGCCCGACGTGGATGAAGTTCGACTGACCGCGATAGCCGAGCAGCACGACCTCCTTGCGCAGGATCGTGTCGTCGCCGATCGAGATCATGTCGGTGCACACCGGCACGGTGCGGCACTCGAGCACGACGTTGCGGCCGAGCTTGGCGCCGAGCAGCTGGAGATAGACCGAATAGAGCGGGCTGCCGCGGAAGATCGTCACCGGCGCCAGCCGCGTCATGGTGGCGACCACCCAGAAGCGGAAATAGGCGAGCGACCAGATCGGGATCTTCTCCGCCTTCCAGCGCCCGATCAGCGCCCATTTGAGCGCGATCGACAGGGCCGTGAGACCGAAGAACCCGCCGAGCGACACCAGCACCGCCCGCATGTAGAGCACCGGCAGCTGCTCGTAGACGTCGTAGATCCACTCGAGCCCGATGTCCGCCGCCCAGGCCATCAGCCAGCCGTAGGCGAGGTAGAAGCCGAGCTGCAGCGCGCCGCAGGTCCAGTAGGAGAGGACCGAGGGCGTGTGGAACGCCTCCTCGACCTCGGCGATGTCGCCCTCGCGGCCGAGCGCGTCGACATGGGCGGCGAGCCGGGCGACGGTCGGGTTGAGGTAGACGTCGCGCATCGACAGGGGCGGCAGGTCGGAAAGCGCCCGGAGCTTCGCCGTCACCCGCGCCATCAGCAGCGAGTTGGCGCCGAGCTCGTCGAAGAAGTGATCCTCGACCGACACCGCCTCGAGCCTGAGCACCTCGGCGATCACCGCGGCGAGCCGTTCTTGCGTCGGCGTCGAGGGCGCGACCATCGGCCGTTCCGACGTCAGCCGCGCCCCCTTGGGCGGCGGCAGGCGACGGTGGTCGGCCTTGTTGGAGACGGTCATCGGGATGACGTCGAGTTCCTCGAGGAAGGCCGGCACCATGTAGTCGGGCAGCCGCGCCTTGAGCGCGTGGACGAGGTCCTGTTTCGTCGGCTTCTCGATGCCGGTCTTGGGCGCGAAATAGCCGACGAGTTCGACCTGACCGGGGACCGGCTCGAAGGTCGTGACCGCCGCCTGCGCCACCTTCGGATGGTCGAGCAGGACGGATTCGATCTCGCCCAGTTCGATGCGATGGCCGCGGATCTTCACCTGGGTGTCGATGCGGCCCTGATACTCGATCTCGCCCTCGGCGTTGATGCGGCCGAGGTCGCCGGTGCGATAGATCCGCGCCGACGGATTGTGGGGAATGCCGGCGAAGTCGGGAATGAACTTCTGCGCCGTCAGATCCTCGCGGTTGAGATAGCCGCGCGCCAGACAGATGCCGGCGAGGCCGATCTCGCCCTGCTCGCCGTCGGGCATCAGCATCGGTTCGGTCGGATGCAGGATCACCGCGGCATAGGAGGGCAGCGGCGTGCCGATCGTCACCGGCTTGTCGGGCACGAGCTCGGTCAGCGTCGCGGTGACGGTCGCCTCGGTCGGCCCGTAGGAATTGAGGATGCGCCGGCCGGTGCGATACCAGCGCACGACGAGATTGTGCGGACAGGCCTCGCCGCCGACCAGCAGGATGCGCAGCAGCGGCACGTCGCTCTCGATCGTCGACAGCAGCGTCGGCGAACAGGCGATGAAGGTGATGGCGCGGGAACGCAGATAATCCGCGAGTTCCTCGCCGAGCAGCGTCGTTCCGGCCGGACCGGGCACGATGGTGCAGCCCGCCATGAAGGGCGCCCAGGTCTCCTCGACCGAGAAGTCGAACGCGACGGTCATGCCCTGATAGACGCGGTCGTCCGGCCGATAGCCGTAGGTCGCCGCCGCCACCCGGACGAAGTTGCAGATCGAGGGATGCTCGATCACCACGCCCTTGGGATTACCCGTCGTGCCCGAGGTGTAGAGGATGTAGCAGACGGTCTCCTCGACCGGCCCGGTCTCCTCGACCGTCGGGGCGAGCGGCGACTGCGCCGCGATCTCCTCGCCGATCGTGTCGATCGTCAGGCTCGGCACGCCCATCGTCGCCAGCCGCTCGGCGAACATCGACACAGAGACCACCAGCCCGATCTTCGAATCCGCCAGGATGTAGGCGATGCGATCGGGCGGGAAGGCGGTGGCGAGCGGCACGTAGGCGGCCTTGGCGCGCAGCACCGCGAGAAGCCCGACATAGGTCTCGATCGAGCGGTCGAGCAGCAGTCCGACGCGGTCGCCGGGCTTCACGCCGCGCGCCATCAGCACCCGCGCCAGCCGGTTCGCCTCCTCGTCGACCTCTCGGTAGGTCCAGACCCGCGTGCCGGTGTCGACCGCCGGACGCGCCTCGAAACGCCGCGCCGTCGCCGCGAAGACGTCTTCGAGACGGTCCTCCTGCCCCGCCCAGGGCGCGCCGCCCTGCGCCGTCAGGATGGTGCCGGGCTTCGCGGTGCCCAGCGTACCGCCGCCGGCCGTCATGGGATCGGCGGCGGCGTCCACGCCGATCGTGGCGGCCGAGTCCTGGGTGTCGAGATTGTCGAAGTTCATCGGGCGACGCTCCGGTCCGCGAGGGCTGCGGACCCGAATACGGAACGGTCCGACCTCCCGGTCGGTTCCGAGCGCCCGGCCACGCCGGATCGATGCCGACGCACCGCCCCCGCATGTCGCCCCCGAGCGTCGCCGGACAAGCCCCCCATGCCCGACGGCGGCATTCTTAGAGGAGGCCGTTTTGCTTGAAAAGAGACAGATTTACATTCGAGAAAACAAAAACGGCATCGATCCCGAAACGACGAAAGGGGCCACGGCGAACCGCGACCCCTTTCGCAACTTCGTGTCGTCCCGTGTGGACTCTACCCGTCAGACGCCGATGCCGCGCTCGCGGATCGCCGCCTCGATCTCCTCGAGCACCGAGGCGTCGTCGATCGTCGCCGGCATGTTCCATTCCTGATGATCGGCGATCTTCTGCATCGTGCCGCGCAGGATCTTGCCGGAGCGGGTCTTGGGCAGACGGTCGACGGTGATCGCCACCTTGAAGGCCGCGACAGCACCGATCTTGGAGCGCACCAGCGCGACGAGCTCCTTCTCGAGCGTCTCGGCGTCCTTGGTGACGCCGGCCTTGAGCACGACGAAGCCGCAGGGCATCTGGCCCTTCATCTCGTCGTGGACGCCGATGACGGCGCATTCGGCGACGTCCGGATGCGAGGCGAGCACCTCTTCCATGCCGCCGGTCGACAGGCGATGGCCGGCGACGTTGATGATGTCGTCGGTGCGCGCCATGATGAAGAGGTAGCCGTCCTCGTCCATGAAGCCCGCGTCGCCGGTCTTGTAGTAGCCCGGGAAGTCGATCAGGTAGCTGTCCTTGAAGCGCTGGTCGGCATTCCACAGGGTGGGCAGGCACGAGGGCGGCAGCGGCAGCTTGATGACGATCGAGCCCATCTCGCCCGGCTTCACCTGATGCATGCCGTCGTCGACGATCTGCACGTCGTAGCCCGGCATCGGCACCGTCGGCGAACCGTACTTGACCGGCAGGAGGCCGAGGCCGACCGGGTTGCCGGCGATCGCCCAACCCGTCTCGGTCTGCCACCAGTGATCGATCACCGGCACCTTGGTCTGGTCTTCCGCCCACTTCACCGTGTCCGGATCGGCGCGCTCGCCGGCGAGGAACAGGGTGCGCAACGACGAGATGTCGTACTTCTTCAGGTAGTCGCCGTTCGGGTCTTCCTTCTTGATCGCGCGGAAGGCGGTCGGCGCGGTGAAGAAGCCCGAGACCTTGTACTCGGAGATGACGCGCCAGAACGTGCCCGGATCGGGCGTGCCGACCGGCTTGCCCTCGAACACGATGGTGGTCGCGCCGTAGAGCAGCGTCGCGTAGCAGATGTAGGAATGGCCGACGACCCAACCCACGTCGGACGCCGCCCAGAAGACCTCGCCCGGCTCGATGCCGTAGTGGTTCTTCATCGTCCAGTAGAGCGCGACGGCATGGCCGCCGTTGTCGCGCACCACGCCCTTCGGGCTGCCCGTCGTGCCCGAGGTGTAGAGGATGTAGAGCGGATCGGTGGCGAGCACCGGAACGCAGGGCACGTCGCGGCCCTTGTTGGTCTCGACCAACGCGCCGAGGTCATGGTCGCGCGGCGCCTTCAACTCGGCGGCGACCTGCGGACGCTGGGTGACGAAGACCGCGGTCGGCTTGTGGGCGGAAAGCTCGATCGCCTCGTCGAGCAGCGGCTTGTAGGGCAGGACCTTCTTGCCCTCGATGCCGCAGGAGGCGGTGATGATCGCCTTCGGCTTGGCGTCGTCGATGCGGGTGGAGAGCTCGCGCGGGGCGAAGCCGCCGAACACCACCGAATGGATCGCGCCGAGACGCGCCACGGCGAGCATGGCGACCAGCGCTTCCGGGATCATCGGCATGTAGACGATGACGCGGTCACCCTTCACCACGCCGACGTCGGCGAGCGCGGCGGCGGTCGCCTGAACGCGCTCCAGCAGCTCGGCATAGGTGATCTTGGCCTTCACGCCCGTCACCGGGCTGTCGTAGATGATCGCGTCCTGCTGCGCGCGGCCGTTCTTCACGTGACGGTCGACCGCGTTCCAGCAGGTGTTCATCTCGGCGCCGACGAACCAGCGGCCGTAGGGACCGGAGGAGGGATCGAACACCTTGTCCCAGGGCTTCACCCAGTCGATGCCCTTCGCGGCTTCGGCCCAGAAGGCTTCCGGATCGGTCTTCCAGCTCTGGTAGACTTCGGCGTAACGGCTCGTCATGGGCTCTCCTCCGCTTCCGATCGTGGCGCGCTGCATCCCGATCGGCTCCGCGAGTGCTTTGTCACCCGGCGCGCCTGCCCCGCAATTCTACGTTCGACTACGCTTACCGCGGCAATTCGCCTTGTACCGGATCGACGTCGCGAAGCGGTGTCTCGGGAACGACTTTCGTCGGTCAGGGAAAACCGCTAGAGACTACGACCTTCGGCGCAGGCCCCTCCCCCGCGCCCGAGCCCCGAGAGCCCCCGCATGATCACCCAGGACGCCGCCTTCCTCCTCGCCGCCGTGCCGGCCGCCATGCTGGTCGGCCTGTCGAAGGGCGGGTTGCCGATGGTCGGCATGCTGGCGGTGCCGATCCTGGCGCTGGTGGTACCGCCGGTCCAGGCCGCGGGCCTCCTGCTGCCGATCTTCGTCGTCTCCGACATGTTCGGCCTGTGGGCCTGGCGACGCGAGGTCTCACGCCGCAATCTCGAGATCCTGATCCCCGGCGCCGTCGCCGGCGTCGCGCTCGGCTGGTGGACGGCGACCATCGTGCCGGAGGATGCCGTGACGCTGGTGGTCGGTCTGATCGGCCTCGCCTTCTCGCTCGACCGCCTGCTGACCATGGGCCGCGAGCGCCCCACCCGCCCCGCCGACGTGCCGCGTGGCCTCTTCTGGGGCGCGGTCACCGGCTTCACCAGCTTCGTGTCGCATTCGGGCGCCCCGCCCTATCAGGTCTACGTCCTGCCGCAGCACCTCTCCAAGGTCGCCTTCGCCAGCACGACGACCGTCTTCTTCGCCGTCGTCAACGCGGTGAAGCTCATCCCCTACTGGGCGCTCGGCCAGCTCTCGCTCGACAATCTGAAGTCCGTTCTGGTGCTGATCCCGTTCGCCGTCGCCGCGACCTTCGCCGGCGTGCGGCTGACCAAGATCGTGCCGGACAGGCTGTTCTTCCGCCTGATCGTGATCGCGCTGGCGGTGGTCTCGGTGAAGCTCGTCGTCGACGGCACGCGCGGCCTGATGCACGTCTGAGGGCGGAAACGAAAACGCCGCGGACCCTGTCCGCGGCGTCGACATGCCTCGATGGAGGAAGCTCCCTTCAGTGCAGCGTACCTTCGCCGCGGAGCTTGTTGATCTCATCCTTCAGCTGCAGCTTGCGGCGTTTCATCTCGGCGATCGCGAGAGAGTCGCTGCTGGGATGGGCGATGGCGTCCTTGATCTTGGTCTCCAGAGCGGCATGACGGCGTTCGAGTTCCGCGAGATGCGATTGGATGGACATTGGCGATGCCTCCGTCGTTGGAACCTCACGTCGTCAGCATGTCACAAATCCACCGACGCGCAACGGCGACGCGTCGATTCGGAGATCCGGCAAATGCCGGATTGGTCGACGCTTTTTTGATGGTGCGACGCACACTCAACGAAAGTTGATTCCAATCGGTTCGCGTCGACGCGACGGCATGGGCACGTGCGGCATATCCCCTTTTGCCACGCGATGCTCTATGCTGCGGCAAACGGCGGCCCCCAGCCGCTTCGTATCGGTCACAGCCCGCGGCGCCCGCTGCGCCGCTCGGTCGGGAAATTGCTCGCCCATGACGGAAGACGAAGAAGACGACATCCGCGCCGAGCTCGTTCATCTGCGCCAGGAACACCGCGACCTCGACAGCGCCATTGCCGCACTGGTCGACAGCGGACGCGGCGATCATCTGACGATCCAGCGCCTCAAGAAGAAGAAGCTGGCGATCAAGGACCAGATCAATCGGCTCGAGGACCGCCTCGTCCCCGACATCATCGCCTGACGACGCGTCTGCGGGCGGCTTGCGCCGTCCGCCGCCTTCGCCTATACGGCGCGCTTTCCCGACCTTTCCACGACGCGAGGGCTCGATGGCCTCCTCTACTCCGCCGGTCGCCATCATCATGGGCAGCCAGTCCGATTGGGAGACCATGCGCCACGCCGCCGAGACGCTCGACGCGCTCGGCGTCGCCCACGACGCGCGCATCGTCTCCGCCCACCGCACCCCCGAACGCCTCTTCGACTTCGCCCGCTCGGCCAAGGCCGCGGGCTTCAAGGTGGTGATCGCCGGGGCAGGCGGTGCCGCCCACCTGCCCGGCATGTGCGCCTCGATGACGCCGCTGCCGGTCTTCGGCGTGCCGGTCGAGAGCAAGGCGCTGAAGGGCAAGGACAGCCTTCTGTCGATCGTACAGATGCCGGCCGGCGTGCCCGTAGGCACACTGGCGATCGGCAAGGCCGGGGCGGTCAACGCCGCCCTGCTCGCCGCCGCCGTCCTCGCGCTCACCGACGAGGCGCTCGCCGAGCGGCTCGACGCCTGGCGCAAGCGCCAGACGGAGGCGGTCGCCGAGCGACCGGTCGACCATGTCTGAGGCCTCGTCCAGTCGCGGCCCCGTCCGCACCCCCGTGCTCACCATCGGCATCCTCGGCGGCGGCCAGCTCGGCCGCATGATGGCGCTGGCCGGCGCCCGCCTCGGGCTGAAGTCGGTCGTCTACTGCCCCGATCCGGAGAGCCCGGCCTTCGACGTCGCGGCCGCCCACGTCGTCGCTCCTTACGAGGACGAGACGGCGCTCGCCGCCTTCGCGGCTTCCGTCGACGTCGTCACCTACGAATTCGAGAACGTGCCGGCCGCCACCGCCGCCTTCCTCGACGCCCGCGTTCCCGTCCGCCCCGGCACCCGCTCGCTCGCGGTGTCGCAGGACCGGCTGGCGGAGAAGACCTTCCTCTCCGAACTCGGCATCGAGACCGCGCCCTTCCGCGCCGTCGACACCCGTGCCGACCTCGAGACGGCGATCGCCGAGATCGGCTTCCCCGCCGTGCTCAAGACCCGCCGCTTCGGCTACGACGGCAAGGGTCAGGTCAAGATCGCCGATCCCGACGACCTCGACCACGCCTTCGAGGCGATGAAGGGCCAGCCGGCGATCCTCGAGGGCTGGATCCCCTTCCGCCGCGAGATCTCGGTGCTCACCGCTCGCGGCCTCGACGGCGCCACCGTCGTCTGGGACGTGCCGGAGAACGAGCATTCGAAGCACATCCTGAAGTACTCCCGCGTGCCGGCCGAGCTGAAGCCCGACACCGAGGCGCGCGCCCGGGCGATCGGCGCGCAAGTCGCGACCGCCCTCGACCACGTCGGCGTGGTGGCGGTGGAGCTCTTCCTGCTCGACACGCCCGCGGGCGAACGGCTGGTCGCCAACGAGATCGCGCCGCGCGTCCACAACTCCGGCCACTGGACCGAGAGCGCCTGCCTCCTGTCGCAGTTCGAGGCCCACATGCGGGCGATCGCCGGCCTGCCGCTGGGCTCGGCCGAGCGGCACTCCGACGTCGTCATGGAGAACCTGATCGGCGACGACGCGGCCGACCCGGAACGTTTCCTCGCCGAGCCGGGCGCGAGCCTCCATCTCTACGGCAAGGCGGAAATCCGCCCCGGCCGCAAGATGGGCCACGTCAATCGGATCCGGCCGCGCAGCGACCGAAACTGACCCCTCCGCGACCGGCCCGACGACCGGGAGAGCGCTGCTTTCGGCGTTTTTTCACCCCGTTTGTCGGTTCGCCGTGTGGACATCTCCGATCGATTCTGCTACTCGTCCGCCACTTCGCGAGCAGCGCCTCCGGCGAGGCTCGGCCGTGCCCATTCCGAAGACGTCGACGCCTTCGCTCGGTTTACCGAACGGCGTCGGTCATTCGAAATCGGCACGGGACGGCTCAACGACTGACCAGATGGGATCGAACGCGTGCAGGTTCTCGTCCGCGACAACAACGTCGACCAGGCTCTCAAGGCGCTCAAGAAGAAGATGCAGCGCGAGGGTATCTTCCGCGAGATGAAGCTCCGCGGCCACTACGAGAAGCCTTCCGAGAAGAAGGCTCGCGAGAAGGCCGAAGCCGTCCGCCGCGCCCGCAAACTCGCCCGCAAGCGCGCCCAGCGCGAAGGCCTGCTGCCCGGCAAGCCCGCCGCCAAGCGCTGATCCCGCCGTTTACGGCCGGTCGATCTCGACCCATGGAACCGTGACGTGGGCAACCCGCGTGACGGTTCTTCGCGTTTGATCTAGGATCACGCTCCATCGGGATCGCTTCGGCCGCGGCACGCACCGACGGTCCCGCGCGATCCTCCCGCTCCCGGTCGCCGTTCCCCACGAGGCTCCCATGACGTCGTCGTTGCTCCGCCGTTCGTCCCTCGCAGCTGCCCTGCTCGGCGCCCTGGCGCTCTCGGGTTGCGGCGGCTCCGACAGCGGCTGGTCCTCCGCCGGCGGCTCGGCGACCCAGGATCTCGGCGCCGGGTCGGCCGCCAACATCTCCTCGCTCTCCGAGGTGATCCGCACCAACCCGCGCAACGCCGACGCCTACAATCTGCGCGGAACGGCCTATGCGCGCTCGGGCGACGCCAAGGCGGCGCTGGCGGATTTCGACACCGCCCTCAAGATCGACCCCGGCATGTACCGCGCCTGGGCCAACAAGGGCCTCGTCTTCCGCCAGATCAACCGCAACGATCTGGCGATCCAGGCCTACGATCAGGCCCTCGTCATCAAGCCGGACTATGCGACCGCCCTGCTCGGCCGCGGCAACGTCTACCGCCTGATCGGCCAGAACGAACGCGCCATCGCCGACTTCAACCAGGCGATTCGCGTCGACCCGCGCAATGCCGGCGCCTATCACGACCGCGCCCTGATCAAGCAGGCGATGGGCGACCGCTCCGGCGCCATGGCCGACTATTCCGCGGCGATCGAACGCGACGCCTCGGCGCCCGAACCCTTCAACGCCCGCGGCCTGCTCAAGGCCGCCGACGGCGACCTGCGCGGCGCGCTCAACGACTTCAACGGCGCCCTCAACAACGACCTGAACTATGGCGAAGCCTGGATCAATCGTGGCGTCGTCGAAGAGCAGCTCGGCGAGCGTCAGGATGCCCAGGCCTCCTGCAGCCGCGGCGTCTCGCTGGTGCCGCAGTCGCAGATCGGCCAGGACTGCATGAAGCGGCTCGCCGGCCGGGTCTGATTTTCGCTTTTTTCTCGAGAATTTGCACACCCGGTCCACCATCGGGCGTTGCGGCGGCGTGTGTTCGATGAAACAGTCGGGCAACGTAGGCCGTCGCCGGCCGACGCGGTGTCACAATTCGACCGCGAAATGCGGCGACACCTATGTTCGTCATTTCCGTCGGGAGGAGTACGCTCCATGATCAAATTCGTCGCCCCCCTCGCCGTCGCGCTCGCCCTGGCCGGCTGCTCGACCACGTCTCAGACCGACCGCACGCTCGGCGGCGCCGCCATCGGTGCCGGTGCAGGCGCCCTGATCGGCGCGGCGACCGGCGGCGGCACCGGCGCGGTGCTGACCGGAGCGGCCATCGGCGGCGCCGGCGGCGCCATCGTCGGCGCGGCCACCACCCCGAAGCGCTGCTGGGCCCGTGACGACTACGGCCACCGTTACCGCGTCGCCTGCCCGTGATCGCGTGACGTCGTCCGCGCCGGGCAACCGGCGCGCGGCAACCCATGAAGACGAAGAGCCCCGCATCGACCGATGCGGGGCTCTTTCTCTTTCGTCGGCGAGACGGACGGAACGGACCCGAATCGCGACGATCCGGGCCCGTGCCGATCAGACGTTCTTGGCGACCTCTTCCAGCATCTTCTTGGCGTCGCCGAACAGCATCCGGTTGTTCTCCTTGTAGAACAGCGGATTGTCGATGCCGGCGTAGCCCGAGGCCATCGAGCGCTTCATGACGATCGAGGTCCGCGCCTTCCACACCTCGAGCACCGGCATGCCGGCGATCGGCGAGGCCGGATCCTCCTGCGCCGCCGGATTGACGATGTCGTTGGCGCCGATGACGATCGCGACGTCGGTCTCGGGGAAGTCCTCGTTGATCTCGTCCATTTCCATGACGATGTCGTAGGGGACCTTGGCTTCGGCGAGCAGCACGTTCATGTGGCCCGGCATGCGGCCGGCCACCGGATGGATGGCGAAGCGCACGTCGACGCCCTTGTCGCGCAGCTTGCGGGTGATCTCGTTGACCGTGTGCTGGGCCTGCGCCACCGCCATGCCGTAGCCGGGGACGATGATGACGCTCTTGGAGTCGTTGAGGAGCTCGGCGGTCTCTTCCGCCGAGATCGCCGTGACCTCGCCCTGCGGCTGCGCCCCGTCCGACGTCGCGACGGTGCCGCCACCCGAGCCGAAGCCGCCGGCGATGACCGAGATGAAGTTGCGGTTCATCGCCCGGCACATGATGTAGGAGAGGATCGCGCCCGACGAGCCGACGAGCGCGCCGGTGACGATCAGGAGGTCGTTCGACAGCATGAAGCCGGTCGCCGCCGCCGCCCAGCCCGAATAGCTGTTCAGCATCGAGACGACGACGGGCATGTCGGCGCCGCCGATCGCCATCACCATGTGGACGCCGAAGGCGAGCGACACGGCGGTCATGACGAAGAGCGCCAGGAAGCCGACGAAGCCCGAGGTCGAACCGACGAAGACCCAGCCGAAGACGATCACCGCGATCAGACCGGCGAGGTTGATCCAGTGGCGCGCCGGCAGCAGCAGCGGCTTGCCGCCGATCTTGCCCGAGAGCTTGCCGAAGGCGACGATCGAGCCCGAGAAGGTCACCGCGCCGATCAGGATACCGACGTAGATCTCGATCTCGTGGATGGTCTTTTCCGCCGGCGTGGCGAAATGGGCCGAGGGATCGATCCAGCTGGCGAAGCCGATGGTGCAGGCGGCGAGACCGACGAGGGAGTGCATCAGCGCCACGAGTTCGGGCATCTGCGTCATCTGCACGGTCTTGGCGGCATAGAGGCCGACCGCGCCGCCGATCGCCAGAGCGATCACGATGAAGACCACGCCGACGCCGGTGACGCCCGGTCCGAAGACCGTGGCGAGCACCGCGAGCGCCATGCCGATGATGCCGAACCAGTTGCCGCGTCGCGCCGATTCCGGGTGCGACAGGCCGCCGAGCGACAGGATGAAGAGAATGGTTGCTCCGATGTAGGAGACGGTCACAAGTCCGAGAGACATCGCTCGTTCTCCTTACTTTCGGAACATCGCCAGCATGCGCCGGGTCACGGCGAAGCCGCCGAACATGTTGACCGCCGTCAGCGCGACGCCGACGAAGGCGATCAGTCCGATGAGGATGCTCGGACGTCCGGGCGGGGCGATCTGCACGAGCGCGCCGATGCAGATGATCGAGGAAATCGCGTTGGTGACGCTCATCAGCGGCGTGTGCAGCGACGGCGTCACGTTCCACACCACCATGTAGCCGACGAAGCAGGCCAGCACGAAGACCGTGAAGTGGCCGAGGAACACCACCGGCGCATAGGCGCCGACCAGCGCGAAGAGGGCCGCGCCGACACCGAAGGTGATGGCGAGCGACTTCACGTCCATCGGCTCGCCCGAGCCGTGACCGTGGCCGGACGACTTCTTCTCGGCGATCGCCGCGGCCGGCTTCGGCGGCGGCGGGGCGGGCAGCTTGAGCGGCGGCGCCGGCCAGGTGATCTCGCCCGCCTTGACGACGGTCAGACCGCGGATGGCGTCGTCTTCCATGTCGACGACGGCGTTGCCGTCCTTGGCCTTGCACAGCTCTTCGGTGAGACGCAGTAGGTTGGTCGCATAGAGCGTCGAGGACTGTTTGGCGAGCCGGCTCGCCATGTCGGTGTAGCCGACGATGGTGACGCCGTGGCGCACCACCGCCTCGCCCGGAACCGTCAGCTCGCAGTTGCCGCCCTGCTCGCCGGCGAGATCGATGATCACCGAACCCGGCTTCATCGAGGCGACCATCTCGGCCGAGATCAGCTTCGGCGCCGGCTTGCCGGGAATGAGCGCCGTCGTGATGACGATGTCGGCGTTCTTCACTTCGGTCGCGTACATCTGCCGCTGCGCGGCAAGGAAGCCCTCGGACATGACCTTGGCATAGCCGCCGCCGCCCGAGCCCTCTTCCTCGTAGTCGACCTTGACGAACTCGCCGCCGAGCGACTTCACCTGATCGGCGACCTCGGCGCGGGTGTCGTTGGCGCGCACCACGGCGCCGAGATTGGCCGCCGTACCGATCGCCGCCAGACCGGCGACGCCGGCACCGGCGATGAACACCTTGGCCGGCGGGATCTTGCCGGCGGCGGTGATCTGGCCGGCGAAGTAGCGGCCGAAGGCGTTGGCCGCCTCGATCACCGCGCGATAGCCGGTGATGCCGGCCATCGAGGTCAGCGCGTCCATCTTCTGGGCGCGCGACAGCTGACGCGGCAGGCAGTCCATGGCGAGCACGGTGACGCCGCGCGCCTTGAGGATCTCCATCAGTTCCGGGTTCTGCGCCGGCCAGACGAAGGAGATCAGCGTCGCGCCGTCCTTCAGCATCGCCACTTCGTCGGGCGTGGGCGCACGCACCTTGAAGACGACGTCGGCGCCGGCGAGAAGCGCCGCGGCACCGTCGACCAGCGTCGCGCCGGCCGCCTCGTAGAGCTCGTCGGGAATGTCGGCCGCAGCACCCGCGCCGCGCTCGACGCTGACCGTGAAGCCGAGCTTGATCAGCTTCTCGACCACCTCGGGCACCGTCGCGACGCGACGCTCACCCGCAAAGGTCTCCTTGGGTATTCCGATGTTCGAGCTCATGATGGTCTCATCCGTTCTCGTCATGTCGTCGAATGTCGTGCCGCGCCGTTCCGCTGTCGGGGGCCCTGCGCGGAGGCGACTTCATGCGCCGCGCCCCGGCCTCTCCGGCGGCACGACGCCCGTTGCGCCCGCGTTGCTTCCTCGCCCCGAAGTGTCGTCGTCGATAGCGCCCCCTCTGGTCGTCGCATTCGGCGCCGCCGCCCGTCCCGATGGACCGGCGGCGCGCCTGAGAGATCAGTGCCGAACCAGGAAGATCGCCATCAGGGCGAGAACGACCACGATCGATCCCGTTCCCCAACGCAACAGCGTCAGGAACCCTTCATAGGTCCGCTCGTGTTCGGCGAAGTTGCTCGTGTCGTGTCCGGCCATGGTGTCTTCTCCCCCGAGTCTTCGAGGCCCTCGTCGCGGGGCCCTGGAGAATTCATCGAAGCAGCAGTCACGACCGAACGCAACGACGAAGTCGCCGCGTCCTGCAAAAGGCGAAACTCGCCCTTCACCCTGCTCCGATTGGCATTTTCGCCGCAGCGCAAAAAGCTGTCACTGCCCCGCGGGGAGTAATTCGCAGGTGCGAAGCGCGGCAGATTGACGCTCGTGGAGTCGGCTCGCCTGGAATTCCTCGATCGCCGTCTCGAACAGGCGATGGAAGTTCAGTTCCGCGTCGAGATGGATGAAGACGCCGCCGAGCCCGAGCGCGGCGCGATCCATGAAGAGAAACTCGCGCGGCGGGGTGACCGGCCCGTGCGTCTTCAGCGCCTCCGCGACCGCCATCGCCTGCGCCCGGCCGAACTCGATCGGCGAGACGCCTTCGGCGATCTTGCGGGTGCGGTCGGTGAGGAGCGGGCCGTAGAGGAAGCGCGCCCAGATGTCGAGCGTCTCCATCAGTTCGTGCGTGAGATTGCGGAAGCCCCACGCCTCGTAGGCCGCCGCCACCCGGTCGCGGTCGTCGTGGAGGAGACCGCGGTAATGCTCGATCACCGCCTCGACGAAGTGGACGGGGAAGATCCGCACGCAGCCGAAATCGAGCAGGTTGATGCCACCGACCTCGCCACCCTCCTCGAAGGCGGCGTAATTGCCGAGATGCGGATCGCCGTGGATGACGCCGAAGCGGCAGAAGGGATGCCACCAGGCGCGGAACATCGCCTCGGAGATGCGATTGCGGACCTCCTGCGACGCCTCCTTGTGGGCCAGCAGCCCCCGCCCCTCGAGCCAGGTCATCGTCAGCAGACGACCGGTCGAGAGTTCGTCGACCGGTTCGGGGATACGCACGGTGGGGTCGTCGCCGTGTATCAGGCCATAGAGCCGCATGTGGCGGCGCTCGCGACCGTAGTCGAGTTCCTCGCGGATGCGCTCGCCGATCTCGGCGGCGATCTCGGTCGTGTCGATCTGCGGCCTCAGCCGCCGCATCAGTGCGAAGACGCCGGAGAGCTGCGAGAGATCGGCCTCGACCGCCGAGGCCATGTCGGGATACTGCAGCTTCACCGCCAATTGCCGCCCGTCGTGCGCCACCGCCCGGTGCACCTGCCCGAGCGAGGCGGCATGCGCCGGCTCGTGCTCGAAGCTCGCAAAGCGGCTCGCCCAGTCGGGACCGAGTTCCGCCTGCATCCGCCGCTTGACGAAGACCCGTCCCATCGGCGGCGCATGCGCCTGGAGACGGGCGAGTTCGGCCGCCCATTCGGCCGGAATGGCGTCGGGAATGGTGGAGAGGAACTGCGCCACCTTCATCAGCGGCCCCTTGAGACCGCCGAGCGCCTCGGCGATGAGCCGCCCCTCGCGCGCCGGATCTCCGCCGCCGATCAGCCGTCCGCCGGCGATCTTCGCCGCCGCCGTACCGACGTCGACCCCGATGCGGGCATGACGCAGCACGCGCCCGGCAAGCGAATTTCTCTCGTCGTCGGCCATGATGTCCTCACATGCGGCGGCTCTCGCTCGACAATATGGGGTGGGCGAGAGCGCAGGCGAAGAGGGGACGCCGTCACGGCATCGCGATCGGGTCAGCCGTCCGACGGCCAGCGGTCGCGGATCCAGCGGGCGAAGCTCTCCTCCGAGACGAGCCCGGCGGCGAGATCGAGCACGATCCGCGTCGCTTCCGCCGGCGGCGGGGCGAAGCGGACGCCGTTCTTGCGCAGGAAGAGCATCATCGCGACGAAGGCGGCGCGCTTGTTGCCGTCGACGAACGGGTGGTTGCGCGCGATGCCGAAGGCATGGGCGGCGGCGAGCATCGCCAGGTCGACGCCCTCGTATTCCCATTTGTTGCGCGCGCGGCCGAGTGCCGACTCGAGCACACCGCGATCGCGGATGCCCGCCGGTCCGCCGAAGCGTGCGATCTGCCGCTCGTGCAGCGCGATCACCTCCTCGACCGTCAGCCAGACGGGGCCGTACCCCGCCTGCCCGACGTCGGAGAAACCCGGCGCGCCGGTCATTTCGCCAGCTCCCGCAGCGTGTCGCGGTACTCGTCCATGATCTCGTCGACCATCGCCATCGAGCGCTCGAAGTCGGGATCGTAGGGCGTGAGCCGCAGCCCACCCGCCCCGTCCGGCACCGCGTGCAGCGTGGCGCCGGGCGCGAGGCCGAGCTTCGCCACCAGCTCCTTCGGCAGGATGAGCCCGGTCGAATTGCCGATCTTCTTCACTTCGAGCTTCATGGGAACATCCTCGCGATCCGTTCAACGAAACGTATAACGCAGAGCGCTGTTATACACAATGTTGAACGGAGCCGATACCGGCGGACCGGCGGCGGGCGCCAAGAGGCGATGCCGTGCGCGTGGTGCGCGATGCTTCGAGACGGGCGACCGCAGGTCGCCCTCCTCAGCATGAGGCCTATGTGTTCGTATCGAATATGAAAAACGCCTCATGCTGAGGAGGCGTTCGGAGAACGCCGTCTCGAAGCATCGCGCACGGCCTCGATACACGCTCCCCGAAGCCCCTCCCCCGAAACGCCGACGGCCGGGCTCTCGCCCCGCCGTCGCATCTCGTCGATCGCTCGAAAGCCCTCAGGCTTCCATCGCCTCGAGTTCGTCGATCAGACCCTCGATCACCGAGAGGCCGATCGACCAGAACTGCGGGTCGGTGGCGTCGAGGCCGAAGGGGGCGAGCAGTTCCTTGTGATGCCGCGTGCCGCCGGCCGAGAGCAGGGCGAAATACTTGTCCTCGAAGCCCGCCGGGTTCTTCTGGTAGGCGCCGTAGAGCGAGTTCACCAGACAGTCGCCGAAGGCATAGGCATAGACGTAGAACGGCGAATGGATGAAGTGGGAGATGTAGACCCAGAAGGTCTCGTAGCCCTCCGCCAACCGGATCGACGGGCCGAGGCTCTCGCTCTGCACCTCCATCCAGAAGCGGCAGATGTCGTCGGCGGTCAGCTCGCCCTCGCGGCGGGCGGCGTGGACCTTGCGCTCGAAGGTGTAGAAGGCGATCTGGCGCACGACCGTGTTGATCATGTCCTCGATCTTGGAGGCGAGCATCGCCCGCTTCTCTTCCTTCGTGGCGGCGTCCGCCAGCAGCGCGCGGAAGGTCAGCATCTCGCCGAAGACCGACGCGGTCTCCGCCAGCGTCAGCGGCGTCGGCGCCATCAGCGCGCCGTTGGGGGCGGCGAGGAGCTGGTGGACGCCATGGCCGAGCTCGTGGGCGAGCGTCATCACGTCGCGCACCTTGCCCATGTAGTTGACCAGCAGATAGGGGTGCGCCGACGGCACGGTCGGATGGGCGAAGGCCCCCGGCGCCTTGCCGGGACGGGTCGGCGCGTCGATCCACGGATTGTCGAAGAACTTCTTGCCGAGATCGGCGAGCTTCGGCGAGAAGCGGCCGTAGGCCGAGAGCACGGTCGAAACGGCTTCGGCCCAGGGGATCGCCCGCGACGGCGCCGAGGCGAGCGGCGCGTTGCGGTCCCAGTGCTCGAGCTGCTCCTTGCCCAGCCACTTGGCCTTCAGCGCGTAGTAGCGATGCGACAGTTTCGGGAAGGCGCCGCGTGCCGCCTCGACCAGCGCCGCGACCACTTCCGGCTCGACCCGATTGGAGAGGTGGCGGGCATCGGCGAAGTCGCCGAACTTGTGCCAGGTGTCGGAGATCTCCTTGTCCTTCACCAGCGTGTTCATGATCAGCGTGAAGGTGCGCAGGTTCGCCTTGAAGGTGACGGCGAGCGCCTCCGCCGCCTGCCGGCGCCGGGCCTCGTCGCCGTCCTGCAGACGGGCGAGCGTCGGCTCGAGCGTCAGTTCCTCGTCGCCGACGCGGAAGCGCAGGGACGCCACCGTCTCGTCGAAGAGCCGCGTCCAGGCGGCCGCGCCCGTCACGTATTTCTCGTGGAAGAGCTGCTCGATCTCCTGCGAGAGCTGATGCGGCTTCTCCTTGCGGATGTCCTCGAGCCACGGGCGATAGCGGCCGAGCGTCGCGTCATTGGCGATCAGCGCGTCGATCGCGGCATCCTCGATGCGGTTGAGCTCGAGTTCGAAGAACAGGAGCCGCGTCGTCGCCCTGGTCAGCCCGTCCTGCACGTCGCCGTAGAACTTGGCGCGCTCCGGATCGGTGGTGTCGCCCGAATAGACGAGACCGGCGAAGGAGGCGATGCGGCCGAGGAGATCCTGGATCGCCTCGTAGTCGACGACGAGAGCCGCGAGTTCGGCGGCGTCACCGGCCGCGACCAGCCTCGCCAACTTGCCCTCCGCCCGCGTCTGGAAGGCGCGGCAGCGCTCTTCGGCGCGAGCGAGATCGGCCTTCACCTCCGGCCCGTTCATCGACGGATAGAGATCGGAGAGATCCCATTCGGGCATCGGCCCGAAGGGACCGTCACCGCCGGTACCGGCGGCCTTGTCGTGGACGGCGGAGGGGAAGGACACGGTCATGGCGGACACCTCGTCGCGGCGGCGACGCAGCGCCGGCCGGGTTGGAAACGGTCGTCCATCCATATCGGGTTCGCGCCTGCCGCTTCAACCGTCCGACGGCGTTTCGTTTCGCGACACCTGCGACGGTGAAGAACGGGGACGAAGGCCTCGCGTTAACCTCTGGTCAACCTCCCCCCGCCACGATCGACCCGAATCGAGACGAATCCCTTAATCGGAGTTCCCCGAGGGTCATGGCCGAGCGCATTCTGATCTGCGACGACGATCCCATCCAGCGCCGCCTGCTCGAGGAGGCCGTTCGAAGGATCGGTCATCTGCCGATCGTCGTGGAGAGCGGCGTCGAGGCGCTCGCCCGCATGACCGGACCGGAAGGGCGCGGCGTCGCTCTGGTGATCCTCGATCTGGTCATGCCCGATCTCGACGGCATGGCCGTGCTCCTGAAGCTGCGCGAGGCCGGCGTCTCCGTCCCCGTCATCGTCCAAACCAGCCACGGCGGCATCGACACCGTGGTCTCGGCGATGCGCGCCGGCGCCTTCGACTTCGTGGTGAAGCCGATCTCGCCCGAGCGCCTCCAGGTCTCGATCCAGAACGCGCTGAAGTTCGGCGCCCTCGAGGACGAGGTGGCGCGCGCCCGGCGCACCGTCACCGGCACGCTGACCTTCGAGGATCTGGCGACCTCCTCGCCCTCGATGGAACGCGTCATCCGCCTCGGCCGCCGCGCCAGTTCCTCCAACATCCCGATCCTCGTCGAAGGCGAGAGCGGCGTCGGCAAGGAGCTGATCGCCCGCGCCATCCAGGGCTCGTCCGACCGTCGTGCCCGCCCCTTCGTCACGGTGAACTGCGGCGCCATCGCCGAGAACCTCGTCGAGTCGATCCTCTTCGGCCACGAGAAGGGCGCCTTCACCGGCGCCGTCGACAAGCACGTCGGCAAGTTCCAGGAGGCCCACGGCGGCACGCTCTTCCTCGACGAGGTCGGCGAACTGCCGCCCGAGGTCCAGGTCAAGCTGCTGCGCGCCATCCAGGAGGGCGAGGTCGACCCGGTCGGCTCGCGCAAGCCGGTGAAGGTCGACTTCCGCCTGATCTCGGCGACCAACCGCTCGCTGCTGGAGATGACCAAGGAAGGCCGCTTCCGCGAGGATCTCTACTATCGCCTCAACGTCTTCCCGATCTGGATCCCGCCGCTTCGCGACCGTCGCGAGGACATCCCGGCGCTGGTGAAGACCTTCGTCGCCCGTTTCGCGGCGGAAGAAAGCCGCCGTCGGCTGATCGGCGTCGACCCGCAGGCGATCGCCCTGCTCGAGAGCTACGACTGGCCCGGCAACATCCGCCAGCTCGAGAATGCCGTCTTCCGCGCCGTGGTCCTCTCCGACGGACCGTGGCTGACGGTCGACGAATTCCCCCAGATCGCCGCCCAGGTCGGCAACGCGCCCGTGTTGCCGCGACACCACAGGCTGGTCGCGATCGACGGCGGAGCGAAGGCTGCGGGCGAGACGATGCGCGAGGAAAGCCTGCGCTCCCGCATCGAGGTCGACGCCCAACCGGTCATGACCGGCTGGTCGCCGAGCGCCGCCGGTCTGACCTCCGGATCGGGGCCAACGCCTTTCGGTTTCTTGCGTTCTCTCGATTCCGAAGGTCACGTCCGCGACCTCGCGGCGATCGAGGAAGAGATGATCCGCGTGGCGATCGACCACTATGGCGGTCGCATGACGGAGGTCGCCAAGCGGCTCGGAATCGGCCGCTCGACCCTCTATCGCAAGCTCAAGGAATATGGTTTGGAGGAGGGGTCCGGCATCGAAGCGGCCGAGTGATTTCGGGATCACGCGTCTGTTTGTTTCCCGGGCGTCAATCACGTCATATCGTCGCAGCATGCGGGCCTCCTGGACCGATTCGAAGCCTTTCGGGGGTGGTGGGAAGATGAAGTCCGTCGGGTCCTCGCTGCTCCTGGGAGCACTTCTGGCCTCCGTCGCCGTTCTGCCGCTGCGCGCGGCAGACGAGACGGCACGGGCCGACGCGCCCGTCACCGTCGACGCGGCCGCCGCAACGCTGCCCGACGCCGACGCCGACCTCCTCACCGGTTCGATCGCCGCGCTGAACGCCACCGGCTCCGGCTCGCTGAAGCCACTCGCCCCGCGCGACGGCGCCGGCCTGCGTCCGGTCGAGGAAAGCAGGAAGAGCGCCGCCGCCGGCGACATGCCGCGCCCCGAGGCACCGCGCCCGCCGGCCACCCACGCCGAGGCGACCGAGACCCCCAAGCCCGCCGCGGCCCCGGTCGCCGAAGCGCCGAAGCCGGCCGAGCCGACGGCCCCCGCCGTCGCCGCCGAAGCCCCGAATCCCATCGAGCCCGCCCCCGCGCCGATCGCCGCCGAAGCGCCGAAGGCCGAGGACAAGCCCGTTGCGGCCGAAGTGCCGAAGGCGGACGAGAAGCCCGTCGCCGAGACCGCGCCCGCCGCCCCGGCGGTTGCCGCCGCGCCCGCCGAGACTGCGGCTCCGACCACCGAGGCGCCGAAGACCTTCGAGACCGCCGCTTCGCCGAAACCCGCCGATGCCCCGGCCGTCGCCGCGACGCCCGCCGCCGAGCCCGCGCCCGTCGTCGCCGAACCGGCAAAGCCCGTCGAACCCGCGCCGCTGCCGACGGCGAGTGCGCCGGCGCCGGCCGTCGAGCCCGTCGCCGCAAAGGTTGCGGAGCCCACCCCCGTACCGGCCGAGCCGGTCGCGGCCGCTCCCGAGGCGCCGAAGCCGGTCGCCGCGGTGATCGCGCCCGAGACCGTCGCCACCACGCCGACCGCTCCGGCCGCGGCCCCCGCCGACAAGGCCGCGACGCCGGCGACCGATGCCGCCATCGCCGCCGCCGAGGACGAACGCGCCATCGCCGAGGCGATGGAGAAGGCCGCGCCGAACACCGCCCACAAGGCCGGCACCGCCGACGAACGCGCCGAACGCGCCGCGGCCCTCGCCTTCTACCGCGAGCGTCATTGGCGTCCGCTCTTCGTCGGTCGCACCGACCTGACCGAGGAGGGCCGCGCCCTCGTCGCCGCCATCGCCGTCGCCGACCGCGACGGTCTCGAGCCGCGCGACTATGCCGTGCCGAAGCTCCAGGCGACGACGCCCGAGGCCCGCGCCGCCGCCGAATGGGCGACCGCCGAGACCGCGCTGCGCTACGTCCGCCATCTCGCCTCCGGCCGCTTCGATCCCGGCCGCCTGTCCGACCTCGTGACCCCGACGCTGCCCCGCCCCGACCCGGCCGCGGTGCTGCGGGCGCTCGCCTCCGGCGGTGACGTCGCGGCGAAGATCGCCGACTACGCGCCGCCGCAGGAAGGCTATCGCCGGCTCAAGGCCGAACTCGCCCGCCTGCGCGGCGAGGTCGAGACTCCGGTGGTGCGCCTGCCCGACGGGCCGCTGATCAACCCCGGTCAGAAGGACCAGCGCGTGGCGCTGCTGCGCGAACGCCTCGGCGTCGCCGCGACCGCCACCGATGCCGATCCCCAGACCTACGACACCGCTCTCGCCGACGCCGTGAAGACCTTCCAGCGCGAGCGCGGCCTCGTCGCCAACGGCAAGGTCGGCCGCTCGACGGTGGCCGCCCTCAACGACGAGGCGCAGGGCAACGGCGGCAAGATCGCCGAGGTGATCGTCAACATGGAGCGCTGGCGCTGGCTGCCGCGCGACCTCGGCGAGATCCACGTCTTCGTCAACGTGCCCGACTTCCACCTCGACGTGATGAAGGACGGCAAGTCGATCCACCACGCCCGTATCATCACCGGCCGGCCGGAGAACCAGACGCCGATCTTCTCGGAGACGATGAAGTACGTCGTGGTGAACCCCTACTGGCACGTGCCGCAGTCGATCATCCGCAAGGAGATGATGGGCAAGCTACAGTCGGGCGGCCGTCTCGGCGGCTCCTACGAGGTCGAGGTCGGCAACCAGACCGTCGATCCGGCCTCCGTCGACTGGGCGACCGTCGATCCGAGCCGCGTGGCGATCCGCCAGCGCCCCGGCGACGGCAACGCGCTGGGCAACATCAAGTTCCTGTTCCCCAACAAGCACTCGGTCTACATCCACGACACCTCGTCGCGCGGCCTGTTCGCCCAGACCTATCGCGCCATGTCGCACGGCTGCGTCCGCGTCCACGAGCCCTTCGCCTTCGCCGACGCGGTGCTCGGCGAGGAGCCCGGCGGCCTCGGCGGCGCCCAGCTGAAGAAGATGATCGGCCGCGGCGAGCAGCAGATCAATCTGAAGCACCAGGTGCCGGTGCACATCACCTACTTCACCGTCTTCGTCGACGACGCCGGCCAGGTGCAGACCCGCCGCGACGTCTACGGCCACGACGGCAAGATGCGCCGCATCCTCGGCCTCTGAGGCGCCGCGCGACCCGTTCGAGAGCCCGCGTGTCGGTCGAACCCGACGCGCGGGCTTTTTTTTTCGAACCCGCGAACGACGCGGCGAATCGCCCCTTTCGGCAGGCTCCGCGCAGAGTGCCGTGGCGAGAAAAGCACACACCACCGCGGATTTCCGCGACATCGCCGGGCGACATGCGACAAATTCGCACACCTCGGCATCCTGCGGAGGGTGAACGCATTCCTTACGACGGCGTCCTAAGGTAAAAGCTTCATTAACCGTTGTCGGCCGAAACTGAGGCCTTGAGGCGGAATGTCCCGATGTGGACACGATGTTCGGTTTCATCGTCGTGCGTTCCGTGGAATGAACCTTTCGGGTCGGTCGAGGCGCGTATTGATGACAAGACGCCGTGACGTTGCGAGGCTTCTCGCGGGTACGTTTCTCATGGTCGCGGCGACTTCCGCCGCAGAGGCCGAGACGCGTGCCCTGAGCCTCATCAACACGCACACTCAGGAACGCGCGACGATCGTCTTCAAGCGCGACGGCTCCTACGACCAGCGTGGCCTGACCGAGCTCAATCACATGCTGCGCGACTGGCGCCGCAACGAAGTCACCCGCATGGACCCCATGCTGTTCGACCTCGTGTGGGACGTCTATCGCCGCGTCGGCTCGCACGAGCCGATCCACATCGTCTCGGGCTATCGTTCGCCGGCCACCAATTCCGCCCTGCGCAACCGTTCGCGCGGCGTCGCCCGCTTCTCCCAGCACATGCTGGGCAAGGCGATGGACTTCTACCTGCCCGACGTCCCGCTCTCGACGCTGCGCGAGACCGGCATGAAGCTGCAGATGGGTGGCGTCGGCTTCTACCCGACTTCCGGCTCGCCCTTCGTCCACATGGACACCGGCTCGGTGCGCGCCTGGCCGCGCATGACCCGCGAGCAGCTCGTCCGCCTCTTCCCCGACGGCCACACCGCCCATCTGCCCTCCGACGGCGCGCCGCTGCCCGGCTACGAGCAGGCGCTCGCCGAGGCCCAGTCGCGCAAGGAGAGCGGCGGCGGACCGGTCGAGAGTTCGAGCTCCGGCGGTGGCCTTCTCGCCGCGCTGTTCGGCGGCGGCTCGTCGTCGTCCTCGTCCTATTCGAGCAATCGCGCGCCCGTCGCCGGCGACGACGAGGAGGAGGCCTCGGCGCCCGCCCCGCGTCGCCAGCAGGAGCTGCGCCAGGGCCCGCTGCCCGGCGTCGATCCCAAGGCTGCCCGCACCGCCCCGCCGCCGGCCCCGGTCGCCGTCGCCGTCGCCACCCCGACGCCGCGCCCGATCCAGGTCGCCGCCGCGCCGGTGCCGACCGCCGTCGCCGGCGGATCGCTCGTCGCCATGCCGGTGACCGGCCCCAATGCCGGGCCGACCCGTCCGGGCGCCGTCGCCGCCGCCCAGCCGCAGCCCTCGCGCTACGGCCCCGCCGCCGCCGACAACGGCCTGCCTCCCGGCTGGGTCGCCGGTCCGTCCGGCAAGCCGGTCGAGGAGCGGCCGCAGCAGATCGCCTTCACCCCCGGCCTCAAGCCGATGCCGGCGCCGTTGCCGGTCGCCCGCCCCAGCCGCGGCGGGACCGAGATGCTCGCCGCCGCCGTCGTGCTGCCGCCGGGCGTCGCCCTGCCCAAGCCGCGGCCGAACGCCCACACCGCCGATGCCCATGCCGCGCTCTCCGCCTTCACCGGCGACGATGACCGCAGCCGCGTCGCCCTCGGCTATGCCGATGCCGGCGCGCCGGCCGCCGCCGACGACGGCTATCGCCTCGCCTCGCTCGCCCAGCCGGCGCCGAGCGCCGCCGGTGCCGCCCACGCCGCGCCCGAGAGCCGCTTCTCGCCCGCCGCCGCTGCCCGCGGCAACGGCAAGTCCGATCGCGGCGCCGTCTCGGCCCGCGGCAAGGGCGATCGCGCCGTCGCCGACCGCATCTGGGACGCCGACGCCCATGCCGAAGGCGAGACCTTCGCGCAGATGCGTCACCCCGACCAGAACGCGCTCGACCCGCTCTTCACCAAACCGCGCATGTCGCTGGCGACCGGCTTCACCTTCGCCTCGCTCGACCTCGAAGGCTCGCACCGCTTCACCGGTCCCGCCGTGGTGTCGCTGCCGGTCATCCTGACGAAGTGATCGCGCGGGTCCCGCGCGATCACGCCGACAAACGAAAACGGCGCCCCGCGGGGCGCCGTCGTCGTTCATATGGTCGGTCGGAGCGATCAGCTCTCGACGCGGCCGTAGCCCATGCCGAGCGCCTGCATGTAGAGCTCGAGGATCGCTTCCATCTCTTCGCGCTCGGACTTGTCCTGCTTGCGGATGCGAATCACCTGGCGGAGGATCTTGACGTCGAAACCGTTGCCCTTGGCCTCGGCATAGACGTCCTTGATGTCGTCGGCGATGGTCTGCTTCTCTTCCTCGAGGCGCTCGATGCGTTCGACGAAGGACTTGAGCTGATCGGCGGCGACGCCGGCTGCATCGGACATGTCGGTCTCCTGGAATGGCTGCGGTCGGGCGAAACGGCGCGCGACCGGGGGATCTCGTGGCCGCGGATGAAGCCCCAATCGGGCCTGTCGGTCAAGCGTCTCGACCGCGCCTTCCCCCGGCCCTTTTCGTTCACGCGCCCCGCTCGGCGTCACGGATCGGACCGGTGCGCGAGCCGTGCAGCCGCGGCTCGGCGAAGTCGGCGCGTCGCCGCGCCTCCTCGAGGATCGGCACCAGCCGATCCGCCCAGGCCGCCCGGCCGGCCTCGTCGGCGATGAGATCCTGGCGGATCTCGAGGATGGCGTGGGCGAGGCCGCGCCGCGTGCCGTGGCGATACATCGTGTCGCCCTCGAGTGCGCCGTCGTAGGGCTCGTTGTCGCCGACCACCAGCGCCGGATCGGCCGCCAGCCGGTCGAGCAGGAACGTCGGCAGCCGCGGATCGGCGTCCCACAGCACGCCGCAGTGCCAGGGCCGCGGCCTTCCGCGCCACACCGGCGTGAAGGAATGCAACGAGAAGATCACCGGCGCCCGTCCGCCGGCAAAGACGGCATCGATCGTCGCCGCGATCGCCCGGTCGTAGGGCCGCCAGAACCGTTCGATCCGCGCCTCCCGCCCGACCGCGTCGAGCTTCGCATTGCCCGGAACCACCGCCCCGTCGGAGAGCCGCATCACCAGGGTGGGATCGTCGTCGCCGCGGTTGGGATCGATCACCAGCCGCGAGAAGCGCGAGATCACCGCCGGCGCGCCGAGCCGCGCCGCCAGCTCGCGCGCCAACGGCTCGACGCCGATGTCGAAGGCGATGTGGCGATGGAACTGCGCCTCGGCGAGGCCGAGGTCGGCGAGATCCTCGGGCACGCGGTTGGAGGCATGATCGGCGACGATGACGAGGCCGGCCTCGGCATCGCCGGGCACGATCTCGTAGGCGTCCTCGTCGCGGAGCGGCACGGCGAGAGAAAACGGAGGGGCGGCATGCATGCGCGGCGTGGACCTTCCTCGAACGATCGAATAGGAGAGGTTAGTTCATGTTCGCTTCCGACAGAACCGTCCGCCGCGAAGAACGCGTCGGCGCCCTCGAGCCGCACCACTCAGACGAGGCCCGATGCCCGCCAGCCGTTCGCCCGAGCCGCGCTCGTTCGTCGCCGTCGCCCTCGTCGCGCTGGTGATCGCGGCCTTCGCCATGGGCATCTCGCCGGTCTTCGTGCGCTACGCGGGCGTCGGTCCCTTCACCTCGGCCTTCTACCGCGTCTTCCTCGCCCTGCCGCTGCTGTGGGTGCTGGCGGCGATCGAGGTGAAGCGGGCGAAGGTGGCGGTGCCGAAGCGCTGGAGCCGGGCCGACGTGCTCGCCGGCCTGTTCTTCGTGCTCGACCTCTTCTTCTGGCACCTCTCGATCTTCAACACCACCATCGCCAACGCCACGCTGCTCGCCTGCATGGCCCCGGTCTGGGTGATGCTGTTCTCGCTGGTCATCGGCGAACGAGTGACCCGGCCCATGGTGGCCGGCCTCGCGCTCTGCGTCTCCGGCGCCGTGGCGCTGGTCGGCTCGAGCTGGCAGCTCGCGCCCGAACGCCTCCTCGGCGATCTCTACGGCATCGGCACCTCGCTCGGCTTCGGCCTCTACTTCCTCGCCATCCGCGTTGCCCGCCGCACCGCGCCGGCGGCCGTGGTGCTGGCGCGCTCGACGGTGATCACCACCGCCGGCCTCGCGGTGATCGCAGGCGTCGCCGAGAACTCGTGGGTGCCGGCGACGCTCGGCGGCGCCGTGGCGCTCGTCGCCATGGCCACGATCAGCCACGTCGGCGGCCAGGGCCTGCTCGCCTGGGCGCTCGGCCATCTCTCTGCCGCCTTTTCGTCCTTGGTGATCTTCTTGGAGGCTCTGGCCGGCGCGCTGTTCGGCTGGATCTTCTTCGGCGAGACGCTGGGCTTCTGGCAGATCGTCGGCGGTCTGGCGATCCTCGCCGGCATCTGGGTCGCCCGCCCGCGCGGCGCCCACGCCGAAGAGGGGCCGGCCGCGCCTTGATCCCGACACCGTCGAGGTGCCGAAATGGCGTGTCCGACGCGCGCCCGCAGCCCCGAGGTGCCCGCGGGCGTGGCCGGAACACCTTGCCACGGTTGACATCTCGCCCTTCGGCCATTGACACTCGCGCCGACATCGACGATCCACGTTGCGACATGCAGAAGCGCCAGGACGCCCTCAGAGCCGAGACACGCCGAGCCCCGACGGCTTTTGCCCGCGGCCTTCGTCGTGCCGTCCTGGCCGCGCTCGCCTTCGGCCTGCCGGCGATCGTCTACGCCGCCCCCGCCCACGCCGACCTGCGCATCTGCAACAAGACGACCAGCCGCATCGGCGTCGCCGTCGGCTACAAGGACGAAGAGTCCTGGAAGACCGAAGGGTGGTGGAACGTCGCCGCCAACTCCTGCGAGACGCTGCTCGCCGGTCCGCTGGTCTCGCGCTACTACTATCTCTACGCCGTCGACTACGACCACGGCGGCGAGTGGAGCGGCCGCTCCTTCATGTGCACGCAGGAAAGAACGTTCACGATCAAGGGCATCGACGATTGCCTGAAGCGTGGCTTCGAGCGCACCGGCTTCTTCGAGATCGACACCGGCGAACAGCGGACCTGGACGGTCCAGCTCACCGAACCGGGCCGCTCCTCGGCCGGGATGCAATGAACCTGCTTCCTGAAAGAATTTGCACCATTCACTGATTTTGCGCCTGTGCAGACGCTGCGTCAGGGTCTATGAACGTTTCAAAAGACGATCAGGGGACCCCCATGAAACGCGACCGGCGAGTGAAGATTCTGGCCACCCTCGGGCCGGCCTCCTCCGATGCTGCGACCATCGAGAAGCTGTTCCTGGCCGGTGCGGATGTGTTCCGCATCAACATGAGCCACACGAATCACGCCAAGCTCGCCGAGCTGGTCGCGACCATTCGCGGCATCGAGGCGCGTGTCGGCCGACCGATCGGCATTCTCGCCGATCTCCAGGGACCGAAGCTCAGGCTCGGCGCCTTCGCCGCCGGTCCGGTCGAGCTCGCCCCCGGCGCCCTCTTCCGTCTCGATGCCGATCCCGCGCCCGGCGACGCCACGCGCGTCAACCTGCCCCATCCCGAGATCCTCGAGGCGGTCGAACCCGGTCATCACCTCCTGATCGACGACGGCAAGGTCAAGCTGCGCTGCGTCGAGAAGCAGGGCCATACGCTCGTCTGCGAAGTGATCGTCGCCGGCCGCGTATCCGACCGCAAGGGCGTGTCGCTGCCCGACACCGACCTGCCGATCGGCGCGCTGACGCCGAAGGACCGCGACGACCTCGACGCGGCCTTGGCCGAAAACGTCGACTGGGTCGCCCTCTCCTTCGTCCAGCGCCCCGACGACCTCGCCGAGGTCCGCCGCATCGCCCGCGGCCGCGCCGGCATCATGGCCAAGATCGAGAAGCCGCAGGCGATCGATCGCCTCGCCGAGATCATCGAACTCTCCGACGCCGTCATGGTGGCGCGCGGCGATCTCGGCGTCGAGATGCCGCTCGAGCGCGTGCCGAGCCTGCAGAAGCAGATCAGCCGCGCCTGCCGCAAGGCCGGCAAGCCGGTGGTCGTCGCCACGCAGATGCTGGAGAGCATGATCTCCTCGCCGGTGCCGACCCGCGCCGAGGTCTCCGACGTCGCCATCGCCGTCTACGAGAGCTCCGACGCCATCATGCTCTCGGCCGAGAGCGCCGCCGGCAAGTATCCGGTCGAGACCGTGACGATGATGAACGCCATCGCCGAGGCGACCGAGGCCGATCCGACCTGGAAGGGCATCGTCGCCGCCCAGCGTCCCGAGACCGAGGCGACCGGCGCCGACGCCATCACCGCCGCCGCCCGCCAGATCGGCGAGACCCTGTCGGTCTCCGCCATCGTCTGCCTGACCCAGTCGGGCTCGACCGGCCTGCGCGCCGCCCGCGAACGGCCCTTCACGCCGATCGTCGCGCTGACCGCCTCGCCGGCGATGGCACGGCGTCTGGCGCTGGTGTGGGGCGTCCACTGCGTCGTCGCCCAGGACGCCCGCGACGTCGACGACATGGTCGACCGCGCCTGCCGCATCGCCCATGCCGAAGGCTGGGCGCGCCCGGGCCAGCGCGTCATCGTGGTCGGCGGCGTGCCCTTCGGCACCCCGGGCTCGACCAACATGCTGCGCATCGCCTTCGTCGGCGCGGACGGTTCCGGCGCGCTCTGAGCGCACCGCGTCTCACATCGACCGCACCGAGTTCGATCCTTTCGGCTCTGTGCAGAGGCCCTTCATACTGAGGTGCCCGGCGCAGCCGGGCCTCGAAGTGCGAAGGGCTGAGAGGCACTGCCCGTCGAGGCTTCGCCCTTCGAGGCTCGCTTGCGCTCGCACCTCAGGGTGAAGCCGAACGGAGCCGCAGGACCGGAACGCCCTGCTATCAAACTCACCCGTCGACCCGCGCCAGCAGATCCTCGATCGCGTCGATCGTCTCGGCCCGCGCGCCGTGGTGCGGCATGTGGCCGACGCCGCCGAGGGTGACCAGCCGCGCATTCGCGATCTGCCGCTCCAGCGCCTCGGCATGGATCGACGGCCACACCACCGTGTCGCCGTCGCCCTGGACGATCAGCGTCGGCGCGGCGATCTCGCCGTAGCGGTGCGCGCGGCGCTCGAGATCCGGCTTCAGCGCGATCATGTCCTGCGAGTTGGCGACGAACTCCGCCGGCCGCAGCACCATGTCGAACCCGGCGGCCTCGCGCAGGTCGGACGGCACCGGACAGGGCGCGAAGACCGAAGCCAGCATGCGATCGAACAGAGCCCGCCCGGCGAGCGGGATGACATAGGTGGCGATCGCCGGGCCGATCACCGGCCGGGTCACCAGCCCGTGCCAGACGTCGACACCGCCCGGCCAGGGATGGGTCGCGGGCGCGAGACAGACGAGACCCGCGGTGCGCTCCGCATGGTCGACCGCGAAGGCCGTCGCCACCGCCGCGCCCCAGGAATGGCCGACGACCACCGCCCGGTCGATGCCGAGCGCGTCGAGCACGCCGGCGACGATCGCCGCCTGCGCCGTCGGCGTCGCATCGGCCGCGCCCGCCCGCTCCGACCAGCCGTGACCGGGCCGGTCGAGGAAGACGCGGCGGCGTTCGGGAAAGGCGTCGCCGAAGGCGATCAGTGGATCGCGCAGGTTGCCGCTGGCGCCGTGCAGAAAGACGATCGGCGTGAGGTCGCGCGTCCCCGGCCGGTCGACGACATGGATCGACCGCTCGCCGACCGTCACGAAGCGCCCGACCGGCGCCGCCCGCCGTTCGACGCGTCGATCGAGGCCCGCCGTCGCCACCCGTCCCAGAGCCAGCGCCGCGACGCCCGCCGCCATTGCCGTCACCATCATTCGCTTCGTCCCTCCGGACGTGCCGCCCGCGGCTCCGGTCGACCGACGAGAAACGTCGCGACCACCGCGAATACGACGAACTGGACGCCGAGGATCACCAGCGAGAGGCCGACGAGCCAGCCCCCGAGAAGCGTGGCCGCCATGACCAGGACGGCCGTCCGCTTCACCCGCCGCGACACCGCCCCCTCGCGGCGCCAGTCGGCGATCACCGGTCCGAAGTGCGCATGATCGAGCAGCCACGCCTCGAGCCGCGGCGAGGAGCGCGCGAAGGCCCAGGCGGCGAGCAGCAGGAAGGGTGTGGTCGGCAGGAGCGGCAGGATCGCACCGGCGACCGCCAGGGCGAGTGCGAGGCAACCGAAGGCGAGCCAGAACCAACGCGTGATCATCGGCGAACTCCGGCGGGCGCCACCTCAGAGCTCCTGCCCGTCGACCTCGACGGTCAGCCGCTCGATCACGCCGGCACGCTCCTCGTCGCGCGGATCGAGCGCATGGGCGCGGCGCAGCAGAACCAGCGCCTCGCGCGCCCGGCCGTCCTTCATCTCGATCAGTCCGAGCATGTCGAGCACGGCGAAGTCGCGTTCCTCCAGCGCCAGCGCGCGGGTGAAGTCGGCCCGCGCCGCGGCGTGGTCGCCGCGCTTCAGCTGAATGGTGCCGCGCAGCTTGCGCGCGCCGGCCCATTTCGGCTCGAGCCGGATGGCCGCCTCGAGCACGGCGAGCGCCGCGCGCGTGTCGCCGGCGCCCTGGAGCACGAGGGCCCGCTGCATCAGGAGATCGACCCCGGCGCTGCCGGAGACCAGCCACATCGCCGCGAGCCGCGCCCGGATCCGCGCCGCCTCGACGTCGCTGTCGCTCGCGGCGAGGCGGGCGAGGAGGTCGTCGATCACCCCGGGCCGGCCGCGCGTCTCGGCAGGCGGCGGCTCTCCGGCCGCCCGCGCGGGCAGGACGGCCGGGCCGCAGGCGAGGACGATCGCCGGAACGACGAGGAGGGCGAGACCGAATCGGGGGCGCGAGAGCCCCCGGCCATGGAGACGAAACGAAGCGAGCCGCATGAAGGGAGTTTGCTCCCCTTCGTGCGGCTCGTCGAGATCATCCATGGACCGGGGCGCGCGAGCGCCGCCGTTCCCGAGCATCAGCCCTGGCGGGCCTTGAAGCGCGGGTTGGTCTTGTTGATGATGTAGACGCGGCCCTTGCGGCGGACCAGACGGTTGTCCCGGTGGCGGGTCCGAAGCGACTTGAGCGA
The DNA here is from genome assembly GCF_056313985.1 of Pinisolibacter sp. DMC19. Lineage (NCBI taxonomy): Bacteria > Pseudomonadati > Pseudomonadota > Alphaproteobacteria > Hyphomicrobiales > Ancalomicrobiaceae > Pinisolibacter > Pinisolibacter sp. DMC19. The sequence continues at coordinate 122,100 of NZ_JBQUZF010000004.1, read as the reverse complement.
GTTCTTGATCTTCATCGTCTGGTACCGATCGGTTGATCCGGGACGGCGGGCCTGACCCCCGCTCCGGACGTCGGCGTCGGAAGCCCCGCGAGGCCCCCTCGTCGCCGACGAGGAACATGGACGGGCAGCGCGGTCGCCCGCGCCTGCCTCGAATTCGGGCCGGACCATAGGGACGCGACCGCCGCCTGTCAATCGTCCGAAGGCCGCCGAACCGCCGTTTTCGACCACCTTCCCGCGGTTCGCGCCGCTGCGCGCCGCCACGGCACGTCCCGATCGTCGCTGCGTCCGCTTCCGACCCGGCGACGGCACACCCGCGCCCGTAACGCGCCGTACTTCGAAGGTCGAACGCGCAATTTCTGGCCAACGAGAGGCCATCGATCGACGACGAGTGAAGTCAACCTTTCGTAAACCATGACGATTTACTGAAAATTTTCCTTAAAATTCGACGGTAAATTTTGCCGACTGCCGGTGCGTCAATTCACCTGTAGACCAGGTGGAAGCAGATAACCACTCGTGGACATACATATGCCGCCGGTCAGCACTCTCCTCGTCTGGATCATCGCGACGCTCGCCGTCGCCGCCGCGGCCACCGCTCCGGTGGGCGTGGAAACCCAGGCGATCTGCGGCATCGCCATCGTCGCCGCGATGGTGATCGTGCGCCGGCTGACGCCGACCCCGGCCCGCCGCCAGATCTATCTGGCGCTCGGCACGCTGGTGGTGCTGCGCTACGTCTGGTGGCGCACCACCGAGACCCTGCCGTCGCTCTCCGATCCGGTCGGTTTCGGCTTCGGTGTGACGCTGTGGGCGGCCGAGATGTTCTGCGTCGGCATGCTCTTCGTCAGCCTCTTCGTCGTCGCCCAGCCGATCCGCCGCGCCCCCGCCCGCCGTCTGACCGACGACCAGTGCCCGACCGTCGACGTCTATGTCCCCTCCTACAACGAATCGGCCGAACTGGTCGCCGCGACGCTGGCCGCCGCCACCACCATGGACTGGCCGGCGGAGAAGCTGCGCGTCTGGCTGCTCGACGACGGCGGCACGGTGCAGAAGCGCAACCAGGCCGATCCGGTCGCGGCGGCCGAGGCCGAGCGCCGCCATGTCGAGATGCGCGAGCTCGCCGAACGCCTCGGCGCCCGCTACCTGACCCGCGAGAAGAACGAGCACGCCAAGGCCGGCAATATGAATGCCGCGCTGGCCCATACCGACGGCGACCTGATCGCGGTCTTCGACGCCGACCACGCGCCGACCCACGAGTTCCTGCGCGAAACGGTCGGCCATTTCGTCGACGACCCGCGCCTGTTCCTCGTCCAGACGCCGCACTTCTTCCTGAACCCCGACCCGATCGAGAAGAACCTCTCGACCTGGGCGCGCATGCCGTCCGAGAACGAGATGTTCTATTCGGTGATCCAGCGCGGCCTCGATCGTTGGGACGCCGCCTTCTTCTGCGGCTCTGCCGCGGTGCTGCGCCGCGCCGCGGTGGAGGAGGCCGGCGGCTTCTCCGGCGTCACCATCACCGAGGACTGCGAGACCGCGCTCGACCTGCATGCGCGCGGCTGGCACTCGCGCTTCGTCGACAAGCCGATGATCGCCGGCCTGCAGCCCGAGACGCTCGCCACCTTCATGGGTCAGCGCTCGCGCTGGTGCCGTGGCATGATCCAGATCCTGCTGCTCAAGAACCCGCTGATGAAGCGCGGCCTGTCGGTGGCCCAGCGCATCGCCTATGCCTCGAGCGCACTGTTCTGGCTGTTCCCGCTGCCGCGCCTCGCCTTCATCGTCGCGCCGCTGCTCTACATCTTCTTCGGCGTGAAGCTCTATGTCGCGAACTTCTCCGAGTTCGTCGCCTACACGGTCACCTACATGATCGTGAACATGCTGATGCAGAACTATCTCTACGGCCGCGTGCGCTGGCCCTGGATCAGCGAGCTCTACGAATACGTCCAGATGCCCTATCTGGTCGGCGCCATCGTCTCCGTCATCCGCAATCCGCGCAAGCCGACCTTCAACGTCACCGCCAAGGGCCTGACCTCCGACACCGCCCATCTGAGCGAGCTGGCGCCGCGCTACTTCGCCATCTTCGGCGTGCTGGCGCTCGCCTCGATCGTCGCCTTCCAGCGGGTGATAGCCGAACCGGAGGTCAACGACCTGATGCTGGTCGTCGGCCTGTGGAACACCTTCAATCTGGTGATCGCCGGCGTCGCCCTCGGCGTCGTCGCCGAGAAGCCGGAGCGCCGCCGTGCCCAGCGCCTCGACGTCACCCGTCGCGCCGAACTGATGGTCGGCAACGATTCGGTCTCGGTGGTGATCGAGGACATCTCGACCGGCGGCGTCCGCCTGCGTCCGCTCGGCGCCACCCTCGCCGGCCCGCGCATGACCGGGGCGCTCGCCACCCTGCTGGTGCCCGACCGCGCCGGCGGCCGCCCGACGCCGATCCGCGTCGTCATCCGCCGCGTCGCCTCCGACGACCACGGCCAGTTCATCGGCATGGCCTTCGACCAGCTGACCAGCGCCGGCTACGTCGCCGTCGCCGATCTGATGTACGGCCAGGCCGCCGTGCTCGACCAGTTCCGCGAACGCCGCCGCTCCGGTCGCAGCCTCTTCGCCGGCTCGCTGCAGTTCATCGCCTGGGGCGTCTCCCAGACCGGCCGCGCCCTGCGGCTCGCCGCCACCGACGCCCGCCCCGCCCGCCCGCGCGACGCGATCGAGGACGGCGATCTCGCCCCCGTCACCGTTGCGGTCCCGGCCGAAACCACGCGATTCGCCTGACGCGTCGCACGAGGACATCGCCATGACGGATCGCCGCCCCCCCCTCGCCCGCCGGACGTCGGCCCTCGCAGGCCTCGTCCTCGCCGGCCTCCTCGCCGGCACGGCCGCCTTCGCCGCCGCCCCGACCCCGGTTTCCCCGGCGCCGTCGCCCGACGACGCCGTCGCGACCGTCGCCACGGAGACCGGCGTGCTGCGCCGCCTGCCCTCGGTCGGCCGGCCGTCCAAGCTCACCGGCGAGATCGACCGCATCGCCTGGCCGGTGTTCCTGACCCCGGCCGAGGCCGCCGCCCGGCCGCGCCTGCGGCTGACCCACGTCGCCGCCGTCTCGGTGATGCCAGAGGCCTCGCATCTCGCCGTCTTCGTCGACGACCGCCGGGTCGCGAGCTTCCCGATCGCCACCAACGGTTCGCCCAAGACGGTCGAGGTGACCCTGCCCGAGGGCAGCCTGAAGGCCGGCTGGAACGCCCTGCGCGTCGAGGCCGAGCAGCGCCACCGCGTCGAATGCACCGCCGCCTCGACATACGAACTGTGGACCGAGATCGACCGCGCCCGCTCCGGTCTGGTCTTCGCCGACGGCTTCCAGCCCGAGCGCCGCAGCCTCGCCGACATCGCCGACATCGCGCCCGACGAGACCGGCCGCGTGCGGCTGCGCCTCGTCATGGCGCAGGATCCCGACCCCGCCCGCCTCGCCCGCGCCACCCGCTTCGCCCAGGCGCTGGCGCTCGCCGGCGGCTTCCTCGATCCGGTCGTAGCGATCGTCCGCGCCCCCGCCAAGGGACCGGGCGCCGACATCCTGATCGGCGCCAAGGCGCGCGACGGCGTCGCCGGCCTCGACAGCGTCGCCCCCGACGTCGTCGCCCTGCTCGACGACGCCGATCCGACCCGCCTGACCCTCGCCCTGCCGGACGATCCGGACGCCCTCGATCGGCTGATCGCCGATCTCGAGGACACCGCCGCCCACCCCGAAGGCAGCGAGCCCGGCCGTCGTGCCCGCACCGCCCTCGGCGGCATCGCCGTCTCCGGCGGCGAGACCGTGAGCTTCGCCGAACTGGGGGCGAGCTCGACCGAGTTCGGCGGCCGCCTGTTCCGCACCTCGGTCGACGTCCGCCTGCCCGGCGACTTCTACGCCGCCGACTACGCCAAGGCGGCGATCCGCCTCGCCGGCGGCTATGCCCCCGGCCTCGACCGCGACAGCCGGCTGACGCTGCGGGTCAACGGCCGTCAGGTCGCCGGCGCGCCGCTCTCGGCCCGCTCCGGCGAGACCTTCGCCGATCGCCGCGTCGAGATCCCGCTGTCGGCCTTCCGCCCCGGCCGCAACCGGATCGAGATCGAGGCCGCGGTGCCGGCCGCCGACGACGGCGCCTGCGATCCGACCGCCCAGATCGACGCGCCCAAGCGCTTCCTCTTCGTCGACACCGGCTCGATCGCCTTCCCCGCCTTCGCCCGCTCCGCCCGTCTGCCCGACCTCGACGCCACCGGCGCCGGCGTCTTCGCCACGCTCGACGAGAAGGTGCGCCCGGCCGTGTGGATGCCGCGCCCCGACCGCCTCGCCATGTCGGCCTTCGCCACGCTGACGACCCGCATGGCGGTGACCGCCGGCCGCGTTCAGGTGCCCGAGATCGCCTTCCGCAATCCGCCCGCCGACGTCCCCTCGGCCTGGGTGATCGGCGCCTTTTCCGATCTGCCGGCGACGATCGCCGGCGTCGTCGGCATCGAGCCCGTCGCCGTGCGCGACGCCTGGTCGAAGCGCCCGGCAACCGACCGCGTGTCGTCGCTCGACGATCCGGTCGCCGCCCGCGCCGAGATGCTGCGCCTCGCCGCACTCGACGAGGAATACGACATGATCACCACCGGCTCGGTGCAGTTCCGTCCGGCGACCGGTGGCAAGAGCGGCGATCTCGTCGACCAGTGGCGCCGTTCCATGGAGAACCCGTGGTCGCCGGCCGCCTTCGGCCGCGCCGTCGAAGGCCGTGTCGCCCGCGCCTTCGGCCCGCTCTTCGCCGACGCCCCGGCCGCCGCACCCTTCTCGCCGCGCCCGACCACCGGCATCCTCGTCGCTCAGGCGCTCTCGGCCGGTGGCGGCGTCTGGACGCTGACCACCGCCGCCACCGCCGCCGCGCTCGCCGACGGCGCCGAGGCCGTCACCGCGGCCGGCCGCTGGAACGAGATGAGCGGCGACGTCGCCGCCTGGGACAAGGTCGACGAGAAGCTCGAGACCGGATCGGCCAAGCCGCGCGCCTATTTCATGACCGCCGGCTGGTCGCCCGCCAACCTGCGCCTCGTCGCCGCCGGCTGGGTCGGTGATCACCCGATCGTCTTCGCCCTCTACGTGCTCGCGGCGACCGTCCTGCTCGGCTTCGCCACCTCGCGCATGCTGCCGCATCTGGGGGGCCGGTCGTGATCGTCGTCACCGCCACGCCGCCCGCCGCCGAACCGGCTCCCGTCGCCCCCACGACCGCCCCCCGGCGGCCGGGCCGCCGCGCCGTCTTCGGCGGGCTCGGCGCCGTGCTCGTCGTGGCGGCCGTCGCCGCCGGCCTTCTCCTCGGCCGCGCCGAGATCGCCCCCGCCGAGGCCGCGACCGCCGCCCCCGATGCGACCCTGCGCGGCGCACTGCCGGTGCCCGGTCTGTGGAAGGCCTATGCCGCCCGCTTCGTCACGGCGGAAGGCCGCGTCGTCGACGACGTCAACGGCGGCATCTCCCATTCCGAGAGCCAGGGCTACGGCCTGATCCTGGCGCTCGCCGCCGACGATCGCGACGCCTTCCGCCGCATCTGGACCTGGACCCGCGCCAATCTCTTCGTCCGCCGCGACGGCCTCGCCTCGTGGAAGTGGCAGCCCGGCCCCGCCCCCAACGTCCGCGATCCCAACAACGCCACCGACGGCGACGTGCTGATCGCCTGGGCGCTGATCGTCGCCGGCGACGCCTGGAGCGAGGCGGCCTACGCCACCGCCGGCCGGAAGATCGCCCGCGCCGTGTGGGACGAGACCGTGGTCTCGACCCGCCTCGGCCCGGTGATGCTGCCCGCCGTCGACGGTTTTCGCGCCAAGGACCGCCGCGACGGACCGGTGGTGAACCCGTCCTACTGGGTCTTCCCGGCGCTCGCCGACTTCGCCCGCGCCGTCCCCGACCGCGACTGGCCGCGCCTCGCCGAGGCCGGCCGCAGCCTCCTCGCCGCCACCCGCAACGGCAGGACCGGCCTGCCGTCCGAATGGGTGTCGCTCGCCGGCGACGGCGTCGCCACCGCCGAGGGCTTCCCGGCCACCTTCGGCTACAACGCGCTGCGCGTGCCGCTCTACCTCGCCATGACCGCCGGCGAGAAGCGCGAGGGCCTCGCCCCCTTCATGGCGCGCTGGTCGGCCGAGGGCTCCGCGAAGCCGAAGCTCGCCGTCGTCGATCTCGAGACCGGCCGCGACCTCGAACCCTTCGCCGATCCCGGCTACCGCGCGATCGCCGCGCTGGTCGCCTGCGGCCTCGAGGGCACGCGCTTCCCCGACGCGCTGCGCACCGCCGAGGTCGACCACTACTACCCCGCGACGCTGCGCGCCCTCGCGCTGGTCGCCGTCAACATGAGGCACCCGACATGCTGGTGAGAACCCGCCGTCTGCCCCGCACGCTCGCCCTCGTCCTAGCCGCTTCGGTCGCCTGGCCCGTCGCCGCCGCGGAGCCGGCCCGTCCCGGCGAGCGCGCCGGCTGGACCCAGGCGACGCTCGACGTCGGCAAGATGACCCGCGACGAGGCCGACCGCGCCTTCGCCGCGCCGCCGGCCGACCCCAAGCCCGCCGCCGGCGCCCGCGTCGACGAGAGCGCCCTGCGCTACTACGCCGCCCAGCACGCCACCGCCCGCGTCGATGCCGAGATCCGGCGCCTGCGCGCCCTCTATCCCGGCTGGGAGCCGCCGGCCGATCTCTATCGCCCGGCCGCCGACGAGCAGGGCCTGTGGGATCTCTACGGCAAGGATCAGGTCGCCGAGCTGAAGCTCGAGATCGAACGCCGCGCCGCCCGTCAGCCCGGCTGGCGCCCGTCGCAGGACATGCTCGACAAGCTGCACCGCAAGGAGCAGCGCCTCGAACTCCTCAAGGCCTCGGATTCCGCCGACTGGACCAAGGTCCAGAAGATGGCCGAGCGCGACCCGATGCTGGTCGCCGCCGACGATCTCGAAGTGGTCTGGCGCGTCGCCGAAGCCGCCGCCAGGACCGATGCCCGCCCGCGCGCGCTCGAGCTCTATCGCATGGCGCTCGCCGGCGCCAAGACACCCGACGAACGCGCCGGCACCGTGCGCAAGGCGCTCGCCGCCATGGGCGCCGAGGCCGCAGGTCCGCTCTTCGCCGAGGAACGCGTCGGCCCCGACGGCAAGGGCGAGTTCGAACCGCTACGCGTCGACGTCGCCCGCGCCACCCTCTCCGACTGGCTGCGCGCCGACGCCGGCAAGCCGGTGCCGAAGGACGCCTTCGATCGCGTCGTCCGCGTCGCCGAGACCGACGCCGGCTCGGCCGACGACGCCCTGCTGCTCGGTTGGGTCGAGCATCGCCGCAAGGCCGCCGCCCCGGCGCAGCGCTGGTTCGATCTAGCCGCCAAGCGCGGCGGCGGCGCCAAGGCGGCGATCGGCGCGGCGCTGGTGCGCGAGGGCTCCGGCCGTCACGCCGAGGCCGTCGCCCTGCTCGAGGGCGCGACCGACGACGCCGAGGCCGCCGCGCTCTTCCTCGATCTCGCGGCCGCCGACCTCGTGCGGCCGAACGCCGGGACGATCCCCGCCCCCCGCCTCGCCCGCATCGCCGCGGTGACGGAGAAGCTCGAATCCGGCGACGCCGCCCAGGCGCTCGGCTGGTACGCCCACGGCGCCCGCCAATACGAGGCCGCGAGCGCCTGGTTCGCCAAGGCGATGGCCTGGCGCCCGTCGGCAAAGTCGGCCGAGGGTCACCTCCTCGCCCTCGCCGCGCTGAAGAACCGCGACGCCTTCCGCCGGCTCGACGCCGACTATCGCGGCCGCTTCCCCGACATGGCCCGCGTCGTCTTCGACGAACCGCGCAAGGCCGCACCGGCGACCCGCGTCGCCGCCGCCCCGACGGCACCGAAGCGCGCCTGCCCGGCGCTGGTCGCCGATCGGGTTCTCGGCCGTTCGGGAAGCGCCGCCGAGGCGCTCGCCGCCGGCTGGTGCCTGATGGACATGAAGCGTGCGGAAGAAGCCGCCGCCGCCTTCGACGCCGCCCGCCGTACCGGCGACGCCACCGTGATGCAGGAGGCCGCCTATGGTCAGGCGCTCGCCGCCCTGCGTTCCGGCCGCACCGACGATGCCGCCCGCGTCGCCGCCTCCGGCGGCCTCGCCCGAGAGAGGCGCGACGAGATCGGCCGCATCGTGCTGGCGCAGCAGGCGATCGCGCTCTTCGACCGCGGCGACTACCGCGCCACGATCGACACGCTGAACCGCCGCCGCGCCCACGCCGACGAGCCGCGCGACCTGATGGCGATGCGCGGCTGGTCGCTCTATCACCTCGGGCTGCGGTCCGAAGCCTTCGAGGTCTTCACCCTGCTCGACCGACAGCTGTCCACCTCCGAGAGCCGCGCCGGTCTGGCCGCCGCCTCGAGCCCGGTGCGCGGCGGGAGAATCTGACATGACGATGGTCCGCCCCGCCCTCCTCGCCGCCATGCTGGCGCCGTTCGCCCTCGCCGGCTGCGCCTCGAGCCCGATGACCGCCGACGCCACCGGCACCACCGCCGGCCTCGGCGTCGCCGTCGGGCCCGAACGCGCCATGGCGGCGCTGCCGCCGGAAGCCGGCAACGTCGTCTCCGTCGTCGAACGACGGGCCGAGGGCACCGTCAACCAGACCATCACGCTGATGGGCGATGCCGCCGCCCGCGGCGACGACCGCATCGAGGTCGAGGCGCGCGAACGCCGCTTCGCCGCCGCGCGGCCGCGGCTCGAGGTCGAGACGATCGAGGCCGAGATGGCCGAGGCGTTGCCCGGCGTCGCCATGACGGTGTCGTCGCGCGTCGTCACCACGCCCTCGGGCCCGGTCGGCGTCGCCACCGGCCGCAGCGCCGACGGTCGCGGCTGTCTCTATGCCTGGTCGACGGCGGAGGCGCGCGGGCGCTCCGGCACGACCGCAGTGCTCGGCCTTTCGATCGCTTCCTCGACCAAATCGGATCTCTCGGTCCGGGTGCGGCTCTGCCGCCGCGGTCTCGACGAGACACGCCTGATCGCACTCGCCGAAGGCCTGCGCATCCGCTCCGATCTCGGCGCCGACGTCGCCACCCGGCCGGTCGCCGGCAGCGGCGGCGACGCGCTCGCCGCGGCCGGATACGCTTCGGCCACGCCGGCCGTCGCGCCCGCAGCCGTGGCCGCGCCGAAGCCGGCGGTGGCGGCCCGGGCCGTCGAACCCGTGCGCGCCGCAGCGAAGCCCCCGGTCGTCGCGAAGACCACCACGCGCCCGGCCGCGGCGCCGGCGCAGACCACCGCCGCGACGATCGCGGCTCCGATCCCGCTGCCCAGCTCGGGCGGCTGAGGGACACGCGGTCGGGAAGGTGACGAGGAGGGGCGGCGGTGTGCCGCCTCAGGCGAGCCGTTTGCGCCCGACGTATCGACGCACGGTCTCGCGGGTACGCTCGGCGAGATGCCGGGCGACGAGATAGAGCCGGCCCTTCAGCGTCAGGGCCGACTGCAGATCCCATAGTTTCTCGGTCTCGACACCGAAGTCGAGCTTGTAGGGCTCGTCGCCGATGGTGAAGTCGTAGACCGTGACACCGCGGGCGCAGAGATGGGCGATCGAGCTCTCGATCGCCAGGAGCCCCGGCGACCAGTTCTTGAAGGCGCCGTCGTGGGCGACGACGAGCAGCTGAAACGTCCGGTCGGTCAGCGTGCCGAAACAACCGGCGATCAGCCGATCGTCGAGCGTCAGCCGTCCGACGCGGGCGATGTCGGTGTGGCCGCAGAGCGAACGATAGAAGGCGTCGATGCGGCGCGTCTCCTCCGGCTCGGCGCCGTGGGCGAAGCGGGCGCTGCGCCATTCGAGGAGCCGTTCGAGCGTCGGCAGCGCATCGCACCCGGTCTCGAGCGCGAACTCGAGCCGCCCCTTGTTCATGAGCTTCTTGCGCTTCTTCGCCAGCGTCCGGCGATGGGTCGGATCGAAGCGGGTGGCGGCCAGCCGCTCGAAGTCGCCGTCGGCCGGCAGCGGCAGCGGATGGCGGGCGAAATGCGACGGGCGCACGCCCTCGACCATCAGCAGCGGATTGTCGACGTCGCCGATCACGGCCGGGACCTTCTCGAAGTCGACCACGTCGACGCCGGGCAGCGCCCCGACGATCTCACGCCACAGCCGCCGCATGTCGCCGGGCTCGGGGTGAAAGTCCTTCGACAGCACCGGACCGTTGTAGTCCGAGACGCCGCCGTCCCAGGCCTCGAGCCGGACGATGCCGCCGCGCCGCATCACCGTCAGCGGCAGCACGAAGACCGGCTCGCCGGTGGCGGGATCCTCGATCGTCGCCGCGAGCAGCGCGTTCGGCGCCTCGGCGGCGAAGGACCCGAACCAGGTCTCGAGCCATTGGGCGCGCTGGAAGGGCGATCGTTCCAGATCGGCGCGGTCGACGCCGACCAGCCGCGCGATCTCCTCGCGATCGGCGCTGATCGCGACCCGCCATGTCGAACCCGTCATAGACTCCGTCCCGTTCCAGAGCCAGGCGCCCCGATCGAGCGACACTAGGCCCGGAAAACTAAGAAAATGCGAAGCATCTAGCGGGGCGCGGCGTCGGCGCTGCGGCGCGCATGTCCGCCGATCGCCCGGGTGACGCGGGCCGCCGCCGCCGCCACCTGCGGTCCGATTTCGCCGATCCGCTCGCGCGTCACCCGGTGGCTCGGCCCCGAGATCGACAGACCGGCGATCGCCTCGCCGTTGTCGTCCCAGATCGCCGCGGCGATGCAGCGCATGCCGGCGCTGCGTTCCTCGTCGTCGACCGCGAAGCCGCGCGCCCGGATCGCCGCCAGCGCGTCGCGCAGGTCCTCCGCCGTGCCGATCGTCGCCGGCGTGTGGCGGGTCAACACCCGCCCGCGCAGCCAGCGCGCGAGGTCGGCCGGCGGCAGTGCCGCGAGCAGCGCCTTGCCGATGCCCGAGGCATGGGCCTCGCGCCGCTCGCCGGTGCGGAAGAAGGCGCGGATCGGCTCGTGGCTCTCGACCTGCGACACGAAGACGACGTCGCCGCCCTCGAAGATACCGAGATTGGCGGTCTCGCCGGTCGCCTCCATCAGCTCGCGCATCACCGGGCGGGCAAGCTCGATCGGCCGCAGCCGCCGCTGGAAGGCCTGGCCGACGCGGAAGGCCTCGATGCCGATGCCCCAGGTCTGCGTTGCCTCGTCGGCCTCGACGAAACCGTGGGCGGCGAGCGTGCCGATCAGCCGATGGACGGTCGAGACCGGAAGCCCTACCCGCTCGGCGAGCGCCGTCAGCGTCGCCCCGTCGCTCTCGGCGATCGCCGCCGTCAGGCGCAGGGCGCGGTCGAGCGACTGCACCCCGCCGGTGTCGACCTGCGGTCGCCCCGTCCCCCTCGGTCTGCCTCTCAGCGCCACGTCCGCCTCCCGGACGCGAAAAAAGTCGCGCCCCAAACGTTTGAATTTCACCGTTGGAAATCGGCTTTCCGCCTTATCATCAATGGCATGTACCATGTTCGGCAAAAAATGAAAAACGTTTCCAGAAAAATTGACCCGGCAGCCTGCCTGCGCCATCTTGCCCCATGACGGTGGCGCCCGCCCTATCGGCCCGACGACGGCGCCCGCAGCCCTTCGGAGACCTTCCATGTCCGCATCCCGGCAACACCTCCGCATCGCCGACATCTCGATCGATGCCGCGCTCGTCGCCTTCGTCGAGCAGGAAGCCCTGCCGGGCACCGGCATCGCCGCCGCCGACTTCTGGAAGGGCCTGTCGGGCCTCCTGAACGACCTCTCGCCGAAGAACGCCGCGCTCCTCGCCACCCGCGACGCGCTCCAGGCGAAAATCGACGACTGGCACCGCGCCCGCCGCGGCAAGCCGCACGACGCGGCCGCCTATCGCGCCTTCCTCGAAGAGATCGGCTACCTGCTGCCGGCGCCGGCCCCGCGTGCGGTCGCGACCGAGAACGTCGATCCCGAGATCGCCACCCTCGCCGGCCCGCAGCTGGTCGTGCCGATCGACAACGCCCGCTACGCGTTGAACGCTGCGAATGCCCGCTGGGGCAGCCTCTACGACGCCTTCTACGGCACCGATGCGCTGGGCGACACCGCCAAGGGCGCGGGCTACGACGCCGCCCGCGGCGCCCGCGTGGTCGCCGCCGCCAAGGCCCGCCTCGACGCCATCGCGCCGCTCGCCGCCAGCGGCTGGGCCGACGTCGTCGGCTTCGCCGTCGAGAACGGCGGCCTCGTCCTGTCGCTCGGCGACGACCGCGAGACCTGCCTCGCCGATCCGTCGGGCTTCGCCGGCTTCCGCGGCGAGCACGAGCGCCCGACCGCATTGCTCTTCCGCCACCACGGCATCCATGCCGAGGTGATCGTCGACCGCTCGACCCCGGTCGGCGCGACCGATCCGGCCGGCATCGCCGACGTCGTGCTGGAGTCCGCGCTCTCGACCATCATGGACATGGAGGACTCGGTCGCCGCGGTCGACGCCGAGGACAAGATCCGCGTCTATCGCAACTGGCTCGGCCTGATGCAGGGCACCCTGGAAGACACGTTCGAGAAGGGCGGCCGCAAGGTGACGCGCCGGCTCAACCCCGACCGCGTCTGGGGTCGCCCCGACGGCGGCACGCTGACGCTGCACGGCCGCTCGCTGATGCTGGTCAGGAACGTCGGCCACCACATGGCGACCGACATGGTGCTCGACGCCGCCGGCCGCCCGGTCCCCGAGACCATGGTCGACATCGCCATCACCGCCGTCATCGCCCGCCACGACCTCTTCGGCACGCACGACATCCGCAACTCGCGCGCCGGCTCGGTCTATGTCGTCAAGCCGAAGCTGCACGGCCCCGCCGAGGTGGCGCTCGCCGACGAACTCTTCGCCCGCGCCGAGGACGTCGCGAAACTCCCGCGCCACACGCTGAAGATGGGCATCATGGACGAGGAGCGCCGCACCACGGTCAACCTCGCCGCCTGCATCGACGCGGCGCGCCACCGCGTCGTCTTCATCAACACCGGCTTCCTCGACCGCACCGGCGACGAGATCCACACCGCGATGGAGGCGGGTCCCGTCGTCCGCAAGAACGCGATGAAGGCGGAAGCCTGGATCGGGGCCTACGAGAACAACAACGTCGACGTCGGTATCGCGATGGGCCTCACCGGCCGTGCCCAGATCGGCAAGGGCATGTGGGCGGCCCCCGACCGGATGGCCGACATGCTGACCCAGAAGATCGGCCACCCGCAGTCCGGTGCCTCGACCGCCTGGGTTCCGTCGCCGACGGCGGCGACGCTGCATGCGCTGCACTATCACGACGTCTCGGTCGAGGCCCGCCGCGCGGAGATCGCCGGCCGCACGCCCGCCTCGCTCGACGCCATCCTGACGCTGCCGCTGGCGAAGTCGAACTTCTCGCCCGAGGAGGTCCGCGAGGAGCTGGACAACAACGCGCAGGGCATCCTCGGCTACGTCGTGCGCTGGGTCGATCTCGGCGTCGGTTGCTCCAAGGTGCCGGACATCCACGACGTCGGCCTGATGGAAGACCGCGCGACGCTGCGCATCTCGTCCCAGCACATCGCCAACTGGCTGCGCCACGGCATCGTCACCGAGGCTCAGGTCGACGAGGCGCTGAAGCGCATGGCGGTCGTCGTCGACCGGCAGAACGCCGGCGATCCGGCCTATCGCCCGATGGCGCCGAGCTTCGACGGCCCGGCCTTCCGCGCCGCCCGCGCGCTGGTCTTCGAAGGCCTCGCCCAGCCCAACGGCTACACCGAGTTCGTGCTGACGACCTATCGCCGTGAGGCCAAGGCGCGCTGATCGGGGAGACAGGCCGAGCGCCGCATCGAGATGCGCCGCCCGGCCCCCTCGTCCTCCGTTCGGCTTCATGTTGAGGCGCTCGCGAAGCGAGCCTCGAAACACGAAGCCACGACGGGCGGTGCTCCTCGGCCCTTCGCCCTTCGAGGCCCGGCAGAGCCGGGCACCTCAGGGTGAAGGACCTCTGCACGACTTCGCCCCCTCGACGGACGAACGGGATGCCGGGCGATCGGTCCGGGTGCTAGGATGCCGCATGGGCTTTGCGACGCCGGCTTCGCACCATCGCGATGCGGCGGATCGACGGAGCGATTCGCGAGAGCGCGTGAGGATTTCGGGGTCGTTTTTGCCCACGTAAGCATCGTGGTCAAAAAACTTCACCAGACCCTCTCGACGGCCGCCGCGTCTCGAGCCAATGTCCGGCAAAAGCACAAGCCGATAATCGGGCGAGGAAACGATGTCCCTGACCATGCCCCTGCCGGAGCCGGAGATCCTGGCGGCCCGCGACGACATCGTCGCGCGCCTGCAGGCGATCCTGAAGCCCGAGAGCGTCATCCATCTCGAGCGTGAACTGACGCCGTGGGAGTGCGACGCGCTCACCATGTATCGCCAGAAGCCGCTGGTCGTGGCCCTGCCCGAGACCATCGACGAGGTGGTCGCGGTGATGAAGCTCGCCGCCGAGATGAACGTGAAGGTGGTGCCGCGCGGCGCCGGGACCTCGCTGTCGGGCGGCTCCTTCCCACTCGCCGACGGAATCCTGCTCGGCATGGCCAAGTTCAACCGCATCCTCGAGGTCGACTTCGACAACCGCGTCGCCCGCGTCCAGCCCGGCGTCACCAATCTCGCCATCACCAAGGCCGTCGAGCACCGCGGCTTCTACTACGCCCCCGATCCCTCCTCGCAGATCGCCTGTTCGATCGGCGGCAACGTCGCCGAGAACGCCGGCGGCGTGCATTGCCTGAAGTACGGGCTCACCACCAACAACGTGCTGGGCGTCGAGATGGTGCTGATCGGCGGCGAGATCGTCCGCCTCGGCGGCAAGCATCTCGATGCCGAGGGCCTCGACCTGCTCGGCTTGGTGGTCGGCTCCGAGGGCCTGCTCGGCGTCGTCACCGAGGTCACCGTCCGCATCCTGCAGAAGCCGGAGACGGCGCGCGGCGTCCTCCTCGGCTTCGACACGGTGAAGGCCGGTGCCGACTGCGTCGCGGCCATCGTCGCCGCCGGCATCATCCCCGGCGGCATGGAGATGATGGACAAGGCCGCGATCGACGCGGCCGAAGCCTTCAAGCCCTGCGGCTATCCGGAAGACGCGCAAGGGTTGGTCATCGTCGAACTCGACGGTACCGCGGCCGAGGTCGACCACCTCGTCGAGGCGGTGGAGAAGATCGCACGGGCCAACGGCGCCACCTCCTGCCGCGTCTCGACCTCCGAGGCCGAGCGCATCGGCTTCTGGTTCGGCCGCAAGAACGCCTTCCCGGCGGTCGGCGCCATCGGTCCCGACTATCTCTGCATGGACGGCACCATCCCGCGCGGCCGCCTGTCGGAGGTGCTGACGCGGATGGACGAGCTCGCCGCCTTCCACGGCCTGCGCGTCGCCAACGTCTTCCATGCCGGCGACGGCAACCTCCACCCGCTGATCCTCTACGACGCCTCGATCCCCGGCGACACCGAGAAGGCCGAGGCCTTCGGCGCCGATATCCTGCGCCTCTGCGTCGCCGTCGGCGGCGTGCTGACCGGCGAACACGGCGTCGGCATCGAGAAGCGCGACCTGATGGGCGAGATGTTCGACGCCGTCGACCTCGGCCAGCAGGAACGGGTCAAGTGCGCCTTCGACGAGAACCACCGGCTCAATCCGGGCAAGGTGTTCCCGACGCTCCACCGCTGCGCCGAGATGGGCTTCATGCACGTCCGCGGCGGCGATCTCCCCTTCCCCGAGATCCCGAGGTTCTGATGGCCGCGACCCACGCCCCCCGCGACGAGGCCGACCTCGTCGAGATCGTGCGCGCGGCCCGCGCCGCCCGCGAGACCCTCGCCATCGAAGGCCGCGGCACGCGCCGCGCCCTCGGCCACCCGGTCGAGGCCGACGCGGCCCTGTCGCTCGCGAGCCTTTCCGGCATCACGCTCTACGAGCCGGCCGAACTGGTGATGACGGCGCTGCCCGGCACGCCGCTCGCCGAAATCCGCGCGACGCTCGCCGCTCGTGGTCAAGAACTCGCCTTCGACCCGATCGACCACGCCGCCCTCTTCGGCCTCGAGCCGGGCTCCGGTTCGATCGGCGGCGCCTTCGCGATCAACGCAAGCGGCCCGCGCCGGCCGAAGAGGGGCGCGGCGCGCGACCATCTCCTCGGCTTCCGCGCCGTGAACGGTCTCGGCGAGACCTTCAAGTCGGGCGGCCGGGTGATGAAGAACGTCACCGGCTTCGATCTCTCCAAACTGGTCTGCGGCTCCTTCGGCACGCTCGCCGCCGTCTCGGAACTGACCTTCAAGGTCATGCCGCGCGCCGAAGCCTGCGAGACCGTCGCCGTCCTCGGCCTCGACGACGCGGCCGCGGGCAAGCTGATGCGCGAGGCGACCGGCCTGCCGCAGGAGGTCGACGCCGCCGCCCATCTGCCCGCCGGTGTCGACGGCCCGTTCCACGGCACCGCCGCCACGCTGATCCGCCTCGACGGCCCCGCCGTGTCGGTGGCGAGCCGCGAGGCCGACCTCGTCGCCCGCTGGCGCAGCCTCGGCGCCGTCGAGATCCTCGGCGAAGACGAATCGCTAGCCCTCTGGGCCTCGATCCGCGAAGCCGCGCCGATCACGACGCGTCCCGGCCCGATCTGGCGCCTGTCGCTCGCCCCGACCGACGGCCCGGCACTCGTCGCCGCGCTGCGCGACGTCGCGGCCCTCGATGCCTGGTTCTTCGACTGGGCCGGCGGCCTCGTCTGGCTGGCGACGGACGTCGACGCCGGGCCGCAGGCCGACCGCGTCCGCGCCGCCGTCGACCGCGTCGGCGGCCACGCCACGCTGGTGCGCGCGTCCGAGGCCGATCGCGCCGCGGTGCCGGTGTTCCATCCCCAGCCCGCCGCCCTCGCCGCACTCGCCGCGCGGGTGAAGGCCGCCTTCGACCCCGAAGGCCTGTTCTCGCCCGGCCGCATGGTCGCGATCCCCAACCCCGCTCGCTGAGGAGAGGCACGATGCAGACCCACTTCCTGCCTCACCTGCTCGAAGACCCGGACACCGCGCTCGCCGAGAAGATCCTGCGCAAGTGCGTCCACTGCGGCTTCTGCACGGCGACCTGCCCGACCTTCCTCGAGCTCGGCGACGAACTCGACAGCCCGCGCGGGCGGATCTACCTGATCAAGGACATGCTGGAGCACGATCGGCCCGCCGATCCGCTGACGGTGAAGCATCTCGATCGCTGCCTCACCTGTCTCTCCTGCGTGACGACCTGCCCCTCGGGCGTCGACTACATGCATCTGGTCGACCACGCCCGCGCCCATGTCGAGCGCACCTACCGGCGACCGCTCGCCGATCGCCTCTTCCGCAAGCTGCTCGGCCGGGTCATCCCCAACCCGACGATCTTCCGCCTGGCGCTCGCCGCCGCGGCGCTGGTCCGGCCCTTCGCGCGTTTCCTGCCCCACCCGGTCGCCGCGGTGCTCGGTCTCGCGCCGAAGACGCTCGCCACGCCCTCCTGGGTCGAGCGGCCGCAGGTCATCCCCGCCGCCACGCCGAAGCGGCTGCGCGTCGCGCTGCTGACCGGCTGCGCCCAGGCGGCGCTCGACAGCGCGATCAACGAATCGACCGTGCGGCTGCTCACCCGCCTCGGCGCCGAGATCGTCGTGCCGAAGGGCATGGGCTGCTGCGGCGCGCTCGAGCATCACATGGGCGAGACCGACGCCGCCCATGCCCGCGCGAGCCGCAACATCGACGCCTTCATGGCCGAGGCCGACGGCGACGGGCTCGACGCCATCGTCATCGCCACCTCGGGCTGCGGCACGACGATGAAGGACTACGGCCACATGTTCCGCCTCGACGCAGCCTGGGCCGACAAGGCGGCGAAGGTCGCCTCGCTCGCCAAGGACGTGTCGGAGGTCGTCGCCATGCTCGATCTCGCGAGCGCCGTGGTGAAGGAGGACCGCCCGCGCGTCGCCTATCACTCGGCCTGTTCGATGCAGCACGGCCAGAAGATCACGTCGCTGCCGGCGGAGCTTCTGGCGACGGCCGGCTTCGAGGTCGTCACTCCGCCGGAGAGCCACATCTGCTGCGGCTCGGCCGGCACCTACAACATCCTCCAGCCCGAACTCGCCGGGCGCCTGCGCGACCGCAAGGTCCGCAACATCATGACCGTCGCGCCGGACGTGATTGCGGCCGGCAACATCGGCTGCATGATGCAGATCGGCGCCGGTACCGACATACCGATAGTCCACACCGTGGAGCTTCTCGACTGGGCGACCGGCGGTCCCCGGCCAGAGGCTCTCGGCCCAACGAACTGAGGAGAACTCCCATGTCGCATCTGACCCTCGAGAAGGCGCAGGCCATCGTCGCCCGTTCGCTCGCCGTGGCGCGCGAGCGCAAGTTCAACCCGATGGCCGTGGTGGTCATCGACGGCCGCGCCGCGCTGAAGGCGGCGGGTGCCGAAGACGGCTGCCCGATCGTCCGCTGGAAGATCGCCTTCGGCAAGGCCAACGCCAGCGTCTCCTTCGGCGCCGGCACCCGCAAGATCGAGGCGATCGCCAAGGATCGTCCGCACTTCCTCGCCGGCCTCGAGAGCGTGATCGGCGCCGGCGGCGCGGTCCCGGTCCCCGGCGGCGTGCTGATCCGCGACGACAAGGGCAACATCGTCGGCGCCGCCGGCATGTCGGGCGACACCTCCGACAACGACGAGGCGGCGCTGGTCGTGGCGATCGAGGAAGCCGGCTTCAAGGCCGACGTGGGCTGAGGCTTCCCTTCTCCCCTCGCGGGAGAAGGTGGCGCGGAACGCGCCGGATGATGGGGCGCGCACCATGGTGCGCTCCCCTGTCCAACCCCGGTCGATGCGATCGACGGATCCTCACCGCCTTTTCGCCCATCAGGGGCTTCGCGCTTCGCGCGACACCCCTCATCCGCCCTTCGGGCACCTTCTCCCGCAAGGGGAGAAGGAAGAAGCGCCTCACCCGATCTCCGCCAACCGCGAGAGATCGAACCGGGCGACCTCCTCGAGCAGCTCGACGAAGCCCGCCGCCGCATGGTCGATCGCCGCGCGGCCCTTCTCCGCCGACGAGCGTCTCGGATCACCCACCGCACCGGTCGGATTGAGATCCTGCGCCGCCCAGCCGAAGGCATGCGGCCCGTAGGCCCGGAGATGGCGGAACTCGCGTTCCATCTCCCCCTGCAGCGACGGGAAGTCGGCGAACGCGTCTTTCCGCACCAGATCCGGACGCAGCGCCATCACCATCGAGGTCTCGACGTCGCCGGCATGGATGCCGAGGCGGCGTTCGTCGGCATCGAACAGTCCCTCGGGCCGCCCGAAGCGCGACCACGACGAGGCGACCGCCAGCATGCCGTGGCGCATGCGGAGTTCACGCACGACCAGATCCATGATCGGCACGTTGCCGCCGTGGGCGTTGACGATCACCAGCCGCCGCACCCCCGCCCGCGCCACCGAGGCACCGATCTCCAGCCACACCTTGGCGACGGTCTCCCACGAGAGCGTCAGCGTGCCGGGCGACGCCTCGTGTTCCGCCGACCACGCCACGGCCTGCGTCGGCAGGAAGACGACCGGCAGTGCCTCCGGCAGACGCGTGACGGTCGCGGCGACATGGCCGTCGGCGATGATCGTGTCGGTGCCGAGCGGCATGTGCGGCCCGTGCTGTTCCACCGCCGCGATCGGCAGCACGGCGACCCACGACGCGACTTGCGGGTCGGCGAAATCCGTGGCGACGAGATCGGACCAGAAGCGACGGGGAGCCATCGGGTGTTCCTTCACAGGCATTCGAGGAAGGCGCGCGCCGCCTCCCCGTGTTCGTGGCGAAGCTTCGCGACGTCGACGTCGACCGGCAGGCCGTCGACGACCTTCCACGCCCCCGCCACCATCACCCGGTCGGCGCGATGCGCGCCGCACAGGACGAGCGCGGCCAACGGATCGCCGGCACCGGAGAAGCGCAGCTCGTCGAGCGTGAAGAGCGCGAGATCCGCCTGTTTGCCGACCGCGATCTCGCCGATGTCGTCGCGCCCCAGGCAGCGCGCCGAGCCTTTCGTGGCCCAGCGCAGCGCGTCGAGATGGGAGAGCGTCGCGTCGTAGCGCAGACGGCCGAGCATCAGCGCGTGGCGGACGCCTTCCATCAGGTTGGAATTGTCGTTCGACGCCGAACCGTCGACCCCGAGACCGACCGGCGCGCCGGCGGCTTCCAGCTCCCGCGTGCGGCAGAGGCCGGAGGCGAGCACCGCGTTCGACGTCGGGCAATGGCAGACGCCGACGCCGTGGCGGCCGAGGCGGGCCACTTCTTCGTCGCCGAAATGGATGCCGTGGGCGAGCCAGGTGCGGTCGCTCATCCAGCCGACCTCTTCGAGATAGTCCACCGGCCGGCACTGGAACTTCGACAGACAGAAGGCATCCTCGTCGTGGGTCTCGCCGAGATGGGTGTGGAGGCGGCAGTCGTGCTTCGCCGCGAGATCCGCCGTTGCCTTCATCAGCGAGCGTGTCACCGAGAAGGGCGAGCACGGCGCCAGCGCGATCTGGGTGAACGAGCCTTCGGAACGGTCGTGATACTTCGCGAGCACCCGCTCGCTGTCGAGGAGGATCGTCTCCTCGTCCTGCACCGCGGCCTTCGGCGGCAGACCGCCGTCCTCGACCGAGAGGTTCATCGAGCCGCGCGACACCGTCATGCGAATGCCGAGCGCGCGGCCCTCCTCGACCTCGATGTCGACCGCGTTCTCGAGCCCCTTGGGGAAGATGTAGTGGTGATCGGCCGCCGTGGTGCAGCCCGACATCATGAGTTCGGTGTCGGCGAGCCGCACCGCCAGCCGGAAGGCGTCGGGCGAGAGCCCCCTGGTCCAGATCGGATAGAGCGCCTGGAGCCAGGGGAAGAGCTCCTTGTTGATCGCCTTGGGGTGGGCGCGCGTCAGCGTCTGGTAGACGTGGTGATGGGTGTTGACGAGGCCCGGGATCACCACGTGGCGCGCGGCGTCGAAGATCGTGTCGACCGGCGCCGCCGGCGAAGCCCCGGATGCCACCAGCTCGACGATGCGCCCGCCCTCGACGACGACACCGCCGCCGGCGTTCTCCGCCAGAATGGACAGGGGATTCTTCAACCACGACCGCATGCCGACACCTCGTCTCTTCGCGCCGCATCCTAGACGAGGCACGACGCCCCGTCACCGCGCGACGGTCGACGCAGCCCCCGCGGACCGCTAGTCTCCGGCCGTCCCGCCCGAAGAGGTCCGCACGCCCTTGTCCCTGCCACTCGCCGCCCTCGACCACGTCACCAAGTCCTTCGCCGGCGAGGCGATCGTCGACGACGTCTCGCTCGCGATCGGCGCGGGCGAGATCGTGGCGCTGCTCGGCCCCTCCGGCTGCGGCAAATCGACCGCGCTGCGCCTCGTCGCCGGCCTCGAGATGACCGATGCCGGCCGCGTCGAGGCGCCGCCGAAGGGGTTCGGACTGGTCTTCCAGGACCCGACGCTGATGCCCTGGGCGAGCGCGCTCGACAACGTCGCCCTGCCGTTGCGCTTCGCGAAAGTGCCCCGCACCGAGGCGCGCGAGCGGGCGCGCGCCGCGCTCGCCCGCGTCCATCTCCTCGATGCCGCCGACAAACGGCCGCGCGAGCTTTCCGGAGGCATGCGCATGCGGGTGGCGGTCGCCCGTGCGCTGGTGGTCGAGCCGAAGCTCCTGCTGATGGACGAACCCTTCGCCGCCCTCGACGAGATCACGCGTTTCCGCCTCGCCGACGACCTCGGCGAGCTCGCCGGCGAGACCGGGCTCGGCGTGCTCTTCGTCACCCATTCGGTGTTCGAGGCGGTGTCGATCGCCGACCGCATCCTCGTCATGACGCCGGCACCCGGCCGCGTCGCCGCCGAGATCGCGGTCGTGCCGGATGCCCCGCGCGGCGCGGCGTTTCGCGCCAGCCCCACCTTCGCGGCGACGGCGGCGCGCGTCTCGGCGACACTCGCCGCGGTCGCGACACCGGCGACGGTCGACGTCGCGGCCGCCGGCGGATAAAATTCGATAGCCGTCGTAAAACTGTTGCACGACCATGGCAGGGATCGGACATGAGCTTCAAACATCGCAAGTCCGTCACCCATCGTCTCGCCATGGCCGCCAAGGCGCACCGCGCCCGCTCCGGCACCCATCTGGCGCGGATCGGCCTCCACACGGGGCAGGAGTCGGTGCTCAAGGCACTCGGCGAGGAAGACGGCCGCACCATGAGCAACCTCGCCCAGGTGCTCGGCGTGCAACCGCCGACGGTCACCAAGATGATCTCGCGCATGGCCGCCGCCGGCCTCCTCCAGCGCGTCGCCTCACAGACCGACGGCCGCCTCGCCCGCGTCTTCCTGACCGAAGAGGGCCGCGGCCGCATCGACGAGATCGACCGGATCTGGACCCGCATCGAGCGCGAGGCGCTCGCCGGCTTCGACGACAAGGACAAGAAGAAGCTGCGCAAGCTTCTGCGCGCCATCGAGCGCAACCTGACGCTCCCCCTCGACGGCCTGGCCGAGCCGGCCTCGGTCGAGGAGCCGGACGAAGATCCCGAAGATTGATCCTACCCCGCTACCGCTGACGGACGACGCTTTGCCACGCAGCGCGAATGCGCGGCAAAGCGGCATACGTTTCACTGCGGGGGGTTGTTGCGCGGGATACGACTTTCCGGCAATAACGGACGACCGCGCGCGCGAGGGGCGCGACGCGCTTCGCCCTCTCTCCCCTCTTTCGAGATGACGATGGACACGCCTGGCGCCACGCCGAAACGACGTCTCACTCTGGCGATGATCGCGGAACGGCTCGATCTCTCCACCGCGACGGTTTCGCTCGCCCTGCGCAACTCGACGCTGGTGGCCGAGGAGACCCGCAAGCGCGTGCATGCGCTCGCCGAGGAGCTCGGATACATCTACAACCGCTCGGCCGCGAGCCTCCGGACGGCGCGCACCAACATCGTCGGTCTGGTCGTCCACGACATCCTGAACCCCTATTTCGCCGAGCTGGTCTCGGCGGTGGAGATCGAACTCGGCCGCCGCGGCCAGACGGTCATCCTGTTCAACCACGGCGACGATCCGCTGCGCCAGCGCCAGTTCCTGGAGACGCTGCTGCAGTATCGTGCCGACGGCATGATCCTGTGCCCGGCGGCCGGCTCCAAGCCGCAGGACGTCGCCCGCATCGTCGACGCCGGCCTACCGACCGTGCTGATCGCCCGCGAACTGCCGGATCTGCCGGAAGTCCCGGTCATCCGCGGCGACGACCGCACCGGCATCCGCTTCGCCGTCGAACATCTGATCGGCCTCGGTCACCGCCGCATCGCGCTGGTCGGCGGTCAGCAGGACAGCTCCGCCGCCTCCGAACGCCGCGCCGGCTACGAGGACGCGCTGCGCGCCGCCGGCCTGCCGGTCGACCCGTCGCTGGAGTTCCCGGCCGCGGGCTCCCGCCGCGCCGGCCGCGACATCTGCGGCGACGTGCTGGAGGCGAAGCCCACCGCCATCGTCTGCTTCAACGATCTCCTCGCCCTCGGCATCATGATGGAGCTGAAGCGGCGCGGCATCGACCCTGGTCAGGACATCTCGCTGACCGGCTACGACGACATCGACGAGGCCTCGGTCTGGTCGCCCGGCCTGACCACGGTGTGGAACGGCCAGCAGGAAGTCGGCCGCCTCGCCGCCCAGACGCTGGTCGACATCGTCGCCGGCCGCCGTCCGGAAGAAATGCGCGCGCTGGTCAAGCCGGTGCTGCGCCTGCGCGAGACCACCTGCAAGCCGGCCGCCTGATCGATCACGGCCCGAGACACGAAGACGGCGCGCCCCGCGGGACGCGCCGTTTCTCTTTCTCTGTGCGATGAAAGTGCCCTCAGGCGCCCTTCACCTGCCGCGTGATCTCCGCCACCAGCCCGGCATCGAGACCGAGCCGGCCGGCCAACGCCTCGAGATAGGCCTGCTCCGACGGCTGGTCGGGATCGATGGCGAGCAGCGAGGCGGCGTAGAGATGGGCGGCTTCCTGCGGCGTCGTCGCGAGGCTCGCGACTCGGTCGAGATCGAGCGGCTGGGCGAGTTCGGTCTCGAGGAAGGCCTTGGCCGCCGCCTCGACCGGCCCGACCCGCGAGAGGATCGCGGCGCGCTCGGCGTCGTCGACGTGACCGTCGGCCTTGGCCGCCTGGATCATGGCGATGATCGTCGCCGCCGCCAGCCGTTGCGTCGTCGCCGGATCGGTCGCCATTGCCTCCGGCAGAGGTGCGGGGGCGACCGAAGGGGCGGAAGCGGGCGCGACCGGGGTATCGACCGGCGCCGGCGCGGCGGATCCCGCCTGCGAGGCCTGCCACGCCTTCCAGGCGAGGCCGCCGAGGGCGGCGAGCGTACCGATCTGCACCGCCGAGCCGGCGACCTTGCGCCCCGTCTCGGTGCCGACGAGCAACGCCAGGAGACCACCGGCGGCGGCGCCCGTCGCCATCTGGTTGTTCTGGACGTAGTCCTTGGCCTTGGCGATGTTCTCGGCGCCGATCGTCTGCGTCGCCGTGGTCTCGAGCGACTGCAGGCTCTCGCCGAGGAAGGCCTTGCCGCGGGCCAGCCGATCGGCACCGACCACGCCCTCGACCGCCTTGGTGCCCTGCTCGATGTAGCCTTGCGCGGTGGCGGCGGCCTGCGGCCCGAGCAGTTGCTCCAGAAGCCTGGTGGCGTCGAACATGTCACGTCCTCCGAAGCCGCCGGAAGGCCCTCGGACGATCCGGAGCGCGCGGCGGCCCGACGAATCTGGTGACCGCGAAAGTCCGCCGCAAGATCCCGACGACCCTGCGGAAGGGAGAATTTTCGCGCACTGCCCTCCGGCCCCCGAAGACGAAAAAGGGCGCCCGGAGGCGCCCTCGTCGTCGGTTCGGCCGTGGCCTCACCAGGTCTTCTGCGGGTGCAGCTTGAACAGCCAGGTCTCGGTCAGCGCGGTCTCGCCGGAGCGCAAGTAGGCGCGGATGTCGACCGGATCCGGCCCCTCGGCCTTGATGTCGAACTGCAGCCGCCAGGCGTCGTTCCAGGTCGTGGTCTCGAGGAAGACCGACGAGATCTCGCCGCGCGACGGGGTGATCACCGCCTCCGGCTTCTTGGTCTTGTCGTCGCGCGGGAAGGCCGCGAGCGCCGAACCACCCGTGAACTCGACGACGATGCGCTTGATCTCCGGCGGGTTGGCGCGGGTGTAGGGGAAGCCGCCGCGGCCGATCCGCGTGGCGCTGGCGCGCGCCAGATCCGGACGCTCCGGCTCGTCGGCGTTCCAGTACATGCGATAGCGGAAGTCGAGCTCCTGGCCCGCCTTGATCGGCTGCTTGGGCACCCAGAAACAGCCGATGTTGTCGAAGTCCTCGTGATCGGTCGGGAACTCGACGAGATGGAAGGCGCCCTGCCCCCAGCCGCCGACCGGCTCGATCCACAGCGACGGCCGCCGCTCGTAGTTGAGGTAGCGGTCCATGTAGGCCTTGGGGTCGCGCTGGCGCTGCATCAGGCCGAAACCGCGCGGATTGTCGTCGACGAAGGCCGAGGTCGACGGACCCGGCGGGTTGACCAGCGGCCGCCAGATGCGCTCGCCCGCGCCCGTCCACATCGCCAGACCGTCCGAATCGTGCGCGCCCTCACGCCACTCGAGCTGGTAGCTCTTGTCGTAGTTGGAGAACCAGTACATCGACGTCATCGGCGAGATGCCGAGCTTGCCGATGTCCTTGCGGATGAACAGGCTGCACTCGACGTCGATGATCACGCCCTCGGTGCGGCGGATGGTGAACTTGTAGGCGCCGGTGATCGACGGACCGTCGAGCAGCGCGTAGACGACCAGCGGCTGGGTCTCCGCACTCGCCGGCTGGAGGTAGAACTCGGTGAAGTCCGGGAACTCCTCCGCCTTCGGGCTCGCCGTGTCGATGGCCACGCCGCGCGCCGACAGGCCGTATTCGCCGAGCGAGCCGATGGCGCGGAAATAGGAGGCGCCGAGGAAGGCACACCAGTCCTTCTTCTGCCAGTCCGGCCGCGACTTGGCCTCGCGGATCTGGAAGCCGGCGAAACCGGTGTCCTCCGGCAGCTTCTGCGCCGGGCTGTCGTCCGGCATGTCGAAGTATTCGGGCTCGTAGAGCACCTCGGCCGCCTTGTCGCCCTCGACCGCATGCATCTTGACGGTCTTGGGGAAGTACTTGCCGACCGGGAAGAACGTCACCGGATAGACGCCCTTCTCGTCGGAGAACATGGCGTGGTCGGGCCGGAACTTGATCTTGCCGTGCTGCTCGTAGCCGATCTGGTCGACGATCTCGGGCGCCGGCTTGCGCGGCGGCATGTAGGCCTTGGTCGCGAGCTTGCGCGCCCGTTCGGCGAGTGCCGCGAAGGAGAAGGGCTTGGCCGGGCCGAACTTCAGCTGTGCGGCTTCCGCCGGGCCGGTGGCCCCGAGGAGGCTCGCGACCGACGTGGCGAGGGCGGCGGAGAGAAGATCACGGCGAGAAAGGTCGGCGCTCATCGAGTGTCCCGAAGATGCGAGGGGAGGACCGGAACGAAGCGTGCCGAGGCTCGGCACCGTCTTCATTTAGTCTGCGTCATCAGCCACCGCAATCCGGCGGAATCGCGACGCTGCCCCCTGCGACGATCACTCGCCGGGTTCCTGCTCGCTCGAAGGGCTTCATCCCCGCGGCTTCCACCGCGTCAACGTCAGCGCATTGGTGACCACGGTGACCGAGCTCAGCGCCATCGCCGCACCCGCGAGCGCCGGCGTGAGATGGCCGGTCGCCGCCAGCGGCACGCCGACGACGTTGTAGAAGAAGGCCCAGAACAGGTTCTGGCGGATCTTCGCCCAGGTCGCCCGGGCGATCTCCAGCGCCGCCGGCACGAGGCGCGGATCGGAGCGCATCAGCGTGATGCCGGCCGTCTCCATCGCCACGTCGGCGCCCGAGCCCATGGCGATACCGACGTCCGCGGCGGCGAGTGCCGGCGCGTCGTTGATGCCGTCGCCGACCATCGCCACCACCATCTGCGACCGGCGCAGCAGTTCCACCGCCTCGACCTTTCCGGCCGGCAGCACCTGCGCCCGGACGATGTCGATGCCGACCGCCTGTGCCACGGCCTGGGCCGGGGCACGCGCGTCGCCGGTGACGAGCTGGGTCGAGATGCGATCGGCGGCGAGCCGTTCGATCGCCGGCTTGGCGGTCTCGCGCAGCGGGTCGGCGAGCGCGACGAGGCCGAGCGCCTCCTGGTCGCGCGCCACCACCACCACGGTCTTGGCCTCGAGCGACAGCCGCCGCGCCTCGATCTCGAAGAGGCGGAGATCGACGTCGAGCTCGCTCATCAGTCGGGCATTGCCGATCGCCACACGCCGACCGTCGACCGTCGCCGTGACGCCGCGGCCGACCTCGGCGCGGAAGTCGGTCGCCAGCGGCAGGGAGAGACCGCGCACCTCCGCCGCCGTGACGAAGGCCTTGGCGAGCGGATGTTCGCTCGTCGCCTGCACCGCCGCGGCGAGCCGCAGCATCTCGTCGCCCGAGCCACCGAGGACGAAGACGTCGGTGACCGCGGGACGGCCTTCGGTCAGCGTACCGGTCTTGTCGAAGACGACGCAGTCGACGGCATGCGCCCGCTCCAGCGCCTCGATGTCGCGGATCAGGATGCCGGCCCGCGCCGCAGCGCCCGTGCCGGCGACCAGCGCCGTCGGCGTGGCGAGCCCGAGCGCACAGGGGCAGGCGATGACCAGCACGGCGACGGCCGGCACCAGCGCCGCTTCGAAGTCGGCGCCGATCAGCCACCACGCCGCGAAGGTCGCGAGCGCGATGGCGACGATCGCCGGCACGAAGACGGCGGCGATACGGTCGACCAGCCGCTGCACCGGCGCCTTGGCGATCTGCGCCTGTTCGACCAGATGGGCGATACGGGCGACGGTCGTGTCCTCACCCGCCGCCGTGACGGCGACGGTGAGCGCGCCGGCACCGTTGATCGTGCCGGCGACGACCTTGTCGCCGATCTGTTTGGCGACCGGCATGCTCTCGCCGGTGACGAGGCTCTCGTCGAGTTCCGACGCACCTTCCGCGACCATACCGTCGGCGGCGACCCGTTCGCCCGGCTTCACCAGGATGCGGTCGCCGCGTCGCAGGAGATCGGCGGAGACGGTCTCCTGCGAGCCGTCGGCGGCGATCCGGACGGCGAGGTCGGGACGCAGCTGCATCAGCTTGGCGACCGCCGCGCTCGCCGAGCGCTTGGCCCGCGCCTCGAGCAGCTTGCCGAGCAGGATGAGGGTGAGGACGGTGGCCGAACCCTCGAAATAGAGATGCGGCCCGGCGTGCTCGCCGTGTTCGATCATCGCCCAGACCGAGAAGCCCCAGGCGGCCGTGGTGCCGAGCGCCACCAGCACGTCCATGTTGGCGGCGAACCCACGCAGCGACTTCCACGCCCCGACGTAGAAGCGGCGGCCGGCGACGAACTGCACCGGCGTGGCGAGCGCCAGCTGCATCCACGGCGCCAGCCAATGGGCGTGCACGCCCCAGGCCATCGGCACCATGGCGACGAGGAAGGGCGCGGTCAGCACGGCGGCGAAGACGAAGAGACGGAAGGAGCGCTTCTCCTCCTCGGCGCGCGCCGCTTCCGCCGCGGCGAGGGCGGCGCGGCGGGCGGCGATGGCGGTGTCGCGCGGCCGGGCGCCGAAGCCGGCGCGTTCGATCGCCTCGACGATCGTGTCGGCGGCAACGCCCGGCGCCACGACCTCGGCCGTCTCCAGCGCCAGATTGACGGTCGCCCGTTCGACGCCCGGCGTACGGCCCAGCACCTTCTCGATGCGGGCGGAGCAGGCGGCGCAGGTCATGCCGGTGACGTCGAGCACGATCGGCTCGGCAGTCGGAACGTCGGCGAGGGCGCTTCTGGCGGCGACTTGGTTCATGGCCGCCGACTTTGCCCCTTTCGCGTCGCCGGGTCGAGAGGGCACGTTCCGCTTCGTCGTTCGGCGTCGTCACATCCGTGTCAGCGCGGATGACCGTTGATCTCCTCCCGCGCCGACGCCTAAGGTCGCAGGGTGAACGAGGAAACGTCGTCGTCGTCGACGTGACGGACAGGAGAGCCACCGGATGGCCGGAACACGCGAGGAACGCCCCATCGGACCGATCGTCGAGGGATGGAGCGAAAGGGCCCGCCCGGTGCGCGCCACCATCGTCGGAACCTGGGGGCGGCTCGAGCCGCTGAGCGCCGCCAGACACGGCGCCGACCTGTGGGCCGCGGTGAAGGGCCACGATTCGGTCTGGACCTACATGTCCTACGGACCCTTCCCGGACGAGGCCGCCTTCCTCGCCTGGCTCTCGGGCCGCGAGGAACTGACCGATCCGCTGGCCTATGCCGTCGTCGACGCCGCCTCCGGCAAGGCGCTCGGCGTACTGACGCTGATGGAGATTCGCCCCGCCAACGGCGTGATCGAGATCGGCCACATCTTCTTCTCGCCGGTGTTGCAGAAGACCCGTGCGGCGACGGAAGCGATCTATCTCGCCATGCGCCACGCCTTCGACGACCTCGGCTATCGCCGCTTCGAGTGGAAGTGCGACGCGCTGAACGCCCCGTCGCGCACCGCCGCGATCCGCTTCGGCTTCACCTTCGAGGGCATCTTCCGCCGTCACATGGTGATCAAGAACCGCAACCGCGACACCGCCTGGTACTCGATCGTCGACGCCGAATGGCCGATGGTGAAGGCCGGCTTCGCGGCTTGGCTGAAGCCCGAGAACTTCGACGGCGAGGGCCACCAGAAGGCGCCGCTCGCCAATCTCCGCCCGAAGGCGGCGCACGCCCACTGAGGCGAGGCGATCCGAGAAATCGAAGGCCGGGCGATTGCCCGGCCTTTTCGTTTCACTTCTCCCGCGCCGCGGCCCTCGCCCGGATCGCCTCGCCGAAGG
Organism: Pinisolibacter sp. DMC19; assembly: GCF_056313985.1. Taxonomy (NCBI): domain Bacteria; kingdom Pseudomonadati; phylum Pseudomonadota; class Alphaproteobacteria; order Hyphomicrobiales; family Ancalomicrobiaceae; genus Pinisolibacter; species Pinisolibacter sp. DMC19. The sequence continues at coordinate 92,368 of NZ_JBQUZF010000004.1, read as the reverse complement.
CGGCGAAGAGCTTGGCCGAGGGGGCGTCCGAACGCACCCAGTATTCGGGATGCCACTGGACACCGACCGCGAAGGCCTTCGCGTCGCGCACGCTCACCGCCTCGATCGTGCCGTCCGGCGCCGTCGCCTCGATCTGCAACCGATCGGAGAGCCGCGCCAGCCCCTGGCGGTGCAGCGAGTTCACCTCGACCGTGTCGGACCCGAGAATGCGGCCGATGCAACCTTCGGCCACCACGTGGACCGGGTGGCGGATGGCGAAACGATCGTCCCAGTCGGCGACGTCGGGGGCACGATGGTCCATCCGGCCCTCGAAGGTCTGGATCTCGGTGTGGAGCGAGCCGCCGAGCGCGACGTTCAGCTCCTGATAGCCGCGGCAGATGGCGAAGAGCGGCACGCCCTTCTCCAGCGCCCGGCGGATCAGCGGCAGGCTGGTGGCGTCGCGCGCCGGGTCGTAGGGCTCGTGCGCCGTCGTCGGCTCCTCGCCGTAGAGGCTCGGATGGACGTTGGACCGCGACCCCGTCAGCACCACGCCGTCCATCCGGTCGAGCACCGCGTCGAGATCGATCGCGGAACCGAGCGCCGGCAGCAGCACCGGCACCGCGCCCGCCCCGGCGAGCGTGCCCTCGATGTAGGGCGCCGGCGTCATGTGCCAGGAAAGACCGTCGATGATCCGGTGGTCACAGGTGAGCAGGACGAGCGGCGTCGCGGACATGGCTTCTCCCGAAATGGCTGCGTCGAGAGCCGATCCCGCCGCGGCAGGGTGCCGCCGGTCGGAGCCCGCCTCTCGAGCGGTCGTTCGGCAGATATGCCACGCCATGCAGGAAACGACCAGATCGCATCCCTTCGTCGCATGGCTCCCTTGCCGGGAATGCTCGACCCGGACGACTCACCTGTCTATGAAGGGCGCCGGGAGAGCCGCGCCCAGCCTCGGGGAGCACCATGATCAGACTAGCCGCCGCGATCGAAACGCTGAACGGCCGCATCGGCCGCTTCGTCGCCTGGGGCATCCTCGCCCTGGTGCTGCTGCAGTTCGCCGTCGTGATCCAGCGTTACGTCTTTGGCATCGGCTTCGTGTGGATGCAGGAAGCGATCACCTACGTCTACGCCTCGGTCTTCATGGCCGCCGCCGGCTTCACCCTGATGCGCGACGGCCATGTCCGTGTCGACATCTACTATCGCGAGGCCTCCGCCCGCGCCCGCGCCGCCGTCGACCTCCTCGGCACGCTGCTGCTGCTGTGGCCGGTGACCGGGCTGCTCGCGGCCGTCTCCTGGTCCTACGTGTCGCGGTCCTTCCAGATCCTCGAGGGTTCGCGCGAGAGCGGCGGCCTGCCGTTCCTCTATCTGCTCAAGGCCGAGATCCTGCTCTTCGCCGCGCTGCTCGCGTTGCAGGGCCTCGCCCGTGCGATCCGTGCGGTCGCCACGCTGCGCGGTGACCGCGAAGGGGAGATCGCCCGATGATGTCGCTTTCCGAATGGCTCGACGTCGGCATGTTCGTCGTCGCCTGCGTCGTCCTGCTCGCCGGCTATCCCGTCGCCTTCACCCTCTCCGGCACCGCCATCGCCTTCGCGGCGCTCGGCTGGGCGCTCGGCCTGTTCGACCCGACCTATCTCTCCGCCCTGCCGCAGCGCATCTTCGGCATCATGACCAACCCGGTCCTGGTGTCGGTGCCGCTCTTCGTCTTCATGGGCGTGATGCTGGAGCGCTCGAAGGTCGCCGAACTGCTGCTCGAGACCATGGGGCGCCTGTTCGGCCGCTTCCCCGGCGGTCTCGGCATCTCGGTGACGCTGGTCGGCGCGCTGCTCGCCGCCTCGACCGGCATCGTCGGCGCCACCGTGGTGACCATGGGCCTGCTGTCGCTGCCGACCATGCTGCGCTGGGGCTACGATCCCAAGCTCGCCGCCGGCTCGATCGCCGCCGCCGGCACGCTCGGCCAGATCATCCCGCCGTCGCTGGTGCTGGTGGTGCTCGGCGACGTGCTCGCCAACGCCTATCAGACCGCCCAGACCTCGATGGGCAACTTCGCCCCGGATTCGGTCTCGGTCTCCGACCTCTTCGCCGGCGCGCTGATCCCTGGACTGGTGCTCTCGGGCCTCTACATCGTCTACCAGATCGTCACCGCGATCGTGAATCCGAAGAGCTCGCCGCCGGCCCCCGAAGGTCTCGGCCGCGTCACCCTGGCCGAGGTCGCCGGTGCGCTGGTGCCGCCCGTGGCGCTGGTGCTCTGCGTGCTCGGCTCGATCCTGTTCGGCATCGCCACCCCGACCGAAGCCGCCGCCGTCGGCGCCATGGGTACGCTGCTGCTCGGCGCCCAGCGCCGCGCGCCGCGCCACACCCGCTTCTTCGTGGCGACCTGGATCGCTCTCGGCCTGCTCCTCGTGCTCGCCTCGACCGTCGACATGCGCCTCGGCCGTTCCGACACGACGACGCTCCAGACCGTCGCCATCGCCGTCGCCGTGGTGCTGTCGATGGTGCTCGCCGCTGGTTCGACGCTCGCCGTCGTCGTCAACTGGCGCGAGGACGTGCTGACCCCGGTGGTGCGCACCACCACCGAGATCACGACCATGGTCTTCACCATCGTCGTCGGCGCCACCTTCTTCAGCCTGGTCTTCCGCGGCCTCGGCGGCGAGGCGATGGTGGCGCGCCACCTCGAGGCGCTGCCCGGCGGTTCGGCCCAGGCGATCATCGTCGTCATGGTGGCGATGTTCCTGCTCGGCTTCTTCGTCGACTATCTGGAGATCGCCTACATCGTCGTGCCGATCGCCGCGCCGATCCTGCTCAAGATGCCGATGCCCGACGGGACGCCGATGAGCCCCGTGTGGCTCGGTGTGCTGATGAGCGTCAACCTGCAGACCTCGTTCATGCACCCGCCCTTCGGCGCGGCGCTGTTCTTCCTGCGCGGCGTCGCCCCGCCGGAGGTCAAGACCTCGCACATCTATCTCGGCGCCATCCCCTTCGTCGGCATCCAGATCGTCATGCTCTGGGTCCTGTGGCAGTGGCCGGCGATGGCGACCTGGCTGCCGAAGGTCCTCTACGGCGCCAACTGAAGAAGCGCGTCGCCTCCCGCGGCGGCGCGATCCCCCTCGCCCGACCGGATCGCGGTCGATCGCCATTGCCGCCATGCCCTTTGCGAGCATCGCGGCGAACGCGCGTTCGCTTCCGCGCCACAAAACACCGACAGCGCCGGAGACGATCGCCGCGGGGTCCCCGATCGGACCACCGCCGGCCTTCCGGATCGCCGGCCGACGGATCGCCCTCGCGCGATTCGCCCGGCGCCGTCCGACCCGTCCGCACGGAGGCCCGCGACCATCGTCGGCGACGGCGGAATTCCACGCCCGCCGGCCGCCGCCGCGATCTCGTCCCACCGACCACCCGGCTTGCGCCGCAGCATTTCCGCCTTCCCGCGACGCCGCCTTCGAAACCGCCTGCGACGACCTCCCGAATGCCGTCCGCCATCTCGCACCGCATCATTCGGCATGCATTCCGCATGCGTCGATGAAGAGCGATCTCTCGCCTTCCACGACTATGGGACGACTTGCATCCGAGGCAATTTTCGGATTTGATCCGATTTAATCGAACGATCGAGCGCCGCCGGTGACGGATGAGAATGGCTCGACGACGAGGGGAGAAGACGCTCATGGCGACGGCGGGAGAGACCCGTTCCGGCGAACGGGACACGTTTCCCAAGATCATGCTCTGGAATGCCGCGCATCGCCGTGACCGTCCGGCGATGCGCGAGAAGGATTTCGGCATCTGGCAGACCTGGACCTGGGGCGACGTCGCCGACGAGGTCCGCGACTTCGCGCTCGGCCTGCGTACGCTGGGCTTCACCGCCGGCGACAAGGTCGCCATCGTCGGTGCCAACCGTCCCCGCCTCTATTGGACCTTCGCCGCCGTGCAGTCGCTCGGTGGCGTGCCGGTGCCGGTCTACAAGGACAGCGTCGCCGACGAGATGGCCTATGTGCTGGAACACGCCGAGGTCGCCTTCGCCGTCACCGAGGATCAGGAACAGACCGACAAGGTCCTCTCCGTCTCCGACCGCCTGCCGGCGCTGCGCCACGTGATCTACGACGACCCGCGGGGCTTGCGCGACTACGAGCGCGGCCGACTGCACGCCTTCGAGGACGTCTCGGCCGCCGGCCGGGCGGCACTCTCAAAGGAGCCCGCGCTTCTCGCCGGTTGGCACGAGGGCATCGCGCTCGGCCGCGGCAGCGATCTCGCGGTGATGCTCTACACCTCCGGCACCACCGGCAAGCCGAAGGGGGTGATGCTCTCCTTCGACAACGTGCTGATCTCGGCGAAGAACGGCATCGCCTTCGACAAGTTGGACGAGACCGAGGAGGTCGTCGCCTATCTGCCGATTGCCTGGGTCGGCGACCACATCTTCTCCTACGCCCAGTCGCTGATCGCCGGCTTCTGCGTCTCCTGCCCCGAGAGCCCCGAGACGATCGACGACGACCGCCGCGAGATCGGTCCGACCTACGTCTTCGCCCCGCCGCGCGTCTACGAGTCGATGCTCACCCGCACCCATGTCCGCATGCAGGATGCCGGCAAGCTCAAGCAGAAGATGTTCGAGCATTTCCTCGCCGTCGCCGATCGGGTCGGCGAGGCGATCCTCGACGGCAAGCCGGTCACGCTGAAGGATCGGCTGACCTACGCGCTCGGCGAGTTCCTGGTCTACGGCCCGCTGAAGAACCGCTACGGCTTCTCGCGCACCCGTGTCGCCTATACCGCCGGCGAGGCGATCGGCCCGGAGATCTTCCGCTATTTCCGTTCGCTCGGCATCAACCTGAAGCAGCTCTACGGCCAGACCGAAGCCGCCGTCTACGTGACGATGCAGCCCGACGCCGAGATCCGCACCGACACCGTCGGCGTGCCCGCCCCCGACGTCGAGATCAGGATCTCCGACACCGGCGAGGTGCTCTACAAGAGCCCCGGCGTCTTCGTCGGTTACTACAAGAACGACGCCGCCACCGCCGAGACCAAGACGCCCGACGGCTGGGTCCGCTCCGGCGACGCCGGCTTCGTCGACGGAACCGGCCACCTCAAGATCATCGACCGCGCCAAGGACGTCGGCCGCCTCGCCGACGGAACGCTGTTCGCGCCGAAATACATCGAGAACAAGCTCAAGTTCTTCGCCGACATCAAGGAGGCGGTGGCCTTCGGGCAGGGACGCGACTGCGTCGGCGTCTTCGTCAACATCGACCTCGGCTCGGTCGGCGCCTGGGCGGAGAGGAACGACGTCACCTACGCCAGCTACCAGGAACTCGCCGGCCACCCGCGCGTCTACGAGCGCATCCGCGCCTGCGTCGACCGCGTCAATCGCGACCTCGCGGCCGAGCCGATGATGGCCGGCGCCCAGATCCGCCGCTTCCTGATCCTGCACAAGGAACTCGACGCCGACGACGGCGAGTTGACCCGCACCCAGAAGGTCCGCCGCTCCTTCATCGCCGATCGCTACGCGCCCCTCGTCGAGGCGTTGTGGGACGGCACCGAGCGCAAGCACGTCGTCACCGAGATCGCCTTCGAAGACGGCCGCAAGGGCACGATCACCGGCGACGTCGCGATCGAGACCATGCCGATCTACCCGACCGCCGCCAAGGAGGCCGCAGAATGACGGCGCTCACCCCCATCGAGAAGGGTCGCCAGATCCTCGCCGTGGAAAACATCTCGCTCTCCTTCGGCGGCGTGAAGGCCTTGACCGACGTCTCCTTCGACATCGTCGCCGGCGAGATCCGCGCCATCATCGGCCCGAACGGCGCCGGCAAGACGTCGATGCTGAACGTCATCAACGGCTTCTACCACCCGCAGATCGGCCGCGTGGTCCATCGCGGCGAGGCCCGCACGGGGCGCAAGCCGCACGAGGCGGCGCGCCGCGGCATCGGCCGCACCTTCCAGAACGTCGCGCTCTTCAAGGGCCTGTCGACGCTCGACAACATCATGGCCGGCCGCACGCTGAAGATGACGCGCGGCTTCTTCTGGCAGTGCCTGCGCTTCGGCCCGGCGCTGAACGAGGAGATCGACCACCGCCGCAAGGTCGAGGAGATCATCGACTTCCTGGAGATCCAGCACATCCGCAAGACGCCGGTCGGCAAGCTGCCCTACGGCCTCAAGAAGCGGGTCGAGCTCGGCCGCGCGCTGGCGCAGGAGCCGGAGCTGCTGCTGCTCGACGAGCCGATGGCCGGCATGAACCTCGAGGAGAAGGAGGACATGAGCCGCTTCATCCTCGACATCCGCGAGACCTTCGGCACCACGATCGCGTTGATCGAGCACGACATGGGCGTCGTCATGGATCTCTCCGACCGCGTCGTGGTGCTCGAATACGGCCGCAAGATCGCCGACGGCACCCCCGACGCGGTGCAGAGCGATCCGACCGTCATCGACGCCTATCTCGGCCGCCCGCACTGAGGAGAACGCATCCATGGATCTCCTCGCCTCGATCTTCGTCGACCCCTTCCTGAGGATGGCGACCAACCCGACCTTCCTGACCCAGGTCGTCTGGGAAGGCTTCGTCTCGGGCATCCTCTATGCCCTCGTCGCTCTCGGCTTCGTGCTGATCTACAAGGCCTCGGGTGTCTTCAACTTCGCCCAAGGCATCATGGTGGTCTTCGCCGCCCTGACGCTGGTCGGCCTCGCCGAGAAGGGCATGCCGGCCTGGATCGCGCTGGCCTTCACCGTCGCGGTGATGCTGGTGCTGGCGATCGGCATCGAGAAGCTGGTGCTGCGCCCGCTGGTCAACCAGCCCGACATCATCCTCCTGATGGCGACGATCGGCCTGACGCGCTTCCTCGTCGGCCTCGGCGAGATGGTCTTCGGCGGCGAGCCCAAGGTGATGATCACCGAGGCGCTCGGCATCCCGACCGACGTGCTGCGCATCCCCCTCTTCGGGCGCAATCTGATCATGAAGGAGATCGACATCACCGCCGCCGTCGTGGCGATGCTGATGGTCGGCTTCCTCGCGGTGTTCTTCGCCAAGACCAAGATCGGCCGCGCCCTCAGGGCAGTGGCCGACGACCATCAGGCGGCGCTCTCGGTCGGCATCAGCCTCGAGCGCATCTGGGTGATCGTGTGGTTCGCCGCCGGCATCGTCGCGCTCGTCACCGGCATCATGTGGGGCGCGCGCTCCCAGGTGTCGTTCGACCTCGAGATCATCGCGCTGAAGGCCCTCCCGGTCCTGATCCTCGGCGGCTTCACCTCGGTGCCCGGCGCCATCGTCGGCGGCCTGATGATCGGCATCGGCGAGAAGGTCGGCGAGATCTACTGGGGCCGTCTCTTCGGCGGCGGCATCGAGAGCTGGCTCGCCTATCTCATCGCCCTCGCCTTCCTGCTGTTCCGGCCGCAGGGCCTGTTCGGCGAGAAGATCATCGAACGCGTCTGACGGAGACATCGGCTCATGCTCTATCGTGAGGTCGGACAGTTCAAATCCACCTATGCGGCCGACATGGCGGTCTTTCCGATCCGCCAGGATCGGATCGGCATCCTCGTCATGCTGGCCTTCGCCGTCGTGGTGATCCCGCTCGTCTCCAACGACTTCGTGCTGACGTCGATCATGATCCCCGGCCTCGTCTTCACGCTGGCGGCGATCGGCCTCAACGTGTTGACCGGCTATGCGGGACAGATCTCGCTCGGCACCGGCGCCTTCATGGGGGTCGGCGCCTATGCCGCCTACAAGCTCGCCAACGCCTTTCCGGACGTGAACATCATCGTCTGGATCCTCGCTTCGGGCGTCTTCTCGGCCGGCATCGGCGTGGTCTTCGGCCTGCCGTCCCTGCGCATCAAGGGGCTCTATCTGGCGGTGACCACGCTCGCCGCGCAGTTCTTCCTCGAATGGTGCTTCGTGCGGATGGGCTGGCTCACCGACTATTCGTCGTCGGGCGCCATCGAGGCGGTGCGCCGCACCCTCTTCGGCCTACCGGTGACCGGGCCCGAGGCAGAACCGCTCACCCGCTACTTCGTGGTGCTGGGGCTGGTGGTGTTCCTCACCGTCGTCACCTCCAACCTCGTTCACGGCCGTATCGGCCGGACCTGGACGATGGTGCGCGACATGGACATCGCCGCCGAGCTGATGGGCGTGCGCCTGCTGCCGGCCAAGCTGATGGCCTTCGCGGTGTCGTCCTATCTGGCGGGCGTCGCCGGCGCGATGATGGTGTTCTTCTGGCTGGGCGCCGCCGAGCCCTCGTCCTTCGGCATCTCGCTGTCGTTCCAGGTGCTGTTCATGGTGATCATCGGCGGGCTCGGCTCGCTGCTGGGGGCTTGGCTCGGCGCCGCCTTCATCTGGGCGCTGCCCGTGGTGCTGAAGTTCGCACCCGGTCTCTTCGGCCTCGAGATCCCGTCCGCCACCATCGAGCATCTCAACTCGATGATCGTCGGCGCGCTCATCATCTTCTTCCTCATCGTGGAGCCCCACGGCCTCGCCAGGCTCTGGGCGGTGACCAAGCAGAAGCTCCGGGTCTGGCCCTTCCCCTGGTGAGGGGCGCCCGGACCGTCCCCCGCCACGGCCGAGCGGGAGACGGGAACGATCAGGCCTCGAGGGCGATCCCGGCGAGAGATCGGGACGGCCTCACAGTGGAGGAAACGACGATGTTCGGACGTCTTGGACTTGCCTTCTCGGTGGCCTCGGTGCTCGCCGCCGTGCTGCCTCCCGTCCAGGCGCACGCCGAGGACACCCTCTACGTGCCGCTGCTCACCTATCGCACCGGCCCCTATGCCGGCTCCGGCATCGGCATCGCCGACGGCATGCACGACTACCTCGAGATGCTGAACCAGCGCGACGGCGGCATCGGCGGCATCAAGATCGCCATCGAGGAATGCGAGACCGGCTACAACTCGCAGAAGGGCGTCGAGTGCTACGAGGCGACCAAGGGCAAGAGCCCGCTGGTCTACAATCCGTGGTCGACCGGCATCACCCTGCAGCTGATCCCCAAGGCCGGCGTCGACAAGATCCCCGTCCTGTCGATGGCCTACGGCCTGTCGGCCGCCGCCGACGGCAAGGTCTTCCCCTGGGTCTTCAACCCGCCGGCCACCTACTGGGACGGCGCTTCGGTGGCGATCAAGTACATCGCCGAGAAGTCCGGCGGCATGGCCAAGCTCAAGGGCAAGAAGGTCGGCTACATCTATCTCGACGCCCCCTACGGCAAGGAGCCGATCCCGCTGCTCGAGACGCTCGCCAAGGAGAACGGCTTCGAGCTGATGAAGTACCCGGTCCCCGGCGACAAGATGCAGGATCAGGCCTCGCAGTGGCTGAACGTGCAGTCGGACGCCCCCGACTGGATGATCATCTGGGGCTGGGGCGCCATGAACCCGACCGCCGTCAAGGAGGCCACCAAGATCGGCTTCCCGATGGACAAGTTCATCGGTGTCTGGTTCGCCGGCGGCGACGACGACGCCAAGGCCGGCGGCGCGGGCGCCAAGGGCTTCCTGACGCTGAACTTCAACGGCACCGGCGCCAACTTCCCCGCCATCGCCGACATCAAGAAGCACGTCTTCGCCAAGGGTCTGTCGCAGGTGAAGGGCGAGGACCGTATCGGCGAGAACAACTACAACCACGGCGTCTACAACTCGATGCTGATCGCCGAAGCGATCCGCACCGCGCAGAAGATCGCCGGCAAGAAGAAGGTCGACGCGGCCGATGTCCGCGCCGGGCTCGAGGCACTGAACATCGATGCCGCGCGCATCAAGGAGATGGGCCTCGAGGGCTTCATGGCGCCCGTGAAGATCACCTGTGACGACCACTCGGGCGAGAACCCGGTCTTCGTCCAGCAGTGGGACGGCGCCAAGTGGGTGAAGGTCTCCGACTGGATCGAGCCGATGAAGGACAAGATCCGTCCGACGCTCGTCGCCGACGCCAAGGCCTATGCCGAGAAGAACGCGCCCTGGCCGGCCCGCACCGAGGCCTGCGGCGGTCGTTGAGGCTCGTCGCCGACAACCGCGCGGCGGCCCCTCGCCGCCGCGCGTCCGGAGCTCGATCAGGCCTTCGCGGTCGATCCGAGCAGTCGCCGTGGGCGGGGCCGTCTGACCCGCGAACCGCCCACGGCGATCTCGAGACTTCCCGTTCCGCCCTCCGGGGCCATGCCCGCGAGACGATGCGCATGACCGAAGCGACCCCGACCGACCAGGCGCCTCTCCTCGGCGTCGACAACATCGAAGTGGTCTACGATCACGTCGCCCTGGTGCTGAAGGGCGTGTCGCTGACCGTGCCGAAGGGCGGCGTGGTGGCGCTGCTCGGTGCCAACGGTGCCGGCAAGACGACGACGCTGAAGGCCGTCTCCAACCTGCTCCACGCCGAACGCGGCGACGTCACCAAGGGCAAGATCGTCTTCCGCGGTGAGGAGGTGCAGGACCTCTCGCCCAACGAACTGGTCCGCCGCGGCTGCATCCAGGTGATGGAGGGGCGGCACTGCTTCGGCCATCTGACCGTCGAGGAGAACCTGCTCACCGGCGCCTTCACCCGGTCCGACGGGCGTGGCGCGGTCAAGGCCGACCTCGAGCGCGTCTACGCGTTCTTTCCCCGCCTGCGCCAGCGCCGCAAGAGCCAGGCCGGCTACACCTCCGGCGGCGAGCAGCAGATGGTGGCGATCGGCCGCGCGATGATGGCGCGCCCGACGATGATCCTGCTCGACGAACCCTCGATGGGCCTCGCGCCGCAGATCGTCGACGAGATCTTCGAGATCGTCCACCGCCTCAACGTCGAGGAGGGCGTGTCCTTCCTGCTGGCCGAACAGAACACCGCCGTCGCGTTGCGCTATGCGACCTACGGCTACATCCTCGAGAGCGGCCGAATCGTCATGGACGGCGAGGCCTCGGCGCTCGCCGCCAACGAGGACGTCAAGGAGTTCTACCTCGGCGTCGCCGCCGCGGGCCGCAAGAGCTTCAAGGAAGTCAAACACTACAAGCGGCGCAAGCGCTGGCTGGCATGAGAGGGGGCGTCCCATGGCGCGTGGCTACGATCGGCTGGAGACCCGCGGCCCCCGGGTGCGCGAGCGCGAACAGATGGCGGCGCTGTCGCAAGCGATCGCCGTGCTCGCCCGCAAGCGCCTGTGGCGCCGCCGCTTTTCGAGCGTCGACCCGACGGCGATGCGCCACTGGCGCGATCTCGCCGCCGTGCCCGTGCTGCGCAAGGACCAGCTGAAGACGCTGCAGTCCGAGAACCGCCCCTTCGCCGAGCTGACGCCCGCCGGTCTCGACGGCGTCGCCCATCTCTTCACCTCGCCCGGCCCGGTCTTCGAGCCGGAAGGGGCGAGCCCCGACTGGTGGGGCACGGCGCGCGCCATGCATGCCGCCGGCATCCGCAGGGGCGACGTGGTGATCAACACCTTCGCCTATCACCTCACCCCCGGCGGCTTCATCCTCGACGCTGGCGCCCGCGCGCTCGGCTGTCCGGTGATCCCGGCCGGCCCCGGCAACAAGGAGGCGCAGCTCGAGCTGATCGAGCACTATCGCCCCCGCGCCTATGTCGGCACGCCGGACTTCCTCAAGATCCTGCTCGACGCGGGGCGCGAACTCGGTCGCGACACCAATTCCATAGAGGTGGCCCTGGTCACCGGCGCCGCCCTGCCGGCGAGCCTGCGCGCCGAGCTGGAAGGCCGCGGCGTCAAGGTGCGCCAGTGCTACGCCATCGCCGACGTCGGCCTCGTCGCCTACGAGACCGACGCGCCCGACGGCTCGCCCAATCCGGGCATGGTGGTCGACGAGCGCATCGTGCTGGAGATCGTCCGCCCCGGCACGTCGGACCGTGTCGCCCCCGGCGAGGTCGGCGAGGTCGTCGTCAGCCGCGCGGACGCCGTCCATCCGGTGATCCGGCTCGGCACCGGCGACCTCTCGGCGCTGCTGCTCGAGCCCTCGCCCTGCGGCCGGACCGGCCCGCGCATCAAGGGCTGGATGGGCCGCGCCGACCAGAAGGCCAAGGTCAAGGGCATGTTCGTCGATCCGTCGGACATCGACCGGGTGGTCAAGCGCCACCCCGAGATCCGTCTCGCCCGCCTCGTCGTCACCCGCGACAGGGAACAGGACGCGATGGAGCTTCGGATCGAGACCGAGGCCGAGGAGGCGAGCCTCATCGCCAAGGTCGCGGCGACGCTCCAGGCGGTGACAAAGCTCAAGGGTGCCGTCACCCGCGTCGCCCCCGGCGGCCTGCCACGCGACGGCAAGGTCATCGCCGACGAGCGGCCGGTCGGCTGATCCGAAGAGGAAGAAACCGGCTCACCCGCCGGTCGGGTGGCCGAACAGCGCCGCACCGGCGAGCGTGACGCCGGCGGCGATGACGATCAGCGCGCCGCCGACCTCGGCCGAGCGCAGCACGCGCATCGCCCATGGCCCCTCGTCGCCGGCGATCCTGAGCGCGAGACCGCGCGCGCCGACGGCGATCGAGGCGAGCAGCGACACGGTGAAGCCGGTGCCGAGCGCCATCGCCAGGACCGAGGCGATGCCGGCGATCGGCATGCCCTGGGCATGGGCGAAGACCAGCACGATCAGCGCGCCGGTACAGGGCCGCATGCCCACCGCGGCGATCGCCCCGAGGGCGCGGCGCCAGTTGAACGGCCCCTTGATCAGCGACGGGTCGGGCATGTGCGCGACGCCGCAGGGGCAGGCCGCCGCCACCGCGGCCGGATCGCCGCCGATGGCGCAGTCGACGACGTCGGCCTCGCTGGCCGCGGCCGGCATCGCCTTCGCCGCGCGCCGTGCCCTGAGGATCGGCTCGACGATCTTGGTCCACCCCAGCCACAGGCCGAGGCCGAGGACGGCGAAGGCGGAGGTGTATTCCAGCGCCGTCGTGGCGTCGGTCATCTGCACCGCGGTCAGATTGAAGATGCGGATCGCCCCGCCGACCAGCACGATCGCCACCATGCCTTGCAGAAACGCCGAGACGAAGGAGAGCATGATGCCGCGCTTCAGCGTCTCGTCGTTGGCGAGCACATAGGAGGTGATCACCGCCTTGCCGTGTCCGGGGCCGGCGGCATGGAAGACGCCGTAGCCGAAGGACAGCGCCGCCATCCACAGGCCCGCATGCGGGTCGGACTTCATCGCCCTGAGGCCCGCCTTGAGCGAGAGATAGAACTGGTTCTGCTGGTGGATCACCCAGTCGAAGAAGGTGCCGTGCACGAGCATGGCGCCGAGTTCCGGAGCGCCGACGCCGAAGGGGCCGGCCTGGGCATGGGCCGCCGCCACGCCGAGGAGGCAGACGAGGCCCGCCGTGAGCCCGGCGACGATCGCCGCCCGATGGCGCTGTCCCGACCTCACGGGCAACGCACTGTGATGCGGTTGGCGAGATCGGAGGTCAGCGCCTTGAGCTCCGGCGGCAGATCGCGCTCGCTCGCCGGGATCTGACCGAGGATCGCCGCGGTCGCGGCATCCGGCGCACCCTTGCGCTGGATCGCGGCCTTGCAGGTCGCCGGCGCCTTCTCCAGCACCACGGGATCCTTCTCGACGAACTGGAAATCGACGAAATAGCCGGGATCGAACACGTCCAACGTCACCCCCTTGGCGTCCGGTTTCACCGGCTGCATCAGGTTCAGCGTGTAGAACAGCGTCAGGTAGCCGTCGCTCGACTGCAGCCAGTATTCGGTCGGGATCTTGAACCCGGTGCGTTTGCCGTCGACCCGCAGGAAGGTGAAGTAGTCGTAGTCCTTGAGCGAATCGACGTTGACCTTGGCCAGCGGCTGCAATTCCTCGACCGACAGGACGCCGTCGCCGTTCTTGTCGAGGCCCTGGGAGGCGAAGGCCGAGAAGGCGTCGTCGAAGCGCCAGATCTGGCGTACCGCGGTGATCTTGCCCTCGGCATCGAAGACGATCTGCGTGCGCGCGTCGACGAAGACGTGCGGATGCGCCGCCGCTCCGCCGACCGCGGCGAGAAGAGTGCCCGCGGCGAGCGCGACGGAAGCGAGAAACGACTTCGGACGAGACGGCATGGAACCTCCGGGACGGCCCCGCGCGGGGTCTCCGATTCGCGAGAGAGGATCATCGCATTGCGGCAACATCCGGGACAGGCGGCGCGACATCACAGGCAGGGATCGCGGCGCTTGCGGCGCTCGAACCAGCCGACCAGGAAGTCGACGAAGACCCGGACCTTGGCCGAGAGATGGCGGCGGTGGGGATAGACCGCGTTGACCGTCAGGCCGGAGATCTCGAACGCCTCGAGCAGGGCGACGAGACGCCCCTCCTCGATCGCCCGCGCCACCGCGAAGAGCGGCACCCGCGCGACGCCGATGCCGGCGATCGCCGCCGCCGCCGTCACCTGCGGCCCGTTGACGTTCATCCGCGGATTGACCGCGACCACCATGCGTTCGCCGTCGACGGTGAAGGGCCAGTGGTGCCAGTTGCGCGCATTGGTGTCGCAGATCGCCGGCAGGCCGAGCAGGTCCTCGGGCTTCTCCGGCCGACCGTACTGTTCGATCCAGCCGGGCGAGGCGACCGTCACCACCCGGAAGGCGGCGAGGCGGCGGGCGATCAGGCTCGAATCGAGCGGCTCGGAGATCCGGATCGCCACGTCGAAGCCTTCTTCCACCAGATCGACGAAGCGGTCGTCGAGCCGCAGGTCGACGGTGATGTCGGGATGGGCGGCGAGGAATTCGACCACCGCCGCACCGAGTTCGGCGTCGCCGTAGGACCGCGGCGCGGAGATCCTCAAGTGTCCGCGCGCCTGCGTGTGCGTGTCGCGCACGGACGCGGTGAGGTCGGAGAGACGCTGGAGAATGTCCTGCGCCTCGCGGTGATAGGCGGTGCCGGCCTCGGTCGGCGACAGCTGGCGCGTCGTGCGATTGAGCAGGCGGACGCCGAGTTCGTCCTCGAGGTCGCGGACATATTTGGAGAGAAGCGCCTTGGACTTGCCCGCCTTGCGCGCCGCCGCCGAGAAACCGCCGGCATCGACCACCTGGACGAAGGCCTGCATGCGGGTGAGCGTGTCCATGGTCCGTCTCCGTCTGTCGAACGATCGACGCCGAATCTAGCCGATCGTCGCCGAGAATACAGCCGCCGCCCGGCATTTTCCGCGACGCGGCGCGCATTCGCGAACGCGGGAGAAGCGCCACCGACGAGACGTCGCACCGCCCGTTCCGACCCCCTCGGAGGCTGTCGCGAAATTCTCGAAATTCGCTTTGCCGGCCAAGGAGTTGTCCGGGGTGTGAAAATGTCGGTCCGTCATCGAGAAATCACTTGTACCGCAGGGCGAAAGACCCTATACCCCGGCTGCCCAAATTCGCACGTGCCTGTGGCCGCGTGCCGGTCGGTGGACCACCCGAGACAAGAGGCTCGGGCCCTACCGGGGCAACCGGCAGCCGGAGATCTGAACCGGCGCACCTCGCGTCTCACGCGGGGAACGTGGCTTGAAGCAACGACGTAGAGGGCTTTTTTGGTCTCTGCCGGCTCGTCCAAAGGCCGGGGTTACTGAAGAGGCAACTACTTCCTTGCCGGCGTGCGGACGGGATTTCCCTTCCAAGCCATGGCAGCAAAATTCGCGATCGAGCCTACGGGTCTCGTGACCGGAAGGGCCGCGCCCCTCGTTTCGCGCGGGTTCGGGCCGATCGGACGATCGGCTCATCGGGTTCATGCAACCCGCGTTTCGTCGTCTCCAAAGCGACGTCATGCGGCGCGGCATGCATCCCCGACGACCTTCGCGGGCCCTCTCGCGGAGGAAACGCCCGGAGCGCCGAAAGGCGAGCCGGGGATGACCGAACCGCCGGGCTCGCCCGGCACTGCTGGTAGCATCCCGGAAGGATCCCGCCATGACCGACCGCATCCGCGAATTTCTCCGCACCCGACGTCCCGATGGTCCCTGCCTGGTGGTCGACCTCGACGTCGTGCGCGAGAAGTACACGTCCTTCGCCAAGGCGATGCCCGACACCCGCGTCTTCTATGCGGTGAAGGCCAACCCGGCGCCGGAAGTGCTCGCCCTCCTCGCCGAGCTCGGCTCGTGCTTCGACACCGCCTCGGTCGCCGAGATCGAGATGGCGCTCGCCGCCGGCGCGACGCCCGACCGCATCTCCTACGGCAACACCATCAAGAAGGAGCGCGACGTCGCCCGCGCCTTCGAGCTGGGCATCCGCCTCTATGCGGTGGACTGCGAGGCCGAGGTCGAGAAGATCGCCCGCGTCGCCCCGGGTTCCAAGGTGTTCTGCCGCATCCTGTCGGACGGTGCCGACGCCGAGTGGCCGCTGTCGAAGAAGTTCGGCTGCGATCCGGCGATGGCGCCGCGCGTGCTCGAGCTCGCCCACACCCGCGGCCTCGAGGCCTACGGCGTGTCCTTCCACGTCGGCTCGCAGCAGCGCAACACCAAGGCCTGGGACGCCGCGGTGGCGTCGGCCGCCGGCATCTTCCGCGAAATGGCCGACCGCGGCATCTCGTTGAAGATGGTCAACCTCGGCGGCGGCTTCCCGACCCGGTACCTCAAGAACGTGCCGGCGGTTCAGGCCTATGCCCAGGCGATCTCCGACTCGATCCTCGCCCACTTCGGCAACCACGTGCCGGAGACCATCATCGAGCCGGGTCGCGGCATGGTGGGTTCCGCCGGCGTGATCAAGGCCGAGGTCGTGCTGGTGTCGAAGAAGTCCGACGACGACGACGTCCGTTGGGTCTATCTCGACATCGGCAAGTTCGGCGGCCTCGCCGAGACCATGGACGAGGCGATCCGCTACCCGATCCGGACGGAGCGGGACGAGGACGAGAAGGCGCCTTGCGTGCTCGCCGGCCCGACCTGCGATTCGGTCGACGTTCTCTACGAGAAGGAGCCCTATTGGCTCCCGATCAGCCTGGAGATCGGAGACGAGGTCCTGATCGAGGGCACCGGCGCCTACACGACCACCTATTCGGCGGTCGCCTTCAACGGCTTCGAGCCGCTGAAGTCCTACGTCATCTGACCGGCGGGGAGTTCCTCCCCGCCCCTTCCCCAGATCCGTTCCCGACCGGCCGGTCTTTCCGGCACGAGGGTCGTCGTCCGCTCGTCCGAGGGATCTTCGATCCATGCATCACGTCCGTCCGCACCTCGCGCTCGCCACCCCAGCCTTCCTCGTCCGCGACGAGACCGCGGGCGACGTCGCCGCGCGCGAACGCCTGCTCGACGCCGCCTTCGGCCCCGCCCGTTTCGCCAAGACCTGCGAGCGCCTGCGCGAAGGCCGCCTGCCCGCCGAAGGCCTCGCACTCGTGGCGGAAGACGCCTCCGGCCGCCTGATCGGCACCGTGCGGCTGTGGCACGTCGAGGCGGGCACCGCCGGCGCGGCGCTGATGCTCGGCCCGATCGCGGTCGCCGACGAGGCGCGTTCGCTCGGCCTCGGCGGGGCGCTGATGCGGGTGGCGATCGAACGCGCCCGCCGCTTCGGTCATCGCGCCATCGTGCTGGTCGGCGACGAGCCGTACTATCGCCGCTTCGGCTTCCGCGCCGAGGCGACGCTCGGCCTCGACCTGCCCGGCCCGGTGGAGCGCGCCCGCTTCCTGGCGCTGGACCTCGTCGACGGTGCCCTCGACGGCGCGACCGGCATGGTCGAGGCGACCGGCGCCTTCGAGGCGATCGCCCGCGCCGCCTGAGGGCGACCGGCATCGATCCTGCTTCTCCCCGAGCATCCCGCGGACGAGCCCCCTCGCCCGCGTGAGCTCTGTCACGTTTCGTCGCGAAGGAGACGCAAGCCTTGACCCTCTCGTTCGATCTCGACGACGGCGACACGCCGCCCGACCCTTTCGCGATCCTCGAAGGGGCGCGGGCCGCCCGGACCGATCCCGAGCGCTCGGAGGCGGCCGTTCTCGCAGCGCTCCAGGTCGCCCCCGACGATCGAGACGTGCGGATGGGCGCCTACAAGTTCTATTTCTACGCCAATCGCCTGGCCGAAGCCGCGCCGCATGCGCTGTGGTGCATCCGCGACGGCGCCCGCGCGTTGGGCCTGTCGGAGGACTGGCGCAGCCTCGCCCCCGGTTCGGTCGACTGCACCGGCTTTCCGAAACCGCAGCGTTTCCTCGTCCAGTCGCTCGTCGCCTTCGGCTGGTGCAACGCCCGATCGGGCAACGTCGAGCTCGGCCTCGAGGCGCTCGCCCAGGCGGTGGCGATCGACCCGTCCGACGGCTTCGGTGCGGCGCGCATCGTCTACATCCTGACAAAAGCAGACGAAGATGACTGAAGCCCTATAAATCCAACCCCTTCTTCATAAACCCATCAAACAAATGAAGCTTTAGATTGTTCCCAAGCTGTTTTGATGTCAGATATTTTGAAATATCACTAAATACTAAAGACATATCAGACAAGTCGGAGTCTGTATATATCATAGTAAATATTCCGAATTTTTTAAAATAATCCTTATGCTTGGCCATTTCTGTTTCGAAGTTTTCCTGAGCTTCTGCGTTTATTTGCTTCTGAGTTTTTGTTTTTACCTTCGATAAATAGCCATGCGTCGACCATGGAGACAATTCAAAGCCAATCTTGTTTCCGGTATCGACGTCAATAACAGAAAAATCCAATCTATATTTATGCATAAAGTCTTTTCCACCATACCGTAGCTCTGGAATGAGAAGTAAAATCCCATCAGGGTCATTAGATGATTTTACAAAATCACAATAGTACTGAGCAATGTCTTTTTGATATTTTGACGCAGTCTGCCGCACCAGCACATTCCGGAAAAAAGACAGATAATCGTCAATAGTTTTGAATTTCATACGGTCATTTTTATCTGGTATAAGCAGTCCAGTCTCAATAATATGCCCTATAGACCAATATTTCTTTTTAAATCTCCTAATTTCACTTTTATCATTTTCCCACATCGCCCCATCAAACCGCGGCGTTACAAGTATGCCATAATCTGAATTATTTTGACCAAGCCAAATTTCTGCATCATCAGTTGCAGGTCTGCGTTTCGAAAGATTCTCATACTCCCGCCAATAAGTTCTCTCAAGAAATAGTATTAAGTATTTTCGGCCAATCTTTTCCGATGTTAGCCGCTCATAAAATTCACGGTACGGTGTAGCGCCTTCATTTTTTATATCGTTATTAAGACCTTCGATGAATAATTGAATATATACTTGTGGAGAAAAGATAACCTCCTCCCGAAGATCGATATAACTAGCCTTTCGTGTCGCAAAATATGCATGCATTTGATGCACACTTGAGCTCTGGGTAAGCTCGATGACGGCGGATTGCATCCCCTTCAATTCCGTGCCTAAACGCTCTATTAGGCGGTTGCGAGCTCGCTTTTCTTCTTTGTCGGGAGTCATGGCAGCCACTTGCAACTGATAGAATCGGACCCGCAAATGTTAGGCACCGACCGGCGAGCTAGCAAGCCGTGGAGGCTGTCGCGTTCTTGGAATGCCACCTTCCGAAGCGTTGAATCGCCAGAAGTACCAAGGTCCTTCAAGGCACAAAGCATCAAGAAGTGTCATTGAAGCTAGAAGTCTGCACAAACTTCCTTGAAATAGGAGATGGACGAATGACGAATTGGCCGATCTACGGCGAAATCACCGGCCCCATCGTGATGATCGGCTTCGGCTCGATCGGCCGCGGCACCCTTCCCCTGATCGAACGCCATTTCAAATTCGACAAGTCGCGCCTCGTGGTGATCGACCCGTCCGACGCCGACCGTAAGCTGGTCGACGAGCGTGGCTACGCCTTCGTCCATCAGTCCGTCACCCGCGAGAACTACCGCGACCTGCTGACGCCCTTCCTGAAGCGCGGCGAGGGCCAGCCCTTCATCGTCAACCTGTCGGTCGACACCGGCTCGCTCGACCTGATGAAGTTCGCCCGCGAGCTCGGCGCCCTCTACATCGACACCGTGGTCGAGCCCTGGCTCGGCTTCTACTTCGACAAGGCCGCCACCACCGCCTCGCGCTCCAACTACGCGCTGCGCGAGACCGTGCGCGCCGAGAAGGCGAAGAACCCCGGCGGCACCACCGCCGTCTCCTGCTGCGGCGCCAACCCGGGCATGGTCTCGTGGTTCGTCAAGGCGGCGCTCCTCAACCTCGCCCGCGACACCGGCGCTCCCGTCGCCAAGCCGACCACCCGCGAGGGCTGGGGCGAGCTGATGCAGTCGCTCGGCGTCAAGGGCGTCCACATCGCCGAGCGCGACACCCAGCGTTCGAAGAACCCGAAGCCGATGAACGTCTTCGTCAACACCTGGTCGGTCGAGGGCTTCGTCTCGGAGGGCCTGCAGCCGGCCGAGCTCGGCTGGGGCACGGCCGAGACCTGGATGCCGGACAACGCCCGCACCCACGAGGCGGGCTGCAAGGCGGCGATCTATCTCCTCCAGCCGGGTGCCAACACCCGCGTCCGCACCTGGTGCCCGACGCCGGGCACCCAGTACGGCTTCCTCGTCACCCACAACGAGTCGATCTCGATCGCCGACTACTACACGGTCGGCGACAAGGAGAAGCCAGCGTTCCGTCCGACCTGCCACTACGCCTACCATCCCGCCAACGACGCCGTGCTGTCGCTGCACGAGATGTTCGGCGCGGAAGGCCGCAAGCAGCCGGCGAACCACATCCTCGACGAGAACGAGATCGTCGACGGCATCGACGAACTCGGCGTGCTGCTCTACGGCCACGCCAAGAACGCCTACTGGTACGGCTCGCAGCTCTCGATCGAAGAGACCCGCGTGCTGGCGCCCTATCAGAACGCCACCGGCCTGCAGGTCTCCTCGGCCGTGCTCGCCGGCATGGTCTGGGCACTCGAGAATCCGGAGGCCGGCATCGTCGAGGCCGACGAGATGGATCACGAGCGCTGCCTCGAGGTGCAGACCCCCTATCTCGGCCCGGTCTGCGGCTACTACTCCGACTGGACGCCGCTCGACGGCCGCCCCGGTCTGTTCCCGGAAGACATCGACACGGCGAACCCGTGGTCCTTCCGCAACATATTGGTGCACTGATCCCTCGCATTCGAACCTAGCCCGACAGAGCCCGGAGAACCCCTCCGGGCTCTTTCAATTTGAGATGCGCGATCAAGACCTTGGAGTATATGCCCGAATACTCATAAAAACGATTTGTTTACGGCTCGTGACGCATTCTGCGACACCGATGAAAGGATGCTTTCCATGAAGAACGTCTCGATCGCCGTCAAACTCGCCATCCTTTTCGCAGCGACGGTCGTCGTGGCGATCGTGGTCGGTGTCGTGGGCCTGATGACCCAGGCGAGCCAGCGTGCGATCGACGAGGAGATGCGCCGTGCCTATGCCGGTCAGGCCTATGTCGAGCGCATCAACGGTCTGATCTATGCGGTCGTCATGGACAGCCGTGGCGTCTACATGTCGGCCGATCCCAAGGTTCTCGCCAAATATGCCGACGGCATGGCGAAGAACCTCGACCGCATGACGAAGGAAGTCGCCGACTGGAAGAAGGACGTCGCCCCGGCGCTGATGAGCCGCTTCCAGACGCTCGAGGCCCGCGTCGCCCAGTTCCGCGAGTTCCGCCTCGAGACCGCCCGTCGCGGCCGCGAGATCGGTCACGACGCCGCCCGCGAACACGGCGACAACGACGCCAACCGCTCGGTCCGCTCCGCTCTCAACAAGGACCTCGAGGCGCTCGCCGACGGCCTGTCGGAACAGGCCGAGACGGCCGCCGCCGACCTCGCCCAGGTCTCCGACCGTGCCCGTCTGGCGGTCGGCGCGCTGATCGCCTTCGCCTTCGCCGTCGGCGCCTTCGGCTTCTGGAACGTCCGCGCCCGCATCACCCGCCCGATCGACGATCTGGTCGAGACCATGTCGGCGATCTCCGCCGGTGACACCTCGGTCACCGTGCCGCACGGCAACCGCGGCGACGAGATCGGCGCCATCTCCGCCGCCGTCTCCGAGTTCCGCGAGACCGTGGCGCGCGCCCGTTCGATGCAGACCTCGCTCTCCGACGAGGCCGGCGCCCGCGCCGAACGGCAGAGCCGCATGGAGGCGACGATCGCCGGCTTCGAGGCCGAGATCCAGTCGCTGACCGCCGAGCTCACCAGCGCCGCCCGCACCCTCTCCGACGCCGTCGGCGAGCAGACCGGCGCCGCCCGCGAGGCCGGCCGCCGCACCCGCGAGGTCGCCGCCGCCTCCGAACGCTCCGCCGCCAACGTCGGCACCGTCGCCGCCGCCGCGGAGGAACTCTCCGCCTCGATCGCCGAGATCAACGCCCGCGTCGCCGACGCCTCGCGCACCGCCCGTGAAGCGGTCGACACCGCCGAACGCTCGTCGTCGGCCGTCCAGGGTCTCGCCGGCTCCGCCGCCCGCATCGGCGCCGTCGTCGACCTCATCCGCTCGATCGCCGAGCAGACCAACCTCCTCGCCCTCAACGCCACGATCGAGGCGGCGCGCGCCGGCGAGAGCGGCCGCGGCTTCGCCGTCGTCGCCTCCGAGGTCAAGGCGCTGGCCGACCAGACCGCCAAAGCGACCGAAGAGATCTCCGGCCAGATCGTCGAGATGCAGCAGACCACCCGCGCCTCGGTCGACGCGATCGAAGAGATCCGCACGACGATCCGCACCATCGACGGCATCACCATGTCGGTCGCCGCCGCGGTCGAGGAACAGGGTGCCTCCACCGACGAGATCGCCCGCAACGTCACCCATGCCGCCAGCGCGGCCAAGGACGTCGACGCCAACATCCGCGGCGTCGATGCCTCGGTCGAAGCCGCAGCACGTTCCGCCGAGAGCCTCGACAGCCTCGCCGCGACGCTCGACGGTCGCACCACCGACCTGAGGTCTCGGGTCGACGCCTTCCTGCGCACGATCGCCGCCGCCTGAGCCGGAGCTGTCGCTGCGTAAACGCGATCGAAAGGACCTCGGGCTCAAGATGGCCCGAGGGACTTGGAGGGAAGAGATGCGTGGATTGTCCGGTTTCGTCGTGGCCGCCTGCGTGGCCTCTTTCGTCGCGACCATGTGGATCGTCATGCTCGGCGACGGGCAATCGCTGATCGCCTCGTTCCGCCTGCCCGACCTGATGGGCGCACGCTTCCCCGACCTCGCGATCAACTTCCGCCGACTGCTGGCCTTCTACGCCGAGAGCTCCGCGCTGACCCGCGTGGCGATCGACCTGCCCTTCGGCATCGCCATCTTCCTGGTGATCAATCTGCCCGGCGCGCTGCTCCTGTGGGCGGCCGAGAACGCCTTCGGCGACGCGGCCCGCTGGAACACCTTCAAGCCGCTGTGGAGCGGTCTCGTCTATGCCCTGATGGCGACGACCTTCATGCTGGTCAGCTTCGAGTGGGGTCTGCCGCTGATCGCCGAGATCCGCCTGTCGCCGATCGGCGCGGCGCTCGCCGCGCTCTTCGCCGGTGCCGTCCTCGGCCTCTCGCCGTCGCGAGAGACCGACGATCTCGGCTACACGTCGCTGCCGCCCTCGCGCATCTGAGCGCGTCCGACCGTCGCGGCGCCTCAGCCGCGGATGTCGATCGTCCCGGCCTCGCCGTTCTCGCAGCCGAAGGCGACGCGTACGCCCGCCTTGTCCCAGGCCATCGCCGAGACCGGCGCGGCGCCCGGATGGCGCAGCAGCACTTCCGCCGAATCCGTGAAACGCGCGGCGACGATCATGCCGTCGTCGTAGCCGATCGCCACCACGTCTTCGCTCGGATGGCAGGCGACCGCCGTGACGATCCGATCGCGCGGGGCGAGTTCCAGCGGCGCCTTGCCCATCGGCCCGTCCTTGGAGAGGAACGGCCACAGGATCGCGGCATTGGCCCCGGCCGTCGCCAGGAACCGGCCCTTGGCCGACCACGAGATCGACTTCACCTTGGTCGGGTAGCCGGTCATCCGCATGTGCTTCATGTCGTCGATGCGCCAGCCGTGCAGCGCCGGCTCCTGCATCGTCGTCACGAGAAACTTGCCGTCGGGCGAGGTGGTGATGCCGGTGTGGGCGCCCTTCCACGGCATGTCGACCGGCGCGCCCTTGGCGGAGACCCAGTGCAGCACCGCCTTGTCGGTCGTCGCCGTGGCGAGCCTCAGTCCCTTGGGCAGGAAGGCGACGCCGCCCACCGCCTTGTCGTGGGGAAACTCGGAGACCTCGCCGTTGGCGAGCCTGACCCAGGCGATGCGGCCCGATGCGGTGGCGATCGCCCCCTGCGGCCCTTCGGCCAGCTGGTCGAGCCACTTGCCCTTTTTCTCGAACAGCACCTCGGTCTCGCCCGGCAGCGTCGTGCGCACGACGCGACCGTCGTCGCCCGAGGTGAGCAGCGAGCGGCCGTCGGCGGCGAAGCGGGCGGCGAGGATGCCGCCGTCGTGCGCCTCGACGGTCAGGTCCATCTCGCCGAGGGCGACGCGGACATGCCCGTCGCCGAGCGCGAAGACGGAGGCCTCACCGAGGAAGCCGGCGGCCACGACATAGGCGTCGAGGATCTTCGGGTCGATGCTGGGCATGGGATCACGCCGCCTTGCAGGCGTCGAAACCGGCCTTCAGCGCCGCGAAGTCGAGATCGCGGCCGATGAAGACGAGACGGGTGCGCCGTTCCTCGTCGGCCTTCCAGGCGCGCTGGTGATTGCCCTCGACGATCATGTGGACGCCCTGGACGACATAGCGTTCCGGATCGTCCTTGAAGGCGATGATGCCCTTGAGACGGCGGATGTTGGGGCCCTGTTCCTGGGTCGCCTTGTTGACCCAGTCGAAGAAGGCCTCCGGCTCCATGTCGCCGGCCTCGAGGCTGATCGACTTCACCGATTCGTCGTGGCTGTGGTGATCGGAGGTCAGGAACTCCGGCTCGACCAGCAGGATGCGGTCGAGGTCGAAGGCGCCGCGGTCGAGCACTTCGGCGAGGTCGACGGCGCAGCGCTCGGTCTCGACGACGCGGGCCTGCGGATTGATGGCGCGGATCTCGGCGCGGACGCGGGCGCGTTCCTCGGCCGTGACGAGGTCGATCTTGTTGAGCAGGATCACGTCGGCGAAGGCGACCTGATCCTCGGCTTCCGGACTGTCGTCGATGCGGGCGATGAGGTTCTTCGCGTCGACCACGGTGACGATGGCGTCGAGCCGGGTGCGGGCGCGCACGTCGTCGTCCATGAAGAAGGTCTGGGCGACCGGCGCGGGATCGGCGAGACCGGTCGTCTCGATGATCACCGCGTCGAACTTGCCCTTGCGCTTCATCAGCCCTTCGAGAATGCGGATGAGATCGCCGCGCACGGTGCAGCAGATGCAGCCGTTGTTCATCTCGAAGATTTCCTCGTCGGTGTCGACGACGAGGTCGTTGTCGATGCCCACCTCACCGAACTCGTTGACGATCACGGCGTATTTCTTGCCGTGGTCCTCGGTGAGGATGCGGTTGAGGAGCGTCGTCTTGCCGGCACCGAGGTAGCCGGTGAGCACGGTGACGGGAATGGCCGGAGAAGTCTGAGACGTCATGAATGAACCTCGTCGAGCCTCCTCCGGCCGATCCGATCACGAATCGAGCATCGCCGCCGTGAGGAGCTTCACGTTGTGGCGGACCATATCGACATAAGTGGTGGCCGGTCCACCCTTCGGCGAGAGGCTGTCGGAGAAGATCTCGCCGCCGAGTTTGACGCCGGTCTCCTCGGCGATGCGCTTCACCATCCGGCCGTCGGTCATGTTCTCGATGAAGACGGCGCGGATCTTCTCCTTGCGGATCTGGCCGATCAGCTTGGCGACGCCCTTGGCCGAAGCCTCGGCGTCGGTGGAGATGCCCTGCGGCGCCAGGAACTCCAGCCCGTAGGCGGCGGCGAAATAACCGAAGGCGTCGTGCGAGGTGATCACCCGGCGCTTCTCGGCCGGGATCTTGGCGATCGCCGCCGTGACCTCGCCCTCGAGCCCGTCGAGCTCGGCGAGGAAGGCCGCGGCATTGGCGACATAGGTGTCCTTGCCCGCCGGGTCGGCGGCGACGAGGCCGTCGCGGATGTTGGCGACGTAGATCTTCACGTTGGCGATCGACTGCCAGGCGTGCGGGTCGATGCCACCATGGTCGTGGCCCTCGTGGCCGTGACCGCCCTTGCCCTCGGCGTGATCTTCCTCGTCCTCGGCCTTGCGCGGTGTGATGCCCTTGGAGGCGACGACGATCGGCGCCTTGGTGCCGGACGACTTCACCAGCCGGTCCATCCAGCCCTCGAAGCCGAGGCCGTTGACGAAGACGAGCTTGGCCTCGACGAGCTTCCTGGCGTCGGCGGGCTTGGGCTGGAAGACGTGGGCGTCGCCGCCCGCCGCCACCAGCGTCGCGATCGTCACCCGGTCGCCGCCGACGCGGGAGACGAGATCGGCGAGGATCGAGAAGGAGGCGACCACGGGCAGGGCCCCATCGGCGAGAGCCGGCGTGGCGACGAGACCGGCGGCGAACAGGCCGGCGGAGGCGAGGAGAAGGGTACGACGGGTCGTTCCGGCCATGAGACGAATCTCCCGGTTGGACGTTGTGCGAAGGATGAGAAGAGCCGGCGTCGCGTCGGCTCAGGCTTCCAGGTGTCGCCGGCCGAGCCGGTCGGCGAGAAGGCCGCGCCGTCCCGCCAGAAGCGAGACGAACCAGGCCGCCCCCGCCGTCAGCACGATGGCCGGACCGGCGGGAAGCGAGAGGTGATAGGAGACGACCAACCCGACGAAGGCCGAGGCGACGCCGATCAGCGCCGCGACCGCGACCAGCGCCGTCAGGTCGTCGACCCACATCCGGGCACCGGCCGCCGGCAGCATCATCAGCCCGACCGCCATCAGCGTGCCGAGCGCATGGAAGCCGCCGACGAGGTTGAGCACCACGACGCCCATGAAGACCAGATGCACCGCCGCCCCGGACCGGCCGCCGACGGCGCGCAGGAACCCGGGATCGACGCTGTCGAGCGCCAGCGGCCGCACGATCGCCGCGAAGGCGAGGAGCGTCAGCGTGGCGATGGTGGCGATCATGATCAGCGCATCGTCGTCGAGCGCCAGCACCGAGCCGAACAGCACGTGCATCAGGTCGACGTTGGAGCCCTTGAGCGACACGATGGTGACGCCGAGCGCCAGCGAGGTGAGATAGAAGGCGGCGAGCGAGACGTCCTCGCCGAGCCGCGACGACCGCGCCACCGCTCCCGCCGCCACCGCCACCACGACGCCGGCGACGAGCCCGCCGAGCGCCATGGCGGAGAGCGACAGGCCGGCGAAGAGATAGCCGATCGCCGCACCCGGCAGAATGGCGTGGCTCATGGCGTCGCCGGTCAGCGACATCCGCCGCAGCATCAGCATGATGCCGATCGGCGCCGAGGCGAGCGCCAGGGCGATCGCGCCGGCGAGTGCGCGGCGCATGAATTCGAAATCCGCGAAGGGCGCGACGAAGACGTCGTGGAACATGGTGCCGTCTCCCTCACGCCACCCGCGCACAGACGTGCGCGTGGCTGTCGAAGGCCTCGATCATCGCCTGGGCGGCGGCGAGATTGGCCGCCGTCAGGACCGACGTCGTCCGCCCCCAGGCGACCGTCTCGCGGGCGATCATCAGCGTCTCGGGGAAATGCCGCAGCACCAGATCGAGGTCGTGCGACACCGCGATCAGCGTCCGCCCCTCGCCGTGCCAGCGATGGACGAGCGCGAGGAGATCGGCCTGGGTCGCCGCGTCGACGGCATTGAAGGGTTCGTCGAGCAGGATCACCGCGGCGTCCTGCATGACGAGGCGGGCGAACATCACCCGCTGCATCTGCCCGCCCGACAGCGTGCCGATCGGCCGGTTCTCGAAGCCCTCGAGCCCGACGGTCTCGAGCGCCTCCTCGACCCGGTGGCGCTCACGCGCGCCGATGCCGCCGAAGAGGCCGATCCGCGCCCAGCCGCCGAGTGCGACGAAGTCGAAGACCGAGATCGGGAAGCTCCGGTCGATCTCGGCGGCCTGCGGCAGATGGGCGACCGCGCGCCGGTCGAGCCCGTGGAGCAGGACTCGTCCGCCGATCGGCCGGAGCATGCCGACGATGCCCTTGAGCAGTGTCGACTTGCCGGCGCCGTTCGGCCCGACGATCGCCGTCAGGCTGCCGGTGGCGATCTCGCCGGAGAGGTGGTGCACCGCCGGATGCCGGTCGTAGCCGAGCGTCAGGTCTTCGAAGGTGAGGAGAGCGGTCACGAGGCGCCTCCGCCGATCGGCAACCGCGCCCACAGGACCAGCGCCCAGATCAGCACGGCGAGCCCGCCGGCGAGCGTCAGTCGCGCGCCCAGCGACGCGCGCAGGAACGACGGCGACAGCGTCACGCGCGCCGCCGCTTGCGCGACCCGGGGCGAAGCACCATGTGCAGGACCATGGTCGTGATCATGGCCATGGGCGGCGTGGGAATGGCCGTGTCCGTGGTCGTGCCCATGGTCGGCGTGGTCGTGGTGCGCCGCCAGCGGCGCGGAGGATGTCGCGATCATGGGAATGTTATAACGTAACACTCGACCGTCGACAAGCGCTCGTCGTCTCCCGTGCAGGCAGACCGGACCACCGCCGCTGGTGTAGAGTGGCCGCGCACGAATCCCGCCCTCGGAGTTCCTCCGTCCCGATGCCCCTCGCCGATCGATCCGCCGCCGCCGTGTCCACCCATGCGCCCGCCGATCATCCGGCGGTGGCGACCGGCCGCGTCGGCGTCCTCCTCGTCAATCTCGGCACGCCGGACGCCACCGACTACTGGTCGATGCGGCGCTATCTGAAGGAGTTCCTCTCCGACCGCCGGGTGATCGAGGTGCCGCGGGCGATCTGGTGGCCGATCCTCAACGGCATCATCCTGACGACGCGTCCCGGCCGAAAGGGCCGCGACTACGCCTCGATCTGGAACACCGAGCGCGACGAGGGACCGCTGAAGACCATCACCCGGTCGCAGGCCGAGAAACTCGCCGAACGCCTCGCCCCCCTCGGCGACCGCCTCGTCGTCGACTGGGCGATGCGCTACGGCAATCCGTCGATCGCCTCGCGGCTCGAGGCGCTGACGAAGGCCGGTTGCGAGCGCATCCTGGTGGTGCCGCTCTATCCGCAATATGCCGCCGCCACCACCGCGACCGTCGCCGACAAGACCTTCGACGCGCTGAAGGCGATGCGCCGGCAGCCCGCCGTCCGCATCGCCCCGCCCTGGCACGACGAACCGACCTACATCGCCGCCCTCGCCGCCTCGCTGACGGCCGATCTCGCGGCGCTCGACTGGGAGCCGGAGGTGATCGTCGCCTCCTTCCACGGCATCCCGCAGAGCTACTTCGACAAGGGCGACCCCTACTACTGCCATTGCGCCAAGACCATGCGCCTCCTGCGAGCGGCGACGGGTCTCGACGAGAAGCGGCTCCCGATGACTTTCCAGTCGCGCTTCGGCAAGGCGGAATGGCTGAAGCCTTATACCGATCACACCATCGCCGAACTGGCGCGCTCCGGCGTGAAGCGTCTGGCGGTGATCACCCCGGGCTTTGCCGCCGACTGTCTCGAAACCATCGAAGAGATCGGGGTAGAAAATGCCGAGATCTTCCACGCCAACGGCGGCGAGCGGTTCCACCGCGTCGCCTGTCTCAACGACGCACCCGGCGGCCTCGACGTGATCGAGACCGTCGTCCGCCGCGAGCTCGGCGGCTGGATCTGACGTTTCACAAGCGTGGTCCCCCGTCGCGACGGGCACCCGCGCAAGGAGGAAGCCATGAACCAAGCGGCATTCAACGGTCTGCCCCTCAGCGGGTTCGACATCGTCGTCATCGCCTTCCTGGCGCTGGTCGTGCTCGTCTTCTTCAAGGGCGTGAAGACGGTGACCCAGGGCGAGAACTGGACGGTCGAGCGCTTCGGCCGCTACACCCGCACGCTGAAGCCCGGCCTCAACGTCATCGTCCCCTTCGTCGACCGGATCGGCGCCCGCCTCTCGGTGATGGAGCAGGTCCTCGACGTGCCGACCCAGGAGGTCATCACCAAGGACAACGCCACCGTCGCCGTCGACGGCGTCGCCTTCTACCAGATCCTCGACGTCGCCCGCGCCGCCTACGAGGTGCAGCAGCTGGAGCTGGCGATCCTCAACCTGACCATGACCAACATCCGTACCGTCATGGGCTCGATGGAACTCGATCTGCTGCTCAGCCACCGTGACGAGATCAACACCAAGCTGCTGCACGTCGTCGACGCCGCCGCCGAAGCCTGGGGCATCAAGGTCACCCGCATCGAGATCAAGGACATCGTGCCGCCGGCCGACCTCGTCGCCTCGATGGGCCGCCAGATGAAGGCCGAACGCGACAAGCGCGCCGCCATCCTCGAGAGCGAGGGCCTGCGCCAGTCCGAGATCCTCAAGGCCGAAGGCCAGAAACAGGCGCTGATCCTCGCCGCCGAGGGCCGCAAGGAGGCCGCCTTCCGCGACGCCGAGGCGCGCGAACGCTCCGCCGAGGCCGAGGCCAAGGCGACCGAACTGGTCTCCAAGGCGATCGCC
This sequence comes from Pinisolibacter sp. DMC19, assembly GCF_056313985.1. Taxonomy (NCBI): domain Bacteria; kingdom Pseudomonadati; phylum Pseudomonadota; class Alphaproteobacteria; order Hyphomicrobiales; family Ancalomicrobiaceae; genus Pinisolibacter; species Pinisolibacter sp. DMC19. The sequence continues at coordinate 62,150 of NZ_JBQUZF010000004.1, read as the reverse complement.
GAGGGCGACGTCCAGGCGATCAACTACTTCGTCGCCCAGAAATACGTCGAGGCACTCGGCCACCTCGCCTCGGCGCCGAACCAGAAGGTGCTGATGCTGCCGGTCGACGCCACCTCGATCCTCGGTTCGGTCGCCGGCATCGCCGAGATCGCCAAGGCGAGCTTCGGCGAGGGCTCGTCCCAGGCCCGCCGCCCCGGCGTACCGGACAGCCGCGGCTGAGGAGACGACGATGATCGACCTCCTCGCGGATCTGTTCCTGCGTTACGGCCCCTGGAGCTGGTGGCTGCTCGGCCTGGTGCTGCTCGGGCTCGAGATCGTCGTCCCCGGCTTCGTCCTGGTGTGGTTCGGGGCGAGCGCCGTGCTGGTCGGCGTGCTCGCGCTCGTCGTCGACTGGTCGGTGCGCAGCCTGTCGCTGATCTGGGCGATCCTGTCGATCGTGCTGCTGATCGTCGGGCGCGGCTGGTTTCACCGCACCGAGGCCGGATCGCAGGATCCCCTCATCAACGATCGCGCCGGCCGCCTGATCGGCCGCACCTTCACGCTGTCCGAACCGCTGGGCGAGAACGGCGGTCACCTCACCATCGACGACACGCTCTGGCGCATCCGCGGCCCACTGCTGCCGGCCGGCAGCCGTGTCGTCGTCCGTTCGGTCGAAGGGCCGATCCTGGTGGTCGAGGCCGGCTGACCGGGCGAGGGCCCCCCACGCGGTCGGCCGTCACCCTCACGCCACGCCGGCGCGCAGCAGGTCGTGGACGTGGACGACGCCGACCGGACGGCCGTCTTCGACGACGAAGAGCGCGGTGATCGAGGCGACGTTCAGCGTCGCGATCACCCGGCCGAGCAGCGCGTCGGGGCGCGTGACCTTGGGGTTGCGCGTCATCACGTCGTCGACCCGGGCCGACAGGAGATCGTCCGAGAGGTGGCGGCGCAGGTCGCCGTCGGTGACGATGCCGATGAGCAGCCCCTCGGCGTCGACCACGCCGACGCAGCCGAAGCCCTTGCCGGTCATGGCGATGATCGCCTCGCGCATCGGCGTTCCGGTCGCGACCACCGGAACGCGGTCGCCGCCGTGCATCACGTCGCGCACGGTGCGCAGCGACGAGCCGAGCTTGCCGCCCGGATGGAAGACGCGGAAATCTTCGGGCGTGAAGCCGCGGCCCTCGAGCAGGGCGACGGCGAGCGCGTCGCCGAGCGCCAGCTGCAGCGTCGTCGACGACGTCGGCGCCAGCCCGTGCGGACAGGCCTCCTCGACCCGCGGCAGCTCGAGCACCACGGTCGCGGCGCGACCGAGCGTCGAGACGGCGTTGGAGGTGATGGCGATCAGCGTCACGCCGAACCGGTCGGCGAAGGCGAGCACCGGCGCGAGTTCGGCCGATTCCCCCGACCACGACAGCGCCAGCACGACGTCGGTCGTGGCGATCATGCCGAGGTCGCCGTGGCCGGCCTCGGCCGGGTGGACGAAATAGGCGGGCGTTCCGGTCGAGGCCAGCGTCGCGGCGATCTTGCGCCCGACGTGGCCGCTCTTGCCCATGCCCGAGACGATCACCCGCGCCGCCGGATCGGCCATCAGATGGACGGCGCGCTCGAAGGCGCGGCCGAGGTCCCCGTCGAGCGCGACGCCCAGCGCTTCGAGACCGCGGGTCTCGGTGGCGATGGTGCGGCGGGCCGAGGCAAGGCTGATTTCGTTCATCGATCGATCCCGTAGGCCCCTCTGCGGGGCGAGGCCCGCCTGAATATCACGTTTCCGACCCCCGCCAACCCTCCCCGTCGTCACACCCGGCCCGAGCGGACGGCGCGCGCGGGCCGGCGCGGAACTAAGAAAGCGTTAACCACTTCCGTTTACTTTTCGGCAAGAAATGCCGCGAAGGCCAACCGTCGCGCGCCCTTTTCGAGGCCCCATGAGTTTCCGCCCCCGCCCCGCGACGCGTCCCGCGAGCCCCGCCCCGACCGGCGGCCGGCGCGCGGCTTCGCGCGCCTACGCGACGCTCGCGGTCTCGCTCCTCGCCCTGACCGTCTGCCTCGCCGGTCCGGCCGCCGCCCAGGTGCTGCGCGGCAACGACGGCACGACCGACGCCGAGGACGCCGCCCGCCGCGCCGCGCTGTCGAAGCCGAAGCCCGGCGCCGCCATGGCCAACCCGGACCCGCTCGGGCTCGATGCCTCCGGCACGCCCCGCCCGACCGCCGGCGACCCCGTCGCGTCCGGTGCCGATCCCACGGCCCCCGCCGCCGATCCCGCCACCACGGCAACGGTCGCGCCGCGCAAACCGAAGCCGGTCGCGATCCGCGGCCCTGTCGCCCCGGTCGCGCCGATGACGACCGCGGTCGTCCCCCGCCCGGTCGCCCCGCGTCCGGCGATCCAGCCCGATCCCCGCGACCCGCGCGCCACCGAGCGCGAGGAGGCGGAGAAGGAGGACGACGGCTACACCCAGCTCGGCCTGCGCTCGGGCGGCATGCTGTGGCTGCCGGCCGTCGAGGCCTCGGTCGGCCGCAAGTCCAACGTCGATTCGACCGCCGGCGGCCGCGGCAGCTGGTTCTGGATGCTGGAGCCGGAACTGATCGCCCGCTCCGACTGGTCGCGCCACGCGCTCGAAATGCGCCTGCGGGGCGGCTGGACCGGCTATTCCGGCGCCTCCGACCTGAGCCAGGGCCGTTTCGAGAGCGAGCTGCGCGGTCGCGTCGACATCGGCGAGGCGACCCGTGCCGACATCGTCGGCGGATGGTCGCGCCAGCGCGAGACGGCGTCGGCCAACGAGGCCTCGACCAACGGCGCCGGCACCGATCGCTCGACCCTGACCGGCTCGCTCGGGCTGACCCACGACGTCGGCCGCATCGGCGTCACCCTGCGCGGCGACGTCGAGCGCAACGACTACGTCGCCAATGGCGCGCTCGGCACCGGCGTCGTCGATCCGTCGATGCGCGACAACACGCTCTTCGTCGGCGCGCTGCGCGCCACCGTCGGCCCGCGCCAGGCGATCGCCCCCTTCGTCGAGGTACAGACCCGCGTCCGCCGCTACGACGAGCCGATCGTCTATTCCCACCGCCGCGACACCGAGGGCGGCGCCGTCAAGGTCGGCATCGCCGCCGACGCCGGGCCGATGCTGCGCGGCGAGATCTCGGTCGGCTGGGGCGTCGAACGCCCGCGCGACGCGGCGCTGTCGACCATCTCCGACTGGCTGGTCGACGCCAAGCTGACCTGGTCGCCGACGCGGCTGACCACGGTCAAGGTCAAGGCGACCACCACGGTCGAGCCCACCACCAACGTCGGCTCGCCCGGCGCCGTCGCCCGCGCTGCCGAGGTGGCGCTCGACTGGTCGCTGCGCCGCAACCTGACCGCGACCGTCGGCTCCGCCGTCGACACCCGCCACTACGTCGGCATCGACGTCGACGAGCGCACCGTCGGCGCCTTCGGTGGCCTCACCTACAAGTTCGATCGCAACTTCCAGACCTTCGTCCGCCTGCGCTGGGACCACGTCACGGCGTCGAACGCCGCCGCCTACGACGTCGGCACGGTGACGACCGGCGTCCGCATCCAGCGCTGATCCCGTCCGGAAACGCGAAACGGCCGGCCTCCCGCAAGGGAGACCGGCCGAAACGTTTCGTCGATGCGGATCGATCAGTGCGTCTCGAGGATCGCGGTGATCTCGGCCTTGAACTCGGCGGTCAGCTCCGGCCGCTCGAGGCCGAACGCGACGTTGGCGGCGAGGAAGCCGACCTTGGAGCCGCAGTCGTAGGTCTTGCCGTCGAACTTCACGCCCCAGAAGGCCTGTTCGTCCATCAGCGCCCGCATGCTGTCGGTCAGCTGGATCTCGTTGCCGGCGCCGCGCTCCTGCGTCTCGAGCAGCTCGAAGATGCGCGGCTGCAGGATGTAGCGACCGTTGATGAAGAGGTTCGACGGTGCGGTGCCCTTCGGCGGCTTTTCGACCATGGCGGTGATGCGGAAGGCGTCGCCCTTCTCCTCGCCGACGCCGACGACGCCGTACTGGTGGGCGAGCTCGGGGGCGCATTCCTCGACGGCGATGACGTTGTCGCCGGTCTCGCGATAGACGGCGGTCATCTGGGCGAGGCAGCTCTTGGTGCGGCCCTTCATGATCATGTCGGGCAGCATCACCGCGAAGGGCTCGTCGCCGACCAGATCGCGCGCGCACCACACCGCGTGGCCGAGGCCGAGCGGCTCCTGCTGGCGGGTGAAGGAGGCGGTGCCGGGCGCCGGGCGCTGGGCGTCGAGGATCGCGAGTTCGGCCTTCTTGCCGCGCGAGCGCAGCGTCTGCTCGAGCTCGTAGGCGAGGTCGAAGTGATCCTCGATGACGCCCTTGTTGCGGCCGGTGACGAAGATGAAGTGTTCGATCCCGGCCTCGCGGGCCTCGTCGACGATGTACTGGATGACCGGCTTGTCGACGACCGTCAGCATTTCCTTCGGCATCGCCTTGGTGGCGGGCAGGAAGCGGGTGCCGAGACCGGCGACGGGGAATACGGCCTTGCGAATCTTCTTCATCTGTCGAGCTTTCCTGAAACTCGTGGACGGCCGGGCGGCCGCCTTCCTCCTGCCTCGCGACGACGATGCCGCCGCGTCCGCGGGCGTGGGGTCCGTGCCCCTTCCCGCGCCGTCGTTTCATCCTAGATCCCGATGGCGGGATCGAGGCGGAGGCGTGGCGATCCGTCGTCGGCGCACACATCACCATCACACCGTTAAGGGCGTGTTAAGATGGGATTAACCATGATCCCTCGGCAAGGGCGCGGTGGACGCGCCGGAGGAGACATCGCATGGCGCCTGCGCCGCTCGACCCCCGAGGCTCTCTCGCCTCTCGCGGTTTCGCCCTGACGCGCCGCGGGCTCGTTCTCGGCCTCGCCTCGACCGGCCTGACCGCCTGTGCCTCCAACCCGATGGGCTCCTCGGTGCGTGCACAGCCCGGCGAGCCCGGCCCGCAGGCCTCCGAAGAGTTCCGCGACTGGGTCCGCACCTTCCGCGCCCGCGCGCTCGGCCGCGGCATCTCGGGTGCCACCTACGACCGCGTCATGAACGCCGTCGTGCCGGAGACCTCGGTCTACAAGTCCGACAAGTCGCAGCCCGAGGTGCAGGAGCCGATCTGGCGCTACGTCGAGAAGCGGACCAACGAATACAACGTCACGACCGGCAAGAAGCGGATCGTCGAATACGCCGCGCTGTGGGACCGCATCGAGGCGAAATACGGCGTCGACCGCTACACGCTGTGCGGCCTGTGGGGGCTCGAATCCTCCTTCGGCGATCTGGTGGTCTCGGCCAAGTACATGAAGCCGGTGCTGAACTGCCTCGCCGCGCTCGCCTGGGGCGAACCGCGTCGCCGCACCTACTGGGAGGCCGAGCTCCTCAACGCCCTCGTCATCGTCGACCGCGGCTGGGCCGAGCCCTCCGAGATGATCGGCTCCTGGGCCGGCGCCATGGGCCACACCCAGTGGATGCCCGAGGTCTGGCTCAACATGGGCGTCGACTTCGACGGCGACGGCAAGATCAACCCCTTCGGGCGGCCCGACGACGCGCTCGCCGGCACCGCCCGCTATCTCGTCGAACGCGGCAAGTGGCGCCGCGGCGACCACTGGGGCTACGAGGTGGTGCTGCCGCCGACCTTCGACGCCGGCCTCGCCGACCTCAAGACCCAGCGCACGCTCGCCCAATGGTCGGCGCACGGGGTGCGCCGCGCCGACGGTGGCGCCTATGTCCGCCTCGATTCGGTCGCCCGCCTGTGGCTGCCGGCGGGAGCCAACGGCCCCTGTTTCGCCCTCACCCAGAACTTCTTCGCGGTGAAGTCCTACAATCCCTCGACCAAATACGCGCTGGCGATCTGCCACCTCGGCGACAAGATCCGCGGCGAGGGCACCTTCGTGCGCCCCTGGCCGGTCCAGGAGCGCCTGCTGACGCTCTCCGAGACGCAGGAGATGCAGGAGCGCCTGACCGCGATGGGCTTCGACACCGGCGGCACCGACGGCCGCGCCGGCGAGAAGACCCAGGCCGCGATCCAGGCCTGGCAGAAGTCGGTCGGCATGACGCCGGCCGACGGTTATCCCTCCGACAAGGTTCTCGAGCGGCTTCGCGGCGGTTAAGATGCGCGTCGCGGACGGAAGGGTCCGACGACCCTTGGCCCGCGACGGAGACATTCGAGCATGCGCCGCAACTGGAGCGGACCGATCGCCCGTGTCGGTGCGATCGTCCTCGCCGCCCTGATCGTCCTCGACGCCGCGCCGGTGCGCGCGCAGGACCCGGTCACCGGCTTCTTCGACATGCTCTTCGGCGTGCGCCGCCAGCCCGCCGCGGGTGTCGGTGCGCCGATCGCTCCCGACCAGAAGAAGAAGCCGACCACCCCGGCCGAACCCAAGATCGTCGAGACGCCGAAGAATCCCGATGCCCAGACCGTGCTGGTGGTCGGCGACATCGAGGCGACCGGCCTTTCCGAAGGTCTGCGCATGGCTTTCGCCGAGGAGCCGGAACTGCAGGTCGCGACGCGGACGAAGGCGACCGCCGGTCTGGTGCGCGACGGCGAGGCCGAATGGCTCGGCCAGTTGCCCAAGCACCTCACCGAGGGCAAGCCCGACTTCGTCGTCTCGATGATCGGCATCAACGACTGGCAGCCGATCACCGTCGGCGGCAAGAGCCTCGAGCCCGGCTCCGACGATTGGAACCGCGTCTACGGCGAACGCATCGACCGCCACCTCGCGGCCCTCAAGGCGACCGGCAAACCGTTCTGGTGGGTCGGCCTGCCGCCGACCGCCGATCCCGACCTCGGTCCGACCCGGCGCGCCGCCTTCTCCGCCTTCCTGTCGTCGCTGAACGATCTCGCCCGCCCGCGCGTCGCCGCGGCCGGCGGCACCTTCGTCGACATCTGGTCGGCCTTCACCGACGAGGAGGGCCACTACACCCAGATGGGTCCGGACGTCGACGGTCAGGTGAAGCGCCTGCGCCTCAACGACGGTGTCCTCTTCACCCGCGCCGGCCGCCGCAAGCTCGCCTTCTTCGTCGAGAGCGGCATCCTGCGCCTGAAACGCGGCCAGTCCGCCGACGTCGCGACGAAGACGCCGGAGCTTCCGACCGCCCAGCCCAAGACCGAAGAGATCATCGTCGGCGCTCCGCCGCCGCTGCCGCCGGCACCCTGGGCCAAGGCCGGGCCGATGGTGCCGCTCAACGAGCCGGCACCCGGCACGGAGACCGTGCTCGCCGCCCCCGGCGCCGCCGAACCGACGGTGCTGCCCGGCGGCTATCCGGTCGCCGCCACACCGGCCCACCGACTGATGGTCGAGGGCCTGCCGCTCGATCCCCCGCCCGGCCGCGTCGACGCCGGGGCCAGACGCCTGCCCTGAGCCGGGCCGAGGAGGCAAGTGCATGTCCCAGATCGTCCCACCCTGGCTCGTCTGGGCACTCGCCTCGGCGGTCTTCGCCGCGGCGACGGCACTCTTCGCCAAGATCGGTGTCGCCGACGTGCCCTCGGGGTTGGCGACGTGGATCCGCACCCTCGTCGTCGTCGCCCTGCTCTCCGGCCTCCTCGCCGTCACCGGCGATTGGCGTCAATTGCCCGCCATTCCCTCGCGAACCTGGATCGCGCTGGCGCTGTCGGGACTGGCGACGGGCGCCTCGTGGCTCTGCTGGTTCCATGCGCTGTCGCTCGGCGACGCCGCGCGCGTCGCGCCGATCGACAAGCTGAGCGTCGTCTTCGTCGCGGTTCTGGCGACCGCCTTCCTCGGCGAACGCCTCTCGGGGCTGAACTGGGCCGGCGTCGGCCTGATCGCCGTCGGTGCGACACTGGTCGCCCTGCGCTGAGCCGTCTCTCGCACCCGACCGCACGCCATCCCGGCACGCGGATTGCTAATTCTCCCGTCGACCGGCCGAAATCCGGGCGAGATCCCGGCAAATGCTGCCGTTCTCGCGCGGTCTCGGCAGGAAATGCCGGCAACGGGAGAGTTTCGCGTCCATGTCCACCACCACCATGAGCCCGGTCGAACGAGCCGGCTTCTCCGCCGCCATCCGCGGTCGCTACAATCCCGACTTCTCCGCCCCCTTCGCGCTGGGTGACGACGACCGCGCCATCATGACGATGCGCGGCCTGTCGACCACCGAGCAGGACACCGCCGCCACGATCTGGAGCGGCGCCCGCGACGCCGTGGCGAGCGGCTCGGCACTCTCCTACCTGAAGGGGCTCGACGCTTCGTCGCTGCAGGTGCTGCAGCACGCCGCCTGCCTCGCCGACCCGATCTCGACCGGAAGTCTCTCCGAAGAAGGGGCCGAGAACCTGTTGGTCAAGCCGACCGAGGGCATCGACCGCAACCACGACGGCCTGCTCGAGGTCGGCGTCGCCCGGACGATCGCCTTCCCGCCGCCCGACGCCTCGCCGTCGCTGCGTTCCGCCTGGAATACGACCGTCGACGGCATGAATTCGCAGGACGCGCTGATGCTGGTCGCGAACATCGCCTTCCCGGCGACCTCCGTCGACGGCTCCACGACCAGGGCGGTGGACTTCTCGTCCAAGGACTTCGACTGGTCGAGCTGGATGGCCTCGGTCATGGAGGGCACCAAGGCCTCGGCGCCCTACAACACCGAGGAAGCCACACGCCGCACCATGGCCCGCCTCGAGCGCTTCCTCGACGCGCTGAAGGACAACGGACTGGCGTGAGGCCCGGGCTGTCGGGCTGCGAATTCGGTGCTGGACAGAGGCCCTTCATCCTGAGGTGCCCGACGTAGTCGGGCCTCGAAGGGCGAAGGGCCGAGAGGCACGGCCCCGTCGAGGCTTCGTGTTTCGAGGCTCGGCTTTGCCGAGCACCTCAACATGAAGCCGAACGGATGCGACGAGACGATCACCATCCCTTCGAAAGAAGCCGAAAGCAGCCCCCGAAAACGAAGACGGCGCGCCCCGCGGGACGCGCCGTGATCGTTTGGCGAGGACCGATGCCGATCAGCGCGGCAGTTCGGTCTTGCCCATCAGGTCGAGGTCGATGGCACGCGCCGCCTGACGGCCCTCGCGGATCGCCCAGACGACCAGCGACTGGCCGCGACGCATGTCACCCGCCGCATAGACCTTGGGGATCGAGGTCTTGTAGGCCTCTTCGTTCGCCTCGACGTTGCCGCGGCCGTTGAGCGCGACACCGAGCGACTGCAGCATGCCCTCGTGGACCGGCGAGACGAAGCCCATGGCGAGCAGCACCAGATCGGCCTTGATCACCTTCTCGGTGCCCGCAACCGGCTGGAACCGGGCGTCGACCTCCTGGATCGTCACTTCCTTCACCCGGCCGTCGACACCCTCGAACTTGGTCGCCGTGACGCCGAAGATGCGCTCGGAGCCCTCTTCGTGCGAGGAAGACGTGCGCAGCTTCAGCGGCCAGTTCGGCCACGTCGCGAGCTTGTCTTCCTTCTCGGGCGGACGCGGCATGATCTCGAGCTGGGTCACCGAGAGGGCGCCCTGACGCACCGAGGTGCCGATGCAGTCCGAACCGGTGTCGCCGCCACCGATGACGACGACGTGCTTGCCGGCCGCCAGGATCGGCTCGACGTCGCCGAGCGGCTCGTCGGAGACACGGCGGTTCTGCTGCGGCAGGAACTCCATGGCGAAGTGGATGCCCGAGAGCTCGCGGCCCGGCGCCGGCAGATCGCGCGGCTTCTCGGAGCCGCCCGACAGCAGCACCGCGTCGTGATCGGCGACGAGGGTGGCGGCATCGACGTCGACGCCGACCTTCTTGCCGAAGTGGAAGACGACGCCTTCCGCCACCATCTGCTGGACGCGGCGCTCGACGACGGACTTGTCGAGCTTGAAGTCCGGGATGCCGTAGCGCAGCAGACCGCCGGCCTTGGCGTTCTTCTCGAAGACGTGGACCTCGTGGCCGACGCGGGCGAGCTGCTGGGCGGCCGCCAGACCGGCCGGACCGGCGCCGACGATCGCCACCTTCTTGCCGGTCTTCGTCTTGGGCAGTTCCGGCGCCAGCCAGCCCTTCTCCCAGGCGTTCTCGACGATGGTCGCCTCGATCGTCTTGATGGTGACCGGCGAGTCGAACAGGTTCAGCGTGCACGACGCCTCGCACGGCGCGGGGCAGATGCGGCCGGTGAAGTCCGGGAAGTTGTTGGTCGAGTGCAGGTTCTTCGACGCGGTCTCGTAGTCGCCGTCGTAGACCAGATCGTTCCAGTCCGGGATCTGGTTGTTGACCGGGCAGCCGCGGTGGCAATAGGGCACGCCGCATTCCATGCAGCGCGCCGCCTGACGTTCGACGTCGGGCTGGCCGAGCGGCAGCGTGAACTCGTTGTAGTGGCGAATGCGATCCGCCGCCGGCTGATACTTCAGCTCCTGACGGTCGTATTCGAGAAAGCCGGTGACCTTACCCATCGTGTCACTCCGATCATCGTTTCGTCCGGCTCGACAGACCCGCCCTCTCGTCCGAGGGGATCGTCGCCGGGTGTTGTCTGATGTCGAGGGCCGACCGTGGTCGGCCCTCCGTTCACCCGTGGCCGAGGATCACTCGGCCGCCTGACGCTCCGCCGCCATCCGCTGCAGGGCCTTGCGGTACTCGACCGGCATGACCTTGACGAACTTCGGCCGGAAGACCTCCCACTTCTCCAGGATCTCCTTGGCGCGGGCCGAACCCGTCCAGTGGAGGTGGCTGGAGATGAGCTGCCACAGACGCTCGTCGTCGTGGCGGGTCATGTCGCCGGTGACGTCGACCTTGCCCTTGAAGTCGAGGTCGCCGCCCTGGTGGTGCAGCTTCTCGAGCAGGACGTCCTCTTCCGGCACCGGCTCGAGCTCGACCATCGAGAGGTTGACGCGCTTCACGAAGGAACCGTCCTCGTCGAGCACGTAGGCGATGCCGCCCGACATGCCGGCGCCGAAGTTGCGGCCCGTCTGGCCGAGCACGACGACGATGCCGCCGGTCATGTACTCGCAGCCGTGGTCGCCCACGCCCTCGACCACCGCGATGGCGCCCGAGTTGCGGACGGCGAAGCGCTCGCCGGCGAAGCCACGGAAGTAGCACTCGCCCTCGATGGCGCCGTAGAGCACGGTGTTGCCGACGATGATCGACTTCTCCGGCACGATCTTGGAGACCGGGTTCGGCTTGACGATCAGACGGCCGCCCGACAGGCCCTTGCCGACGTAGTCGTTGGCGTCACCGACCAGTTCCAGCGTCACGCCGCGCGCCGCCCAGGCGCCGAAGGACTGACCCGCGGTGCCCGTGAGGGTGACGTGGATCGTGTCTTCCGGCAGACCGGCATGGCCCCAACGCTTCGCCACTGCGCCCGACAGCATCGCGCCGACCGAGCGGTTGACGTTGATGACGCCCGTCTCGATGCGGACCGGCTTGCGCTCTTCGAGCGCTACCTGGGCTTGCGCGATCAGCTTGCGGTCGAGCACGTCGTCGATCGGGTGCTTCTGGTTCTGGGTGTGGAACATCTCGGTGCGTTCCGCCTTGGGCAGGTAGAACAGACGCGAGAAGTCGAGACCCTTGGCCTTCCAGTGGGCGATCGACGCCTTCTTGTCGAGGATGTCGGTGCGGCCGGTGATCTCGCCGAGGCTGCGGAAACCGAGGCTGGCGAGGATGCGACGCACTTCTTCGGCGACGAAGAAGAAGTAGTTGATGACGTGCTCGGGCTGGCCGAGGAAGCGCTTCCTGAGCACCGGATCCTGCGTGGCGATGCCGACGGGGCAGGTGTTCAGGTGGCACTTGCGCATCATCAGACAGCCGGCGGCGATCAGCGGCGCGGTGGCGAAGCCGAAGGCGTCGGCACCGAGCATGGCACCGATCACCACGTCGCGACCGGTACGCACGCCACCGTCGACCTGGAGCTCGACGCGCGAGCGCAGACCGTTGATGACCAGCGTCTGCTGCGTTTCGGCGAGGCCGATCTCCCACGGCGAACCCGCGTGCTTGATCGAGGTGAGCGGGGACGCGCCCGTGCCGCCCTCGAAGCCGGAGATGGTGATGTGGTCGGCGCGCGCCTTGGCGACGCCGGCGGCGACCGTGCCGACGCCGACTTCCGAGACGAGCTTGACCGAGACCTCGGCGGTCGGGTTGACGTTCTTCAGGTCGAAGATCAGCTGCGCCAGATCCTCGATCGAGTAGATGTCGTGATGCGGCGGCGGCGAGATCAGCTGCACGCCGGGGGTGGCGTGACGCACCTTGCCGATGACCGCGTCGACCTTGTGGCCGGGCAGCTGACCGCCTTCGCCGGGCTTGGCACCCTGCGCCATCTTGATCTGCATCTGGTCGGAGTTGACCAGATACTCGGTCGTGACGCCGAAGCGGCCCGAGGCGACCTGCTTGATCGCCGAACGGAGCGAGTCGCCGTTGGCGAGCGGCACGAAGCGATCCGCCTCCTCGCCGCCCTCACCGGTGTTCGACCGACCGCCGATGCGGTTCATCGCGATGGCGAGCGTGGTGTGGGCTTCGCGCGAGATCGAGCCGTAGGACATGGCGCCGGTGGCGAAGCGCTTGACGATCGAGGCGGCCGATTCGACCTCCTCGAGCGGGATCGCCGCGCTGCCGATCTCGTCCGCCGACTTGATGCGGAACAGGCCGCGGATCGTCGTCAGACGCTCGTTCTGCTCGTCGATCGGCTTGGAGAACTCCTTCTGGAAGGTCTCGAAGTCGTTCTTGCGCACGGCGTGCTGCAGACCGGCGACGGTGCCGGCGGTCCACACATGGGCTTCACCACGCATGCGCTGGGCGTATTCGCCGCCGACGTCGAGCATCGAGGCCAGCACCGGATCGGCGCCGAACGCCTTGGTGTGACGCTCCACCGTCTCCTTCGCCACCTCGTCGAGACCGATGCCCTCGATCTTGGTCGCGGTGCCGAAGAAGTACTGCTTCACGAACTTCGACGACAGGCCGACGGCGTCGAAGATCTGCGCGCCGCAATAGGACTGGTAGGTCGAGATACCCATCTTGGACATGACCTTGAGCATGCCCTTGCCGATCGACTTGATGTAGCGATAGACGATCTCGTGCTCGTCGACGTTCTCCGGGAACTGATCCTTCATGGCGATCAGCGTGTCGAAGGCGAGATAGGGGTTGATCGCCTCGGCGCCGTAGCCGGCCAGCAGAGCGAAGTGATGCACCTCGCGCGGCTCGCCCGATTCCACCACCAGACCGGCGCGGGTGCGCAGGCCCTTGCGGATCAGGTGATGATGCACGGCGGCGGTGGCGAGCAGCGCCGGGATGGCGATGCGCTCACGCCCCACCATGCGGTCGGAGAGCACGATGATGTTGTAGACCTGACCGGTCGCCGAGATGCGGACGGCCGCCTCCGCCTGGATGCAGATCGCCTCCAGCGCCGGACGCATGCCGGCCGGACCGTTGGCCGCCGGATAGGAAATGTCGATGGTGATCGACTTGAAGCCCGAACCCTCGACGTTCTCGATGGTGCGGATCTTCTCCAGATCCTCGTTGGTGAGGATCGGCTGACGCACTTCGAGACGCTTCTGGGCTTCGGCGCCCTCGAGGTCGAACAGGTTCGGACGCGGGCCGATGAAGGAGACGAGGCTCATCACCAGCTCTTCGCGGATCGGGTCGATCGGCGGGTTCGTCACCTGCGCGAAGTTCTGCTTGAAGTAGGTGTAGAGCAGCTTCGACTTGTCGGAGAGCGCCGAGATCGGGGTGTCGGTACCCATCGAGCCGACCGCTTCCTGACCGGTGACGGCCATCGGCGGCAGCAGGACCTTGAGGTCCTCCTGGGAGTAGCCGAAGGCCTGCTGCAGATCGAGCAGGCTCTCCAGCGTCTTCGGCGCGCGCGCCGGCACCTCCGGCAGGTCTTCGAGCACCAGCTGGGTCTCGTCGATCCACTTGCCGTAGGGGTTGGCGGTCGAGATGGTCTTCTTGATCTCGTCGTCGGAGACGATGCGACCGGCATCCATGTCGATCAGCAGCATCTTGCCCGGCTGCAGACGCCACTTGGCGACGATCTTCTCCTCCGGGATCGGCAGCGTGCCGGATTCCGAGGCGAGGATGACGCGGTCGTCGTCGGTGATGACGTAGCGGGCCGGACGCAGGCCGTTGCGGTCGAGCGTCGCGCCGATCTGGCGGCCGTCGGTGAAGCAGACCGCGGCCGGTCCGTCCCACGGCTCCATGATGGCGGCGTGATACTCGTAGAAGGCCTTGCGGTCCTCGTCCATCAGGTCGTTGCCCGACCACGCCTCGGGGATCAGCGTCATCACCGCGTGCGGCAGCGAATAGCCGCCGCGCAGCAGGAACTCGAGCGCGTTGTCGAAGCAGGCGGTGTCCGACTGACCTTCATAGGAGATCGGCCAGATCTTCTCGATGTCCGCGCCGAAGAGCTTCGACGTGGTGGTCGCCTGACGGGCATACATCCAGTTGACGTTGCCGCGCAGGGTGTTGATCTCGCCGTTGTGGGCGACCATGCGATAGGGATGGGCCAGCTTCCACGACGGGAAGGTGTTGGTCGAGAAGCGCTGATGCACCAGCGCCAGCGCCGACACGAAGCGCTCGTCCGACAGGTCGGGGTAGTAGGCCGCGACCTGGTAGCTGAGGAACATGCCCTTGTAGACGACGGTGCGCGACGAGAAGGACACGACGTAGAAGCTGTCCTGGTCGCGCTTGGTCGCGCCGTTCCAGTCCGCCTCGTAGACGTCGCCGGAGAGCAGCTTGCGGGCGATGTAGAGCTTGCGCTCGAAGGCTTCCTGATCGGCGAGCGGCTGGGTGCAGCCGACGAAGATCTGCTTGTGGACCGGCTCGGTCGCCTTCACGCCCTCGGAGAGCTTGGAGTTGTCGACCGGCACGTCGCGCCAGCCGATGATCGACATGCCCTCGGAGCCGACGGCACGCTCGATGATGCCGATGGCACGCTCGCGCTCCGCCGCGTCGCGCGGCAGGAAGAACTGGCCGATGGCGTAGCGGCCGGCCTCCGGCAGGGTGAAGCCGAGCTTGGCGCATTCCTCGGCGAAGAACGCGTGCGGGATCTGCACGAGGATGCCCGCGCCGTCGCCCATCAGCGGATCGGCGCCGACCGCACCGCGATGCTCGAGGTTCTCGAGCACGTAGAGCGCATCCTTGACGATGCCGTGGGACTTGCGGCCCTTGATGTCGGCGACGAAGCCGACGCCGCAGGCGTCACGGTTCTCGGCCGGATCGAACATGCCCTGGGCCGGCGGCAGCGCCGACACTTTGGCCTCGGCCGCCGCGGTCGTCTCGGGAAGGCCTGCGCCTTCGAGTTCGGGCAGGGGCGAAATGCTGTCCGACGCGATCCGTTCCATGGGGATCCATCCTCGCTTCTGGCCGGACCCGTCGGGTCGCGGCGGCAGTTCATACGGGGCGGAGACGGGTCTGCCGCAGGCCTCTCACGAGACCCGCGGGATCGCCGGAACACCCCCCGCTTCCGGGAGCAACCCATTCGCAAGCCTCGGGCCGTTTCGGGTCCACCCCGTTCCGGTGCGTCGCTCGCCCTCTTCAAGACCCTGAAAAAACCGCAGAAATCAGCCGCTTTTCCGGTCTTCGAAGAAAATAGGTCAGCAAGACTGTCCTATTGGGTTCGCCCGGAACATCGCAGAAAACCGCGTCCTTCGCAAGAAGTGTTGAAAAGAAGAAATGCCGAGGGCGTCGTCAGAATGCCTCCAAACTGGGCGGAGCGGGCGGGCGCTGTACGACCGTCCGGCTTGTCGACGCCTCGTCGTGATGCCAAGCTCGGCCCATGATCTTCTCCTCCGACAACTGGGCGGGTGCCCTTCCCGCCGTCCTCGACGCCGTCGCCGCGATCGGCCGCGAGGGCCCCGCCGCCGCCTACGGCACCGACTCGACGACCGCCCGCCTCGAGGCGCGCCTCGCCGAGCTCTTCGAGCACGAGGTGACCGTCCTCCTGGTCACGACCGGCACAGCCGCCAACGCGCTGTCGATCGCCGCCCTCGCCCCGCCCTGGGGCGCGGTCCTGGCACACGAGGAGGCACATCTGGCGATCGACGAATGCGGCGCGCCGGAGTTCTTCGCCGGCACCCGCACGCTGCGCCTGCCCGGCACACGCGGCAAACTCGACGCGGAAGGCCTCGCCGCCCGCCTCGCCGAGATCCCGCGCGGGCTCCATCACGGCGAGCTCTCGGTCCTGTCGCTGACCTCACCCAACGAATATGGGCTGGTCTACGCGCCCGGCGAGCTCGCCGCCCTCTGCGACGTCGCGAAGGCCCACCGCCTCGCCGTCCATCTCGACGGCGCCCGCTTCGGCAACGCCATCGCCCGGCTCGGCTGCACCCCGGCGGAAGCCACCTGGAAGGCCGGCGTCGACGTCCTCTCCTTCGGCGGCACCAAGGGCGGCTGCCTGATGGCCGAGGCGATCGTCGCCTTCGATCCCGCGCTGAAGGAGAAACTCGCCTTCCTGCGCAAGCGGTCGGGCCAGCTCGTCTCCAAACAGCGGCTGATCTCGGCCCAGTTCGAGGCCTGGCTCGCCGACGATCGCTGGCTCTCCGCCGCGGCCCACGCCAACGCCATGGCCGACCGCCTCGCGACCGCCCTCGCCGCCGCGCCGCGCGCCCGCCTCGCCTGGCGCCCGCAGGCCAACGAAGTCTTCGCCTTCATGAGCGGGACGGAAGCCGAGCGCCTGCAGGCGGCAGGCGCCCGCTTCTACGACTGGTCGACCGCCGCCCTCGGCCCCGAGGACCGGCCGCAGGCGGGCGAAAAGCTCTGGCGGTTCGTCACGTCCTTCGCCACGACGGAGATGGAAGTCGCCGCCTTCGCGCAGCTGCTGCGGGGGTGACGGCGCGATTTCGCGCGTGCCGCGGCGTGGGCGCCGCCGGTCAGTCGATCACGAAGTCCGCAGCGAAGCGCTGGTCGCGCAACGGCCGTACCAGCGCCGTCGATTCGGCATAGACCGGATGCGCCTTGTAGGCCGTCAGCGCCGCCTCGTCGTCGAACTCGCCGTAGACCACGAAGTCGACCTCGTTCGACCAGATGTCGCGCTTCAGGTTGGCGCTGACCACCAGCCGGCGGGCATGGGGATTGGTCTCGAGCAACCTCAGACCCGCCTCGACCTGGGCGCGGTTCGCCGGATCGGCGACGGTGAAGAAGACGACGTGTCGGATCAAGATGCGGCCTCTCGGCTCGATCGGAGCGTTGCGGCAACACCTCTATCCGGTCCCGTCGGGCTTTCAAAGGGGGCGAGGCCCCGCGAAACGAAGGCGCCCCGCCGTCCGTGGGGGACGACGGGGCGCGGGAAACCGACCGGGGGGCGATCGGGTCTCGGGGTCGAGCCTCCGGGGGGAGTGAGGCGCGACCCCCGTTCGCCGTCAGGCGGCGGCGACGGTCGGCGCTGCTTCGATCGCAGGCGAGGCGGGGGTGGCCTCGATCGGCTTCGCCGAATTGGTCTCGGCGGCCGTGGCGATCGGAATGCGGCGCGACTTCAGGGTCTCGGGAATTTCCCGGACGAGATCGATGTGGAGCAGCCCGTTCTCCAGTCGAGCCCCCCGCACGATCATGTGATCGGCGAGCTGGAACCGACGTTCGAAGCTGCGCGCGGCGATGCCGCGATAGAGATAGTCGCCACCTTCGGTCTTCGCCTCCTTGGCACCCTTCACCGCGAGCACGTTCTGCTCGAGTTCGATGCCGAGTTCGGCCTCGCCGAAGCCCGCCACCGCCATGGTGATGCGCCAGGCGTTCTCGTCGGTGCGAGCGATGTCGTAGGGCGGCCAGTTCGGCTGCGAGGTTTCGCCCGAGCCGATCGTATCCATCAACGAGAACAGACGATCGAAGCCGACGGTGGAGCGATAGAGCGGAGAGAAGTCGATACGCATGGGATGTCCTCCTTCAAGTCGAGCGACATGAATCGAGTCTTCGCCGTCTTCTCCTCACGCGACCCTCTGACCTTCCGGTCTTTCTCTGGCGCCGCCGGGAGAGGCGAACACTCTCGCGGACCCGTTCGGCGTCCGCTGGACTGATCTGGGAAGGGGGGCGAGACCTTTCAAGAGGCGTCCGCGGAATTTCGCCGATCCCCCCGCGCGCGACCGCGCGCTCGGTTGTGGAGCGGTCGCCCCCGCGCTATGTCCGAAGGCAGACCCGGAGACGCGACCCACGATGCCGGCCCTCGATCGCCTGTTCGACCATCCCGACAATCCGATCCCGCCGGGTGCCGCCTGCGGCACGCTGACGGCGCCCGACGGCACGGGCCTGCGCTGGGCGACCTTCCCGCCGCTGGCGGCGCGAACGCGCGGCACGGTGCTCCTCCTCCAGGGGCGCGGCGAATACATCGAGCGCTGGTTCGAGACGATCCGCGACCTCCAGGTCCGCGGCTTCGCCGTCGCCACCTTCGACTGGCGCGGCCAGGGCGGCTCGGAGCGGCTGACCCGCCACCCGCACAAGGGCCACGTCGGCTCCTTCCGCGCCTATGGCCTCGACCTCGAGGCCGTGCTGGCCGGCCCCGTCGCCGCGCTGCCGCGACCGCTCTTCGTCCTCGCCCATTCGACCGGCGGCCTGATCGCCGCCGCCGAGATCGGCCGCCTCGCGCCTCACGTTTCGCGGATCGTCATGGCCTCGCCCTTCTTCGGCCTGGGCGACTTCGGCGTACCGGTCGGCTTCGCCCGCAAGCTCGCCAAGACGCTGCGCAATCTCGGCTTCGGCCGCAGCTGGGTCTTCGGCGGCGGCGCCACCGCCGTCCACACCCGCCCCTTCGCCGGCAATCGCCTGACCTCCGACCCCGTCCGTCACGCCCGCGCCGCGGAACTGTCGAGCAGCCATCGCCAGGTGGCGATCGGTTCGCCGACCATCGGCTGGCTCGCCGCCGCCTTCGCCGCGCAGGACCGCGTCTTCGCCCCCGACGCGCTCGACGCCTGGCGCGTGCCGACGCTGGTCCTCACGGCGAGCCGCGACGAGGTCGTCGACGGCCGTGCCGCCGAGCGCTTCGTCGTCGCGACCCGCATGACCGAACTGATGGTGATCCCCGGCGCCCGCCACGAGCTGCTGCACGAGCGCGACCTCTACCGCGAACAGGTCTGGGCCGCCTTCGACGCCTTCGTGCCCGGCACGCAGATCGAGGAACCGAAGGCCGCACCGACACCGGCGCCCGTGCCGGAACCGGAGGCCGAGCCGACCCCCGCCCCTGTCACCGCGAGCGAAGCGCAGGTCGCAACGGGCGTGGCCGCCGCCGTGGTCACGGCCGCCGCTGTCGCGGCGACCGTCGTCGCGGAGGAACCCGTCCCGGCCTCAGCCGAGGGCGAGACGACGAAGGACGATGTCGTGGAGCCGGGGATCGCCGGAGGCGACGACGCGGCCGCCGTCGGCGGCGCTGCCGCCGGTCCAGGAGGTGACGACGCCGCCGGCGCCCTCGATCACCGGGATCAGGGCGACGATGTCGTAGGGCTTGAGCCCGCTCTCGATCACCACGTCGACGAAGCCCGCGGCGACCATGCAGTAGGCGTAGCAGTCGACCCCGTAGCGCGACAGCCGGACCGCTGATTCGACCCGGTCGAAGGCCACCCGTTCCTCTTCGACGAAGATCGACGGCGAGGTGGTGAAGAGCACCGCGTCCTCGAGCCGCGCGCAGGCCCGCGTCTTCAGATCGCGCGCGCCGTCGGGCCCGCGATACCACGCCCGCTTGCCGTCGCCGACGAAGCGCTCGCCGGTGAAGGGCTGGTTCATCATGCCGAGCACCGGCTGCTTGGCCCTAGTCAGGCCGATCAGCGTGCCCCACACCGGCAGACCGGAGATGAAGGCGCGCGTGCCGTCGATCGGATCGAGCACCCAGACGTGTTCGGCGTCGAGCCGCTCCGAGCCGTATTCTTCGCCGAGAATGCCGTGATCGGGCCGGTTGCGCAGGATCAGCGCCCGCATCGCCTCTTCCGCCGCCCGGTCGGCGACGGTGACGGGGTCGAAGGCCGCGCCCTCGAGCTTGTTCTCCACCGCGAGACGCGAACGGAAATGCGGCAGGATCGCCGCGCCGGCGGCGTCGGCGAGCCGGTCGAGAAAGGCGACGAGCGTGTCGTCGCGGTCGGGATTGCCCATGGCCGGTCCTCGAATGATGCCCCGCCCCTGCAATGCGACGAACCGCGCCCGGAGGCAAGTGCGGGCGAGCCCGCGCCGCTCCCTCCCCTCGCCGACCGCCCCCGCGCCGCACCGCGCGACATGGTTCACCGCGACCTCGCCCTGCGGCTCACACGGGGACGCATGCACCGGCCTCTGCATCGATGGATGGGTCGAAAATCAAGCCATGCAATTTTTGCATGACCGCATTCGTCAAAGTACTAGCATGAATGCAAATTCGTGCTTGACGTTTTTGCAGCGCAATATATTCTCGAATGCATCGCGGTCAGCTGCCTCGCAGCAGATCGTGGGCCCTTCTCGGGCGTTTCCTCCCTGATACCACTTTCGGGCCGCCGCCTTTCGCGTGCGGCCCGTTTTTTTTGGTTTGCACTGCGGCAAAACTGTGTCGAGATTGCGTCTAAACCGCCTCATTCGGCGGCGAGGGCGGTCCCATCGAAAATGCCGCGCCAAGACCCCGCCAATTCGCCGACGATTCCCGTGATGTCGCGCTTCAGCCGTTCGAAGCCCGCCGTCTTCGCCAGCGTCGTCTCGTTCATGTAGAGCGAGCGGGCGATCTCGATCTGCAGCGCATGGACGCCGCCGGACGGCCAACCGTAGTGCTCGGTGATGTGGCCGCCGGCATAGGGCTTGTTGCGGGCGACGCGATAGCCGGCCTCGCGGAAGAGCGAAGAGACAATGTCGGTGAGCCGCCCGTCGCAGCTGGTGCCGTTGCGGTCGCCGAGCACGATCTCGGCCCTGGGATCGCCGACGATCGCGCGCGGCGTGGTCGGCATCGAATGGCAGTCGATCAGCACGGCGAGACCGAACCGTCGCCTGAGGCCGGCGAGCGTGTCGCCGAGTGCGGCGTGATAGGGCCGCCACAGCCCGTCGATCCGCTCCATCGCCTCGCCGACGGGAATGCGGCTGCCGTAGATCTCCTCGCGTTCCGAGACGATCCGCGGGATGGTGCCGAGGCCGGCGGCGACACGCGGAGACGTGGTGTTGGCGCCGTCGGGCAGCGCGCCCGAGAACATCCCCGGATCGAGCTCCAGCGCCTCGCGATTGGCGTCGAGATAGGCGCGCGGGAAATGGGCGCGCAGCACCGCGATGCCGCGTTCGGCAGAAGGCAGGCAGAACTCGTCGACGTAGGCGTCCTCCGAGCGCCGGACGGCGCGGGTGTCGAGCCGGGTCTCGACCAGGAACGAGGCCGGGTAGACCGCGCCCGAATGGGGACTGTCGAGCAGGATCGGTGCGGCCGGGGTCTCCGGCACCCTGAGATCGAAGGCGGGATGCTCCCGAAAGTCCCGAACGATCTGCAACACCCGTCTCCCTCACGCGCGCAACGACGCACCACCCGAGCCGTCGAACAATTTGCCTTCGGCCGCCTTTCCTGTCCACAATGGTACGAAAGGTCGCATTCGAACAGGGGACGGCACGAATGCCGTCGCCGTTTCACCGGATGTTTACCGCACTCGGTCCCTTATGATCGAATGAATTCACCGCCAACTGGAAGAGACGAAATGGACCCGATGGCGCGCATCATTCTCGCCGAGGACGACAACGACATGCGCCGCTTCCTGGCGAAGGCGCTGGTCAACGCCGGCTACGAGGTGGTGTCCTACGACAACGGCCGCTCGGCCTACGAGCGCCTGCGCGAAGAGCCCTTCACCCTGCTCCTCACCGACATCGTGATGCCGGAGATGGACGGCATCGAGCTCGCCCGCCGCGCCACGCAGCTCGATCCGGACCTGAAGGTCATGTTCATCACCGGCTTCGCCGCCGTGGCGCTGAACCCCGACAGCCAGGCCCCGAAAGACGCAAAGATCCTGTCGAAGCCCTTCCACCTGCGCGATCTGGTGCGCGAGGTCGAGAAGCTCCTGGCGGCGTGATTCCGCCGGTTTCGGGGTGGGGCCGTGGAAAGTTGTCCACGGACCGCGCGTGAAGGCTTGCAGCCTCCGTCAAACCTCGTTATAGACCCCCTCGCCGCGGCGATCCCGATGTCGCGGCACCGAGTGGTTCGGGCGTGTAGCTCAGCGGGAGAGCACTACGTTGACATCGTAGGGGTCACAGGTTCGATCCCTGTCACGCCCACCACCACTAAAATCCTGAAAATGCTGAATTATCGGCCTTTTCAGGATCTTCCTTTCTCCGCACCGAAGTAGTTCGCGGCAGTCTGGCGGCAGGCGGCGGCTGCATTTGGGAAAGCAAGGCTGCAAGAAGCGGCCAGCTTACCGTATGGCACCGATCACCACCGCCACCACGCGCCGTCGTGGTGGCTGGACGGTTGCTTCTCGTGGATTGACCGAGACGGAAGAGTCCGAAGAGGGATTCCGCTCGATGGTGGCATGTGCGAGTCTGGCGCATGCGCAATGGGATCTCGATCACTCTTGGCGATGCTGACCGGCGGCGGCTCGACGCTCTGGTTGCGGATCGCAATACGGCACAGAAACACGTCTGGCGCGCCCGGATCGCGCTGCTGACCGCCGACGGCGTCGGCACGAGCGCGATCATGAGCGAGACCGGCACGGCGAAGACGACCGTCTGGCGCTGGCAGGCGCGCTTCATGAAGGAAGGCGTCGACGGCCTCCTGCGCGACAAGACACCCCCTCCCGGCCAAACACCCGTCGCGGACGCCAAGACCTCGACCGTGGTCGCCATGACGCTGAAGCCGCCACCCTTCGAGGCGACGCATTGGACGGTTCGCGCCATGGCCAAAGTCGCCGGTTTGGCGGTCTCCACGATTCAGAAGATCCGGAAGGCCGGAAACTCTTCCATCCGGTGCTCCAAGGTTGGGGGGCGGACCACTCACCCGAGGACTCCGGTCTCAGCTGGATGAGAGATGGGGGTCACAGCAGTGTAGGCGAGACTCAGGCCGGCCCTTTTAACTGGCGATTCTCAAATATTTCTGCGAGATTGTTCGGCGTCATACGCTCTGGCCATACACTTTTATCGACATTTACTTTCATTCTTTCAAAAAAATCAACAAGAGACCCCCTGTCTTTACGGTCCGTCTTCAGCATATACTCCTCGCACATATCCAGAAAGCGACCCGCATATACTTCATCATTCTGTTCGCCGGTATCCATAGCGCACCCTCATGTTTCCTAGGCATCAGCGACGTTCAGCGCAAATACGATTCATCTCTGCTTCGCCAACAAAAGAATAAGACTGTGGAACTGAAATATGGTAGTTACAGAGCAGATCTCTTGCCCCAATCTTTTGCGACAAAGAATGAAACCCCCCTAACATTATTGCATACCCAGTTTCAATTCCCTTAAAATATTCATAAAATTCATTTTCATGAACAGAAATTTCATTACCGTAATTACTCCAAATACTATCTACACTCATTTTATTTACCCCAGACAATACAGACCACCCAATCAATGAACTAACCGGTCGGGTTGCGTAAATTAACGCAATAGAGCCCGAGCCGACGCGGAGTGTGAACCGCCTCCTTACCTCAACCTTTTTCTCTAGCGAAGATATAAGGCTCACGAAACGAGGACTAATACTAATAATTACATTCTTCATGATAGACGCGCTTCAACATAGAAGTAGCAAACACATGGCGCTCGAAGCGCCTCCCGACATTTGACGCCGTAATTGTATCAAGATCAGAGATACAAAGCTACTCAAGCTCCTAGAAGGCACCGCCCGACGCAACCTCCATTTTACGTCCCGGAAATTACATGCTAGCTGTTAACAATCTTGAGTCGTTGGGGCTTTTGCGATGAGTGGTTCAAACTGGAGTATCGGCGTTTGGTGCGACACAATAAGTTCGAGTCAAGAAACGGAATGCGAAATTCACGTCAACTATTGGCGCGTCTCCGGCTTGAAGCACAACGGCGACAAGAAAAACACCATGAAGTCCGACCTATTGGACATCGGACTTCTTATATCTCATGTGAATAAAATTGAATCCATAAATATATTCATGCCCTTCCCCTTAACACATGAAGCAATCTCAGACTTGGGCGGACTATTTTCGAACACTAGCCTTGCTCAAGGTGTATTTAACGAAAATCTTTCTGCGGAGAAGCCACCGTCATCTTCTGCTTCCATAAAATGGGTAGACCTAAAATCTTCAAACAAAATATTCTGTCGAGTAAATGTATTTTCTTCAAAAATATCAGACGACATAGAAACGGATGATTTCAGCGAAGGCGAATATAAAGGGACAATAATAAAGATAAAAAAGAGAGTTATAGACCGGATTAACGGCCATGGAGTCGATGAAAACGGGAATTTTTATTTCCGCTTCAGAATCGCCCTACCGAAAGATGGCGAAAATCCTTTTTTTGGATCAGTCGTTCCAGGCGACAGGCATCTTTTGAGTGGATTCGAAGTAGTTGAATTTATTGATTTCAGAATCAATGAAGCCAGAACGCTACCAGACGAGATAGATGAATTGATTCAAAAATGCTTTGTAGAAAACAAAGTAAAGCTCGGAAATACAACATTTTTGGCTGCGCTACCCTCGCACTGCAACCTAACGGTTGACAATCAACAATCAGTAAAATTCAGAAGACTTGAAAATAAGATATGGGACCCATACATCAAAGGTGGGGCCCCGAAAAACATGACTGTATATCACTGGAAGAAGCCAATTTCAACAGAAGAAATTGGAAAATTCTATGATTTTTCTGCTTTCATGAAGATTCATGTCAGAAAAGCTAACTGGTTAACGCTGCTTATTTATACAATTTTTGTAGTTATTCTATCTATTCTCGGGAGCCTTCTTGCAAGTATGTTGTTTAGTGCATTTTACCCCGCCGCTCCCTGCTCGGGGAATTCTGCTTTACCGGTAGCCCCCGCACGAGTTTCGCCGACAGCCGTAACTCATGTTCCCGTCGCAGACCCGCCAGCCCACGGAGAAGGAGGGGCGAATCGATTCGAGCACCCCCTAGAGCCTCCATCGAAGTCGGATTAGGGCTATGCGAATCGCTGTTAAAGCGGTAGTTTACAAGTAAAATTTGGGGATTTCGATCCGATGATCACGAGCGCTAAACTCAAATATGAGCATGAAGCCGATGATTTGCCGGCGTGTCATCTAGAGGTTGGAGGGTTCGCTAGTGGATACGACAGGCTATTTTCCTTTATGCACCCGCTGTCAGATGA
Source organism: Pinisolibacter sp. DMC19 (assembly GCF_056313985.1). NCBI lineage: Bacteria > Pseudomonadati > Pseudomonadota > Alphaproteobacteria > Hyphomicrobiales > Ancalomicrobiaceae > Pinisolibacter > Pinisolibacter sp. DMC19. The sequence goes on along the minus strand of NZ_JBQUZF010000004.1, from coordinate 37,082 downwards.
TTATCCTGGTATTAAAGGATGGTATTTTCATAAAGTTTTACCCGGGCTGGCTAACGGTACACGCCTGATTTTGCCGATAGAAAGGCACGGAGAGATAGTAGGTATAGGCATCGGAAAGAAGGATCGGACTGAGAAAAAAATATGCACGATACGCGTGGCTCCGTCTTATATTGGGCGTGGGCTGGGACTCAGAATTATGGATAAGCTTCTTTATTGGCTTGATACAGACAAGCCGCATCTCACCGTAAGTGATCGCAAGATTGAAATGTTCTATCGTATCTTTGATAAATATAACTTTAATCTCACTTCTAGGCACATTGGTGTATATGTGCCGGGTCGTATCGAATTTGGATATAATGAAGTAGTAAACAAGAATGATGGCAACAGTCAGTCGCGTGCGAACCCTACTTGTGAACTTTGGCGGATAGGCTAGCCACATATACCGGATGAAAACTCCCTCATTATTCTGAAATTGTTACTGGTCTTTCGGATTTTCATGGGGCCATTTTGGGTTATCAGGGTAATGAAATTTGCCCTCGGTTAACGTGTGGCCTTCGTGATCGGGTGATTTCGGTGGCGCAGGGCGGTCGACTCTGACCTTTCGGTGCCACCCTGACCGCAGCCTTCTCGCCCTTCCTCTTTCATGAGGCGAGGAGCTTGGGTAATCGGACGAGGTTGTAGGCCGCCACAGCAAAAGTGAAATGCACCTCCGGGAACCCTCGGAACTTGGTCTTCCTCTGTCCGGCCGATGCCTTGACCCAGCCGAACACCTCCTTGATGCGTTTTCAAATCCGGATGCTGAGCGCGTAGCTGGGATGCCGCGTCGCCCGTCCGTCGATCGCAGAGCTGCGCCTTGAGGTATTCTGCGCGACGGGCGGCGTGGCACCGAGTTCGCGCAGATCCTCGACGAAGTCTCGGGGGGGCGAAGCCGCGGTCGGCGCCGACCGTCACGTGCCTCTTGCCCAACGCCGAGGTGACGCCCTCGACCATCTCGACCGCCGCCATTTGTTCGGCATTGGCGGGAACGCGTGTCGCTTCGACTTCGATGACAAGGCCGTTGCGGTTCTCCATCAGCACGTGGCCCATATAGCAGAGCACCGCGCGGGCGCCCGGACTCTTGCGATAGAGCATCGCATCGGGATCGCTGTTCGAGGCGTGCGTCGCGTTCGACCGCCTTTCTCCGTGAAAGTCGACCTCGCCATGGTCGCCCTCGGCCGGCGTGCCGGACGATCCGCCGTCGGAGGGAGTGGTTCGCCGGAACCGACTACGTCGCGGCGACGGAAGCTCTTGACGTTGCCCCGAGTTTCATCCGGCTCCGAGTTCGCTCTCGCGGCCGGGATTGCCGGTGCCGTGGGGACGGGCACGGGCGCAGTCCCTGCCGGACGCCGTCGCCGAGCGGGGGGCCCGGCGACGGATGCACGGTCGATCGTCGGCCGGGTCAGCGATAGCGGCAGACGCGTCGGTCGAGAGCAGGGCTGTAGTGGCAGGCATGGGCGCGGTGGTGCCGCCGGCTGCCGTCCGACATCATGACACCCGGGGTGCCGTACATGCCGGAACCGTCGACCATGCGGGAGCCGTAGACGTCGGCGCAGCCCCCCAGCATGAGGGTCAGCACGAAGGGCAGAAGGAGCTTTCTCGAGATGGCGATCATGACCGGTCGTCCTTTGGTGAGGTTGAAGGCACCGACGGCTCGGGGCGAGCCGCGGCGACGAGGTCGAAGCCAGCCTGCCCTTCGGTGAGAAGATCCGTCGCGCCGGCCGCCGGTCGGCTCTCCGATGGAGAGGGTCCGATGCGAGCATGGCGGTTCGGCCGGGACGAAACGCCGGAGCCGTGTGGCGGGGGGCACGAACACCGTCCGGCGGATCGCAGTCGTCGTCCGAGGCCGGGGACGAGGGGCGTCTCTCACCACTTCCGTCGGAACGGCAGGCTGCGACCCGACCGGATCGTGGTCGCCGGTCCCGTCGGCGCACAGGATCGGAATCTACTCACGGCGAAAGCGCGGGCGCTCGCCGAATTCTCGTCGGACACACCGGGAACGTGTTACGATCGCAAGAGATCCACCGTCAGAAGTGGATCCCTCGGAGAGTGTGCGTCGCATGTCGAACGACCAGCCGGCTCCGCCCACCGATACCGCGACACCACCGGCCGAACCGCGCGACGGCCTCACCGTGGTCGGCATCGGCGCCTCGGCGGGCGGGCTCGAGGCGTGTCGGCGGATGCTGACCTTCCTGCCGGCGGGCCACGGCATGGCGATGGTGCTGGTGCAGCACCTCGACCCCCACCACGAGAGCCTGATGGCGGATCTCCTCGCCGGTCACACCACGATGACCGTCGCCGCCGCGCGCGACGGCGAGCCGCTCCGCCCCGACCACCTCCATCTCATTCCGCCCGGCACCGAGCTGACGGTCGACGGCGGCGTGCTCCGCGTCTCCCGCCCGGCCGCCCGTCACGGCGCGCGGCTGCCCTTCGACGCCTTCCTCGCGTCGCTGGCGCGCGACCACGGGCCGCGGGCGATCGCGGTCGTCCTGTCGGGCTCCGGCGCCGACGGCAGCGGCAGCCTGAAGGCGGTGAAGGACGCCGGTGGCTTCGTCGTCGTCCAGGACCCGGCCGAGGCCGGTTTCGACGGCATGCCGCGCAGCGCCATCGCCACCGGCACGGTCGACAGCATCCTGCCGGTCGACGAGATCGGCCCGGCCCTGATCGCCCGTCACCGGGCGACCGCGGAGCATGGCGGCGCCGAGGCGGTCCCGTCGGGTTCGCCCGATCGCCTCGCCGACATCGTCGAGCTCCTGCGGACGCGGACGCCGCACGACTTCCGCCTCTACAAGCCCGGCACTCTGAGGCGACGGATCGAGCGGCGGGTGGTGGCGACGGGCAGCGTCGATGTCGACGCCTATCTCGCGACCCTGCGCGACGATCCGTCGGAGCTGAGCGTGCTCGCCGCCGACCTGCTGATCAACGTCACCGAGTTCTTCCGCGACGCCGAGGTGTTCGAGCGTCTGGCGGCGACGATCGTGCCCGATCTGGTGGGCGACCGCGCGCCCGATCACCCGATCCGCGTCTGGGTGCCGGGATGCAGCACCGGCGAGGAGGCCTACTCCCTCGCCATGCTGTTCCTCGAGGCGATCGAGGCCTCGAAGCGCACCATCAGGCTCCAGATCTTCGCCTCGGACGTCGATGCCGACGCGGTGGCGGTGGCGCGCGAAGGGCTCTATCCGGCGACCGTGGCGGCCAACCTCTCCGCCGAGCGGCTCGCCCGGTTCTTCACCCGGGAGGAGCACGGATTCCGCGTCTCGCCCGACCTGCGCGGCGTCGTGGTCTTCACCGTGCAGGACGTGCTCGCCGATCCGCCGTTCTCCCGCCTCGATCTGGTGTCCTGCCGCAACCTGTTGATCTATCTGGGAAGCGAAGCGCAGCAGAAGGTCCTGGCGCTGTTCCACTTCGCTCTTCGCGAGGGCGGCCTGCTGCTGCTCGGCAGCGCCGAGACCGCCGGCGACGACGAGCGCTTCGAGGCGCAGCCCAAGCCCGGGCGTCTCTTCCGCCGGATCGGCCCCGGTCGATCGGGAGACTTCGGCCCGGTGTCGGGTGGTACCGGCATCGCTCCGGCGCTCCGCCGCCATGCGGAGCGGACGCCGAAGCGCCAGTCGTCGCTTGCCGATCTCTGCCGCAGCCTGGTGATCGAAACCCACGCGCCCGCGGCGGTGTTGATCGATCGCGACTACGAATGCCTCTACACGCTCGGGCCGATCGACCGACACCTGCGTCTGGCGCCCGGCTCGCCCAGCCACGACCTCTTCGCTCTGGTGTCCGATCCCCTGCGCATCAAGCTGCGCTCGGCGATCGGGCGCGCCGCCGAGGAGGACGCGCGCGTCGTCGTCGACGGCGGCGTCTTCCAACGCGACGGCGAGGACGTCGCCTTCGCGATCGACGTCCGGCCGGTGCACGAACTGGGCGAAGCGATGTTCCTCGTCTGCTTCGTCGACCGACCGGGACCGCCCGGACGCCGCGACCGACCGGCCGACGGCGACGCCGATCCGCGCGTCGCCGAACTCGAGCGCGAGCTCGACGCCACGCGGCGGGAACTGCAGGGGGCGATCGGCAGCCTGGAGTTCTCGCTCGAAGAGCAGAAGGTGGTCAACGAGGAGGCGCTCTCGGCCAACGAGGAGTTCCAGTCGACCAACGAGGAACTGTTGACCTCGAAGGAGGAGCTCCAATCGCTCAACGAGGAACTGACCGCCCTCAACGGCCAGCTCCAGGAGACGCTGGAGCGCCATCGCACCACCTCGAGCGATCTGCAGAACGTCCTCAACTCGACCGACGTCGCGACCCTGTTCCTCGACACCAACCTCGACATCCGCTTCTTCACGCCGGCGATCCGGTCGCTCTTCAGCATCATCGCCGGCGACGTCGGACGGCCGCTCGCCGATCTGCGCTTCCTCGCCCACGACGAAGCCCTGCTCGCCGACGCGCGCGCGGTGATGCGCGACGGGACGCCGATCGAGCGCGAGATCGAGGCGCCGAACGACCTGTGGTTCATCCGCCGGGTTCTGCCCTACCGGACGCTCGACGATCGCATCGCCGGGGTGGTCATCACCTTCGTCGACGTCACCGAACGGCGGCGCACGGCGGAAGCGCTGGATGCCGCCAAACGCCGTGCCGAGCAGGCCAGTCTGGCCAAGTCGCGTTTCCTCGCCGCCGCCAACCACGATCTGCGCCAACCGTTGCAGACGCTCTGCCTGTTGCAGGGCCTGCTCGCCGAGGCGGTCAAGGGCGAGCGCGCCGAGCGGTTGGTCGGTCGGCTCGAGGATGCGCTCGGCGCCATGACCGGCATGATCGACACGCTGCTCGACATGAACCAGATCGAGGCGGGGACGGTCCACGTCCGGGTCGACGACGTCGCGATCGGCGAGGTCTTCGCCCGCATGAACGGCGAGTTCGCCTATGCGGCCGAGACCAAGGGACTGACGCTGCGGGTCTTCCCGTCGACCCTGACGGTACGTACCGACCGGCGCCTGCTCGAGCAGATGCTCCGCAATCTTCTGGCCAACGCGTTGAAGTACACCCAGCACGGCAAGGTGCTGCTCGGATGCCGGCGGCGCGGTGCGACCGTGTGCATCGAGGTCTGGGACACCGGCATCGGCATTCCCGCGGACGAACTCCGGGCGATCTTCGAAGAGTATCATCAGATCGACAATGCCGGACGCGACCGCACCCGTGGCCTCGGCCTCGGCCTGTCGATCGTCCAGCGCCTCGGCGACCTGCTCGACCACCGCATCCACGTCCGATCGCGCCCGGATCGCGGATCGGTCTTCACGATCGACGTGCCACAAGCGGCGAACGGCGCCGCGCGTCGGCCGGGCCCCGGTGCCGATACCATCCCGCCGACGGCCGCGGGCAGGCGGAGGGCCGGATCGATCCTGCTGGTCGAGGACGAGCCGGACGTGCGCGATCTGTTGGAACTGGTCCTCGAGCGCGAAGGTCATCTCGTCGTCGCCGCGTCCGATGGTGCCGCCGCGCTGGAACCGGTGGTCGAGGGAACCGCGCGGCCCGATCTGGTGCTCGCCGACTTCAATCTGCCGGGCGGCATCGACGGGCTCGAGGTCGTGACGCGGTTGCGCGAGGCGGTTCGGCACGCCGTGCCGGCGATCATCCTGACCGGAGACATCTCGCCCGACACGCTGCGCGAGATCACCGACCGGGGCTGCGTGCACCTCGACAAGCCGGTGACGACCACGGCCCTGCTCGCCGTCGTCGACCGTCTGCTGTCGCACCCGTCGAGACCCGGCGAACGCACGGCGAAGATCGACGCGGCGCCACCGGCCGTGCCGACGGTGCAGGTCTGGCTGGTCGACGACGACGCCGGTGTCCGCGAGACGATGGGGGCGACGCTGACGGCGGAAGGGCTGTCGGTCGAGACCTGCGACAGCGGCGAGGCCTTTCTCGCGGCCTACCGGTCGAGCGGCGACGCCTGCCTGCTGATCGACGCCGCGCTGCCGGGCATGAGCGGTCTCGAACTGCTTCACCGGCTCGACGTCGAGGGGCTCTCGCTGCCCTCGATCATGATCACCGGCCATGGCGATGTCGCCAAGGCGGTCGAGGCGATGAAACTGGGCGTGGTCGACTTCCTGGAAAAGCCGGTCGATCGCGCCGAACTGCTGGCTTGCGTCCGGCGGGCGCTGGACCATGCGCGCGACGACGAGATGCATGCGGCGTCGCGCGCGGCGGCCGGACGCCGCGTCGCCGACCTGACGCCGCGCCAGATCCAGATCATGGACCTGGTCCTCGCCGGGCATCCGAGCAAGAACATCGCCTTCGATCTCGGCATCAGCCAGCGGACGGTCGAGAACCATCGCGCCGCGATCATGCGCAAGACCGGAGCGGCGTCGCTGCCCGCGCTGGCGCGCCTGATCGCCGAGATCGACGACTGACGGTCTCGGTTCGGTCTTCGAGCGGGTCATTCCAGAATGTCGACGACGCGCCGTGTGGTCGGATCGACCAGGACGGGCTTGTGATCGACGATCGTGTAGCGGAAGGCGCGGACCCCGTATTCGGCCGGGACGTCGTGATAGGTCACGCCCCGCTCGGGCAGGATCGTCCCGATCCGCAGCTTTCGGCCGTAGGCGAAGGAGACCGGGGGGTGGCGGACGACGTATTCGCGAAACCGCGGCCGTTGGTCGACCCCGAAGAGCCCGTCGGCGAAGCTGCCGTCCCCGGCCAGCACGGCGATCGGAACGGCGAACAGCGTGACCAGTGAAGCAGCGAGAACCCAAGTGTGCATGGCCGTCTCCCGCCATCCACGATCGGACGGAACGACGGATCGCAGCATGATCGACGGGGCGGCTGGCCGGGAGCTTCGGAATCTACCCATTTCATCGCCCCGCGCCCGGTTTTCGCCCCCTATGACGTGACGGCACAACCGGTGGGGGACACATCGAGCGATGCGTCGGCCGTTCACCGCACCGCGTGGATCGCCCGGCCGGTCGTCTCGAAGGCGGTGATGTCGGCGAAGGTGGTCTCGGCGATCGCCCGCAGGGCCTCGACGGTGAAGAAGCCCTGGTGGCCGGTGATCAGGACGTTCGGCAGGGTCTGGAGCCGGGCGAAGACGTCGTCGCGGATGACCTGGTCGGAGAGATCCTCGAAGAACAGATCGGCCTCTTCCTCGTAGACGTCGAGCCCGAGCAGACCGATCGTACCCTCCTTCAGCGCGTCGATCACCGCGCGGGTGTCGATCAGGCCGCCGCGACTGGTGTTGATCAGCATCATCCCCCGCTTCAGGTTGCCGATCGCGGTCGCATCGATCATGTGCCGCGTCTGCGGCGTCAGCGGACAGTGCAGACTGACGACGTCTGCGATCGCCAGCAGATCCGGCAGGTCCATGTAGGTGACGCCCGCGGCGAGGCAGTCGGGATCGGGCGTCGGGTCGAAGGCGACGATGCGGCAGCCGAAACTCGCCATGATCCGCGCCACCCCGCGTCCGATCCGCCCGGTCCCGACCACGCCGACGGTGCGGCCGTGGAGATTGAAGCCGAGCAGACCCTCGAGCGCGAAATTGCCTTCGCGGACACGGGCGTAGGCGCGGTGGATGTGGCGGTCGAGCGCCAGGATCAGCGCCACCGTGTGCTCGCTCACCGCTTCCGGCGAATAGGCAGGAACCCGGGCGATCGTCACGCCGTGGCGTGCGGCGGCGGCGAGGTCGACGTTGTTGAAGCCGGCCGAGCGCAGGGCGACGAGGCGGACGTCGAGGCTCGCGAGGGTCGTCAGCACCGCCTCGTCGATCCGGTCGTTGACGAAGGCCGAGACGGCGCCGGCCCCGCGCGCCAGAACGGCGGTCTCGGGCGAGAGGTGCGCCTCGAGGAAGACGAGCCGGTGCGCCCCTCCGGCGGCGGCGAGGAACTGCCGGTCGTAGGACTTGGTGCTGAAGATGGTGACGTTCACGGCGAGCCCTCCGGCGGTTCCGCCTCGCCGATCGACCACCGATCGCGGAAGGACGAACGGACGGATCGCGGGCGCTCCAGCCTGGGCGCGCGAGCCCGGGTCGGGAGGGTCGGAATATACTCGAGCGCCGCGCGCCATCCGGGCTCGCCCCGGAAACGGCCGGACCCGACCGGCGGTCGATCGCCGGAATGTTCGACGCCCATGCGAGGAGCGCGGTGGTGACCCCATCGCCGACGACGTCGCGAGACCGGGCCGACGCGGCCTGTGGTGTCTCGAGTACATTCCGAGGGTGACGCCGGCGGCCGATCGATGGTCTCTGTTGGATCGTGCCCTCGACAGGCGGAGCGAAGCTCTCCCCCGACTCTCGCCCCGTTCGACCGTCGAAGGCTCGACCCGGACCTCGAGGTCCCGCCGTCGGACCGCCCAACTCCCCCCTGGGCGATCGTCCGGCGGCCCCCTCGTCTCGCCGGCCCCGGCCGCCCGACCTTCGAGGCGAAGGTGTCGCGGCTCCCGGCCCCGCGACGTTTCGCCCGTTCGTTCGGCAAGTCACCGAATGCGTCTCCGACGAAGAACCGTTTCGGCCGACGACCGAAAGCAACGCTCGAGGAGGAGTGTCATGGACACCCGACTGCGTATCTCCGTGCTCGTCTACATGATGGTGCAGGCCGTTCTGTTCGGCGCCGCAGCCATCCTGATCCTGGCCACGCCGTTGACCAGCCATGCGATGAGCCTGTTCCCGTGGTTCATCGGCGTCAGCGCGGTGGTCTCCCTGCCGCTGTCCTGGATGATCGCGCCGCATCTGCGTGCCCGGCTCGAGAAGCGTGCGGTCCTCCTGCCCGAGGCCTGACCGCACGTGCAGCGTCCCCGGCCCCTCCGCCGCCCTCGCGGTGCCGGGACCGGGGCGCCGCGACGGCGGGACGACTGTGAGTATGAACGAAAGCGCCGTGCGGTCGGATCCGACCGCACGGCGTTCGTCTGTCCGGCGGGCCGCCGAGGATTGGAGGAGGCATCCGACCCTCGGCGTTCGATCGACCGTCGCGGCGGCGATCGACCGATGTCTCGTCCGTGTCAGTCGCGGTAGCGGCAGACACGATGACCGACGGCGCGGCTGTAGTAGCAGTAGCGGCCGGCATGATGCGGCCGCGTCGCGTCGGCGATGACGGCGCCGGCGGCGGCACCGGCGACACCGCCGATCAGAGCGCCACCGACGCTGTTGGAGGCGGCACCGCCGATGATCGCACCGCCGACACCGCCGATGCCGGCGCCCTCCGCCATGCGAGTGTCACGGGCGTTGGCGCAGGCGGCGAGGCCGAAGGCGACGACGGTCAGGATGGCGAAGGTCTTCAGGGGGGGCATCATGGGGAGGTCCTCTTCGGGATCGGAGTGTCGCGACGACCGGGGTGGTCGTCGCGACCGGGAGGTCATTCGGGCTGGCCGGGCTTGCGGAGCAGTTCGGGCGCGCCGCCCGTCGCAGGGCGGGGCCGATCCTGCGGGCGGGCCATGTCCTTCGGGGCCTGTCCGGGCATCGTAGCGCCGTCCCGTGGCATCAGTGGGGCCGGGTTCGGGCGTGCGGCAGCGTCGGGACGTCGCACGGCGGACGGTTCGCGCGTCGGCGAGGCCTGCCTCGGCGGACGCTCCACCGGCGCGGTCGCCGCCGGCGGACGGCCGTCTCCGGTGATGTCCGGCGGCGGACCCGGCATGTGCGGCGGCTGTGTCGGGTTGACGAGGGGGCCGCGATCCCCGCGGACACCGGCGCGCCAGCGGCGGTCGTTCACCCAGGGGCGGGAGCCGTAGTGCGCACCCCAGTAGTCGCCGATCCCGAAGGTCAGGACCGAGAGACCGAACATGGCGCCGTCGCTCGACAGGCGCATGCGTCGTCCGGACTGGACGAAGTCGATGCGATTGCCGGGGAACCAGCCGCGTTCGCCGTCGGCCGACACGTCGCACCAGGTGGCGCGACGCAGACAGCCGAAGATCTCGAGGCTGTCGCCGGAGACGACGCGGGCGACGCGCGGGTAGTCGGTGCCCGGCCCGGCGCGCAGGGACGACGACGAGCGGGCGAAGCCCTCGGCGGCCAGAGCGGCACCGGGGACGACGAGGAGGGTCAGGACCAGTCCGAGGGCGGACGTCGTGGAGCGGGTCGACATGGGATCTCTCTTTCCACGGGTCGAGCGACCCGTTCGGGTGTGGCGCCGTCGTTCATCCGGTGGTGGCGCCGCGATGCGGGACGTTGTGCGATTCCGCGAACCAGAGCTGGCGGTCGGCCTCGCGCGAGATCTCGGTGAAGATGTCGGCGGTGTCGGTGTCGCCGAAGCCCTCGGCCTGATCGATCGCCCGACGGGCCGACTGGCCGAAGGCGGCCAGACCACTCGCCACGGCGAAGAGGTGCTTCGTGGTGTCGGCCAGGCCGAGATCGTAGGGAACGAGGAAGGAGCCGACGGTCGCCACCTGGATGGTTCCGTGGGCGGTGCCACCCAACCCTCCGGCGCGCTCGGCGAGGAGGTCCGACCAGATCGAGACCGCCTCGGCCATGCGGTCGAACAGCTCGTGGATGGCGATGAAGCCGGGACCGCGCACGTTCCAATGCGCCTGCTTCATCTGCGCCTGGAGGTCGATCGACGCGGCGAGGTGCAGGTTGAGCAGTTCGATCGAGCGGGCGCGAATGTCGGCGTGGAGGGTGTTGTGGGTCGTCGACAGCGGAAATCCCGTCTGCTCGCGATCGGCACGGCCGGTCTCGGCCTTGGCGGGTGCCGGGGCGGGCGACGGGGCGACGACGGCGATCGGGCGCGGCTTGGGCGAGGTGGGCGACGAGGTCATGTTGGTCTCACTTCCTGGTTGAGCCGACGATCACACCGCCGACGACGGCGGCGATCAGCATCGGGATCTTGTGGGCGACGACGAGACGACCGGCCTCGCCGAGCAGAGCGTCGTCGGTCGAGGGAGGCGACCGGGACGGGGGCGGAGCGCGGACGAGACGGCGGATCAGCAGGGCCTGCACCAGCCCGACGATCGCCAGACCGGCGGCGACGACCAGCGGCGCGCCGACCGGACCGACCAACGGGCGCAGCCAGATCCATGCCGCCGCGACCGAGCAGCCGAGCGCCGCGAGAGCGGATGCCGCCGCGAGAAGCCCCAGCCCGGCGACCGCGACGAAGCGTGCCGGGGAGCGGGCTTCGGGGCAGACCGACCCCGCCGATCGGGTCGCCGAGAGGACCCGCACGGCGAGGCCGAGCCATGTCGGAAGTCCGGTCACCGCAGCAACAGCCGGCCGCCGATCACGCCGACCCCGACGGCGACGGCGAGGGCGGCGAGCGGATGCTCCTCGATCGCCTTGCCGAGCGCGTCGGCGGCCCGAGCGCTCTCGGTTCCGACGTCGTCGGCGATGCGGCGCGCGCCGTCGTCGAGCGAGGCGGCGGCTCGGCCGACGACGTCGCCGACGCGGTCCTTCGAATGATCGACGAGACCGGCGAAGTCGCGCTTCAGCGCGGCGAGATCCTCGCGCAGAGCGGCGATGTCGGGGTCGGTGACGGTGGCTGTGTTCATGGAGGAATCCTCCGGCCGGCAGCGCGGCGGCCGCACCCCCGAACCTGTCGACGCCGCCCCATTCGGGGGCACGTCGACGCGGGAGGCTCCGAACGACGAAGGGGCCGAAAGCGATCCTAGACAGACCGACACCGTGTCGAGCAGGGACGGAATCTACTCGAGCGAACGGCCCCGTCCGCCGCGCAGGCCTTCCCGGCGGCGCGTCGTCTGCCGCTCACGCGACGCGGCATCGGAGCGATCCCGGGCCGCTCGAGTAGTTTCCGAGGCTGCCCGCGCGCCTGCACCCCTCCTAGGCTCCGTCTCGTCCCCCCGTGTCGCTGCCCGAACGATGGCTCCCGAAGGCGCGGCGCCCTCCCGGTCGCATCCGGAATCGTCGGTGGTGCCTCGACTTCACGGACGGCGATCGAACGGTCGCCCCTTGGGGGTGGAAGGAACATCGATGAAATCGCCCATCCGGCATCTGGCCGCCGAACACCACGATCAGGCCGCGTCGCACCATCACGCCGCCGCCCATCACCATCATCAGGCGTCCCACTTCTACGACCTCGGCGACCCGGCATCCGCCGATCGCCACGCGACGGCGGCCCTGGAACACAGCGACCTCGCGCATCGCTTCGCCGGCACCGCCCACGGCCACATCCAGGCCCTGCCGGACGAGGCGTCCGAACGCTGACGGTCACCGATCACGTGCCCGACCCCCGTCCGCCGGACGGTCCGCCTCGGGTGCGAATTTCGATCGCGGACGGCAATCCGCCGGTTCCGCGAAACCTCGAGACACGAGAGAGAGAGACCATGAACAAGGATCGTATCGTCGGTTCCGCCAAGCAGGTGAAGGGTGCCGTCGAAGAGACCACCGGCAAGCTCCTGGGCGACGCCAAGCTCGTCGCCGACGGCAAGGCCACCAAGGTCGAGGGCAAGGTCCAGAACCTCGTCGGCGGCACCCGCGACGCTCTGAAGAAATGACCGCGCCGTCGTTGCTCCCTCGGGGCGGAAGCGCCCCGAGGACCCGACCCGCCAATCATCGAAGGAAGATACCCATGACCGTTTCGATCCGGATTCTCGCGAGCGTCGCCGTCGTCGGCATCGCGCTCGCCGGCCCTGCCTTCGCGCAGGGCGTCGTACAGACCATGTCGCTGATGAAGGTCGACGCGACCTCGCTGGCGAGCGGCTACCGCACCTCCAAGGTGGTCGGCGCCACCGTCGTCAACGAGGCCGGCGAGACCGTCGGCAAGATCGACGATCTGATCGTCACGCCGGCCGACAAGGTGCCCTTCGCGGTGCTCTCCGTCGGCGGCTTCCTGGGGGTCGGCGACAAGCTGGTCGTGGTTCCGGCCAGCGCCCTCGAGGTTCGCGACGCCAAGATGTTCCTCGGCGGCGCCACCAAGGAATCGCTGAAGAGCCTGCCGAAATACAAGTACACCAAGTGACGACGAGACCGGCCGGGGACACGCGAACCCGTTCGCGTGTCCCCGGAGGTCCTTCCACGAAGGGAGACCATCATGGGCATCGGTACGATCCTCCTCGTCATCCTGATCCTGATTCTGGTCGGCGCTCTGCCGACATGGTCGCACAGCGCCAACTGGGGCTATGGCCCGAGCGGCGGCATCGGACTGGTCTTGATCATCGTCGTCGTGCTTCTCCTGCTCGGTCGACTGTGACGCCATGGTCCCCGACCGCGCCAGGGTCCGTCTCGGCACCGTCGTCGTCGCCGTCGGTCTCGGCCTCGCCGGCTGCGCCGGTCATGCCGAAGGCGGGATGGCGCCGACCGCGCTGCGGGCGGACGCCACGTCGCGCGTCGACATGCTGGCCGTGACCACCCGCGCCCCGACGGGGCTGGTCGACGCGCCCTTCGACGGCGACCGCGGCGCATCGGTCCGGATCGACCGCCTCGTCGTGTCCATTCCGCCGGAGGCGAAACGAACCGTCGGCGCGGTGCAGTGGCCCTCGGGCCGGCCCACCGATCCGGCGCTCGGCTTCGCCGTGCTGCGCTCCGACGCGGTCGAACCGCAGGCGGTGAAGTCCTGGTTCCACCGATCCGGCAGGCATCGCGTGCTGGTCTTCGTCCACGGCTTCGACACGCGCCACGACGAAGCCGTGTTCCGTTTCGCCCAGCTCGTCCACGACAGCGGCACAGACTTCCTGCCGGTCCTGTTCTCGTGGGCCTCGCGCGGCTCGGTCTGGGCCTACGACTACGACAAGGACAGCGCCACCGTGTCGCGCGATGCGCTCGAAGGGTTGCTGCGCACCGCCGTCGCCGATCCCGGCGTCACCGACGTCACGGTGCTCGCCCATTCCATGGGGAGCTGGCCGGCCGTCGAAGCGCTGCGGCAGATGGCGATCCGCGACGGCGGCGTCTCGAGGAAGATCGGCAACGTGATCCTCGCCTCGCCCGATCTCGACGTCGATGTCTTCCGCGCCCAACTCGATCGGATCGGCGACCATCCGCGCTTCACGCTCTTCGTCTCGCGCGACGACCACGCGCTCGAACTGGCGAAGTTCGTCGGCGGCAGCGGCGCCCGCCTCGGAGCCATCGACCCGTTCACGCCCGCCAACCGCGCGCTGTTGGAGAAGCGGGGTGTCGACGTCGTCGATCTGACCGCCCTCCAAGGCGGCGGTGCGCTCAACCACGACAAGTTCGCCAAGAGCCCCGACGTGGTGCGTCTGCTCGGCGAACGCTTTCTCGCCGGCCAACCGGTCTCGGATGCGCACGTCGGTCTGAGCGACCGGCTCGGCGTGGCCCTGGTCGGCACGTTCGGTTCGGTGACCACGCTCGTCACGGCCCCCGTCGTCGCGGTCACGGCGGGCCGTCCCTGAGACGACGCGAGGTCGGTGCCGCGTGTGCCCGACGACCGAGGAGAGGAACGAGATGTCCAAGGAAAACGACGAAGCCGAATTCGAGGTGGTCGAAACCACGCTCGAACTGGCCAGAAAGGCGATCAAGCGGACGCTGCGCGGCATGCGTTCGGGCGAATGTCGCAAGGCGTTCCAGGCCGTCAAGGCGGAGCGCCGGAAAGAGGCGGTCGACCGTGCGGTCGCCATCGGCGTCCAGATCCGCACGCTGCGGGCGGAACTCGACGTGATCTTCGAGGTCGATGCCGCGACGAAGAAGTCCTGACCGATGGACCCACGCGGGCCCGCCGTCCTTCACCCATCGCACGAGAGGATTGCCATCATGACCATCTCCATCGGAAACCTCCAGCCGATCGTCTCGCTGATCGCCGGCGTCCTGATCCTGGTGATGCCGCAACTGCTCAACTACATCGTCGCCGCCTTCCTGATCGTCTCGGGCCTTCTCGGCCTCGGCCTGTTCAAGTGACGCGATCGCGGCGCGGAGACGGTGGACCACGTCCGCGACGTCCTGCACCACGACGCCACCTTCCGAGCGACGAGCGAAGGCCTCGACGCCCGCCGGACGCCGCCGCGGCGAGCGGCGCGGTGCCGTCTCTGCTCGAGTACTTTCCGATCCTGCCGAGGGCGCGGGCAGGCCGCTAGGGTCGGAGCGAAGGGCAGCGCGACGAGTGCTCCCGAGGAGAAGATCCATGAAGATCACCGACACCGTCATCGCCGTCTTCGCCGACCACAATGCCGCCGAGGCCGCGATCCACAAGCTGAACGACGGCGGCTTCGAGATGAAGAAGCTCAGCCTCATCGGCAAGGGCTTCCACACCGAAGAAAAGGTCGTCGGCTTCTACAACACCGGCGACCGCGTCCGGTTCTGGGGCACGCGCGGCGCCTTCTGGGGCGCGCTCTGGGGTCTGTTCTTCGGCGGACTGTTCCTGACCGTTCCGCTGGTCGGTCACGTGATCGTCCTCGGCTATCTCGCCGCCGTGTCGGTATCGGTCCTCGAGAACGCCGTCGTGGTCGGCGGGCTCAGTGCGCTGGGCGCGGCGCTCTACGGGCTCGGCATCCCGAAGGACAGCGTGATTCGTTACGAGGGCGCGGTGAAGGCCGACGGCTTCCTGGTGTCGGCACACGGGACGGCCGAGGAGATCGCTCGCGCCCGGGCCATCCTCGACCTGACCGGCCCGGCGAGCATCGACGTCCACACGCACGCGAAGCCGGCCCCCGCGGCACCGGACGGCGCGACGGCCCAGCCCGCCGTCGCCTGAGCGCCGGATCCGTGCCGGCTCGCCATATGGGTGCCATCGACCGCCCTGCCACCGGCGGGGCGGCCGGACACCCGTCGAGAAAGGGGGCGACATGTTGATCCGATACGGCTGGGAGATGACCTTCGTCTGCGCCGCGCCGGCCCCGATGGTCTGCCTGCTGGACCTCCACCGCAGCATCCTGCCCGCGATCCGAACCGAGATGCCGTTCGCCTCCGAACCGCCGATCCGGTCGCGGCTCTATTTCGACCTCTTCGGCAATCGCTGCCGTCGTTTCGTGGCGCCTGCGGGGCGCCTGCGGATCTCCGCCGGCGGCGTGATCGAGGACGACGGACAGGCGGACCCGGTCGCGCCCTTCGCGGAAGAGGTTCCGGTCGCCGATCTTCCCGACGCGTGTCTGATCCATCTGGTCGGCAGTCGTTACTGCGAGACCGATCTCCTGAGCCAGATCGCCTGGGATCTGTTCGGTTCCGTGAGTCCGGGCTGGAGCCGGGTGCAGGCGATCTGCGACTTCGTCCACGATCGCATCACCTTCGACTACGCGCGCGCCCGGCCGACCCGCACCGCCTTCGAGGCTTTCCACGAGCGTGTCGGCGTCTGCCGCGACTACGCCCATCTGGCGATCACGCTGTGTCGCTGCATGAACATCCCGGCGCGTTACGTGAACGGCCATCTCGGTGACATCGGCGTGCCGCCGAGCCCGAACCCGATGGACTTCAGCGCCTGGATCGAGGTCTGGCTGGGAGGCCGCTGGTACGCGTTCGACGCCCGCAACAACAGTCCTCGGATCGGGCGTCTGCCGATCGCCCGCGGTCGCGACGCCGCCGACATTCCCCTCGTCAACTCCTTCGGCCCGCACGTGCTGGAGGCGTTCCGGGTGTGGTGCGACGAGGTCGATGCCGGCGGTGCCGTCGTTCCATGGGATGCGGCACGCCGGTGAACGGCGAAGGCGGGCGCATCGGTCGAGGCGTCGTCCGACGGCGCCGGCCGCGCCTCGTGGCCTCGACGACCCGGCCGCGGATCGTGTTTCGGCGTGGAACTCTGCCCCCTGCCCGGGGAGATCGCTCGCCGTCTGCGGGGTGAGAGACGCGGCAGCCCCCTACCACCCGCGCGGACGCGGGCCCGTGTTCGTATCGACGACTTCCGGCGTCGCGGTCTCGACCGGTCGCGTCCAGCCGCCGCCGAGGGCCTTGGCGAGGGCGATGTGGTCGGTGGTGATCGCCACTCGGCTCTGAATCAGGGTGTCTTCGGCGGAATAGAGCGAGCGTTCGGCGTCGAGCACGTCGAGGAAGCCCGAACTGCCGGTGCGATAGAGCTCGCGCGACAGGGTGGCGGCACGCCGGTACTGGTTCGCCGCCTCGGCGAGGCTGCGGGCGCGGCTGCGCTCCTTGGCGAGGGCGACGAGGGCGTTCTCGACGTCCTCGAGCGCGGTCAGGACGGTGCTGCGCCAGGCGATCAGATATTGATCGCGCACCGCGGCGGCACCGTCGCGAGCGGCGACGAGTTTGCCGCCTTCGAAGATCGGTACCTTCACCGACGGCCCCCAGGACCAGGCGACGGTCGATCCCCGACCGAGATCGCCGAGGCGGGTGGCGGAGGTCGAGATCGAGCCGGTGAGCGACACGCTCGGATAGAGCGCGGCTTCGGCGGCGCCGACCTTCGCGGTGGCTTCGGCCAGGCGGCGTTCGGCGGCGCGGACGTCGGGGCGTTCGGTGAGGACGTCGGCGGGGACGCCGGTGGGCAGGACGCGACGGGGGGCCGGGATCGAGCCACCGCGCGCCATCTCCCCGGCGAGGGCGCCGGGGACGCGGCCGGTGAGGATCGACAGACGGTGGACCGTCTGGGCGAGGGAGGATTCGAGACCGGGGATCTGGGCCTCGGTGCTCGCCGCCTGGGCGGCGGCCTTGGCGTCGTCGACCGCGGCGGCCGAGCCGGCTTCGAAGCGCGTCCGGGTGAGGGCGGCGGTGGCGCGCTGCGAACTCGCGGTCCGGCGGGCGAGCGCGATGCGGGCCTGGAGACCGCGAGCCTCGGCATAGTTCGAGGCGACGTCGCCGACGAGGGTGCGCAGGGCGGCATCGAGGTCGTCGTGCCTGGCGTCGAGTTCGGCGCTCGCCGCTTCGACGGAGCGGGCCTCGGCGCCGAAGAGGTCGAGCTCCCACGAGGCGTCGAAGCCGGCCTGGAACAGGCTGGAGACGCGCGAGCCGGAACTCGCCGACGACGCGGCCGACTGCTGGCGCGTCGCCGAGCCCGAGCCATCGACGGTCGGCAGCAGGCCGCCGATCGCCTCGCGACGCAGGGCCCGGGCTTCGCGGATCTTGGCCTTGGCTGTGGCGACGTCGAGATTGCCGGCGACCGCCTCCTCGATCAGGCGATCGAGAAGGCGGTCGCCGAAGGACTTCCACCACTCGCCGAGGGGCGTGCGGAGGGCCGGCTCGGCGACGCGCGAGGCGCCGTTCGTCCATCGCCCCGGCAGGGCCATCTCGGGGGCCACGACGTCGGGGCCGACGCTGCAGGCGGCGAGCAACAGGACGAAGGGGAGCGCGGTCGCGGAGCGAATGGTCATGGGGCTCAGTCTCGCGCGAGGGCGGCGACGGGATCGAGCAGGGCCGCGCCATGGGCGGGCAGCCAGCCGAAGACGACACCGATGAGGGTGGAGCAGGCGAAGGCGGCGAGGATGGTCGTCGACGAATAGACGAAGACGTAGGTCGAGCCGAGCAGCGTGAAGACGAAGCCGGCGCCGAAGGCGGCCACGATGCCGAGAATGCCGCCGATCAGGCAGACCAGCACCGCCTCGGTGAGGAACTGGCGCAGGATGTCGGAGCGCCGGGCGCCGACCGCCATGCGCACGCCGATCTCCTTCACCCGCTCGGACACCGACACCAGCATGATGTTCATCACGCCGATGCCGCCGACGACGAGCGAGATCACCGCGATCGCGGCGATCAGCAGCGTCATCGTCGAGGTCGTCGAGGTGATGGTCTGGCGGATGTCGTCGGTGTTGAGAATGAAGAAGTCCTTGGTGCCGTGGCGGCGGGAGAGGAAGGCGGTGGCGACCTCTTCCGCCAGCGACGTGTCGACCGTGTCTGCGACGCGCAGCAGGATCGAGCGCAGCGAGGTGTCGCCGAGGAAGCGCACCTGCACCGTCGTATAGGCGAGGAACACCGAGAGCGTGCCGCTCGAACCGAAGCCCTGCTGCTTCTGGGTGACGCCGATCACCGTGCAGGGGACCTTGCCGACCAGGATAACCCGGCCGATCGGGTTCTCGCTCGCATCGGGAAACAGCGTCTTGGCGGTGTTCTCGTCGATCACCACCTCCTGCGACATGGTCCGCGCCGCCTCCGCGTCGAAGAAGCGGCCGGTCTTCAGCTTCGTCGCCTTGACCTGGAAATAGTCGGGGCCGACGCCGTTGACCTGCGCGCTCGCCTCGATCGCGCCGAGGCGCAGGGTGGTCGAGGTCGAGACGGTCGGCGTGACGCCGGCGGCCCAGGTCTCGCGGGCGAGCGCCTCGGCGTCGGCGAGCACCAGGGTCTTGATCTTGGTCGAGCGCACGTCGCCGAAATCCTTGCCGGGGAAGATCTCCAGCGTGTTGGTGCCGAGGCTCGAGATGTTGGAGAGCACCTTCTGTCGCGACCCCTCGCCGAGGGCCACCATGGCGACCACCGAGGCGATGCCGATGACGATGCCGAGCATGGTGAGGAAGGTCCGCAGCCGATGCGAGAGCATGGCGAGCACCGCCATGTGGAAGGATTCCTCGAAGCGGGCGAGGAGGGCGCGCAGGGCGCCGACACCGCCGGGCGTCGCGCCCGGTCCCACGCCGGGAGAGGCCGTCGCAGCCACGCCCTCGACCGGCGCGACCTCGTTCGGCTGATCGGAGACGATGCGGCCGTCGGAGATCACCACGATGCGGCGCGCGCGCTGCGCCACCTGGGCGTCGTGGGTGACGAGAATGACGGTGTGGCCCTCGGCGTTGAGCTCGGCGAGGATCTTCAGGACCTCCTCGCCGGAGCGGCGATCGAGGGCGCCGGTCGGCTCGTCGGCGAGCACCACGTCGGCACCGTTCATCAGGGCGCGGGCGATCGAGACGCGCTGCTGCTGGCCACCGGAGAGCTGACCCGGCCGATGGCCGACGCGCTCGGCGAGACCGAGACGGGCGAGCAACGCAGCGGCGCGCTTCTGCCGCACGTCGCCGGGCGTGCCGGCGTAGATCGCCGGGATCTCGGTGTTGCCGAGGGCGGTGAGCTCGGACAGCAGGTGGTAGCGCTGGAAGATGAAGCCGAAGTGCTCGCGCCTGAGCTCGGCGAGTTCGTCCGGATCGAGATCGGCGGTGGAGCGCCCCTCGAAACGATAGTCGCCGTGCGAGGGACGATCGAGGCAGCCGAGGATGTTCATCAGGGTCGACTTGCCGGAACCCGAGGCGCCCATGATCGCCACGAACTCGCCGGCGTGCACCTCCAGATCGACGTCGGAGAGCACGGCGACGGAGCCTTCGCCGGCCGGATACTCGCGGCCGACGCCGGAGAGCGAGATCAGCGGCGCGTCGTTCATGTCACAGCCCTCCGGGCGGGCCGGGCATCGCCGACGTCTTGGCCTCGGTCGAGCGGCGGCCGACGACGACCTTCTCGCCGGCGGCGAGCCCCGAACGGATCTCGGCGCGGACCTTGTCGTCGAGACCGACCACGACCTTGCGCCGCTCCGTCGCCCCGCCGGAACCGACCACCTCGACGGCGCGCTCGGAACCGGCACCGGTGGTGGAGAGGGCGGCGGTCGGCACGGTGACGACGCCCTTGGCCTCGCCGAGGATCACCTTGACCTGGGCGGTCATGTAGGTGCGCAGCACGCCGTCCGGATTGGGGACCTCGAAGCGGCCGTAATAGTAGATCGCCGAGGAACTCGACGACGAGGACGAGGACGAACTCGACGCGGTCGAGGTGCTCGACGAGGTGATCTGGCTGTCGGAGCGCAGCGAATCCGGCGCGGGGTCGAGCGCCTCGAGGCTGCCCTCCCAGCGTCGGTCGAGATCGCCGAGGATCGAGAAGGAGACCGGTTGACCGAGCTTCACCTTGGGCGCGTCGGCCTCCGAGATCTCGGCGCGGATGGTCATGCGATCGATGCGGCCGAGCACGACGATGGTCGGCGCCGACTGCACCGCGTTGACGGTCTGGCCCTCCTGGGTGACCACCAGGAGCACGGTGCCGTCGATCGGCGCGACGATGCGGGTGTGTCCCAGATCGACGCGGGCCGAATCGACCTTCACCTCGGCCTGGGTGATCTGGGCGGTGAGCGAGTCGATCTGGGCGCGCGTCGTCAGGACCGTCGCCCGTGCGCTCTCCAGCGCGTCCTTCGAACTCGCCTGCTTGGCGAAGGTGGTGGTTTCGCGTTCGAGCACCGCCTCGGCATAGACGAGGCTCGCCTCCTTCTGACGCTTCTGGGCACGCACGTCGGCGAGCGCCGCTTCGGCGCTCTTCAGGTCGTTCTCCTGGCTGACGTTGTCGATGGTGGCGACGAGGTCGCCGGCCTTCACCGTGTCGCCGATCGCCACCTTCATCGCGGTGATGCGCCCCGACACCTGGGCGCCGACGGCGACGAGGCGGACGGGACGCAGGGTACCGGTCGCCTGCACCGTCTGCTGCACGTCGGCGATCGTCGCCTCGGCGACCAGCAGATCGGCCAGCGGATCACGCGCCGTCTCGCCACGCCACCACCACAGGCCGGCGAGGAGGCCGGCGACGCCGAGGCCGGCGATCGTCGTGCGGGTCTTGGGGGTCATGCGGGAGCTCCTGGAGAAGGCGACGACGGACACACCACGACCGGTCGCCCCGTCCGCGGGCCGCCCGACGCGTCGCGCGCCGCCTCGCCCGGAACGACTGCGGACGTGGCCATGGCGTGTCGTTTCCGGTAGGTTTCCGTGCGACGATCCGTCCACCCCGACGGTGGATGGAGGCGGCGAACGGTGGCTGGCATTTTTTGATACGCCACCGTATTCTTATTCATGGAAATGGCGTCGCCGTCAAGCGGCGACGGTTCGGCGGCAGGCCGTGGAGGGTCGAAATGACGGGCGACGGTCCGCAGGTGATGGGCGTGGATGCGCCGCGGCGACCGCGCGGACGGCCGAAGGTGGCGACGGACGCCGAACAGCGCGACCGCATCGTGGAGATCGGGCGCAGCCTCTTCCTCGAGCGCGGCTACGGACGCGTCACCATGGACGAGGTGGCGGCACGTGGCCGCGTCTCGAAGACGACGCTCTATCGATTCTTCGCCAACAAGGGCGATCTCTTCGCCGCCGTCGTCGAGGCCCATCGGCACTCGATGCTGGCCTTTCCCGACGGTCTCGACGAGCTCGCCGTCGACGATGCCCTGCGGGTGATCGTGCGCGTCGACATCGACGCCGCGGAAGATCGCGCGCGCCACGCCCTGCTCGAGATGGCTCTGTTCGAGACGATCGCCCACCCCGAGCTCGGCGAGACGATCTTTCGTCACGGACCGGAGAAGTCTCGCCTCGATCTCGCCGCTTGGCTGCAACGGCGATCCGACCGCGGCGACCTCGTCGTCGACGATGCCGATCTCGCCGCGCGCATTCTGATGGACATGGTCTTCGGAGCCAGTCGCCCGCCGCCGATCGCGGGCGAGACGGAGGAGCCGGCGGCGCGACGCCGGCGCCTCGAAGGCTGTATCGCGTTGTTCCTGCGCGGCGCCCTGCCGCGATAGGCGTCCGTCGGTCGACGAGCGGGGCGCGGACCCTCTTCCGCCTGCGAGGGCGGAAGAGATCTCTTCTCGGTCCGCGGTGGCGCGGTCACGCCGCCCGGTCGGGGTCGACCATGCCGAGGAACTGACGCAGTTCCGGCGTCTTCGGCGCGCCGAAGACCTCGTCCGGCGGTCCGATCTCGTGGACGCGGCCCTGGTGCATGAAGACGACGCGCGAGCAGACGTCGCGGGCGAACTTCATCTCGTGGGTGACCATCAGGAGCGTCATGCCCTCGGCGGCGAGTTCCTTGACGACCGCCAGCACCTCCGACACCAGTTCCGGGTCGAGCGCCGAGGTGATCTCGTCGCAGAGTAGGGCCATCGGCTCCATGGCCAGCGCCCGGGCGATCGCCACGCGCTGCTGCTGGCCGCCGGAGAGCTGGTCGGGATAGGCGTCGAACTTGTGGCCGAGGCCGACGCGTTCGAGCATGCGGCGCGCCATCGCCTCGGCGTCCTTCTCCGGCGTCTTCCTGACCACCATCTGGCTCAGCATGACGTTGCGGCCCGCCGTCAGATGCGGGAACAGGTTGAAGTTCTGGAAGATCATCCCGACCTTCAGCCGCAGCGCCCTGAGGTGCAGCTCGTCGGGCAAGAGCTGGGCGCCGGCGACCATGATCGAGCCGTCGTCGATGGTCTCGAGCCCGTTGACGCAGCGCAGCAGCGTCGACTTGCCCGAGCCCGACTTGCCGATGATGGCGATGACCTCGCCGGGATCGACGTCGAGGTCGATGCCCTTCAGCACCTCGTTGTCGCCGAAGCGTTTCTTCACGTCAGTGATGGCGATGAGCGACATCGAGCCTCCTTTCCAGAACGCGGGCCGAGGTCGACAGCGTCCAGCAGATGACGAAGTAGATGAGGGCGACGAACCCGTAGACGGTGAAGGGCATGAAGGTGGCGTTGGTCACCACGGTGCCCGCCTTCGACAGTTCGACGAAACCGATGATCGAGGTGACGGCGGTGCCCTTCACCACCTGCACCGAGAAGCCGACGGTCGGCGGCACCGCGATGCGCAGTGCCTGGGGCAGGATCACCCAGCGCATCTGCTGCAGCCAGCCCATGCCGAGCGCCGAGGAGGCTTCCCACTGACCGCGCGCGATCGCCTCGACGCAGCCGCGCCAGATCTCGGCGAGGAAGGCCGCCGACCAGCAGACGAGCGTGACGCCGGCGGCGAGCCAGGCCGGCACGTCGACGCCGAAGAGGCCGAGGCCGAAGAAGGCGAGGAAGAGCTGCATCAGGAGCGGCGTGCCCTGGAAGAGCTCGACCCAGCCGATGGCGAAGCGCCGGCCGAAGGTGCCGCCGCCGATCCTGAGACCGACGAGGCCGAGGCCCACGATCGCCCCGCCGACGAAGGAGACGAAGGAGAGGAGCAGGGTCCAGCGCGCCGCCAGCAGCAGGTTGCGCAGGATGTCCCAGGTGGTGAAGTCGCTCATCGCGCCGCCCTCCGCGGGAAGATCAGCCGGCCGATCCCCGTCATCAGCCGTCGCAGCGCCACGGCGAGCGCGAGATAGACGACGGTCGCCAGGATGTAGGCCTCGAAGGCGCGGAAGGTGCGCGACTGGATGAAGTTGGCGGCGAACGTCAGGTCCTCGGCGGCGATCTGCGAGACGACCGCCGAGCCGAGCATGACGATCACCACCTGCGAGGAGAGCGCCGGCCAGATCTTCTCCAGCGCCGGCACCAGCACCACGTGGCGGAAGGTCTCGATCGGGCTCATGCCGAGGCTGGCACCCGCCTCCCACTGGCCGCGCGGCGTCGCCATGAGGCCGGCACGGACGATCTCGCAGCCGTAGGCGCCGAGATTGATCACCATGGCGAGGTTCGCCGCCTGCAACTCCCCGAGCCTGACGCCCAGCGACGGCAGGCCGAAGAAGACGAAGAAGAGCTGGATCAGGAACGGCGTGTTGCGGATCAGCTCGACATAGGCGACGACCACCGGCCGCGCCCATTTCGGTCCCGAGACCCGCACCCAGGCGCAGAAGATCCCGAGCAGGATGCCGAGGACCGCGCCGACGGCGGCGAGCTCGACCGTGATCATGATGCCCTTGCCGATCACCGGCGCATAGGCCGGGATCCAGGCGAAATCGAAACGAGATCCCATGGCGTCCCCTTCTCGGCATGGGCGCCCGGACGGAGCCGGGCGGGAACGACGGGGCGCCGCACGCGCGGCGCCCCGGAGGTCACGACGATCAGAGATCGGCCGGGAGATCCGCGCCGAGCCACTTCTTGGCGATGGCGCCGAGCGAGCCGTCGGCCTTGGCGGCGGCGATCACCGCGTCGACCTTGGCGAGCAGCGCCGGCTCGTTCTTGGAGAGGCCGATGTAGCAGGGCGAGTTCTTGATCAGGAACTTGATCTCCGGCTTCTTCGGCGGGTTCTTGGCGAGGATCGCGGCGGCGACGACGTTGCCGGTGGCGACGAGATCGACCTGACCGGAGAGGAAGGCCGAGATCGTGCCGTTGTTGTCCTCGTAGCGCTTGATGGTCGCGCTCTCGGGGGCGATCTTGGTCAGCTCGAGATCTTCCACCGAGCCGCGGGTGACGCCGATCGTCTTGCCGGCGAGGTCTTCCGCCTTGGTCACGGCCGCCGAGGCCGGGCCGAAGACGCCGTTGAAGAAGGGCGCATAGGCAGACGAGAAATCGATCACCTTCTCGCGCTCGGCGTTCTTGCCGAGGCTCGAGATGACGAGATCGACCTTGTTGGTCTGGAGATAGGGGATGCGGTTGGCCGAGGTCACCGGCACGATCTCGACCTTGACGCCGAGGCGCTGGGCGATCAGGCGGGCGGTGTCGACGTCGTAGCCGACCGGCGCCATGTCGGCCCCGACGCTGCCGAAGGGCGGGAAGTCCTGCGGCACGGCGATGCGCACGGTGCCGCGCGCGGTGATGTCGGCGAGCGCATCGGCGCGCGCCTCGCCACCGAGCACGGCGGCGGCGAGGAGGAAGGCGGAAGCGGAGAGGAAGTGACGGCGCAGCATGCGATGGGTCCTTTCGACGTGAGTTCGCGAGGTCATGAGAAGCGGTGACGTGGCGACGGCCCGTCGGTGACGAGGAGAGCGCGCAGATCGTCGGGGCGAATGCGGCGGACGGAGAGGTCGAGACCGTCCTCGACGTCGTCGATGTGGCCGACCATCAGCCGCGCGGCTTCCGGGAAATCGGCCACCTCGAGGGCGGCGAAGATCGCGGTGTGGTCGGCATGGGAGGCGGCGGCCTCCTCGGTCGACTGGTAGA
Source organism: Pinisolibacter sp. DMC19 (assembly GCF_056313985.1). Classification (NCBI taxonomy): domain Bacteria; kingdom Pseudomonadati; phylum Pseudomonadota; class Alphaproteobacteria; order Hyphomicrobiales; family Ancalomicrobiaceae; genus Pinisolibacter; species Pinisolibacter sp. DMC19. Next base: position 11,532 of record NZ_JBQUZF010000004.1, on the reverse strand, counting down.
GCATCGAGACCAGCGTGGTGCGCGCGGTCAGATCGCGCAGGATGTCGACCAGCAGCGGATTGCCGGCGGCTTCGGCGAGATGGATGTGGAAGTCGCCGAGCGAACAGGTGCGCGAGCCGACGTCGCCGCCGACGATCGTCTGTTCCTCTTCGACGAGATGGGCCCTGAGATGGGCGGCATGGGCCGGATCGAGGCCGCGCATCGACAGGATCAGCCCGGTCTCGACCACCCGGCGTGCCTGGAAGGCGGCGCGCGCCTCCTCGGCCGAGGGTTCGACGACGAACCAGCCGCGGCGGGAGTTCACGCGGACGATGCCGCGCGTCTCGAGCTTCATCAGCGCTTCGCGCACCCGGGTGCGGGAGACGCCGAAGATCTCGCCGAGACGGACCTCGCCGAGCCGGGTTCCCGGCTCCAGCCGTCCGGCCAGAATGGCTTCGAGGATTGCCTCGTCGATCCGTCCTTCACTCGCCATGCCCTGGTCGACCTGTCTTGCATACAAGTCCCGTCCTTCAAGCAAGGCACGGGCCAGACGGATTCCTCAATCATTTCAGCGAGACGGAAATACGGGCATGCTCAAAATGTGGGCGCACGAACGCGATCTGCCGCCCGCTGCATCACGCCGAGGCGGCACGGAAGGTCGATCGATCGGAGTGGCGTCCGATCGACGGGTCTTTGCGGATGGGGTGCGGATCGACGGATCGAGCGCCGACGACCGAGGGTCGAAGGCCGCGATCACCGACGCCATCGCCGACCGGGTGGTGGGCGTCACGGGAAGAGCAGGCGCTCGCCCGACGAGACCACGCGGCAACCGTCGTCCGGCGCCGGCGTCATCGCCTCATTCGGCGCGGCTCCAGCGATAGAGCCAGGTCTCGGTGACGGGATCGGCGCCACGCAGCAGCCGCGCACGGATCTCGACGAAGGGCTCGGCCCCGACCCGGATACGGAAGGCGAGGCGCTGGCCCTTGACGTGCGGGTTCGGCTCGATCACCGGCTCGACGACGTCGCCCGGCCGGCACGAGATCTCCGCCTTGAGCTCGCCGGGCTTGGCGGTCTCGATGCCGGAGCCGACGAAGTCGACGATGAACAGGCGTTCCTCGTCGCCGCCGCCTTCCAGCGTCGCCGCGACGGAAGCCAGTTCGCTCTTCACCGGCCCGTCCATGCCCCAATGGATGCGGTAGGAATAGAGATACTCCCCGCCCTTGCGCAGCGGCTCGTCCGGGCGCCAGAAGGCGACGATGTTGTCGTGGATCTCCTCCTTGGTCGGGATCTCGACCAGGATGACCTTGCCGCCGCCCCAGTCGCCGAGCGGTTCGACCCAGGCGCTCGGCCGCTTCTCGTAGGCGGCCTCCATGTCCTGGTATTCGAAGAAGGAGCGCTGGCGCTGCATCAGACCGAAGCCGCGCAGGTTGGTGTCGGCGAAGACCGACATCTGCAGCGTCTGCGGATTGGTCAGCGGCCGCCAGCAACGCTCGCCCGCCGCCGTCAGGAAGGCGAGCCCCTCGGCGTCGCGCACCGCCGGGCGGAAGTCGTCGAAGCCCTTCCGGTCGTTCGGTGCGAAGAGGAACATGCTGGTGAGATTGCCGATGCCGACCTTGTCGAGATCGACGCGCGGATAGAGCGCCGCCTCGACGGTGGTGGTCGTCGTCTCGCCCGGGACGATGGTGATGCGGTAGGCGCCGGTCACGCTCGGACCATCGAGCAGCGCATGCACCACCAGCAGGTTGCCCTGGGCCTGCGGCTTCTCGATCCAGAACTCGCGGAAGAGCGGGAATTCCTCGCCCTTGGGATCGGCGGTGGCGATCGACAGGCCACGCGCCGAGGTGCCGTAGATGTTGCCGCGGCCCACCCCGCGGAAATAGCTCGCACCCTGGAAGACGACGAACTCCTCGGCGACGTCCGGCCGGTTGATCGGCGCCTTGACGCGGAAGCCCGACCAGCCGAGCACCGCGCCGTCCTTGGGAGCCGGTACGTCGGGCGGGAAGGTGAAACAGGCGTCGGTCTGCGCGATCTTCAGCGACTGCTCGTCGTCGACCGCGTTGAACTCGATCTGATCGCGATAGAGGAAGCCGCGCGGCATCCATTCGATGCGGAACGGCCCCGGCCCCTCGCGCAGATACGCGTCCTCCGGCCGGAACGCGATGGCGCGATAGCGGTCGTAGCTCAGATCCTCGAGCCCCTTGGGCAGCGCCGTCTGCGGCGGCACGAAGGGCTTTTCCGCCATCGCGCGGGCGCGACCGCGCAGCACGTGCGGCTCGAAGCGGACACCGCGCCCGTCGGTCTTCGGTGGCTCCGCGGCCCGCCCCGCCTCGGGCCACGCGCCGACGACCGATACCGGCGGAGCAGCGAGAGCCCAGGCCATCACGTCACGTCGCGTCGCAGTCATCGTTTCCTCCTCCGATCGGATCTCTCGACGCCAGAAACAGGCGAAAAGATCCGCGTGAAATGATGTGAACACGCGACACTCGGCGAATTTGCGGCGTGAAGACGGCGCGTTCCGGAAGCATCGCGCGACGCGACGACGGTTCCTGTGCGCAGGCCGCGCCATCGGAGCGGCGATACCGCCGTCGGCGATGGAAGGCGCAGCACGTCGTCTCCGTTCGTCGATCAATTCGTCGAGTGATCGCACAATTGTTCCAAGATCTGCAATGACCCATCTTCGTCCTCGACAGGCACGGTCCTACGATCGTGCGAGGAGACAGCGACATGACCATCACTCTCAGACCAGCGGAAGAGCGTGGCCGGGCCGACTTCGGCTGGCTCGACAGCCGCCACACCTTCTCCTTCGGTGAATACTGGGATCCCCGCCACATGGGCTTCGGTCCGCTCAGGGTGATCAACGACGACCGCGTCGCCCCCGGCGGCGGCTTCCCGACTCATCCTCACCGCGACATGGAGATCGTCTCCTATGTCCTCGACGGCGGGTTGCAGCATCGCGACAGCCTCGGCACCGGCTCGGTGATCCGCCCCGGCGACGTCCAGCGCATGACGGCGGGCACCGGCATCCGGCACTCCGAGTTCAACGCCTCGGCGACCGACCCGGTGCACTTCCTCCAGATCTGGATCCTGCCGGACGCCCAGGGCCTCGCGCCGGGCTACGAGCAGACCCGCTTCGAGCCGGAGGAAAAGCGCGGTCGACTGCGTCTCGTCGCCTCGAACGACGGCCGCGACGGCTCGGTCACGATCCATGCCGACGTCGCGCTCTTCGCGACGCTGCTCGACGCCGGCGAGACCGTCTCGCACGATCTCGCCCCCGGCCGCATCGCCTGGGTGCAGATCGCCCGTGGCGAGGCGATCGTGGCGGGCGAGCGCCTGCGCGAAGGCGACGGTCTGGCGATCGACGAGGGCAGCACGATCGTCCTCGAAGGGATCGACGATGCCGAAGTCCTGCTCTTCGACATGGCGCCCTGACGCCTCGCACGAAGGCGCCCGATCGACGATGAACGCACACGACGACCCCTCGGCCCCCGGCCGGGGGGTCTTTCTTTGCCCGCTCGGCACCCGACCGGTCGAAAATCGCCCCGCGTGGCGCCTGCGACACCGTGCTGTCGCCCGTGTCGTGGCAGGGCCGTTCGTCCTCGCGACGACTCGATGATCGCGATCACCATAACGATCACCCCTCCCCCGACGCCCCGTGCCGCAGGCTGTTCGCGACGACCTGACTCGATGACAGGCGACGCGAGACTCGCGAGGCGACTCGATGACGCCGGCGTTTCACACCGACTCCATTGGTCGCACCATGGTCGACCCACCCCACCAGACCTTGGGGCACCCCAGTTGTTCCAACCAAACATCTTCTGTCCGTCACAGCAAATTCATATGAACTGCGAATGTATTCGCTCAGAAAACACTGCGCATGGCATCCAAATCCATCGCCGAACGCAAGAAATGTGACACTACGTAAATGAGTACGTTTTCAGTTTAACTCAAAATTAAGGCCACTGGCGAAACCATGTCAACTGCAGAGACACAGGATGAATGCCCCGGGACTCGGGAATAGAGCCCTTTGGAGCAACGTAGAAACACGTGCCGGACGGAGGGCTCGGGTGCTGCCGAGGTCTACGCGATGAATTCGCGACCCCGAAATCGATGCCGAAACTTGTGTAAAGGGAGTGATCATGGCAAGAGAACCGGCCACATGGTGCTTCAGAGACGAGAGTGCGGCACGCATTCTCGTCGTCGACGACAGCCCATCGCTTCTTTCGCTCATGGTCGAGGCCCTGAAGGGTCTGCCCGGTATCGACATCGACACTTGTCTAGACAGTCGTGCCGTCGAAGAAATGTGTCGGACGACCCAGTACGACACGTTGGTCATCGACTATCTGATGCCCGGCATCGACGGGATCTCGGTCATCCGCATCCTGCGTGCGCAGGACGACTACCGCACCGTCCCGATCGTCATGGTCACGTCCAAGCTGGAACGCGAGGTCCGCGTCGAGGCGCTCTCGGCCGGAGCCACCGACTTCCTGACCAAGCCCTTCGACCGGCTCGAACTCCAGGCCCGCGTCTCCAATCTCCTCTCGCTGCGGCGGGCGCAGGTCCGGCTGAACTGCTGGGCCGAAGAACTGAACGGCACCGTCAAACGGGCGATCCAGACCGTAGCCCGGCGCGAGGAGGAGATGATCTGGCGTCTCGCCCGCGCCATGGAGATGCGTGACGACGACACCGGCCACCACATCTCGCGGGTCGCCGAGATCAGCCGGGCGCTGGCGCGCGGCCTCGGCCACGACGAGCACTGGTGCCACATGGTCTATCTCGCCGCGCCGCTGCACGACGTCGGCAAGATCGGCGTGACCGACAGCATCCTGCGCAAGCCGGGGCGCCTCGACGACGCCGAACTGGTCGAGATGCGCCGCCACGTCGAACACGGCAACCGCATCCTCCAGGGCGGATCGTCGGAGCTCCTGCAGGTCGCCGCCAACATCGCCCGGCATCACCACGAGAAGTGGGACGGCTCCGGCTACCCGGACGGTCTCGTCGGCGAGGCGATCCCGCTCGAGGCGCGCATCGTCGCCGTCGCCGACGTCTTCGACGCGCTCTGCTCCAGGCGCCCCTACAAGCCCGCCTGGCCGCGCGAGACCGCCGTCGCCGAGATCCTGCGCGGCGCCGCGCGCCATTTCGACCCCGCCTGTGTCGAAGCCTTCATCCGCCTTTTGCCCGACATCGAGGAAATCATGACGCGTCTCAGCGACGAGCCGGCGGCCGCCCCGCCGGTGGCCGAGCCCCCGGCGATCGAGCCCTCCACGACCGTGTCCATCGCGACCGAGGTCGAACGCGAGCCCGCCGCCGTCGTCTTCGCTCTGGGGAGGCGCGCGTCCCGATGACCACCGCACGTGCGACATTCACCGCCGGCGACGACCGGACGGACGCCTCCGACGACGTCCTCTTCACGAGCCTGCTCGATCGGCTCGAGCGGGCGCGCGAAGAGATCGAAGCCCGCTTCCTCGCCGGCGGCGAGGCCCTGGTCGAAGCGCAGGAGAGCGTCACCGAGGTGCTCGGCGCGACCGAGGCGGTCGTCAACGCGCTCGCCGACGACGACGCGCGCCGTGCCACCGAGGTCCTGACCGCCACGATGGCGCGGCTCCGCCAACGCGCCGACGGCGACGTCGACCGTTCCGCCTTCGAGGCCGTCTCGCGGGCGGGCGCCGCCATTCCCGCGCTGCTCGCCGAGATGCGCGGCGTTCTCGCCTACATCGGCACCTGTGCCACCGCGACGCGGATCACCGGCGCCGGCCGCGACGAGTTCCGCGGCTTCGCCGACGACATCGCCGGCTATGCCGCCAATGCCGCCGCCGAGGTCGCACGCTTCTCGGCCCAGGTCGACGCGATCAACGATCGGCTCGGCCAGGCCGGCGCGGAGAGCGACCGCGCCATCGGCCTCGTCCATCGCGACGCCCCCCGCGTCTCCGAGGCGCTCGTCGGCGCCACGCGGGTGATCGATCGCCGCCGCCACGACCTCGCCACCGCCGCCGAGCGGACCGCCGACCTGGTGCGCAACGTCCGCGGCCGCGTCGCCACGGTGCTCTCGTCGCTGCAGATCGGCGACGTCACCCGTCAGCGCATCGAGCATGTTCGCGATGGGCTCCACATGGTCGATCGCGCCGGCCTCGACGGCGCCGACCGCGAGGCGCTGCGCAACGCCGCGCTGGCGCTCTTCGCCGCCCAACTGACCGCGCTCAACCGCGATTTCGTCGCCCAGACCCGGCGCATCGTCGAGACCATCGACGGCCTCGGTCGCGACGCCGCCGGGGTGGTCGATCTCGCCGCCGCGATGTTCCGCACCGAGCAGGCGGAAGAAGATCCGATGCGGGTCCTCGAACACGGCATCGAGGCCGCCGTCGCCCTCGCCTCCTCGATCGACGACGCCCAGCATCGCGCCGAACGGGCCCGCGAGGAGACCAATCACCTCGCCGCCGAACTGCTCGACAACGCCGGCAGCATCGGCAATCTGCGCAGCGTCCGTGACGACATCCGCTGTCTGGCGATCAACGCCTATCTCAAATGCTCGCGCCTTGGCGTTGCCGGTCGCGCCGTCGGCGTGATCGCCACCGAGATGAGCGTTTCCGGCGAGCGCCTCGGCACCATCGCCGAAGCGGTGCTCCAACGCCTCGCCGACCTCCGCCGGATGACCCGCGACGGCGCCTCCACCGAGACGACGTCGACCGATCTCGCCGCCGATCTCGCAGGCGTCCTCGCCGCCCTCCACCGCGTCAACGACGCCAGCCGCGACAACGTCGCGATCATCGCCGCGCGCGGCGAGATCGTCGTCGGTCGCATCGCCACCATCGCCCGCGAACTCGATTTCGACGCCGCGCTCGGCGACCGCCTGGCCGAATGCGATCGCCTGCTGCGCGACGACCGTTCCGCCCTCTGGAGCGGCGAAGGCCGCGACGCCGACTTCGTCCGGACCTTCTCCGAAGAGATGGCGAAACACTACACCATGGCCGGCGAGCGCGAGATCCACGCCGCCGTGCTGGGGCTCGGAAGTCCCACGGAAGACGCCGCGCGCAGAGCGGAGCCGCCGCCGCCTGCGTCCGAAGATCTCGACGACTTCCTTCTGTGAAACACAAACCAGAAAACAGTCAGCGGTTGCAAAGCAACCTTTGGTTTACGTCGAATTAACTCATCACTGAGATGATTCGACAGTCGAATTTGGAGGGTATTCCAAATGCAAGCGACAGCATCTGAGCTCGACAAGGACACGGAAATTCCGAGATTCACCATCCGCGAGATATCGGAAATACATCAGCAGCTGCTCCAGGCATTTGCTGGTGCCAATCGTCTGTGTCTCGACATCGACGACGATGCGCAGGTCGATCTCAGCTTCGTGCAGTTGATCGAATCCGCCCGTCGCTATGCCGAGGAGAGCGGCAAGACTCTCCTCCTCGCCCGCCCGGTCGGCGCCAACGTCCGCACCATCCTCGAACGGAGCGGTCTGGCGACCGACGGCGCGCACGACTCGGCTCGTTTCTGGTTCCACGAAGAGGTCGCGGCATGACTGCACACATTCTGACCGTGGACGACTCGGCGTCCGTCCGCATGACCACCCGGCTGGCGCTCTCCGACGCCGGCTACACCGTCACCGAGGCCGTCGACGGGCTCGACGGCCTTTCCAAGGCACGCACCCGGCGCTTCGACGCGATCGTCACCGATCTCAACATGCCGAACATGGACGGCCTGAAGATGATCGAGGAGATCCGCCGCCTGCCCAACTGCGTCGGCGTGCCGATCCTCTTCCTGACGACCGAATCCGACGCCGCGCTGAAGAGCCGCGCCAAGGCGGCCGGTGCCACGGCCTGGCTGACCAAGCCCTTCGAGCCGGCACAGATGGTCAAACTCGTGAACAGGGTGCTGGGCCGATGAGCAGAGCCGATCCTCTCGACATGTTCCGCACCGAGGCCGCCGAGCTGCTCGAGCAGATCGAGCAGGGCCTGCTCGATCTCGAGCATCGGCTCGACGACCGCTCGCTGATCGACGCCGTGTTCCGCGGCCTGCACACCCTGAAGGGCTCGGGCGCGATGTTCGGCTTCGACGCCCTCGCCGCCTTCACCCACCATTGCGAGACCGCCTTCGACGCGGTCCGCAAGGGCCATGCGCCGGCGAGCGTCGAGCTCGTCGCCGCCGTCCTCGCCGCCCGCGACCACATGCGCGCGCTGGTCGAAGACCCAGAGGGCGACCATGCCGGCGTCGGCGCCATGCTGCTCGACCGCCTGCGCGAGGCGATCGAAACCGACACGCCGGCAGCACCCGCCGCCACCCCGGCCGCCACCGCACCGGCCGCCCCGGTCGTCACCGAGGCTGCTCCCCCGCACCGCTGGCGCCTGCGCTTCGCACTGCCGACCGGCACCCTGCGCAACGGCACCAACCCGCTGACCCTGCTCGACGAACTGCGCGACATGGGTCCCTGCGAGGTCACCGCCGACACGAGCTCGATCCCCTCGCTCGACCGGCTCGACCCGACCGAGTTGCACCTGACCTGGACCGCCGCGCTCGAGACGAGCCGAGGCCGCGGCGACATCGAGGACGTCTTCATCTTCGTCATGGACGACATGACGCTCGATCTCGACGACCTCGGCCCGGTCGCCGCCCCGAATGCCCCGGCAGCCCCGGTCGCCCCAGCGGCGGCCGCCGTGACGATCGCCGCCACGCCGGCCCCCGCGCCGGTCCCTGCCCCGATCGTCGTCGCGACCGAGGCTCCGGCGACCGCCGAGACCGCCGTCCACCCCGCCGAAGTCGCGTCCGCGGCGCCGGCGCCACGCAACGAGACGAGCGAGGCCAAGGCGCGTCGCAAGACGGAGAGCGTCCGCGTGCCCGCCGAGCGTCTCGACGAGCTGATGGACCGGGTCGGCGAACTGGTGATCGCCCAGTCGCGGCTCTCCCAGATCGCCGCCGGCAGCATCGACGTCCAGTTGCGCGCCGTCAGCGAAGAGATGGAACGGCTCTGCGCCGAACTGCGCACCACCATGATGGTGCTGCGCATGGTGCCGGTCGGAACCCTCTTCGACCGCTTCCGCCGCCTCGTCCACGACCTGCAGCGCGACACCGGCAAGGAGATCCTGCTGCAGACCGAGGGCGAGACCACCGAGATGGACAAGACGGTGATCGAGCGCCTCGCCGATCCGCTGGTCCATCTGGTGCGCAACGCCGCCGACCACGGGCTCGAGGACCACGACGCCCGTATGGCGACCGGCAAGCCGGCGGCCGGGCGGATCACGCTCTCCGCCCAGCAGGCCGGCGGCGAGGTGATCGTGACGATCGCCGACGACGGCCGCGGCATCGACCGCGAACGGGTCCGCGCCAAGGCCGAGAGCCAGGGTCTGATCACCCCCGGCGCGGCGCTGACCGATTCCGAGATCTACCAGCTGATCCTCCAGCCGGGCTTCTCCACCGCCTCCGCCGTCACCAACCTCTCCGGACGCGGCGTCGGCATGGACGTGGTCAAGAAGACCATCGAAGGCCTGCACGGTACGATCGACATCAAGAGCGCGCTCGGCGTCGGCACCACCGTGGCGCTGCGCATCCCGCTGACGCTGGCGATCATCGACGGCCTGCTCGTGCGGGTCGGCACCGGGCGCTACGTCATCCCCCTGCCGGCGGTCGAGGAATGCCTCGAACTGTCGCTCGAGGAGGACATGCGCTCGCGCGGTCGCAGCTTCATCAACCTGCGTGGCCGCCTGGTGCCCTTCATCCGCCTGCGCGAGATCTTCGCGACCGGCACCCGCCCCGATCCCTACCAGAAGATCGTGGTGGTCTCGACCGGCTCGGAACGCGTCGGTCTGGTCGTCGACCAGATCATCGGCGACCACCAGACGGTCATCAAGTCCATGTCGAAGCTGCACGACGACGTCGAGACCTTCGCCGGCGCGACGATCCTCGGCGACGGCGGCGTGGCCCTCATTCTCGACGTCGCCAGTCTGGTGGCGGCGGGCCGGAGCCAGGAGGCGCAGCTGCGAGCCACCGCATGAGCAACGAACACCGCACCTCCACCCTCGCGCCGCCGTGGAACGACGACGGCGACATGGAAGCCCTCACCTTCGACGTCGGCGGCGAGACCTTCGCCCTCGAGGCGGCGATCGTCCGGGAGATCCTCGATCTCCTGCCCGAGACCGTCGTCCCCGGCGCCCGCCCCTTCGTCGGCTCGGTGATCAACTTCCGCGGCAAGGTCATTCCCCTCGCCGACATCCGCCTCGCCTTCGGCATGCCGATCGCCGACCCGACCATCGACAGCCGCATCGTCGTGGTCGAGATCGACCTCGACGGCACCCCGACGCTGGTCGGCCTCCGGACCGACCGGGTCAACGAGGTCTCCACCCTGCACCGCGACGACGGCGAACCGCCGCCCCGCGTCGGCATGAAATGGCCAGAGGACCTGATCCTCAGCCTCGTCAAACACGGCGGCTCCGTCGTGATCTTCCCCGACATGGCGGCGATCTTCGCCAAGGATCGCGCCCCCGCCGTCGAAGCCTGACCCGACCCCCGATTTCATTCACGACCCATTTGCCCCGAGCCAGAACGGCTCGGCAGACTTCCAGAAAGGAACGCGCGATGCGCTTCACCATCAAGCTCAAGCTGGCACTCGCCTTCGGGTTGATCGTGCTCATGCTGGCCGGCATAGCCACGGTCGGCATCGCCAACCTGTCGAAGATCAACACGATGCTGGAAAACCTCGTCAGAGGTCCGGTGCAGCGGCTGGAATACGTCCTGTCCGCCGACGGCGCGACGTCCGAGGCGATCCGCGCCCAGAAGAACGCCCTGTTGTCGACCGACATGGCGACCGCCAGGAAGTTCTACAAGAACTTCGACGACGCCATCGCCAAGGCCCTCGACTTCCTCGGCAAGGGCTACGAGACCGCGAGCCCGGAAGGCAAGCCCTACTGGGAGGCCATGCGCAAGGCCACGCTGAACTTCAGTGACGTCTCGCGCAAGATCCCGGACATTCAGGCCTCCGGCGACGTCGCCGCCGCGATCGCCCTCTCCAACGGCGACGCCCGTGCCGCGGCCGCCGAGATGGACGCCGTCACCGCCAAGCTCATCGCGCTCCAGAAGCGGATCATGCAGACCGCGACCGAGAACGCGCAGGCGAGCTACGAGGACACCCGCCTCCAGCTGCTGGCCGCCACCGGTCTCGTCTTCCTCTTCGCCGTCGGCGTCGCCCTGTGGATGTCGCTGTCGATCTCCAACGGCCTGAAGCGCGGCGTCGAACTCGCCGAAGCCGTCGCCGTCGGCGATCTCTCCAAGCAGGTCGTCCACAAGTCCAACGACGAGATCAGGGATCTGATCTCGGCCATGGAGCGGATGACCGCCAATCTCTCGAACACCGCCGACATCGCCACCGAGATCGCCGAAGGCAACCTGATGGTCAAGCCGACGCCGCTCTCCGACAAGGACACGCTCGGTCAGGCGTTGGAGCGCATGGTCGAACGGCTGCGCGCCGTGGTGAAGGACGCGATGTCGGCGTCCGACAACGTCTCGTCGGGTTCGCAGCAGCTCTCCGCGGCCTCCGAGCAGATCGCGCAGGGTGCCAGCGAGCAGGCC
>NZ_JBQUZF010000003.1:649618-654986 GCF_056313985.1 Pinisolibacter sp. DMC19 | reverse complement strand
TGGATGATCGCCAACGGCTACGAGGACCGTCGCAGCCTCGAGCGCCGCATCGCGGCGATGGAGGCCTGGATCGCCAACCCGGTCCTGCTCGAGCCCGATGCGAACGCCGAGTACGCCGCGGTCTACGAGATCGATCTTGCGACCATCAAGGAGCCGATCCTCGCCTGCCCGAACGATCCCGACGACGTCAAGACGCTGTCGGACGTCGCCGGCGACGCGATCGACGAGGTCTTCATCGGCTCGTGCATGACCAACATCGGCCACTTCCGTGCCGCCGGTAAGATCCTCGCCGGCAAGTCGGACATCCCGACCCGCCTGTGGATCGCCCCGCCGACCAAGATGGACGCGATGATCCTGACCGAGGAGGGCTACTACGCCACCCTCGGCAAGTCGGGTGCACGCATGGAGATGCCGGGCTGTTCGCTGTGCATGGGCAACCAGGCGCAGATCCGCAAGGGCTCGACGGCGCTGTCGACCTCGACCCGCAACTTCCCCAACCGTCTGGGCATCGACACCCGCGTCTACCTCTCCTCGGCGGAACTCGCCGCGGTCGCCGCGCTGCTCGGCAAGATCCCGACGATGGAAGAATACATGGCCGCCGTCGGAACCCTCCAGGGCAAGACGGCCGAGGTCTACCGCTACATGAACTTCGACCAGATTCCCGCCTTTGCGGCGGCCCGGGCCTGACGGCCGCGCCGCTTCCCGACACCACGGGACGACGTCCGCGCGACAGCGGACGTCGCACCACGAAAGGATCACCCATGAAACTCGCGAGCTACATCGTCGATGATCGCAAGACGTTCGGCCTGGTCGTCGACGGCGGCCTCGTCGACCTGCGTCGTGCCCTGAACGACGAATATGCCGACCTCAAGGACTTTCTGGCACGCTGCGACCCCGCGGAGATTGCGGCGTTGGACGTCGCTCGGATCGACCACGAGACCGATGCCGTCACCTTCCTGCCGGTCATCGACGAACCGTCGAAGATCTTCTGCGTCGGCATGAACTATGCCGACAAGCGCGCGGAGTTCGCCGAGACCAATCCGGCGCCGACCCTCTTCGTACGTCTGCCGCATTCGCAGACCGGACACGAATGCCCGGTCCTGAAACCGTCCGAGACCGCCGAATTCGACTACGAGGGTGAACTCGCCGTCGTCATCGGCAAGGCCGGCTTTCGCATCACCGCGGCCGACGCCTACGACCATGTCGCCGGCTACTCCTGCTACATGGACGGCTCGGTGCGCGACTGGCAGCACACCTGGTTCACGGCCGGCAAGAACTGGCGCGAGACCGGCGCCTTCGGCCCCTGGCTGGTGACGCGGGACGAAATCCCCGATCCGCACGCGCTGAAGATCGGCACGTGGCTGAACGGCACGCGGGTCCAGGACGACTCGACCGCCAACATGATCCACCGCATCCCCGATCTCATCGCCTACATCTCGACCTTCTCGCCGCTCGAACCCGGCGACGTGATCATCACCGGCTCGCCCGGCGGCGTCGGCAAGAAGCGCAATCCGCCGCTCTTCATGAAGCCCGGCGATCGCATCGAGGTCGAGATCGAGAAGATCGGGCGCCTCGGCAATTCGATCGTGTTGGAAGCGATGGCCGCCTGACCCGGGCCACTGCTTCTACTCGGGCGACGCGTCCACCGTGTCGCCCGAGGCCCCTCATCTCCGATCGGAACCCCAACGCCGCCGGCCGTCAGGTGCCGGCACGTCCTCGCGGTTCCCGCGCGTCGAACGACGACCGCATCATGGAGCTCGCCATGTCCCGTCGCAGTCTCTTTCTTTCGGCCCTCGCGACCGCGATGTGCCTGGCAGCGATGCCGGCATCGGCGAGCGAAGTCCGCGTCATGATCTCCGGCGGCATGGCCGCGGCCTACAAGGAACTCGTCCGCACCTTCGAAGCCCGCACCGGGCACGTGGTCGTCACGGCCTACGGCCCCTCGATGGGGACGACGGAGAACGCCATCCCGGTTCGTCTCGCCCGCGGTGAGCGGGCCGACGTGTTGATCATGGTCGGCGAAGCGCTCGAAGGGCTCGAGAAGAGCGGCGTCGCCGATGCCTCGACCCATGCCGATCTCGTTCGCTCGCCGATCGGCATGTCGGTCCGCGCCGGTGCCGCAAGGCCCGACATCTCAACCGTCGATGCCCTGCGGGCGACCCTCCTGCGCGCCGGCTCGGCCGTCTATTCCGACAGCGCCAGCGGCGTCTACGTCGAGCGGAAGCTCTTCGCACGTCTCGGCATCGAGGCCGAGATGCGGGGCAAGGCGCGGATGATCCCCGCCGAACCCGTCGCCAAGGTGGTTGCCCGCGGCGAGGCCGAGTTGGGCTTCCAGCAGGTCAGCGAACTGTTGCCGATCGCCGGCGCCGACTTCGTCGGCAAGCTGCCGGACGACGTCCAGAAGATCACCGTCTTTTCCGCCGGCTTGACCACGAACGCCGCCGAGCCCGCCGCGGGCAAGGCGCTGATCGCCTTCATCGCGTCGAACGACGCAGCCCCGGTTCTGCTGCGCAGCGGCCTCGAGCCGATCGCCCGTCGTTGACCGACCTGGGCGACAGACCCTTCCGATACACGAGGACACCTCGATGACCGACATTCGCCCGAACCCGCGCCACGGCGAAAGCCGCAGGACCGGCCATCCGCTCCCGTCCGCGCAGGTTCTCGAGAACCCGCTGCTCAACCGCTCGACGGCCTTCACCGAGGAAGAGCGTGATCTCTACGGGCTGCACGGGCTGCTGCCCGACCATGTCGAGACGCTCGCCGACCAGGTCGCCCGCCGGCTCGAATGCGTCCGCGCCCTGCCGACCGATCTCGATCGCTACGTCTTCCTGCGCGACCTGCAGGACACCAACGAGACGCTCTATTTCGCCCTCCTCGTCGAGCATCTCGAGGAACTGCTGCCGGTCATCTACACCCCGACCGTCGGCCTCGGCTGCCAGCGCTTCAGCCACATCTACCGCCGTCCGCGCGGCCTGTTCCTGTCGATCCACCTCAAGGACAAGCTCGACCGGATCTTCGCCAATCCGCGCTTCGACGACGTCGAGTGCATCGTCGTCACCGACGGCGAGCGCATCCTCGGTCTCGGCGACCAGGGCGTCGGCGGCATGGGCATCCCGATCGGCAAGCTCGCCATCTATTCGGCCTGCGGCGGCATCGACCCGGCCCGGACCCTTCCGATCACCCTCGACGTCGGCACCGACAATCTCGAACGGCTCTCCGATCCGCTCTATTTCGGTTGGCACCACGAGCGCGTCCGCGGGGCGGACTACGACGCGTTCATCGAAGCCTTCGTCGCGGCGGTGAAGCGGCGCTGGCCGAATGTCCTGCTGCAGTGGGAGGACTTCCACAAGAACAACGCCAACCGGCTGCTGGAGCGCTATCGCGACCGGCTCTGCACCTTCAACGACGACATCCAGGGCACCGCCTCGGTCGCCACCGGCACGCTGCTCGCCGCCGTCGACATCGTCGGCAAGCCCCTGACCGAACAGCGCGTCGTCATCCTCGGCGGCGGTTCGGCCGGCATCGGCATCGCCGAACTGATCCGCTCGGCGATGATCGAGCAGGGCCTCGACGCCGAAGAGGCGGCGCGTCGCTTCTTCATCGTCGGCCGTCATGGCCTCGTCACCGAGAAGACGCCGAACCTCGACACGTTCCAGCTCGGCTGGCGCCAGGACAGCGCGCAGCTCGATCAGTGGCAGCTCGACGTGCCCGGCAAGGCCATGCTGCTCGACGTGGTGCGCAACGTGAAGCCGACCGTGCTGATCGGCGTCGCCGGCCAGCCGGGCACCTTCACCGAGGCGGTGATCCGCGAGATGGCGGCCCACACCGAACGGCCGATCGTCTTCCCGCTGTCCAACCCGACCTCCTGCGTCGAGGCGCAGCCGGCCGACATCGTGCGCTGGACCGAGGGGCGGGCGATCATCGGCACGGGCAGCCCCTTCGCGCCGGTCGAGTATGAAGGCGTCACCCATCATTTCGCCCAGACCAACAACTCCTACATCTTCCCCGGCGTCGGCCTCGGCGTCCTGGCGGTGAACGCGCGGCGGGTGACCGACAGCATGTTCCTCGCCGCCGCCGAGGCTCTCGCGGCGCTGTCGCCGGCGCGCACCACCCCGGGCGGACGGCTGCTGCCGTTGCTCGAGGACATGCGCAGGGTCTCCTCGACCATCGCCGTGGCCGTCGCCCGCAAGGCGCGCGACGAGGGCCTGACCGAGGCGATGTCGGATGCCGAGATCATCCGTCGCGTCCAGGAGAAGATGTGGGCGCCGGAATACCGCCGCCTGACGAACGAGGAGCGGCTCGCCGCCGAGTGAGATCGAAGACGTGAGGGGCGGCCGAAGCCGCCCCCGGTCGAGGACGTCTTCTTCGTCACACCGACGGCTTCGCCTGCCTGTGCCCAGACGACCGATTCCATGTCGAATGGCGCATCGTTCCGCAAGGAAGCTCCGGACGCAGCACGGCCTCGCGTGAGGCGAGGTCGGCATCCTTCCGGAGTATTCGTCTGCCCCGATCGTCCCCGGGATGTCCTAGACTTCGGGAGGCGCGGGTGAATCCGGGAGCGACGTGATGGGGCTGACCTTGTCGGTATCGGTGATGGAGGCACTCGGCGTCGCGGCTCGGCGTTTCGATCTCTTGTTGGTGCCGGGGTTCAAGGACAGCGGTCCCGAACACTGGCAGAGCCTGTGGCAGGGCATGGCGCCGGTGTTCCGGCGCATCACCCAACGACGGTGGGACGACCCCGACATCGAACTGTGGATCGCCACGATCCTGCGTCATCTGCGCGAGAGCCGTCGTCCCACCGTCCTGATCGGGCATTCACTGGGGGCCCTCGCTTCGACCTGCGTCGCCATGGATCGTGTCGCACCGGTCGCCGGCCTCGTCCTCGTGGCGCCCGCCGAGCCGTCGCGGTTCGAGGCGGAGGAGCGGATCCCGGAGCGGGATCTCGGCGTGCCGAGTCTGCTCGTCGCCAGCCACAACGATCCGGTGATGCGCTTTCACCGCGCCGAGCACTGGGCCCGCGTCTGGGGCAGTCGCCTCGTGGACGTCGGCGACGCGGGTCACATCAACGCGGAATCCGGCTTCGGTCCGTGGCCTCACGGGCTGCGCCTCCTGGCGGACTTCGCCGCGACGCTGCCGAATGGATGAACCGCCCCTCCGCAAGGGGGCGTCCTGCCGAACGCCGTCGCGCATCGACGTCGCCGGTCAGACCACCACCTCGAGCGAATTTCGGCGCCGATGGAGGTGCTCCCCCGCCACGAGTGAAGCCCACTCGCCTCGGTTCGGATACGGGGGCGGCGGGTTGCTCGGCACCGATCGGCCGCTCCCGCCGAGCGTCGCTCCGGGTCGGACAGGGACGATCCCTGAGGGC